>JAAEZT010000014.1 GCA_018222765.1 bacterium | reverse complement strand
GGCAACACTTCCTTGCTCTCGATTCTCGTGAGTAAAAATTCGATCGCCTTCGCCGCCATCTCTTCGTGCTGTTGGGCCACGGTGGAGAGCGAGACGACCAACTGCTCCGCCATGGGAATACCATCGACTCCGACGACGGAAACATCTTCGGGGATACGCAGACCAAGGTCCTTGGCGGCACGCATGATTCCAAAAGCAGTAAAGTCATTGAGAGCGACCACCGCGGTAGGACGATCCTCTCGGTCCAGAATTTCCAAACCACGCTCACGTGCTTCCGAAATTGTCGGTCCACAGTCTTTAATCTCAACGAAACTATCTCCGAAGTCATCGATGACTCCTTTGAAAATACTCGGACGTCCCCCGACGCGCTGGCCGCCTGATTTAGCAGAAAGGAAGGTGTATTTACGGTGTCCCAATTCATGTAATCTCCGGGCCGCTTCGTCCAGCCCCTGCGAAAAGTTCGGGGTCACCAGATCCAGCTTCCCGCCGTCTTCACCCGGCATGCCCAACACCACGATAGGGAATCCCGCCGCAGTCTGGCTTTCCAAAAACTCCCGGTGCTCATCGACATCACTGACGAAGGCAACCACGCCATCCACGTTTCGATGAACCATGTCAGCCAGCAGTTTTTTCTCCCGCTCAAGATCCGTCCGCCAGTTTTCGATCAACAAATCGTAGCCCTTCTCCTCGATCTGATTTCCAAAGACCTCTGAAAAGTGGGTGTAATATGGGTTCTCCAGATCCGCGATCAAAAGACCAATCGTCATGAAACGACCAGACTGCAAAGCCACCGCCGCGCGATTCGGACGATAGCCCAATTCCTTGGCGGCATCAAAAACGCGCTTCTCGGTTTCCTTCGACGCCCAGGAATTCGGACGCTTGTTTAAAATTGTCGACGCCGTGTTCACCGCCACCCCGGCTTTTTCCGCCACGTCTTTGAGCCTGATTTTTCCAACCGCCATGCGGGAGCACGCTAATAACCCGCTCCTGCCACTGCAATACGCATTCACCAAAAAAAGTACTCAATCGTTTCTTGTCAAGGCGTGTCCTAGGCGACATTAACTTGTGAACTTCCTGTATCATTCAAGGTATTCCCGACCTCCGTCATGGCGCAATCCACTTCACCGAAACCGAGCGAACACGAACGTAATCCCGTCCCATACAGTTCCTTAAAAGGACCGGGAAAGTTCTGGGGGATGTATGCCGGCGAGCATACCGCAGGAACCGAATTCATGATTGGGCCGCTCTTCCTCCTCGCCGGAGTGACCCTGCCGAATATCATCTTTGGACTACTGGTCGGCAATCTCATGGCTGTTCTCTCATGGCGTTATCTCTGTGCTCCCATCGCCACCAAGGCCCGCCTCACGCTCTATTATCATCTCGAAAAGATCGCCGGGCCCGGATTGGTCAAGCTCTACAATTTCGCCAATGGACTCCTCTTTTGTTTCCTCGCCGGAGCGATGATCACGGTCTCAGCCACCGCTGTCGGAATCCCCTTCGAAATTCCTATGCCAACTCTGGATGACACCCTTCCGAACAACGTTCCCTTCGTGATCATCACGCTCCTCGTCGGAGCAGTCATCGCCATCGTCGCTTCACGCGGATACGATACCGTCGCAAGATTTTCCAATGTCGCAGCACCCTGGATGGTCCTCGTTTTTCTGGCCTGCGGAGTCATTGCTCTAAAGCAACTCGAGGTTTCCAGCTGGGCCGAACTCACCGCCGTTTGGAATGACTCCATCACCTTTGCGCAGGGTGGCAAAAACGAATCCACGATGGGCTTTTGGTCCGTCATGTTCTTTGCCTGGTTCTGCAATGCCGCGATGCATGTCGGCATGGCTGACCTCTCGGTCTTCCGCTATGCAAAGAGCAACTCCTGCGGTTGGGCTTCCGCCGCCGGCATGTATATTGGTCACTACATGGCCTGGATCGCCGCGGCCCTCATGTTGGCCGCGCAAATCAAACTCTCCCAAGACGCCAACCCCGTCCCCGGACCTATGGCCGCCAACGTCGCCGGACTTGCCGGGATCATCTGCGTCATCGCCGCCGGATGGACCACCGCCAATCCAACGATCTACCGCGCCGGACTCGCCTTTCAAGCGATGTTTCCCAGGTCAAACCGCACGACCGTCACTTTGATTGCCGGAGGCGTCGCAACCATCGCGGGAATCTTCCCGGCCTTCGCCTGGCAACTCCTCGGCTTCGTCGGACTCTACGGCCTCATCCTCGCGCCGATGGGTGCCATCATCTTCTTCGACTGGCACTACCGACGCAATCGTTCCGCAGAAGCCCTTCACAAACTCACCACGACGAACCTCTTCAACATGGCGGTCCTCTTCGCCTGGCTCATCCCGATTTCAATTTCCCTCGCCCTGATCTTTCTCCACGGCGTCACGCCTCACTACTGCACACTTCCCTCCTGGATCGCCACTGGCATCCTCTACCTTGTCTTCACCAAACCCGATCAGACCCTATGAACGTAGGCACCGCCTAACTCGGATCCGCTCGACTCTCGACCTCCTCGCCAAACCACCCCCAATGTCAGGGAGAATTACTCCTTCGGTTTATTGCCGGGGGACTCTGGAACCAACCATCCCGGTAATCAGCGAAGTCCCAAAGAGGGTGACCAACAAACCCAATACCATTCTCCCAGTCACGACCTCATCCAAAATCAACCAGCCCCAGAAGATTCCGAAAAAAGGAATCAGGAACGTCACCGAGGTCGCTACGGTGGCACCAGACCGCTGAATGAGTTTAAAAAATAAGACAAAGGCCAAAGCAGTACAAAGGAGCGCGAGGGTTATGACACTGAGCCAGCTCTTAGCTGACGGCATCGTCTCGGGCAACCGAACCAAGGCCAAGGGAATCATCATAAATCCCGCACCTAAAAGACTCCCGGCCGAACCGACCAAGGGGCGCACTTTTTGAAGCCTACTTTTCATCCAGCTCGCTCCGAAGCCGTAACACAAACAAGATAAGATGCAGGCCCCGATTGGCCAGCCCAGTCCGGCGTCACTGAAATCTAATTTATCCCACACCAAAATTACCACTCCGAGAATACCAAACCCCAAACCAATAATCTGCGATACCCGCAACTTTTCGCCCAACCAAACCGCCGCGATGACCGCGCTAAAAATAGGCACGCTGGAATTCATCAATGAGGTGAAGCCCGCACTCAAGGTTAACGAAGCGTACGAGAGCAGCACAAAGGAAATCGCCGACCCCATCACGCCGCTCACCAACAATTGCCACCAATACTTCTTTGCTATTTCCCGGGCCTCTTTTCTGAGAAAAACCGGAGCCAGAAACACTCCCGCCAAGGTCATCCGCAACGCCACCAAAGGCACCGGTCCAAAATCCGGCGCGGAAATTCGCATGAAGAGAAAAGAAGCTCCCCACAGACCGGCCAACAAAAAAAGAATCAATAAATCGCCAATCCGCATGTGAGTGTTCTTGCAAAGAGTCTCACGATGAGTTGCTGTGTCGAGGCATTAAGACATTCTCGGCCCTGCATTCTCTCGATGAACAAATCCCTCACTCTCCTGACCTTTCTTGGCCTCTCAAATCTTGCGTATTCCGAGGAGACACAGCCGGACTCCCCTTGGAAGGTCGCCGGCGCGGCCTCCCTTGCTTACGCCAGCGGAAACTCGGATAGCGCCAGTCATTCGCTGCAGTTGTCCGCCAAGTATGCCAAAGACAAAAACGAAGTATTATTGGGTGCCGACTGGCTCTATTCGGAGAGTGACGGCGACACCTCCACCGACTCATTTCGGATTCAGGGACAATACAACCGGCAGCTTACCGAGAGACTTTTCCATGGTCTCAATGGTTCTTATTTTACCGACCGCGTCGCCGACCTCGACTACCGCACCGAGCTCGGATTAAGCCTGGGGTATCACTTGATCAAAAACGACAACACCTCCCTCTCTCTGGAAACCGGTCTCGGCATGGCCTGGGAAGAACAAGGTCGCGAGAACCACGACCTCGTGATCAACCGCTTCGTCCAACGCTTCGAGCACCAGCTCAGCAAACGTGCCAAGATTTGGCAAAGCATCGCCTTCACACCCAAGTTCGATGACTTTAACGACTACAATCTCATCGCAGAGGCAGGCATCGACACCACAATCTCCGAGCACTGGGCTCTCCGGAGCTCGATTCGCTATCAATACGACAGCTCCCCTGCTGCCGGACGCCAGTCCGACGACACCACCCTCCTCATGGGACTTTCCTATTCATTGGGAGGATTTGATGATCTGAAACCAACTGGCTCCGAATCTATTGCCAATTCCTGGAACACCGCTACCTCCCTCGGCCTTGGTCTTAATAGTGGGAACTCGGAGAGTAAAACCATCGTGCTCTCGTTCAATAGTTCCTACAAAGAAGATAACCGCGAAGTTCTCCTCAGTAGCAAATACAACTTTGCTGAAAATGACAATTCGACCGACACCGACACCCTCCGTGCTAATGCCCAGTACAATCACTTTTTTAGTAAAAAGTCTTACCTCGGAGCCGGACTCGGCTACCTCCGCAATCAACTCTCCGACATGAGCTATCGCATCACTCCCTCTGTCACTCTGGGTCACTATCTCGTCAAGGAAGACGATATGAGCTTAAGCATCGAAGCCGGCCCCGGGGTGACCTTCGAAAAGGTCGGTGGGATCACTGATGACTACTTTTCAGTCTCGGCCGCCGAAAAATTCACCTGGTCCATCAATGAAATTACAGAATTCAAACAATCCCTCTCCGCCATTCTCGATCCATCCAACAGCGACAACTATTCTCTCGCTGCCGACGCTCAACTGAATCTCAAAATCTCTGCCATGCTCTCCTGGCAAATTACAGCCACCTGGGCCTACGACAACGCCCCGGCCGTCGACCGAGGAAAAGACGACACCACCGTGAGCACCGGAATTTCCCTGAAGTTCTAACTGGCGTTTGCGATCAAGAAATCGACTAGCGTCTGGCTTTGAAACCATCCGACCCACATGTCGTGACCTTTCCCCGGAACAACTTCCAGGATCATCTTGCCACCCAGCGCTTCGTAGCGCTCCTTGATTAATCCTGAATTCGCCTCCAGAGGGACCACCTTGTCTCTGTCACCGTGAATGTGAAAAATCGGCACCTTGGCTTTGGCCAGTGGGGCCAGTCTCTCGACGGGATTATGCGCTTTTAACTTCGCACCGAGTTGCTCCGCGCTTATCTTGTAAGCCCCCGACGCCCTCGGCAATCCGGGGTAGCTTGTCAAATTTCCCACCGGATAAACTCCCACAATGCAGGCCACCGACTCAGGATGCTCGACCGCCCAATTGTAGAGCATGAGCCCTCCCCGGCTTCGCGCCATCAGACAAGCCTTCTTCGCCATACCACGCTTCTCAACCAAATGTTTATGGAACTTCGAATAATGGGCCCGCCCGTCCGGGCTCCCAAATGACTCCCCCACATCAATCCCCGCGATCGCAATTCCCTTCGCCAAAAACTGCTCAAACATCCAGACCTCCTCGTTCCCCGGCAACCTCGGCAAGGTCGGGGCATACCACACCCACGGAGTTGGCCCGGCCTTCTTCTCTGGCAGAATTAAAAAGGCAGTCCGACCATCCACCTCAAACACCTCACCTCCCTTGATAGGCAAATTCTTCTCCGCGGCATTTCCCAAAGAAACCAAACAAGCAAAAATGCCGAGCAACAAATTCTTCATACTTAATTCGCTACCTTTTCCGAGAGATGCTTCCGACAAAATTCCAACTGCAACTCCAACCAGGTTTTACCGCCGTTGATTTTCGGTAAGTCATTGCGCCCTCCACCATGAATGACCGAGGGAATTCCCAGCGCTTTCGCTTTTTCATGAAGCAAGGCTGCCTGCTGCGGCGGGTGAATTCGGTCATTGGGCCGGGCGTCGGAATAAATGAAAATCGGAGCCTCCCCCTTATCCATATATCGCAGGGCAAAGTCCTTCGTTCCGATTGGCTGCATAATGCTCACCACCACTCCGGGGCGTGAACTTTGGCGGGTCACCACATCCTTCGCCTTGGGATTAGCGAAGTCATCGTGATAGCCCAGAAATTCACTGATCAATGCTCCTGCCGAAACTCCACCGCAACAAAGGCGCTTCGGATCAATATTCCAATCCCCTGATTTTGACCGGATAAACTGCACCGCCCGTGCGCAATGATGCGCAATCTGCCGATAGTCCATGTCCTTGGCGAGGAAGGGATAATTGCAGCTCACCACCGCATAGCCCGCCTTCCGGTAGGCATCCAGAGACGATCGACGCCTTTTCTCCAACTGGGATTTATCGCCGTTGCGAAATCCTCCGCCGTGGAACCACACAAAAACCGGAGCCGCCTTCTCCTTCTTCAGGGCTGGCCAGAAATCAAGCACATTGCGCTGATGCTTGTCATCATACTTCACATCACGGATTGGCTCGGCCGCCATAGCTATTCCCGCTATCAGGGCCAGAAATAAACAAATTGAATGAATCATTATGCAGCCATTGTGATGAAAATTCTAGGCACCGGCGAGCCCAATTATAGAGATCGCGACCATCTTGATCACCCTCTCCATATTCACTAACGCAACTGCATAGCCACCCTGAAGAATCTTTTCAGGCCTTCGGGATCCACGGTGTAGGTCTGTGAACTGAGGCCGCCTGCAGGGAGGGTTTCATCCGAGACCTCCGTGAGATCGGTCCAGTTGATAAGATCGATGGAAGTCTGCACCGTGACGATGACATCATCGGCGGCGAGATTTCTTGGCACCACCACGGTTCCCAAGACTGCGCCCAAATCAACATCACTGTCCCCGAAGGCATAAGACAACAACGCCGCATCATCACCACCAGGGAAGGTCGTGGAATCCGTCGTTCCGGCATTTCCTCCCACCGCCGTGCTGGCACGCCAGCTTGTTGCATCGTGAGGGTTGAGTTGCGAAGCCGGACTGATGCGCACGAGACTATGACCTCCTCCGTCCGCCGCTTCCGGCCAAGGCAGGGAATCGCCATAAGTGAAGCTTTCGATGATCGCACCACTGGCATCATTTAAGGTGATGGTCTCGCCACCGTTATCGAGACTGCCGGTATAGTCGGTTGGGCGAAGCACGAGTTGTGCTCCAGGCGCCAACACATTTCCTACCGGGAAGGTATAGGTCAGCCCCTCGGTGAAGGTAAGATTGCTCAAGTTGATTTCCACTTCAGAGATATTCGTCAATTCGATGAACTCATTCGCTTCTCCGGAACCGGGCTCGTTGTAATAGATTTCGGAGATAACGAGGTTCGTGGCGTTAGCAGGAACACCGGTAAGAATATCCATCGACTGCAGTGCCGACCAAACTCCCCCTTCTAGAACCCGTGAATTGTAGGTCGCACTGGTCACGAGATTGATCGGCGCACTATAGATCGGCGAACCCTGGTCACGCGGATCGGAGCCATCGGTGGTAAAGTAAATCGTGCCAGAGCCATTGGGGTTGGTCATCGTCAGAACCCCTCCAACCTGACCGTAAACCGGCGCATCAACATCCGGATAGAGATTCCGATCCCGGAGTTGCTGAAGGACAATCGCCGGACGTTGTTGCAAATAGGTTCCCGTGATCCAGTTCTGATTTGGGAAATAATGATCATCTCTGGTATACAGATCGTAGTCCGATTGACTCCAATTACTCGCCGCCTGCACGTGAACCCGGTAGTCTCCCCAACGCGCGGACTCCGCCACGATCGCAACATCCATTTCGTCGGATCGTCGACGCCAAATCGCCTCTGCTCCCGAAGGAGTAAACAAGCCGCCATTGAAAAACATCGCGTGAGCCCGATCAGCAAATTGCATCACATAGTCCGCATTGCCAGTGAGATCCTGGTGCACTCCGGTCGGGCGATTGTTTCCATTTTTCCCTGTGACATTCATCATCAACGCTCCGCTGATCGGAGTAGTTCCATTTCGATTTTGAGAGATCGCGAATTCGGTATCCCAGGCAAAAAACTGGAATGGAACTCCGGTCGGACCGGTTCCCGCGGCCCGCCAGTTGTGACCATCCCAGTCGTTGTTCCCGACAAAGAAATTCATGAGCATGTAGTCAATCATGGCATCGACATCGAGATGCGTTTTCATCGTGGCGTATACCGAAGAATCGGAAATATTTCCTTTGGCGACATTCACCATGGCATTGTAGGCCGTCGTCGTCCCCGATTTCGCCGCCCCTGAATTGATGGCATCATAATCATCAGATTCCCCCCCAAAGTAAGACGCCATGTAATCTTGATCGGGACGTTCGTGAATGTGGTAAATCCCCCAATAGATTCCATTGATGTAGAGATGCACCCATCGACCGTGGGTGCCATGATTTCCCATCGCACGAAAAAGGTCGTTTGAAAATTGATCACGGTTGTATTGCGCGTAGTCCGACTGCCAGGGGTGACGGTGGGTCCAGCCGTAGTTGTATCCCGAACGAAGTTGCAGCGTATCGAATTTCTCCACAGCATCCCGGCCATCCGGTGAATCACGGAAGAGCGGGTAGTTCAATTTCCCCGCGCCGTAGTCATTACGAAAGCGCAGGCTCATGCTGTGCTTCGGCGTATCGGGATTCCGGCTGCTGCCACCTTGAATCCGAATCCCGGCGTCGATTTGGAATCCCGCTTCACTTCCGTCGTGTGGGAGTAATTCCGCCGAAACCGCGCGCTCCCAATTCGAGCCATCGCTTTGCGGATTTTGGTAAATTCCCTGCGGACCATAAAAATCATCGGGATCCAAAGTCAGCGACAAGGAAGGAAATTTCTGCAAAGCCGGGATCATGTCGCTGGCGTATGCCGGGTCGGTCACGATATCGGGATCCATTTCGTAATCAGCAATCTTACCTGCCCAGGTCGTCGTGGTGTTTGGCGGATTATTTGGCTGCGTGAGAACATCATTGAGGAAGAGATAACTCTGCGTATCGACATCGGTCGGAATAAACCCGCTCTGATACGCCGCCGCTTTCAAGACAGTGGTGGTGGCGATCGTCACCGGGCCGGCATACAAGGTGCCATTACCGGGCGACGGAACGGTGCCGTCGGTAGTGTAATAAATGTCCGCTCCAGGTGTGGAGGTCGTAATCGTGACATCAAACGCGGAGGTGTAATGCCCGCGGTCGACATCAAAAGAAGTGTCCTTCACAAATCCCGCCTGCGCTGTTCCAATATTCGCGGCTCGCGGCGTGGGCTCCAAAAGATATCCCGCCGAAGTATAACTCGCGTTCGTCTTCTGCTCCGGATACGTCGGCGAAAATTCCTGTATCACCGTGGTGCCATTCGGCGCAACGAGCGCGAGATATTCCCCGCCGGATTTCAGGCTGAAGTTGGTATGCAAATTCCCGGCGCTGTCAGGCGCGTTCGTCCCGGAGGCAAAGACCACGAAATACTCTTCTCCGGTCAACGTGGTCCCGGCCGGAAAAGCCCACTTCGAAAGTTGGTTCGCGTCGTCCGTCAAATAATACCCGCTGAGATCGAAAGACGTGACATTGCGATTATGAATCTCAATCCAATCCGTCGAATTGCCATCACCATCGTCAAACTCGGAATTGCTCGCAACGAATTCGCTGATCTGCGGAGCGAGATCGAGACCGTCGACGGTAATCTGCAAATTCTGACTCACGCTGCCCTCGGCATTCGTCGCGGTGAGAGTATAAATCTCGGTCGCCGAAACATTGAAAACAACCGACCCCGTGGCCCCGCTGACAAGACCAAATCCAGGAGTGATTTCAATCGTATCCGCCATGGCCACATCCCAGCTCAGCGTCACAAGTTGCCCGCTGCTCACCGAAGTCGAGTCGGCTGAAAACGAATTGATCGTCGGCCGCGGAGCGGGGGGGTCAAAAGCCAACGCTCCACCATTGTAGACTTCCGCCAACTCCGCATCAGTCAGCACACCAAAGGCATCGCCGGTTTGAAAAATCGCGATATCATCCATCGCCCCGCCAAAGTCGTTGCCCCCCGCCGCACTGCCTTCATCGGCCGCGATAAAGACCCCGGTGGCATGGGTGATGGCATTCGTCCCCAGGGACGTGCTAGTCTGCGTTGCCCCCGTGATCGCCGAACCCGCGATATTCCCTCCGGTATCCTGAAGGACAGTCACTTTACATTCCCCAAGGAGCGAATCGTAACGCAGCGCAAAGAAATACCAATTGCCTGTCGAAAGCACGAGCGGATTGGTCACAACGGTATTCGTCGAGCCATTGCCATCGCGTAAAAGAGCGCGCACTTTATTCCCCGGTGAACCTCCCAAATCAATGCGGATGCCGTTCCCATCATTTCCCGTTCCCGCAAGCGATTCATACATGCGATCAAAAGCATTCAGCGTGGTGGGCTTAAACCACCAGGTGATGGTGAATTGATCGCTTGGCCGCACCGCCGCAGTCGGCGGAATACTAAACCCGGATCTCAGCTCAAAATCATAGCCCGTTCCGTGGGGCGCGGAGACCCCTTTCGTTGCGGTCCCCGATCCAATCAAAGCCCCGGGATTATTTCCCAACGAATCAGTCACTACGCTTCCGCCCCCGGCCTCATCCAGAGCATAGTGAGCCACCAAATCAGCCTTCGCAGGGGCGAGCAGCGCTACCGTGACCAAAGGGATCAAGCCAAAGAATCTCATCAGGGGGATTCTACCGCCCTTCAAAAAAAAATCAGCCTCTAAAGTAAGGCACTCTCATTCAGACCACTTACGCCTACGGGAAAGCAATTCCGCAAAGGTCACCGTAATGCTCTCGTCAGCCGGGACAAATGCCCCACCATTCCGAGAAGCCTCCGAAAAAGGACGGTGATAAACGAGGGAAGGGGCACACAGGGCAGGTGGCACACTCTAAAATCCAAAAAAAAACGCAACCTCTCCGCTCCTAACCGGTTTAAGGGGCGATTCCAATTGATCCCATCATGAAAAACTCTACCATCATCCCTCTCGTTACTCTGACAGCGGCCGCAGCTTTTGGCCTCGGGTGGGTCGCCCGTCCGGACTCCGCGGATTCCGATCAAGCAGCCAATCCCGACGATGCCAACACCCGGCAACGTGTCATTTCCAGCGACAATCGCGGACCAGGAGGAAGCGCATCAAGCGGCAGCGCCGAAAGCCGCTTTCTCTCGAAGTACCTCCAGGTGGGCGAAATTTCTCCTCAAGACATGGCATCCGCCATCAAAGAGCTTTCGGAAACCAACGATCCCCTCCTGCGACAGAAGATGCTCGCTCTTCTCCTCGAAAAACTCACTCCTGAAAATGCCAAGGACGCCTTCCTTGCTCTGCAGAAAAACCGCCGTGGCGGACCGATGGGTCGCGGTGGCGAGGACGAGCTCCGACTCCTCGCCAATGCCTGGGGACGTATCGACGGTGCCGGTGCCATCGCAGCGCTCAAGGAAATGTCCGATGCAATGGGAGGCGAAGGCGGCCGTGGTGGTCGCGGAGGCCCTGGTGGTCTCGGTCGGGAAATGATCTCCGCCCTCTCCGGCTGGGCCACCTCCGACAGTGGAGCCGCCATTGCCCATTTCGAAGGATTGGAAGACGGAATGGAAAAACGATTTGGCGCCGCCGGAATCATCCAGGGCATGCTTGTCAACGGCGTCGACGATGCGATGGGCTTCGTGCAATCCCTCCCCGAGGGTGAAGGCGATGGCCGCGAAAAAGGCTACTATATGTCGATGATCACCAGCGAAATGATCGAGCAGGGACTCGACACCGCTCAAAGCTGGGCCAGCACCGTCACGGACCCCAAGCTCCGCTCCGGAGCCTTCACCGAAGTCACCAGAGAACTCATGCGCGACGACCGCGAAGCGGCAGCCGAATACATCGTTAAAAATGGTGAAGACGAAGCCATCGCCACTGCCGCGAACCGTCTCGCCGATTCCTGGGCCCGCGAGGACCCGGAAGCAGTCCTTAAGTGGGCGGATAACCTCTCCGGAAAAGCCAAAGCCGAAGCCTACGAAGAAGCTGTCGAATCCTGGGTTCGTGAAAGCCCGGAAGAAGTCGCTGAATTTATCGGCGACCTCGATCCCTCACCCGAGCGTGACTCTGCGGTGGGAGCCTTCGCTGAACGCGTCGCCAATGATGACCCCGTTGCCGCCATGGAGTGGGCCGATACGATTTCCAACGCCGATCTCAAACTGGAAACTCAAATCGACGTCGCACGCGATTGGTATCGCGATGACAAAACCGCTGCCAACGAATGGATCGCCGCCGCCAACCTTCCTGAGGAAACGGTTAAAAGAATTACCGAACCAGGCCGCGGGGGCGGCTTCGACTTCAGGGGTCGTGGTGGACGCGGCGGCGGAAGATAAACCCAACTCACCTTCGGAATCGCCGGGATAATGCAACCCGGCGATTTCTCGAAGTAAGAGTCGCGCAGAGTCTTTCATTGTGCTCTCCCTCAAATTCGATATCGTCGGGCGATGAAAAAATCCATGCTATGGCTGGCAGTTGCACTGGCGCCGGTCCTCTTAATCAATCCGGTCTCCGCCCAGGAGCCCTCTAAACCAAACGCCGAGAAAGCTACCGCTGCAAAAACGCCGACTCTCTCATTCTACTACTACGATGGATGACCGATGTGTGCGAAAATCAAGGTCATCGTGAATGATCTCAAAAAGACAAAGGGAAATAAGATCAAATTCCAGAACGTTCTCGTCGGATCCGGCAAGAGCGCCGAGGAAATTAAAAAAGCCAAACTCAAAGGCCACGGCATCATCGCCAACGACAAAGATGGCAAACTCGTCCAGACCATCGACGGCCATCGCTATGGCAAGAAGGAAGTAGAAGCTGTCGTGACCAAGCTTCTCGCGAAGAGGTAACCTTTCGTCAATTCTCAACCGAACAAGACCCCCAGGCTCAAATCCCGGGGGTTTTTTCTCTCTCGCCAAAACGCTTTATGAGAAGGAAGTCGCTAAAACCCGGCGCGCCGAAAATGAATTCTTCGGATGTTTCCATGTTTCGCATGGTGATCTACTTCAGCTTCAAATAAGCTTGGGTGAGCTCATCGTCGCTTCCGACATCGCCAGGGAAAATGACATAAATGAGTCCGGGATGACGGGTCTCATTTCCCATTGTCCAGACCGGGATACCCGGCAGTATTTGACCCAGAACGCGGGCGTTCTTAATGCCGAGTGCTTGGGTCGCGATTTCGGATGCAGTCATTGCTCCGTTGGCAATGATGAAAGATGGACGGGCCTCCACCGACTTCACGAGAGCAACCAAGGCATTAGAAACACTCGTTGAAAGCGCGAGATTGTCATCGACTTCAATGCGTTCCCAGGAGGTGTGAAGAATGACGGTCTTCCCCGAGGCGATTGTTTCGTTCAATGGCAGTTCCGGAGTCTCTCCGGATACCAGGGCGGGAACATCCAACTCCATCACCACGGCATCAGGAGCATTTTCCAGAAGATCAGCGAGCTGGTCCGAGGTCTTGGAATCATGGGAACCGACCACGATCAAGCCGCCGTTGGGGTTGGGATCAAGATCCTGCATCTGCCAGGACTGGAGAGGGGGGCGTGAAGTAATCCCTGCGAAGGACTGCACGAAAGAGGCCGCCGAGCGGAAGATGAACTGACGCTCGCTTTGGTAGAGGGCATGCGAGAGAACATCGAGGTCCTTGCGCGATGCGGCATTGATAATACAGGTGCAACCATCGGAAAGGGCCGCAAGCTCGGCCGTGATATCTCCGGACCGGAGTTGCTCCAACGAAATGCTCTGCACCTCCACCGGGCCTCCGGCCTTTTCAGCGATGTAATCCGGCAAATACGAATGTGAGAATGGGAAAGCCTTGTCCCTAGCGAAAGGCGTGAGGTGCGCTGGCGTGGCGGTATCACCCTCAACCACATAATGAATGTCGTTCACGGTCAATCGACCTTCGAGCTCGCAGAATGGAATGAACAGAGTGGGCGCATTCGGAAGAGCAAGCGTCTCTCGAAGAATGTTGGTTTCGAGCGGGAAGTGCCCGCGAAGAGTTGAATCGGACCGTGAAACAACGATGAGATCATCCGCAAATTTCTTGAGGACCGCTCCCAGCTTGCGATGCAACACCGTCGTCTGCTCCGGTGTCAGCGCCCGCGAATTCGTAAGAATAAAAAGCACCGGTGGCTCTTCATCGAGAGCCGCTTCAACATCAACCGGATCAAGCGACGTCAGAACAGGGACATCAAAAACCGTCCGGGCTCCCGTCGGATCGTCATCGAGAATGACCAGCGTCTTCCCAGAATCCTCCAGTTGTTGATGGATTTTAGGAATGAGATCCTCCTCCCCCTCGGGCGGGAAATTTTCTAATAATTGAGTGATGATCATGGACTGGGGACAGAGAGCTTGGATGGGGCGGATTATTCGCAGATAAGTGCAAGTCGGGATATGAAAAATAATTGGGAATATCTCAAGATCTGCGACTTCCACAATTAAACACCAAAACCTGAAGAACCAGAACAGCCTGGAACAGACAACGGAGAACGACATTTTTCTCAAAGGAAATCCGAACAGTCTGTTCCTGTCGATTTTGAGCGCTGAGTTCACCCATGAACCGGCATCCTCAATCTTCCAGTCACAGGGTGGCGGTTTTTAATTTTATTCGATACACTGGTGCCCGTGATTGATTTGGTTCTCAACGAAGACATCCACCAACGGGTGATCGTGGAAATGCTCCCCCGGGCGAAGCGATACCTCTGGATCGTCACCGCCGACCTCAAGGATCTCCACGTCAAGAAAGGCCGCCGCTTTGTCCCGCTTCTGGAGATTCTCTCAGACCTCGTCAACGAAGGAGTCGCCGTTCGCCTCTTCCATGCCAAGGAGCCGGGACCGCGCTTCCGCGAGGACTTCGATCGCTATCCTTCGCTCATCGAAAGCGATCTCTTCGAGCGCATCCTCTGCCCTCGCATTCACACCAAAACGATCATCGTCGATGGGAAAGAGGGCTTCATCGGCTCGGCAAATCTCACCGGAGCCGGCGTGGGAGCTAAGAGTCCGCTCCGCCGAAATTTCGAAGCCGGCTTCGTCACCGACGAGAAAAAACACCTCGGGCCAATGATGGAATGGATCGACCAACTCTACCTCGGCGAATTCTGCCAAAACTGCCAACGCCGTGACACCTGTCCTGATCCCATTACTTAAAAGGAGCCCGTCCGGAGCATCACCAGAGTACAAGCTTCCTCCGTTTCAATTCCGGCTGCCTCCAATCTTTCCTTGCCCTCCGAACTCTCCGTCCCCGGATTAAAAATCACCCGTCGTGGCGCGGCTTCGATCAGAGCATCCAATACCGGCAACAAGCGATCAGGACCAAGATAAAGCGTCACCGTATCCATCTCCGACGGCACCTTTGTCATTCCGGTAACCCCCAGAATCTCGCGGCCTGTCGGACTCACAGGAAAGACCTTATGACCATGCTCGGACAACAATAACTGCGCCTGATGCGAAAACCGCTCCGGCTTCGAACTCGCTCCAAGAATGGCAACTTTCATGACACAATCTATCCTCCCAATGTTCCTAAGTAAAGAAGGGCGCCCTTTTCGAGATTCCCGCTAGAAAAGTCTGTAACATTGTCGATAGTTAAAGAAGATGCACAACACACGATGATTCAAACAAGGACCTCATTTACCGCTCTCGCGCTGACGCTTTTTCTCGCTCAATTTTCCCGGGCCGAATTTCTGATCAACGAATTCCTCGCCGAAAACACCGGCACCTCTTTCAACGATGAAGACGGATTCCCCGCCGACTGGATCGAAATTCACAATCCCGGCCCGACGGCCTCAATCAATGGTTACCACCTCACTGATGACCCCACTAATCTCACCAAGTGGACCTTCCCCAACGTCACTATTCCTGCCAATGGATATCTCCTCGTCTACGCGACCGGCAAAGACCGCACCGCGACCGGACAACCTCTTCACGCCAACTTCAGCCTTGATATTGATGGGGAATTCCTCGCCTTGGTCAAACCCGACGGCACCTCCACTGTGACCCTTTTCAGCCCGGAGTATCCCGAGCAATATCCCGACATAACCTACGGCAACGGACTCGGCGGCCCCGTCTTCAACACCACCCTCCACGCCATCGGCGATCCTCTCACTTATCTCGTTCCCACCGAAGACATTGGCAGCACTTGGAAAACGCCCGCTTTCAATGACGACCTCTGGACTGCCGGACATTCCGCCGTTGGTTGGGGATATAATTCCTTGTTCGACGACATCATTCCCGAGGATGGAGATTTGACCACGCCGATGAGAGGCAAAAACGCCTCGGTGTATCTTCGCCTTCCTTTCCAAATCGATGACCCCGCCGGGATCAACGGGCTTGTGCTTAAAATGAAGGTAGATGACGGTTTTGTCGCCTACTTGAATGGATTCGAAGTTGCCTCGAAAAACAAAGCCAATCCACTCGTTTACAATTCCAAGTCTACCCAGCGTGAAGAAATCAGAGCCGGTGATCAGTTCGAATCCTTCACCCTCAATTTCGCAGGCCGTCTTCAGGCGGGTGAAAACATCCTCGCTCTCCACGGACTCAATGACTCACCGGGCAGCTCCGACTTCCTACTCATTCCTGAATTGATTGGAGAAGTGCAAAGCACCACTCCCCTCCCCGGGCCCGCCTACCTCTCGACACCCACTCCCAACAACAACAACGGCATTCCCAGTCTCGCCCCTCCGAGCAAAGTAGACTTCGACATCACCAGCCGTGCCTTCACCGAAGAATTCGATCTGAGCCTCAGCGTCCCCGAATCCGGAGCCGTCATTTACTACACTCTCGATGGCAGCCTCCCTTCCAACTCAACCGACGACCCCTCTTCGGTCTACAGCGACCCTATCACCATAGACAGCACTACCCTCGTGCGCGCGCGCGCCTATCTCCCTGGATCTCTTCCCGGAGAAGGACGCACGGAAGGATACTTCCTTCTGGATCCTTCCGAAGCAGACTTTAGCTCAAACCTCCCCATCGTTCTTCTCTCGACTTACGGGGGAGGATCTCCACCGGCCTCCGGCGCGACCACTCGAAAAGAAAGCTTCATGCTCATCTACGAACCCGACCCCGAAACCGGACGGGCCTCGTTTTCTGCAACGCCTTCCATCTCCACTCGCAGCGGTATTCGTAAGCGTGGCTCCAGCTCAGCCGGCTTCCCCAAGTATGCCATGTCGCTCGAATCATGGGATGAATTCAACGAGGATCAGAATATCAAACCCCTTGGCCTGTCCGCTGAGGCCGATTGGATTCTTAACGCACGCTACACTTTCGACTACTCCCTCATCCGCAATCCTTTCCTCTATGAACTCAGTAACCAGATCGGGCAATGGGCCGTGAAAACCCGCTTCGTCGAACTCTACAACGACGTCAACGGCGGGAATGTCACTTCCGCCGACTACTTCGGCGTCTACACCCTCATGGAGAAAATCGAACCCGATAACAATCGTCTCGATATCAGCAAACTCGATCCCTGGGAAAACTCACCCGAAGAAGTGACCGGCGGCTACGTCTTCAAAAACGACCGCCCCGATCCTGGTGAACCAACCTTCAATGTCAGTGGGTTCCAACGCGCCCTGGTCCACGGCGATCCCGACGGCATTGAAATTACCTCCACTCAAAAATCCTACATCACAACCCACGCCAACGAAGTCACTGTCGCCCTGCGGCAGGCCAATGGCATTCACCCTACTACCGGATTGCACTTCTCGGAATACCTCGATGTCGATGCCTTCATCGATCATTTCTGGCTCAACATCCTTGCCATGGATCCCGATTGGGGACGCCTCAGCCAGTTCTTCTACAAAGATCGCGACGGCAAGATCGTCGCTGGTCCCATTTGGGACTACGACCGCACCATGGGCTCCCGTGATGGCCGCGATGACAATCCTCGTCGCTGGGAAGCCAACACCAATGACACCAGCTCTACTTGGTTTGACCTCCAATTCGAGTGGTTCGGACTGCTATTCGGATTTGAACCCTCAGATGATGATACTCGCAATATGTCCAATCCCCAGCTCAAGACTTCCAGGCCCGATGTCTTCCAAAAAGTCATCGACCGGTGGTACGCTCTGAGAAGTGACAAATTCTCGCAATCCAACCTCGAGGCTATCGTCGACGAGATGGCCGCCGAACTCTCCGAAGCTCAGGTCCGCAACTTTAACAAATGGAGCTCTCTCAATATCAATTCCATCTCGGGAACCAACTTTGCCACCGAAGGAACCGGCTGGAACCGGCAAATTTCGCACCTCAAAGGATGGCTCAAAGCCCGCTCTGAATGGATCGATGACCAATTCTTCGGCCCGCCGACCTTCAGCCAGAACGGAGGCATCGTCGCGAATGGCTTTCAACTCAATATGACCGCGCCCCTGGGTGGTGTTTACTACACTGCCGATGGCAGTGACCCCCGCGCTCCGGGTGGGAGCCCCTCCGCGAGCTCGTTCAACGGAAGCAGCGTCACGCTGAACGAAACCACTACCGTCACCGCTCGGGCCTACGATGGTGCTCAATGGGGTGCCCCCACTTCTGCTACCTTCGTCATCGGTGCCGACCTTGCCGGCCCAAACAATCTCGTCATCTCCGAGATCATGTATCAGCCGGCCGAACCCACACAGGACGAAATCAACGCCGGCTTTACCAACAACAACCAATTCGAATACCTAGAGCTCCTCAACATCTCCGGCAACATCCTCGACCTGACCAATGTCAGCTTCACCGACGGGATCGATTTCTCTTTCGTCGGCGCTGCCATCACGGTTCTCCCTCCCGGCGAGCGCGTTCTCGTGGTCCGCGATCAGGCCGCCTTCGAATATCGCTACGGCTTAGGAGTCTCCAATCTCATCGCCGGAGAATTCGCTAACGACTCAGGTCTCTCCGGCAGCGGTGAGCAAATCATCCTGATGGGCTTCGGAGGTGATATTCGCAACTTCACCTACAATGACAAATACCCCTGGCCTGAAACTGCGGATGGCGACGGCCCCAGCCTCGTCCTTATCGCTCCAATCTCAAATCCCAACCATGATGACGCTGTCAACTGGCGCGCCAGCGTTGCTGCAACCGGAAGCGCCGGCAGCAGCGATGCCGCCCCCTTCGGCCCCGGAGACAGAACTATCGACAACGATGGCGACGGACTCAATGCCTTCGCCGAATACGCCTACGGCACCAGCGACCTCGTCTTCGGCGGACAAATCATCACCTCAAGTGTCGACTCCAACGGACGGTTCACCGTGAGCTTCCCCAAAAACCTCGCCGCCGATGATGCCCTCGTCGTCGTCGAAGTGTCCACCGACATGGTCACTTGGACGCCCACCGGAGAAACCCTCGAGCACGAAAACGAAACCCACAACGGCGACGGCACCTCCACATTCACCCTGCGAACTCCGGAAGCGGCCACGGATGTAACCAAGTTCTTCGTTCGCCTGCGGGTGTATCAACGATAAGAAGCTCGCCGAGGCGTCTAATGATGAACTTATGAGGAGAAACACCCGCCCATCGGGGAAAAGTTCCACTCCCCTCGCTAGCATGCTCTCTTTCCCCCAAAACGTGCAAATTTAAGTCAGGACTTGATTAATCCCAAAAATCGGTAATTCTTACCTCGGAAACTCCTTCCAACAACGAAAATCCAGCTATTATGAAAAAATTCATCATCCTACTGACCGCTGGGGCGGCCTTCGCCCTCGCTTCTTGTGCCTCCACTGGCGGAAGCTGCTGCGGAGAATGCTCCACTGAGAAGAAATCCTGCTGCGGAAGCTGCGGCGGTGGAGATAAATAATAAATTTCTTCTCATCAATTCTTTTCAAAGGCCGCCCTCTCCGGAGTGCGGCCTTTTTTTTCTCTCATCAGGTCTCCCCACCTCACTGGCCCGTCCCAAGATCTCATCCCAAAAAAACTCATTCATCGTCCCGCTTCCCACCAATTCCAGCCAAAGCAATTTCCCATCCCGCCCCTCAATCGTCAGTGAACACGACTCTCCCAGCTTCACCACCATCATTTCCCCCGGCTCGATCTCCGGAGCCCGCTTGACCAAAGCTCGGCAGCCATCCGCATCCATTTTCTCTTCCAAACGCCGATTCGCCGCTCCGATCGCCAATTCCAGCTGAATCCTCGGAATCCCCGCCGTCACCAACTTCCGCGGTTTTTCGATCTCCATCCCCTGCCAATCGATCTCCGTCCCCTCTCGCTCCGGCGCCAATACATCCCCTCCAAGCAGGACATCCGCAATCTTCTCCGCCACCCAGGTCGCCGGTTTCTTTAAAATGCCCATAATCGTCTTTTCAATCCCTCAAACATTACAAGCCTAAACCCTCTTCGTCCCATGAGCAACTGCCTCAATTTTCTCCCTCACAATCGCAATTTCTCCCAAATTGCCATCTGACTCCTCAAACAGGAAAACCGCCCGTCCGAAGCTCCCGACTCAAGGCTAACTCTGCCAATTCAGGCACTCTCCCCCCATTTAAAGCGAAGGGGCTTTACAAAACCTCCCCCCCTTGGCAGATACACGAAGTTTTAGCCATACCGCTGTAGAAACATGCCCAAGGATACCAGCATCAAAAAAATTCTCGTTGTCGGAGCAGGCCCCATTGTCATCGGACAGGGATGCGAATTCGACTATTCCGGCACCCAGGCCTGCAAGGCCCTACGCGAAGAAGGATACGAGGTCGTCTTGGTCAACTCCAACCCGGCTACCATCATGACCGATCCGCAATTCGCGGAGCGGACCTACATCGAGCCCATCACGCCCGAGTCCATCGAAAAAATCATCATCAAGGAGAAGCCCGATGCTCTTCTCCCCACCCTCGGCGGACAAACCGCCCTCAACGTTTCCATCGAACTCTTCGAAACAGGCACTCTCGACAAACACGGCGTCCGCATGATCGGCGCCAATGCCGACGCCATCGACAAGGGCGAAAACCGCCAGCGTTTCAAAGACGCCATGATTAAGATCGGCCTCGATCTTCCCGTCTCCGGTGTGGCCCACTCGATGGAGGAAGCGAAAGCAATCGCCGCCGAAATTGGCTCCATGCCCCTCGTCATCCGCCCGGCCTTCACCCTCGGCGGCACCGGCGGAGGCATCGCCTACAACAAAGAAGAATTTGAAACCATCGTCCACCGCGGACTCGACCTCTCACCCACCACCGAAGTCCTCGTCGAAGAATGCCTCCTCGGTTGGAAGGAATACGAAATGGAAGTCATGCGTGACCACGCCGACAACTGCGTCGTCATTTGCTCCATTGAAAACCTCGACCCGATGGGCGTCCACACCGGCGACTCCATCACGGTCGCTCCCGCCCAGACTCTCTCCGATCGCGAATACCAAATCATGCGCGATGCTTCCTTCGCCGTCATCCGCGAAATCGGCGTCGAAACCGGCGGATCCAACATCCAGTTCTCCGTTGATCCCAAAACCGGCCGCTGCATCGTTATCGAAATGAACCCCCGCGTGAGCCGCTCTTCCGCGCTCGCCTCCAAAGCCACCGGGTTCCCCATCGCCAAGATCGCCGCTAAGCTCGCCGTCGGTTACACCCTCGACGAACTCCCCAACGACATCACCCGCGAAACTCCCGCCAGCTTCGAGCCTTCCATCGACTACGTCGTCACCAAGGTTCCCCGCTTCACTTTCGAAAAATTCCCCACCGCCGATCCCGTTCTCACCACTTCCATGAAGGCCGTCGGTGAAGCCATGTCCATCGGACGCACCTTTAAAGAATCTCTCCAAAAATCTCTCCGCTCACTCGAGACCGGACGCTTTGGCTTCGGCTTCGACGGAAAAGATCCTGAGGCTACTCGCGAACAGATCGAGCGGAAGCTCATCGTGCCAAACGCCGAGCGTATCTTCTGGCTGAAGGTTGCCTTCGAACAAGGTTGGACCATCGAGGAAATCTTCGACGCCACCCAAATTGATCCGTGGTTCCTCGAGAACATGCGAACCATCGTGGAAGAAGGAAGCAACCTCGCCAACCTCGACCTCCGCCGCGCTAAGAAGCTCGGCTTCTCCGACGTCCAAATCGCCCACGCACGTGGTATTTCTCAGGACGACGTTCGCGCCGAAAGGAAAGAAAAGGGCATCATTCCGACTTACCGCCTCGTCGATACCTGCGCTGCAGAATTCGAAGCCGCCACACCTTACTACTACTCGACCTACGGCGACGAAAACGAAGCCCGCGAATCCGACGCCAAGAAAATCGTCATCCTCGGCGGCGGCCCGAACCGCATCGGCCAAGGAATTGAATTCGATTACTGCTGCGTCCACGCCTCCTTCGCCCTCCGCGAGCTCGGATACGAATCCGTCATGGTCAACTCCAACCCCGAGACCGTCTCCACAGACTACGACACCTCGGACAAGCTTTACTTCGAGCCCCTCACTCTCGAGGACGTTCTCAACATCTGCGATCAAGAAAAGCCCGACGGCGTTATCGTCCAGTTCGGAGGTCAAACTCCGCTCAACCTTGCCGCCGATCTCGAACGCCACGGCGTCCCCATCATCGGCACCTCTCCCAAGTCCATCGAGCTCGCCGAGGACCGAAAGTTCTTCTCTACCCTCCTCGACAAGATTGGCCTCAAGCAAGCCGAAGCCGGTACCGCGGTTTCTGAGGACGAGGCCGTCGCCATCGCAGACCGCATTGGCTTCCCTGTTCTCGTCCGCCCCAGCTTCGTCCTCGGCGGACGCGGTATGATGATCGTTTACAACGACGACGAACTCCGCACCTACATCAAGAACGCCACCGACATCGCTCCCGATCGTCCCATCCTCGTCGACCGCTTCCTCGAGAACGCCACCGAAGTTGACGTTGACTGTATCTCCGACGGCGACACCTCCGTGGTCGGCGCCATCATGGAGCACATCGAGCAAGCCGGCATCCACTCGGGCGACTCCGCCTGCGTCATCCCGGCCTTCTCACTCAGTGACAAAATCAAAAACGAAATCCTTATCGGAGCGAAAGCCCTCGCCAAGGAACTCGAAGTTCGCGGCCTCATGAACATCCAGTTCGCGGTCAAAGACGACGAACTCTACGTCATCGAAGTCAACCCACGGGCCTCCCGCACCGTGCCTTTCGTCTCCAAATCCATCGGCATCCCGCTCGCCAAACTCGCCGCCAAGATCATGGTTGGTGAAAAGCTCGTCGACCTCGGCTTTACTGAAGAGACCATGCCCCCGTGCTTCTGCGTAAAAGAAGCCGTCTTCCCCTGGGGCCGCTTCCCCGGCATCGACATCGTCCTCGGACCGGAAATGAAATCCACCGGCGAAGTCATGGGAGCCGACCAAGACCTCGGCATGGCATACGCCAAGGCTCAGATCAGCGCCTTCAACCCGCTGCCAAAGGAAGGCAACGTCTTCTTCTCCGTCAACGACCGCGACAAAGACCGCGCCGTCACCATCGCAAGAGACCTCGCCAACCTCGGTTTCAAGATCCACGCCACTGGTGGCACCTTCAAACGCCTCGAAGTCGAAGGCATCGAAGTCAACCGCCTCTACAAACTCGCCGAGCAAAAACGCCCCAATGTCATCGACATGATGAAAAACGGCGACATCGACTTCATCATCAACACCCCGAGCGGCCACGAAGCCCGCGAGGACGAAATCAAAATCCGCTCCAGTGCCGTGCAGCACAAGATCAGTCACTGCACCAACCTCAGCGCCGCCGAAGCCTCTGTCAAAGCCATCCGCTCATTGCAAGACAGAGAATTCACAGTGACTCCGCTGCAAGAACATCACAAGCTCACCTAAACTAGGGCAAGAGCTTGTCCGCGGCAGCAGTCAAGGCAGAGGAGGAACCTCATTGACACCCCCTCCGGAAGCACCATAGCCCTTTCCCAGAACTGGCTACTCTTCGGCGTCGTCATTGGTAGTCGCCGCATCTTGGAAACCGACTCCTCGAAGAGGATTCTCCGCTCCGGTTCACGCGATGGTTAGCCATTCTTTGCAGGCAGATATTTTCCAAACTGGTTTAACAATCCACGCAACTCCTTAACGAATTTCCTTTGTTCATTTGTTGTCTCTATTGGAAGTCGCAAGGTGACCAGCAAATGGCACTTCTTTCGACTGTCGTTCGGATAGTAGATGTGTTCTTTGAAAAATTTTCGCGTCGTTACCCCCTCACTTCTAGCGTAGGCTGGCTCTGTTTCCAAGTCCCCTTTGCGGCACCAAACGTTACACCAGACACCATCGTCCATTGGGCCGCGTTCCGGAGCAAGAAGCACTTCCGATCCAGGGAGTCTCTTAGATACGACTGACGTGACATAGACGCGCGTCGAATATTCAAACCCTATTGTTCGCTCAAAGACATGCGAGGTTGCCTTGGGATAATGCCGGACAACTAGTTCAGCGATCGCCTGATGCAGCGTTTTGAGTGAAGGACTTTCAACATCTTCTTGAGCAACGGCAGAAATCGATAGAAGAAGACAAAGAACAGAATTGAGAATCAAATTGTTTTGCATTGCTATGTTCCGGAAATGGATCCGTCTTATTAGTCGCAGCTCCCTCTTCCGTCAAGATCAGGCTGCCGCCCCACCAATGAGGACCCTCAACACCTCAACGCACTGTTCTAGCTGCTAGCAAGCTGCCCGACTTTGAACAGGTGGGATCGATCAGTTTCAGCAGCTCGACTTTCACAAAACCAATTTTCCCGGCCTAGGCGCAGATGTTGGCCACGATGGTGAGTTTAAACATGAATCTCTTTGTAATGGTTTTACTCCCAACCTGAAATGACAAGTTTCCCAATCGACGATCCGGCCTCAAGCTTTCGATGTCCCTCGAGAATATTTTCCGCATTGATCGGGCTGAGTGTTTCGTTAGCAGTCGCGATGATCTTTCCTTCATCGACCAAGTTTGCCACTCGCTTGAGGATCTCATGTTGCTCGATGAGATCGTAGGTTCCGAACATCGAACGAGTAAACATGAACTCCCAACAAATCCTCACGCTCTTCATCTTGAAGGCTCCCACCATGTCAAGATGACTACGGTGCCCGGTGATCAAGACAAGGCTCCCTTGCGGCGCAATCATCTCGCCCATGGCCTCCCAGACTTTGTCGACCTCATTAAAGTTCGCAATATAGTCCACGGTCTCCAAGCCCAACTCCCGAACCTGCTCCGGCATGTCTCCGTGATGATTGATAATGTGGTCAGCTCCGAGATTTCGACACCACTCACTACTTTCAGAACGCGAAGCTGTCGCGATTACCGTCAAGCCCGCGAGCTTCGCCAATTGCATGGCCATCGATCCCACACCACCAGCGCCTCCAATAATGAGAAGCGACTTTCCGACATTTCCGTTCGCGTTATCAAAATCAATTCCAAGTCGATCAAACAACGACTCCCAAGCCGTGAGAGCTGTCAATGGAAGCGCCGCGCTCTTCACGACATCGAGCGTCGTAGGACGTTTCGCTACGATACGCTCATCCACCAACTGATACTCCGCATTCGTCCCCGGACGCGTGACATCTCCTGCGAAGTAAACCTCATCACCTTCCGCGAAGAGAGTAACTTCATCACCAACACCTACCACCGTACCCGCGGCATCAAATCCCAGCGTCTTCGGATCAGATCCCTCAGCCGGACGCACCTTGTAGTCCACCGGATTCATCGCAATGGCCTCGATCTTTACCAAAAGATCATACCCTCCCGCCACTGGTAGCGGCAACTCAACATCAACGGCAGCTCCCGCCTCGCTGCTATTCCGAATAAACTGAATCGCTTTCATCATCTGCCATCGTTCTATTTCAGATCCCAGAAAGAGACAACTCTCGGGATTCAGCCTTCACTCTTCATAATTCACCCTGCACTCTCACGCCATGCGAACCCGCAAGCTCCTCTTTCTCGCCCTGGCACCTCTCGCCGGACTACTGCTCTTTTCTTCGGCTCAGGATTCTTCGGAATCCGATCCGTCTCCAAAGATCAAGGCCTATACAAACGCCACGATCTACCCGGTCTCTTCGGGCAAGATCGAAAAAGGCACCCTCCTTATCAAAGGCACCACCATCATCTCGGTCGGGCCCTCCGAGACAGTAGACATTCCCGCCGGTGCCGAGCAAATCGATTGCACCGGAAAGACCATCATCCCCGGCCTGATTTGTACCCACTCCCACATTGGTCAAGTCTCCGGAGGCGATAGCTCATCGCCCATCCAACCCGAAGTCCGTGTCATGGATTCCATCGACGTCCGTGACACCTCCATCGATAAAGCCCGCGCCGGTGGCGTCACCACCGTCAACCTCATGTCCGGCTCCGGCCATCTCCTTTCCGGCCAAACGATCTACCTCAAACTCCGCAAAGGAAACACCGTAGAGGACCTCACCATCAAACTTCCCGACGGCTCGCTCGCCGGAGGGGTCAAGATGGCTAACGGCACCAATTCCATCCGCGAATCCGGTCCCTTCCCCGGCACTCGTGGAAAATCCGCCGCGCTCGTGCGCCAAAAATTCCTCGACGCACAAGCCTACCAAATAAAGCGCGCCAAAGCTGATCCCGAGAAACCCTTCGAACGCGATCTCGCCCTTGAAACTCTCGCCGACATTCTCGAGGGAAAACGCACTGTCCATCATCACACTCATCGTCACGATGACATCCTCACCGTCCTTCGCCTAAAAGAAGAGTTCGGTTTCAAAGTCGTCCTCCACCACGTCTCCGAGGCCTGGAAAGTGGCCGACGAAATTGCGGCCGCCGATGTGGCATGCTCGATCATCTTCCTCGACTCACCCGGCGGCAAACTGGAGGCCCGCGACTTCGAATGGAAAAACGGAGCCGAGCTCGAAAAACGCGGCGTCCTCACCGCCTTCCACACCGACGATCCCATCAACGACTCACGCTGGTTCCTCCGCAATGCCGCCATCGGCGTCCGGGCCGGGATGTCCCGGGAGAAAGCCCTCGAAGGCCTCACCCTCGCCGGCGCCAAAATGCTCGACCTCGACAAATCCACTGGCTCACTCGCACCCGGTAAGCAAGCCGACTTCGTCATGCTCTCTGGCGATCCCTTCTCCATCTACACCCGCGTCCTCGAAACCCATATCGAAGGCACTAAAGTTTTCGACCTTGCCAACAAACAAGACCGCCTCTTCGCGGAGGGCGGCTACGGCGCCGGACACAACCGCAAAGCCGCTGGCTGCTGCTTCTATCGTTAATCCAACTTTCCTCGAACCATGTTCAAATCTCTCATCCTCATTCTCCTCTCGGCAACGGCCTCCGGCCAAATCGCGGTCAAAGCCGATCTCCTCTTCCCCATGACCGGCGACCTGAAGCCGATCAAGAAGGCCATCGTCCTCTGCGGACCCGACGGAAAAATCGAGGCTGTCGGTAGCAACCTCAAAATCCCCGCCGGCTATCAAACCATCACTGCCAAAGTCGCCACTCCCGGCATCATCGACGCCCACACCACCGTCGGGCTTTCCGGCATTCTCAACTCCCCCCAACACGACCAAGAACAACTCGATAAATCCGCGCCCATCCAACCCGAACTCCGCGCCATCGATGCCTACAACGGACGCGATCCGCTCGTGAAGTGGATCCGTGATCTCGGCGTCACCACCCTCCACACCGGCCACTCCCCCGGAACGCTCATCTCCGGCCAGCTCATGGTCGTCAAAACCAACGTCCCCTCCATCACCTCGATCAGGGACACCCTCGCTCCCACCTCCGCCGTCGCCGCCACTCTCGGAAAGGGAGCTCTCAGCAAATCCCCTGGCACCCGCTCCAAAGCGATCGCCCTCCTCCGCGCCGAGTTCCTCAAAGCCCGGACCCACGCCACCAAAATTGCCCAAGCCAACGATGATCCCGAGAAAGACGCCCCTCCGCGCAACATCAAGCTGCAAACCCTCGCCAATGTTCTGAACAAAAAGACTCCGCTCCTCATCAACGCCCACCGTCATCAGGACATCGCCGCCGCCCTTCGCCTACGCGAAGAATTTGGCTTCGATCTCATCCTCGATGGCGCTTCCGAGGCCTACCTCCTACTCAACGAAATCAAAGCAGCCGGCATTCCCGTCATCGTCCACCCCACCATGGCCCGCCCCTACGGTGACCTCGAAAACATGACCTTCACCCTCGCCGCCCAACTCCACAAAAAAGGCATCCCCTTCGCCTTCCAGTCCGGCTACGAAAAATACGTTCCCAAAACCCGCGTGGTCCACTTCGAAGCCGCCCTCGCCGCCGCCTACGGACTTCCTCAAGAAATCGCCCTCGCCGCTTGCACTCTCTACCCAGCTCAGATCCTCGACCTCGACGACAAAATCGGCTCCCTCCAAAAAGGCAAAGATGCCGACCTCGCCCTCTTCGACGGCGACCCGCTCGAAACCACCACTCATACCACGTATGTCATCATTGACGGCAAGTTGGTATCCTCCTCTGCCAAATAGCAACCTGATCCTCCCGGGAAAGAGGACCTATAAAATACGAAAGCTACTTATAATCCTTTCCCATCAGGCTGTTCAAAACGCTCTCCTGCCAGCCACGCAACTGCTTCGTCAATTTCTCCACAACATCCGGGTTCTCTACCGCAATATTATTTTTCTCCCCGGAGTCTTTCTTGAGATCGAAGAGTTCAGCCCCCGTTCCCTTCCCGCCATCAATAACCAACTTATAATCATCCGTCAAAATCGCGCGCGCTCCAAGGAAATCCTTCTCCCTGATTTCCTCGTAATGATCGTTCCGAAAATTACGCGTGAAGATATTTCCCATTTTCTTCACCAAAGGAGTGGTTCCTTTCTGAAGCTCCGGATCGATATAAGGCTTTCCCGATCCCATTCCACGAATGTTCCAAAACTCAATCGCTTCGCCACGCTTTTTCATCTCTCCATTAAAAACCGGAACGAGATTAACGCCATCCAAAGGCACTTTCGGCGTCTTTGCGCCAGCCAGGGCACACAAGGTTGGTAGGATATCAGAGGTCACAGAATTCACACTCGAAGTGCGAGGCCTCGAAATCCCATTGGGCCATTCAATCACTCCGGGAACACGAATCCCGTTCTCGTAAACCTTTCCCTTCACACCACGAAAGCGGGACTTCGTTAAGGCGCTTGGAGGCGTGCCATTATCGCCGCAATACCATAGCAAGGTATTGTCCCGCAGCCCGAGTGTTTTGAGAGCATTACGTAATTTCCCAATCGATCGATCCATCGCAGTGATCTCCGCAAAGCGTTCAATCAAGACCTCCCGCTGAGGTCTCTTGACTCGCGACCCGGTTTCGTTGGAAGTTAAACTCACCTCTCCTGGTGCAAACTCTTTGGGGAGATCACGATAGAGGGCCAGGTCGGTTTCCAATCCGCTATACGGTTCGTGCGGAGAGCCAAACCAAATGACAGTGAAGAAGGGCGCCTCCGCATTTTTCTTCTTCTCGATATAGTTAATCGCTTCATCGATGAGAATTTCCGAACTTTCGCCGTAGAATTTTTTGGGCGCTCCCCCGTTACGGGAGAAGACCGGATCCATCTCGAAGAAATTATCATGCGAAAGCCATTCATCAAAACCCATCGCGCCTGGGTTGGTGGGCGACTCTTTCTTCACCGGGCCAACATGCCACTTCCCAAAATGCCCTGTCCCGTATCCCGCCTTGCTCAGAAGATGAGCCACCGTAATCTCCTCGGGCCGAAGCGAGCAACCGGGAGTAAAGGTTCCGTAACGATTGGGATGCCGACCAGTCAGGACATTGCCCCGGGTAGGAGAGCAAACCGGTTGGGCATAGAAATTATCGAGTCGCAATCCGGAGGCGGCCATCTCATCGAGAAAGGGCGTCTTCAGATAAGGATGCCCATTGTAACCCACTTCTTCCCAGCCATGGTCATCCCCCATCAGGAGAATGATATTCGGCCGCGGCGGAGATTCAGCACCACCCAACCGGGTCAGGAGGAAGAGAGTGAGAATGATCAGTTGCTTCATATTCTTACCAGAGACTCGTAATGATTTCTCCAAAGACGTCAACGACACAGTCGACATTCCGTACCAGAACCCACCTTTCTCCACCATTCACCTACCCTCACCCCCGACGAGCCCTCAGGAAACATCCTTGATACGGGTGGCGTTGGAATCGAGTATTCAAATCCTCAGCTACTCCATGAAAATTTTTCTCCAAACCCTTCTCGCCTGCACCTGCCTACTCCATGCCCATGATTGGCCGCAAGCCAGTGGAGGCGGAGGAAATTTTCAAACTCCGAAATCAGGTCCAACAAAATGGAGTGTCGCTCTTGATCAAAATATCGCCTGGAAAATCACCCTTCCGGAAACCGGCCAAAGCACTCCGGTCGTTTCAAACGGAAAAGTTTTCTTCACGACCCTGAAGCCATTCGAATCCGATGCTGAGATCGGAAAGGACATCATCGCTTGGTGCTGTGATGCCTCTACCGGGAAGGTCCTTTGGAAAAAAGGGATCATCGGCAAACATCCCCTAAAGCTTTCCGGATGCTTCAGCGACAGCAGCGCTCCACCGGCCGTCACCGATGGTGAACACGTCGTCTTCACAAATGCCTCATCCGGCATCGCGTGCTTCACCATCGATGGCGAACCGGTTTGGAAACAAGAATTCTTCACCGTTGGACGAGGGCTTCCTTTCCTTCATGACGGGAAATTTGTCTTCACCCGACAAATCTATACTCCGGAACCAAACGGAAAGTTTCCTCACAAGTATGCCAATGCGCCAAAGGAAATGTGGACCCAGCTTCAAGCTCTCGACTTCAAGACCGGCAAGATTGTCTGGACCACCGAATGCGGCATTAACATGGGTGTTTCGGTCAATCCTCAAAAGCTCAACGACGGTCGCAAGGTCGTCGTCACCGGCCGCGGAGGCGGACACGGGCCACCGGAAAAACCCCACGGGATTTCTCTGGTCGACCTCGACAACGGGAAGACTCTCTGGACTCTTCCTCTTGAAAAATTCAACGCCACGATGAGCTTTGGGATCCGTAATGATCAGGTGCATTTCTTCCACGGCCCAAATCACCTCTCCGTGGATACCGCTACCGGAAAAATAGCCAAGCAGATTTCCATCATCAAGGACGTCCCGGTGTGCGCCTGGAACAAAGGCAGTCGAATGACAGAAACCAAAACGCTCAAGAAAGCAGGAAGTCGAAACATCACCCAGACCTCCAACCTCCTCGTCGGAAAGTGGAACTACTTCCGGCACTACAAGAAACCCCTGTTGGGCCGGGTCAATATCGATACCCACACCGTCGAGTATCTCGAACTGCCTCTTCAACTTTCACGAGCTCCCGGACAAGACGATCAACTCCTCTGGTTCGATATCGCCAAGAAGAAGATCGAAACTCAAACCATCGTCCCCAACGAAATGAAGAACTCCCGCGGCCTCGTCGTGTTTGGAGACAAGCGATCCAAAGGCAGTGGCTGGGGCCATGTCGCAGCTCCCTCCCCCAGTGTCGCCGGCGACCACCTCTACGTGCCAGTCATGAACGGCACGATTTACGTCATCAACTGGAAAGCCAAAGCCCTCGACGAAAATGCCATCGTCGCCATCAACGACCTCGGCCTTGCCGGAAAATCCTACTCCCGCGCCAGCCTTTCATTCGCCAATGGCAAAGCCTATGCCCACACCATTCAGGACCTGATCTGCATTGGCAGATAGCCTGAAAAAATTAACATCTCTCTGCCGCGCTCAACATTCACCTTCGCTAAAAAAATGAAATTTCTCACCCTCTTTTTTCTCCTGTTCCAAAGCCCGTGGCTCTGGGCTCAAAGCCCGCCGCAGACCAGCCCAAAGCCCAACATCATCCTCATCATGACCGATGATCAGGGATGGGGGCAAACCGGCTACTACAAGCATCCCCTTCTCAAGACTCCCAACCTCGACGCCATGGCGGCCAATGGACTACGCTTCGATCGCTTCTACGCCGGGGCTCCCGTATGCTCTCCGACTCGCGCCTCCGTCCTCACCGGCCGGGCCAACAACCGCACCGGCGTTCCCAGTCACGGGCACGCCCTCCGGCTTCAGGAAAAAACCATCGCCTCCGCTCTCAAGCAAGCAGGCTACGCCACCGGCCACTTCGGAAAGTGGCACCTCAACGGCCTTCGTGGTCCCGGGGCTCCCATTCTAGACGAGGATCCCTACGGCCCCAAAGGGTTTGGATTCGAGACTTGGATGACCGTGACCAACTTCTTCGATCTCGATCCGCTTATGGGCTCGGCCCAGGGTGTGCATCAATTCAAAGGCGACTCGTCTGAGATCATCGTCAACCAAGCCCTCTCCTTCATCAAAAAACAAAAGGATGCCGAGAAGCCCTTCCTCGCTGTAATCTGGGATGGATCGCCACACTCCCCATTCGAAGCAAGCGTGGAAGACATCGCACCCTTTAAGGATCTCGATAAAAATAGCCAGAAACACTACGCCGAGCTCGTCGCCTTCGACCGCAGTGTCGGGGTCCTCCGCAAGACCCTCCGCGATCTCAAAATAGCCGACGACACTCTGGTCTGGTTTTGCAGCGACAATGGAGGCCTCCCAAAAATCAAGCCCACCACCGTGGGTAATCTCCGTGGCAACAAAGGCACTGTTTACGAAGGCGGCCTACGCGTCCCCGCCATCCTCGAATGGCCCTCCGGCATCAAACCCCGCATCACTTCCTACCCCTCTTCCACAATGGATATCTTCCCAACCATCGCAGACCTCCTCGAACTTCCCCAAGATAGCTTTCTCAAACCCGTCGACGGAGAATCACTCAAAGCTCTCTTCACCAAGGATCTCAAAAGACGCGAAAACGCCATCCCTTTCCGCTACCAGACCAAAGGAGCTCTCGTCGACAATAACTTCAAGTTGGTCGCCTCGAACGTGCAGAAGAATACATTCGCCCTCTACGATCTCGCCACCGACCCCGGTGAAACCAAGGACATCTCCAAAGAATCAACAGAACAATTCCAAAAGATGACCGTCCACTACCTCAAGTGGTATCAATCTGTCGAAGACAGCATCGCTGGCAAAGACTATCCCGAGGACTTCGATCCCGACTCCGTCCCCCAACCCAAATTCTGGACCTCCGACAAGCGCTACCAAAAACGTTTTGCAGAATGGAAAAAATACCCCGGATTCCAGAAAATCTACAAAGAGACCAAGAGGCGGGATCGATAGAGCGCTTTCCCTATCAAACCCTGACGAAGGTCCATACTCGGTCAAACTTTGGATCAGAGAAAAAAGCCGGGGCAATAGGCTCCGGCTTTTGAAGTTAAATGGCGAAAGGCTGGAACCCCATACTCCGAATCAGGACACTGCATCTGCGCAGCGTTGGCAGAGTCCTTCGTCGTTGACGGCGGGCTCGTAGCGACGGCAGCGGGGGCACATTTGATAACCGGTGGCAGATACCGTCGCGGCGAGCGCTTCTCCTTCGACCACGTTCAGTTCACTGACGATAAAGAACTCTTTGGCGAACTCCGAATCCTTGAGAAGTTCGAGCGAGGGATGATTCGCGGGAACTGAGAGGAGGACGTTGGCTTCGTTGTTCTTCTTGAACTCCTTGGCTTGTACCTTCTCCTCAATCGCAGTCTGCATGACGGCTTTCACTTCGAGAAGTTTGGCCACTTTGTCGGTGGCTTCGGTCCCAGCGTATTTGGCATTTACTTTGGGGAAATCCTGTTCGTGAATGCTGCCTTCGCGCCCGGCGTGTTCCCAAGCCTCCTCGGCGGTGTAGGCGAGAACAGGCGCGAGGAGTTTAACCAGAGCATCGAAGATCTGACCCATTACCCAAACACTCGCCTTGCGGCGCTCGGAACCCTTCGCATCGCAGTAGAGGCGGTCCTTGGTGATATCGATGTAGTGGGCGCTCAGATCGGAAGAAGCGAACTGACTCATCGTTGAGAAGACTTTGCGAAAGTCATACTTTTCGTAGGCCTCTCTTACTTCACCAATCACGACTTGAAGGCGTTCCATAATCCACTGGTCGATCAGGGGAAGTTCAGCAGGCTCGCTGACTTGTTCGTCGCGCATATTGCCCAGAAGGATCTTGAAGGTGTTCCGGAACTGGCGGTAAGGCTGGCTGACTTGGGTAAAGAGAGCTTCGCTGAAAGGCACTTCATTCTGCCAATCGACAGAGGAAACCCAAAGGCGGAGAATGTCGGCGCCGTACTTGTTGTAGAAGTGCGCAGCGTCGGTGGGCTTACCCTTTTTCTTGGCGTCGGATTTGGAAGTCTTCTTTCCAGTCTCGGTATCGACAACGAAGCCGTGGGTGAGAACCGTTTTGTAAGGAGCCTTGTCACGCACTCCGACGGAGAGCATGAGCGAGCTTTGGAACCATCCGCGGTGCTGGTCGGTAGCCTCGAGGTAGAGGTCGGCCGGGCAGCTGAGTTCGGGATGAGCATCCATCACGGCGACGTGGCTGGAACCGGAGTCGATCCAAACGTCGAGGGTGTCGCGGCACTTCGTAGAACCTTCGGGAAGGCCGAAGAGCTCGGCGAGTTCGGCGTCGGATTTTTCGAACCAAACGTTGGTGCCTTCTTTCTCGACGAGGTCGGCGACTTTCTTGGCCAACTCGGCGGAGACAATGGGCCCGCCGTCTTTGTCGAAAAAGACCGGAAGCGGAACGCCCCAAGTGCGCTGACGGGAGATACACCAGTCGGGACGGGCCTCGACAGTGCCATAGATGCGGTTGCGGCCCCACTTGGGAAGCCACTCGACTTCATCGATTTCGCTGAGCGCTTTTTCGCGGAGTTGATCAATAGAGATGAAGAACTGCTCGACCGCGCGGAAGATGATGGGGGTCTTGGAACGCCAGCAATGCGGGTAGCTGTGCTCGTAGGTTTCCTCCCCGAGCAGTGCGCCTTTTTCCTGGAGCAATTCGACGATGGATTGGTTCGCCTTGAAGACGTGCACGCCGACGAGATCAGGCAGGCCGCATTCGTCGGTGAACTTACCGTCGTCGTCAACCGGGCTGAGAACATCGAGTCCATTCTGCTGGCCGACCACGTAGTCGTCCGCACCGTGACCGGGAGCGATGTGCACCGCGCCGGTTCCGGATTCGGTGGTGACGAAAGGAGCAAGGATGATCTTCGAAGTGCGATCGAGGAATGGGTGCTGGGCCTGGTGACCCTCGAGCTCGGAGCCTTTGACCTCACCAAGATCTTCTTCAAGGGTTAGGCCGGTCTTCTCCTGAAACTCGGAGAGGAGATCGCGGGCCACGATGATGGTTTTGCCATTCGAGTATTTTCCGATGGTGTAGACGAAGCGCTCGTGCACCGCGATGCCGAGGTTGGCGGGAAGAGTCCACGGAGTAGTGGTCCAGATCGCGATGGAAGCACCGGCGGGAACAGAATCGGGAGTGTCCGCGAGATCAAAATTCACGAAGACCGCAGTCGACTTCTTCTCCTGATATTCCACCTCCGCTTCTGCGAGTGCGGTCTTGGCACCGTAGGACCACTGAACGGGTTTTTTCGACTGATAGACGCAGCCTTTCTCGATGAGAGCCGCGAAGGTGCGGATGATGTTGGCTTCGTAGCCGGGATCGAGAGTGAGGTAGGGGTTGTCCCAATCACCAAAGACGCCGAGGCGCTTAAAGGACTCGCGCTGGGTATCGATCCATCCGCGAGCGAAGGTTTCGCAGCGGCGGCGGATTTCGGCGGGCTCGACGTCGCGGGCATCGTCGCCCTGCATCACCTTAAATTCGATGGGTAGTCCGTGGCAATCCCAGCCCGGGATGTAGGGGGTTTCGAAGCCCGCCATCGTTTTGGATTTCACCACGAAGTCCTTGAGAACCTTGTTCAGGCCAGTGCCCATGTGGACGTCGCCATTGGCAAAGGGAGGGCCGTCATGGAGGATGAAGCGCGGGGCGCCTTCGGCCTTACGCTTGGCAATAATTCGCGAATAGAGACCTTCAGAATTCCACTTTTCGAGTCGAGCCGGCTCCCGGACCGTCAGGTTTCCCTTCATGGGGAAATCTGTCTTGGGCAGGAACAGGGTGTCTTTGTAGGATTTACCTTCTGGAGTGCTCATAGCGCTAGAGGCGGGACGCTAGGCAGAGAGGGCGAAAAGGTCAAGGATGGGGGGAATCAGGCCTCACGCAGAGCCACGAAGATGCATCGTCGCTACGTAGACCAAATCTTCCTCTTCTGACTCCCCTAGGTTGTAGATCTCTTTCTCAATTTCCCAACCAGTGTTCTTGAGGAGTTTTTTGAGGGAGGCGTCGGGGAAGAAGCGCAGGGCCTGTTCCGTGATTTCCTCCCGAACAACACTCCCTGATTTGTCTTTGAGGGTGTAGCGGTGCCTCCGGGTCAGGGAGCCGGAAGACTCCTTGATCTTGTGACGAGTCTCGAGCTCGCCCATTTCCCCAGTAGGGAGTCGAATGGCACGATCAAAATACCATTCGTTCTGCGGAAGATCTCCCGTCACTTCGGCCCATGGAAAAAAGAGAGTGAGATAAAGATAATCCGTTTGCGCGCGAAGGCGCTGGAGCTGCTTTTGCGGATCGGGGAAAAGCTGAAAGGTAAACGCGGGAATGAGGATGGAAGAATATTTCTCATCAGCCTCGTGCTCCTGCCAGGAAGATTCAATAACGGAAACGTCCGGAAAGCTCTCGCGGGAAAGCGCGACCATCTCTGGGGAGATCTCCAATCCGGTGAGCCGATGCCCCGCTGCAATCAGAGGTCCCAAAAGCCGCCCGGAACCGCTGCCAACGTAGAGAGACGTTCCATCGTGATCGCGTAAGAAATCATCGATGAGATGAATCTCGCTGGGAGCTTCTTCGGCTTCCCAGAAGAGGTCGTGCCAGAGGGCTTCGAGGCCGTGGTATCCGGAATTCATCCTGCTGGTGTGGGGTCTTCTTTTTCCAAAACCAAGGATAGAATGGTCGTCGGCCCCTCAATGTCTTCGGCATCTGCCATGATGGGACGGAGGCCTTTTTCTTCGTCGGACTGGAAGAGAATGAGGGCATCGTCGCCGTGAGTCTCACGGAAATCATCGAGAGTGAATTTCTCGGTGAGTTGGGTCGCTTTCATGACCGCTCCTTTCGCAACGAGCACGCCGAGGTCCCGGAGCTTGGGGCCGCCGAAGAAACAGAACCGTCCGCGCATGTGATTGGCAACGGCTTTGGAATGATGGGCGTCGACGTCCTGCGGAGTGATTTGCCAGACCTTGGCTTTTCCAAAGTGGTGCTGAAACTCCTGAGCCGCGAGCGAGTTCACTTCGTTGTTGGGGGTTGCTGCAACGAGATGACCAAGGCCGGAGAGATCGATTTCTTCTTCGGCATATTCGGAAAGTATATTAGCCCGCACCGCTCGGAGTCCATCAAGACGGGCGGCGGCGATGTTTTCGTATTGGGTATCAAGGAGAAGCACTTGATGCCCTTCGGCAACGAGCCCCTTGGCAACCACTCGGATCCAGGAATTGGCACCGGCAAAAAGAATGCCGGTCGGGTTGCCATCGGAAAGACCAAGTCGGCGGGCCAAAGGCGCGGCGAGGAGTCCATAAAAGGTCACCGTTCCAAAAATGACGATAAATACAAGTGGCACCAGTTCCCCCGCTTCAGCAGCCAAAGCAGCGTAGGTTTCATTGTCCGGGTGGTGCTCGGCGGTATGCAAGATCTCGAGCGCAAAAACCGAAGTCACCGCCGCAGCCACGATCCCACGGGGAGCGAGCAAGGCGAGAAAGAGCTGCTCTCGAAAAGAGGTTTTGTTCGAGCCAAGATTAGAGAGAAACACTGAGATCGGTCGCACCACGAGAATGAGGAGAGCGAGGAAGAAGAGGCCCTTCTTCCAGACCGCTTGAAGTTCATCGAGCCCGATTCGCCCGGAAAGCATGAGGAAGAGCAGCGAGATGATGAGAACGCGGAGGTTTTCTTTGAACTCTAGAATATGACGAACCGAGACCCGTTTTTGATTGGCCAGGGCCACACCCATCACGGTCACGGTGAGGAGCCCGGATTCATGCTGCAAGGCATTTGATCCCGCGAAGGCGACCCCAATGAGGGCCAGGAAAAACATCGTTTCGAGAAAGTCCGGAATGAGATGCTCCGCCATGAGATACTCCGTGAGCTTGGCGAGCGACCAGCCGACTCCGATGCCGATTACAACGGTCTTGAAAATTGCCATGGCCGCATTATCCCAGCCCTGTTCCAGTCCGCCTTGCTGGATAATGATGAACACGAGCACAGCGAGAACGGCACCGATGGGATCGACGACAATGCCCTCCCATTTCACAATCGACGCCACCTTGCGGCGGGGTTTGATGAGGCGAAGAAGCGGCGCCACCACCGTCGGGCCGGTCACGACAAGAATTGCTCCGAGAAGCGCGCAAATTTGCCAATGATATCCAAGGCTCACCCGGGCCGCGACGGTGGTCAGCCCGAACGCGATCACCACCGCAATGGTGCAAAGACGAAAGACCGGCGTTCCGGCTTCCTTAAGTTCCGAGATTTTCAAGGTCAGGCCTCCTTCGAAAAGAATGACCGCCACAAAAAATCCCACCAAACTCAGCAGCGCCGATTCGTTGGCGAGATAATCATCGATACGCGTCCCAGTAAATTGAGACAGCGCAAAACCAAAGACGAGAAGGAGAAGAATAGAGGGAAGTTTCAATCTCCAGGCGGTCCACTGAGCAACGACGCCAAGAAGTAGAAGGAAGGCAAGATAAGCGAGAAAAGTCACTGGAGACAGGGTGCACCATTTTCAAAAAGCTCCAAGCCCTGAGATAATAGAGTTTATAGGCAACACTTCCTGAAACAATGAAAAGGGTCCTTCTTTTTTCCACGACGCTCTGGAGGTTTGGCTTCGCAATGGAAAAAGAAATCCGCGAAACCGCCACCATGGCCTACGCCAAAAATAAAAAAATCTCGGTTAGGGGACCGCGGAACGGTCTTTTCTGATCTCGAGTAGCGCCCTTAGTTCCCGAGGCAATAGAGATTTCCGTTCTTGGAGCCGGCATAGACTCGACCGTTCCAGACGATCGGAGTGGCATCGAACATGGGCCCACTGAGGCGGTCGAGTCGCTGGAGTTTGCCAGCGGGAGTGACCTCGTAGAGATCCATGCCATTGTCGTAGCCGACGATGATTTTGTTTCCGACGAAAAGTGGAGTGGAAATCGAACCCTGAGGAAGTTCCACCCGATCCAGAACAAGCGGGGTGGGATATTGCTTCAGGCCACGTGGGCCGGGTGCCACGACCCCGGGCTGCACTTGCTTGTGATTAATGAGAGTCAAAACCCCATCGATTCCGACGAAGCAAGCGAGGTCTTTGGAAACATCCGATTGGTAACGGTGGTTCACAGCGGGACTACCGACTAATCCACCATTCCAAGTATACCATTTACGATCGGGAAGCGGGTGATACCACTTCACGCCGCCCTTGGGTTTGAATTTCATCACGCCCCCACGGCCGTTGATGAACTGCTTTTCGATGCCTAGCAGGAGGTGGTCGTCATTGGTCAGCGGCATGGTGCCATTGAGGTCGCCTCCGACATCGAGGCTCCAACCAAGTCCGCCGAAAAATCCAAATCCACAGGCATAGACCCGACCCACTCCGGCCGCAATGTAAGCTGTCCCCCGATAGACGGTTGGTGATGATTCACAACAAAGCTCACTACGATAAAGCTGACGGTCACTCTCCTTGAACAGCTTCATCTGTTTATAGATCTTGGGGGTCGGGAAGCCCGCCTTTCCGGAAGCCTTGCGGGCATCAGGTGAGAAAACCGTAAAAAATCCATTCTCCAATGGAATTGCGGCCTTCCCTCCTAAATCGATTGCCGAGGCATCGACGTCGCGGCTATTCGAGGCGGTCGCGACACTATTGTGACGCCAAAGAATTTTTCCACTCAGATAGGAAATTCCATGCAAGCTATGCGCGGTTCCAGTCCGCCAATGTTGGCCGTAGCCGCTTCGGCTTCCCACGATCAGGACGTAGCGTGACTCCGCCGGGCCACCGACATCCATGAAGGTGGGGGTTCCTTTAATGACATCGCCGACGCTTGTGGACCAAATCACCTTGCCGTCGCGAGCGCGGATTTTTTTGACGTGATGGCTGAGCGTTCCCTGAATCAAGTAGAGTTCCTTTCCCTCCTGAATAACCAAAGGCTGTCCCGTCCATCCTGCCCCCTTCCAAGTGCGGGTGTCGCCATTGCCGAAGGTGGTCTTGCCTGATCCGAGGTAGGTTTTCCATTTCACCCTGAGCTTTGACGGCGCGACGTTACCGTAAAAATTCCGCTGGTTGTCGCCCAGATAGGTGCCGACGAGTGGCTTGATCTGTGCGGAGAGGGAAGCGAGACCGACGAAGAGAAAAAGAAAAACTTTCATAGAGCAGATTTAATCTCGGAGAGTGCAATGGTCTCGGGATAAGCTTTAAAACGACGATCGGTAAAATGCCACCATTCGTTTGGCAGCGGAAAAAATCCAGCCTCTATCATGGCCCGCTGCAGAATGTGCTTTCGCTCCATCACTTCCTGATCAGGATGTTTATACATGGCCGCAGCTTCCGCAGTAAAGCTGTCAAAACCGGTAGGCATCTCGACGGGCTCTCCCGAAGAAGTCACCAAGGTCACATCGACTGCGGTGCCACAGGAATGCTGGGACGGCTTGCTGAAGGGATTCGCGACATATCGATCGTCGTGCCCCGAAGCATCCCACAACACCAGCTGGGCACTCGGAGGTCGATAAGCATCCCAGACCATAATCCGATAACCATGAAGCTTCACCTTTTCATTGGCCCGGCGCAGACGCACTGCGGTCTCAGGCCGCAGCAAGGCGGGCATGCCGGACTGATAAAGAGCTTTTTTCGCAATCGCCGAATTGCGGGTGTAGCGAAGATCGATCTTGATCGACGGATCGACCTCCGAGATCTCAATCAAGCCCGCTTTGGCTAAAACAGGTGACTTGGAAACAGGCAGATCACTCAAAACAGGGTTTCCGCCTTCCCACCGGGTGCTGCTACTGCAAGCCACAATGAATGCCACCGCTGAAAGGCTCAGCCCCAGAGTTGTCGGAAATGCCCGTCTCACGGGGGGACTTTAATTTCGAATTCAGCTCAACGAAATCTAATTTTACGCGACTTGCGGATGGAATTCTCCTCCTCCCCAAACCGGATGGCTTGGATCGGAAATAAATTCGAGGTGGGAAGCCCCCGAAACGGAAGCCACCTTCACTCCCAGGAAGTAGAGTTTACGGTAAGCACTCCCAGATTCCTCGCCAAAACCGCGATAGACAAAATGGAGAAAGGACGCGAACTCCAACTGACCCATCACCAAGAGGTATGGATCTCGTCCCAGCTCATGTTCCTCTCGCAAGGCATCTCTGACTTTCAAGGCATCGAACGAGGGATGGAATTCCTCCCGAAGTAAAATCTCACAGAGCTCGGAATCCGAACACTGAAGATTTCTCTTCAACTGCTCCAGACTCGAACGGTTCCAACAATGATCCCCAACGGGGTCGATTTCTATTTCTTCACACATGGTGACTGAACCCTTTCGGCTCATGTCAGCACGTGTAGAGCCACTCGCGAATTTCCGCGCCTAATATTATGTGGCAAGATTGTGACTCAAATTCATGGAACAATTTTGAAACAATTGATATAAAGCGCCGCTCTCGCCTGGAGACTTATTCTCTGGGGCTCACTCTCACCCGCCCAAATCCACTCACCCCCTCCGACATCTCCAGCGTGATCTTTCGACCCAAGCCATCAGGCGTCAGTTCCTGACTCAAAATCGCGGTAAAAATGGTGCTCTAATTTTTCAAATCGTCGGAATGTTGCACCATTACCGAGCCCCCATCCGCCGCCTAGTTTCACCACAAAAGTGCAAAGTGCTCCATTAGTTGAAGGCGTTCCGCCTAAGACATAATCAACGAGTGTCCCACCTTCAAAAGGAAGACTGTCGCTGGAACCCGGTCTGTGAGTTCGCATTGACCGCGACAAATTCCGTGATCTGCGGAGCTGCGAAAAGCGGTATCGAAATGAAGGTAACAACCGCCGTCAGCTTAGAAAGTGATGGCGTGGTAGGAATAATCTCAGCCTATAAACGAAATGTGCTACGGCGTAGCAATAACCACCCTGAAAAACAATTTGCTGAGGTTCGGGGGGAGTCCGAAGACTTGAGTTGTCTCATCGCTATCAGCAACAATCGGATCATCCAGCTCAAACCACGTCTCATCCTCCATCGACGACGAAAACTCGACGAGGTATGATTGCCCATTGATCGAGTTCCATGTGAGAGTGAGCTGGTTCGTATCATCATCAAACGAAATCGCTGTCACCGCCAATCCATCCGGAGCCTGCCCAATTGTCGCTACCCGATCAAAGGCTTCGCCGATCGCTGTGTCGTCGAGGACCTGGTCATAAATATTCACGATGCCGATCTCACCGGAAAATCCGGTCAAGCCCGCCGGCGAGGCGTCCGGCAGTTCGGTCCGCCCACCGAGATCACTTGGAGAAGCCCCCAGATTGATCGACGCCCAGGTAAAGAGGCCCGCACCATTTCCACCAACGGTAACATCCGTAGCCTCGCTCACCGAACGAACATTCCCGAAGGTGTCGCGCAAGGATGCCGTGAACAGATCGGCATCCGCATCGTTGGTGATCACCAACTGAATGAAGTCCGCCAAATTCAGACCGACCGTGGAAATGGTCACGTCGAGATTTCGCACATTCAGGGTGCTTCCAATCAATCGAATATTCGTATCCGTAATCAAGGCACCAAGCCCATTCTGTCCACCCCCTGTCTCAAAAAGCACCTGGTGATCAGCGGTCAGCTCTCCCGGACGGAACCAAATTTCTGCCGAAAATTGGTTATACTGGAAGGTCCCCGCACTTGCTCCGTTTGATCCATCGGTAAGGACAGTGGTATACGGGACCACAATATTGGTATTGGCACTCGGCGGGTTCAGCGGATCACCAAGTAATCCTCCAGTAAAACCCCAATCCCGATCCCCCACCAAATCATTCCAAATGCTTTCATTAACCTCGCCCAGGATTGAAGAGACGTAGCGATGCACGGGCACCGGGCCGTCAATCACCTCGACCGACACCATTGCTGTCGAGGTCCCGAAACCATTGGTCGCCCTGAGAACATAGTTCGTCGTTTCCACCGGGGTCAGATTGATGGTTGTAGTAGCGGTAACATCAACACCATCGGGATCGAGGCTCAGCGAATCGGCCCCAGCCACCGACCAAGTCAGATCGACCGATGATCCCGGGGAAATTAAACCATCTGATGATGAAAAGCTCGCGATCTCCGGAGCCGCTCCGGCGAGAATTCTGATCGTGGAAACATTGGCCGCGTCTCCCTTGACCGCGCGCACCGTGTAGGTCGTCGACTCAGCCGGAGTGACTGCCGTCGACCCTTCTCCCGCAGTCGTAAAAGGCAACAGGTCGACCGTTCCACCGTTCCCGTCATCCAGCACCAACGAATCCAAAGAATCATCAACGACCCACGACAAGGTCGCCGGGTTTCCCGGAGAAGCAGACGCCACATCGGTCGTAAACGAAGAAATCAACTCCACCCCCGAAGGTCCGAAATTGAAGACGTCGAGAAGCTGCGCATCCGAAAGCACGCCATTGCCGTCGGAGTTGTCGAAAATCGCAAACTCGTCGATAACGCCGCCGAAGTTGTTGGGGTTATCGGCACCGGGGAGCTGCACCCCCACTAAACTATTTCCCTCATGAGGAAAAGACATCGCGCCGGTATTGAGAGTAGGAGCGGCGGAAGTTGCCAAGGTAACGGCCGCCTCGTCAACCGGGTCACTATTCATCTCAATCAAGGTAAGGCGGAAGGGATCCAACCCCGTGCTATCATAGCGAAAGGCAAAGAAGTACCAGGTCCCGTCATTCTTCAGAACAGTCGGATGCGTAAAGTTGGTATTGCCTGCAGCTGCCGAACGCACCAGGGCCCGCACCCGGTTTCCCGCAGCACCGGTGTCGATGCGTATCCCCTGCTGTGCATTGTTGTTTCCCACTAGGGTCTCAAAAAACCGATCAAAGGGATCGAAGGTCTGGGGCTGAAAGAAGAAGGCAATTGTAAATTGATCCGTCGGCTGCACGGCTGCCACGGCTCCCAGATCAAATCCACCGCCGGCCGGAATGGTGTTGTCTTTATCAAACTGATACGCCAGTCCGAGATTTTGACGCGCGGAAGAAACACCCCGAGTAACGTAGGAGAAAGCAGGGTCGGCATCGTAGCCAATCAAAGAACCATCGTTTCCCGAGACATTTTCCGTCACCGGTAGGGCCGCGGCCGAAGATTCGTCCAGAGGATACCAGGCGACTAGTTTGGCAGTGGAATTCGAGGCGAAAATCGCCACTGCCGAGAGGATAAAGAAGAAGTTATTCGAAAATGAAGAGTTCATTATTGCGGTGTTTTTTATATTCGTGGAGGTAAATGTAGGCGAGGCCTTTTGCCGAAAAAACAACGCTAACAACCTCGCCTACCTCCCAGATAATTGTTTAAAAAGCGGAGCTCAGGCCCGCTTGCGGCGAGGGGGCCGGAGGGGAGAGAAAGGCCGTTTCCCATCGTTGAATCCGCAGAATCAGTAATGTGTTCCCCCCAAATTTAAAATTTTCTCGTCTCGATCTCAAGTAACCGGCCAGCAGTGAAATCTTCCCAAGCCCCGTCCTATCGGCGACCGGACCGACTCCTCGCAAAGATCTCTGCTATCTCACTCTTACTAAGGGCGTCTCTGTATATGGCAATCTCATCCATTCGTCCATTGAGATTCCGAATGGCCCAACTCGGATCCTCTCGGAACGGCTCACCCCAGTTTCCAATCTCACCATTTCCAATCCGCAAGGTTTTCACCAAATATTCGTCGGGGATCTCCTCCCTCGAGACCATCTCTCCGTCAACAAAGTGAGAAACCAGGCGCTGGTCGGGATCATACACGGACGTGAGGTGCAGCCACTGCCCGCTCATGGAAAGGTCCCAAATCGGAGGCGAATAATACAGCCGGTGAAAGCGCCTGCCTTTGGAAACCGGATGCGGCCGATCCTCATCAACCATCACTGAGAGCATGAGTTTTCCGTCTTCGCGAATCTGCCAATGCGGTTCCCCGTTTTCATAACCATCGCCAAGGAAAAGCGCATTATACTGACGATCGAGGCTGTCGATGCGCACCCAGCTCATAAAGGTGAAGGCTTCAAATTCTCCAGGAATGTTCACCCTCACCCTTGATCCCGGACGCCGGAATTCCAGCGCCGACTGCACTCCGGACCAACGCCCGGTCACTGGCTCGGCAAGAATAATCGCTCCGTCCGTTTCCGGATTTCGTGGCTCCGCCAAATTCGGAACGAGGCTCAGCCCGTTAGCATTCTCAAAACAATAATAGGCCAATAACCGATCGTCTTTCACCAACTCCGCGCGCTCCGCCTGCCAGACTTCCCTCGAATTGCGGCGCTCCTCTTCCGCCATCTTTTTGAACTTAGTCGCATCGGGATAGGACACTCCACCTTTCTCCGTCGCAATCGCCAACCCATCTGACGGCAGTATGAAAGCCGCACCTTTTTCCAAAATTTGCTTCTCTTCGTCCTGATGGCGAATGGAAATCTCCCCGTCAAAGACCTCGACCTGCCCTTTCCCATCTCTCACCGAGAGACCAAACTCCGTTCCCAAATCAATGATCTCTGTCGACGGCGCCTGAAGCTTAAATCCACGCGCTGCCGGAGGCACCTGCATCCGCACCAAACCATCACGACACTCGGCTTCCCAGGCTGACTTCAACAAGATCTCCGCCGGCCCCTCCACCGTCATATTGGCTCCGGAGAAAAATTTGATTTCAGCTGTTCCAGACGCGAGACGAAAAACCTCCGGGCCCAGAGTATCGCCTTCCACATAGCCGGAAGAATCCTCATTCCATTCTTCCCCGAACAATCCACTCACCACCGCAAAGCCCTCCGCCGACGGGGAAACCGTCTCTTGCGATTCCACTTCAGCAGCTTCTTCCGGCTGATCGTCGTTCATCCAATACATCCCCAGAACACCAAAGAAAAAGGCAACGGCCGCAGCCAAGGTCAATCGAACCGGCGATGGAAATTTCGTCACCACTTTCTCTTCTGGTACCACCTCGAACGGGGTCTCGCCTTCCAACATCTCAAGCGAGTGATCGACCGAAAGATAACGCCGCATGATCTTTCGATACTCCGCACTCTCTATCATCTTATCCTGCATCGCCTCGAAGTCCTCTGGGCTCAACTCACCATCAAGATAAGAGTCGAGCCATTCCTGCTCACCCGGCGAGAGTTGGGAAAATTGATCCTTTTTCATGAGGTCTGGTTTGCCTCTGAGATTTTTCCTTCCACACATCCCATCAACTGATGACGCAGCCTCTTAAGCCGCATGTAAAATGCCGCCGCACTACTCCCGGCCTCCTCAGCCATCTCCTTCACCTTGATTCCCGGCGTATAAGCCAGAGTAATAAACTGCCGTTGCTTGTCCGGCATCGCCGACAAACATTCCTCCAATGCGGAATGCTCCTTCCGGCGGGTCTCGATTTCCTCCACACCTTCATTCGCCATCAAATCAAAGATATCCTCTCTAAACACCAACCGGTCCCGCGCCATTTTCCGGCGATAAGCGAGGGCTTCAAACCGCGCAATCACGCAGGCCCATTTCATGAAATTCGTCTCGAGATCATATTGCTCGAATTTCCGCCAAGCCACGATAGCGGTCTGCTGCATCACCTCGTCCGCATCTGACCACGTCGGCAGCAAGGAACGGATAAAACGCCGCAAGTCCGGCTCACAATGAGTAAACCTTTGGATATAAGCCTCGTATCGGAGGTCTTCCTCGGCGGATTCTTTTTCAGATTGGGGCATGGCTCTCCGCCCTAATACTGCCGCTCCTCAAAAATCTAACGCTCCAACCTCGTTACTTGCCTTTTGCCTGCTCAAACAACCATTCGTGCAGCTCAGTAGTGCGGAGAACTTCTCCAACAATCCCATGGTTTCCGTCGGGATATTCGGTGTATTTCACCTCGGCGCGCGCCTTCTTCAGCGCCTCCACCATCCCCTGGCTTTGGCTCACCCTCACGATGGCATCTTTCGCGCCGTGGAAAACCCAGATCGGCACTTTCCTCATACTTGAAGCCGATCCCGGATTCCCTCCCCCCGCGATGGGCACACCCGCCGCGAACAACTTCGGCTCCTGCGCCAAGATGTGAAAGGTCCCGTAACCGCCCATCGAGTATCCCGCAATATAAACCCGTTTTTCATCAATCGGAAGGTTCTTCAATAGTTCCTTCACAATCTCCACCACGCCATCGGCCTTCGCACCATTCCAACCCAACTGATCCGGATTCTGCGGCGAGATGATAAAACAAGGTCGCTTCCTAAAATTATCACCACTCGCAAAGGTCCGTGCCTGCCCGGGCGAATCCGGCGTCATGACATCGCCTCCCCGGCCATGTAACCACACCACGAGGGGATAGCCGACGTCCTTCGATTTCTTCATCTTCCGCTCACCGAAAATGCGATACTTCAGGCCATGTCCCTCCGTGCGCTCCCAGTCACCCGTTAACAACTTGGCAAAGTCATCCGTCGCCACCTTGCCATTCTTTGCAGCCTCGGCCTCCTCCATTTCAACCAGCTTCGCTTTCACCCATTCCTGGTCGGCTTCGGACAATATCGCCAATTGAATAGTGAACACCTTTCGGTCTCTCGACCTCCGGATCGTCACCTTCCCGTCCGATGACTTTACAAATTCAGCCCGAATCGTCTTTCCACCTTCCCCGGTCGTCCATGTCCGGACTTCGGCAGAAGACCACAAAGAGACGCTCAATAGGATCAACAGCACCTTATTCACGATTCCACCATGCCCCCTCTCTACCTCCAATCAATGAAATTTTGGAGCTTAGCCCCCTACCAATTCGGGAACGCATCAAGATTTTCGTTGCGTCTCGTGGAGCCGGCATCCATTTTTCTTAGTGATGCGCATCTCAAACTTTCTCGTCTTGCTTGCCATTCTTCTCTCAAGCTGCGCCACCCACGAAGAAGTCGAACCCCGCCCCGCAGGCTGGGTGACTCCCAAACTTACTGCCGCCGCCCAAACCGGACAACTGGTTGATCTCAAATACGCCCTCAGCGGGCCTTGGGCCGCTATCTTCTTTTATCCGGTCGCGAATACATTCTGGTGAGCGAAACAAGTCAAATCGCTGCAGGCTGCTGCGCCCACTTTCACCGAAAAAAAGATCCAAGTCATCGGAGTCTCCATGGACACCGTGGCAGACCAAAAAGCCTTTTCTGACAAATCACGGCTCACCTTCCCGCTCCTCGCGGACACCGATGGAAAAATTTGTGATGCCTTCAAGGTCGTCCACCCCGATAAAAAACCTAACCGGGAAACCTTTCTCTTCCGCAACGGGAAGCTCGTCCACCACTTCCCCAAAGTCGATGCTGCAAAGCAAGCCGAAGAACTTCTCGAAAAAATTGCCGAACTGAGCCGATAGGATGAGCTGATTCATCAACGAGGCTTCTCAAGCTCACGAAAAATACCGCCGGCGGGGATCGAACCCGCACGATCTAGGATCAATGGATTTTAAATCCACAGCGTCTACCAATTCCGCCACGGCGGCTTTTCTTCCGGGCTGGGCGGAGTCTTTGATAGCAAACCGATCTTGGCAAGTCCGGAGAACACGATCCGCAAAGATTAGAGCAGAACAACTTCAAGACGGTAACGGCACGCGCCGTATTCGATCACTTACTCTTTGAGCCCGTTGGCATTTCGAAGGGTGAGAACCTTAACGGATGCCCAATCAAAGTTGTGCCGTAAAGAGAAGATTGCACCTTTTAAAAAAAGTCGGCCTCCTAATCGAGAATATGAACTTCGACCCGGCGATTCTTTCGGCGGCTGGCCTCATCCTTGTTCGGAACCACCGGCTGGCTATCTCCGACACCAAGAGATTTCAATCGCTCGGCGGGAACCCCCTGACTGACCAGAAAATCGAGAAGAGCCTTCGAGCGTTCGCGGCTCAGCTTCAAATTACCCGCTCTTCCTCCGAGATCACAGGTGTGTCCCACGATCTCAAAACGAGCCTCGGGATACACCATAAGCACCTCCTTCACCTGGGTGAGCACCCTTGTTTGCTGCTCCTTCACATCGGCCTCTCCCCTGGCATAGCGGATGGGATCAATCGTCGCCATACGGCGCCGGAGTTGATCAAGTTGCTTCTCCATTAAAGCATTACTAAGATGCAAACGCCCCAAATCCATGCGAACCTTCTTTAAGTCTGCGGTCTTAGCTGCCAAGTCAGCATTGAGCGTGTTTTTCTCCCTCTCTAATTTGGCCAGCTTTGCCTGCTGGTCTGGCTTTGCCTTCATTCCTGCGCGAGCTTTTTTTAAATCAGCATCTTTCTTCGTCACCTCTACACTTAGCTTTTCCTTGTCCTGTTCCAGAGCCTCCACGCGAGCCGAAACGGCAGCGTAATCTTTCTTCAGTCGCTTCGCTTCGGCGGCAACTACAGTGGCGTTCTTTGATTCCAGCTCCGCGCGGGCAAGGCGTGTCTTCGTCTCCGCCAGGATCTTTTGAAGTCGGTCTCGTTCGGTAGTCAGACGAACGGCAGATTCAGCAAGCTTGATCTTCTTGGCCATCTCCGTTTGCGCGGTGCTCATACCAGCTTTGGCCTCAATCAAAGCGGCGCGCGCTCTTTCCAGCTCTTGATTTAATTGCTTGCTCTTGGCCGAGAGCTCGGCCTTTTCCTTGCCGAGTTTCTTGGCAGCTTCGAACAATTTGGCGTTCTCCGTCAATTTGGTTTCGGCAAGCTTCATCGTCTTCTGGGCTGCCTTTAAATCGGTTTGGGCCGCCTTTAACTCCTTACCGAGTTGATCCCTCTCGGCACCCAGCTTCTCGGCCGAAGCCGCGAGCTTCATGCTTTCAGAAGCCTTGGTGCTCATCGCCTTCAACAATGTTTGCGAACCTTCGTAATCTCTCTTCGCCTTCTCAAGGTCAGCTGCGAGCGCAGTCTTTTCCCGAGCCAGCTTGTTCGCAGCCATTACGGCGTCTTTGTTCTTTGCGAGATTGACTTCCAAAGTCTTCACTTTCTGCTCAAGCGACGCCATCGCCGATTTACTGGTAGCCACTTCCTTGGTCAGAGCATCACGCCGAACGGCCAGTTCCTGATTATCCTTTCCAAGCTGGGCTGCCTTGACCGCCAATTCGGTCGCCTTTTTCAAATCCGACTGCATCGTCTTCGAGCCATTGCGCAACTGGGCTAACTCGACTGTTGTTTGCTCCAACTTCTTCTTCAAATCGTCACGTTCTGCCGCCAGTTTATTTGCGACCATCGCGGCCTCCCTGTTTTTAGTCAGCTCAGCCTCCATTGACTTCACCTTTCCTTCGAGAGTGGTCATTGCAGAGTTGCTTGCCGCTACTTCCTTGGCCAAGGCATCACGGCGGGCCACCAATTCCTGGTTTTCTTTTCCGAGCTTGGCGGCACCAGCGGCAAGTGCCGTCGCCTTGGTCAAAGCAGCCTGCATGGACTTCGCGGCCCCTTGATCTTGAGTCAATTTCTTCTGAAGGTCCGCCAGCTCGCCAGTCAACCTATTGTTGGCAGCGGCCAGCTTCTTCGCCGCCACCGCGGTCTCCCTGTTTTTAGCCAGATCAGCCTCCAAAGATTTTACCTTTTCTTCAAGAGCAGTCATTCCAGCCTTCCCTAGCGTCACCTCCTTGGCCAAAGCATCTCGGCGGGCCACCAGTTCCTGGTTTTCTTTCCCTAGCTTGGCGGCACTGGCGGCAAGCGCCGTCGCCTTGGTCAACGCGACCTGCATCGACTTCGCATCGCTCTGGCGCTGCGCCAACTCTTTTGTTGATTGGCTCAACTTCTTCTGCAAGCCATCACGCTCTACGATCAACTTCTTATGAGTGTCTTCTAATTTCTTCGCAGCCTGCGCGAGGGTGACATTCTTTCTTAGCTCCGCCTTGATGACTTCCTGCTCATTTTTAGCGACCAGCATTTCTTCCGCCGCGAGTTCCAGCTTGTTTGCCAGCTCATCACGCTCCCTCAAAAGCGCCTTGTTCTGTTTGCCAATTTTTTCAGCCATCGCAGTCTGCTCCATTGTCTTGGCCAGACGACCCTCAAGCTCCACCACTTTGCGTTTGGATTGCTCGAGTCCGACATTTGAATCAGCTAATTCCTTCTGCAAGCGAGCCCGCTCACCAGTGAGCTTCCTCTGCTCTATGGCCGCCATCGCCAACTTGCCCCGCAGGTCGTCGCGCACTTTAATCAGGACCGGAGCATCGAGCGCTTTCTTTTTCGCTGCGGCAAGATCTTTCCGGAGTTCTGCCATTTCCGATTCACGGCTCGCCAAAAGCTTTTTGAGCTTCTCCTGCTCCTTCACAGCTTTTTGTAAATCCGCCATCAACACGCCACCTTTGGCATTGGCCGTTTCGAGGCGCTTGATCTCCGCATCGCGGGAAGCGAGTTGAGTTTTAATTGCACCGGCTTGTTCTTCCAGCAAAGCGATCCGCTGGGCCGATTTGATCTGAGCCACCTCAGCGACCGAGGCGCGCTTAAAGAGTTCATCGACGCGCGCAATCAGCGCATTCTTCTCGCCTCGCAAAATTTGATACTGACCCAAGAGCGTCGAGCGTTCGACGGTTTCGTCGCGAAGCAGTCCTTCCAGCTTATTAGTGCGATCCTGCAATGCCTCCAGCTGGCTAAGCTTCACCCGTGCCACCGCGAGTGCCGATTGTTCTTCCCTAAGTGACTTTCGCAAGCCGGCCAAATCGCTTTTGACCCTTCTCCGAAGAGCTACCATCTCGTTGTCTTGCGCCTTCATGCCCTTGCGAGCCTCGGCCTCAAGCTTCTGATACTCACGAATTTTTTGAGCTGCTTCATCAAGCTGCCTCTGCAGTTGTTCGACCTTGCCTCGCTGATCCGGAACCTGGGGACGCTTTGCGAGCTTGGCGTAATCTTTTTGCAGGGCACGATAGTCCCGCAGGGTCTGTCCGAAATCCGTTTCGAGCTGGAGAACCAATTTAATCAGCTTCTCCCGTTCCTCACGGGATTTATCAGCCTCCTGGGCACAGATCGGGGAACACAGCATCAGCCAAAACGCCGCTAGAACTTTAAAAAATTTCGCCATAATGGTGCGGAAGACTGAAATATTCTAAAAAATTAATCTTTTAGGCAAGCGAGAATTAAGATTCCTGTTTTTACGGCCTCAAGGATTGAATCTTCTATTTATCAACATTTACTGGCGCCATGACGTGGAAACTCCCATTTTTTTTAATCACTGCACTCCATTCCTGGGGTGCCTCAACGCCCAATATTGTCCTCTTCTACGCTGATGACCTTGGCTACACCGACCTCGCCTGCCAGGGATCGACATACTACGAAACCCCCAACCTCGACCGCCTTGCCAAGGAAGGAATGCGTTTCACCCAAGCCTACGCCTCGGCCGCCAATTGCGCTCCGTCCCGAGCTTCCCTGATGACCGGCCATTACACCCCGCGTCATGGAATCTTCACCGTCGGCAACTCCGATCGGGGCAAAGCGCAGCACCGCAAGCTCATCCCGATCAAAAACACCACTATCCTCGATCCGAAATTCACTACCCTCGGCGAAGCTCTCCAGGCCCGCGGCTACCGCACCTGCGTCGCAGGCAAATGGCATCTCACCAAAGACCCGACCAAGGACGGCTTCCACACCAACTTTGGCGGCACCACTTGGGGACATCCCAAGTCCTACTTCTCGCCCTACAAAAATCCCTACCTCAAAGACGGACCGAAAGGAGAACATCTCCCAGAGCGCCTCGGCCGCGATGTCTCGGGCTGGATCAGGGAGAACACCAAGTCCCCCTTCTTCGTCTACTTCCCCTTCTACTCGGTGCACACCCCCATTCAGTCGACCAAGGAACTCAAAGCCAAGTACACCAAAAAGACCGGCAACAAGTCCCACAACAACCCGGCCTACGCCGGCATGATCGAATCCATGGACACCGCCATCGGGCAGGTCCTCAAGACGCTCGATGATCTCAAGATCGCCAACAACACCCTCGTCATTTTCACCTCCGACAACGGTCCGCACGGAGCGATCTCCACCGCCGATCCCTTACGGGGATCGAAGGGAATGTATTACGAAGGAGGAATCCGCGAACCGTTCATTGCCCGATTCCCCGGTATGATCAACGCAGGAACGACCAATGACACTCCGATTCATCAAGTCGACCTCTTCCCCTCACTTGTTTCACTAGCCGGTGGAGAACCCAACTCCTCTCTCGACGGACTCAACATCCTTCCTGCGCTTAAAGGAGAAGCTCTCCCCGAGCGCCCGCTCTTCTGGCACTTCCCCGCCTACCTCCAGGGGTATAGCGCCGGGAACGGTTCGGCCTCCCAACACTTTCGCACCACACCCTGCGGCGTGATCAGGAAGGGCGATTGGAAATTGATCGAATACTTCGAAGACAACATTGCTGAGCTCTACAACCTCAAGAACGACCGCTCCGAAAAGAACAACCTTGCTTCCAAGAAGCCCGAGAAAGTCAAAGAACTCCTCGCCGAACTCAAGGCCTGGCAAAAGAAAACCAAGGCTCCTATTCCCACCGAGAAGAATCCAAGGTTTAAGCCTTAAACCCAACTCAAGTCGCTTTTCCGCACGGGCGAAGACCCATTCAAACTTGCTGTGTTACAACCTCGTTCCTAAAACTCCGCCTCCAGCAGCCAAATGCTTTAGTCATGCCAGCTGACGTAGGGAAGATGACACCCTCGAATGAAGACCGAGACGCGACTTCGAAGAAAGAAGATCGCCATCTGATGCAAAAGAAGTCACACCCAACGCGTATTCCGACTCTGCGAACACCTACCATGAAACGATTTTGGATTTTACCCCTGTTCTGCTCCCTTCTGTCTGGTGAAGAACCCACTGAGACCAAAGAAGGACATTCCCATCAGGGCCACGCCTTCAACGAGGGACCACGCCAGGCGTCCCCGCTCATCGGAGACACTGGAAAGGTCCACCTCCCCATCACAAGCTCCTGGAGTCAAGGGCAGGCCTACTTCAACCAGGGCCTTGGTCAGCTTCACGGATTTTGGTACTACGAAGCAGAACGTTCCTTCCGTAAGATCCTTGCTCACGATCCCAATTGCGCCATGGCCTACTGGGGACTCTCTCAGGCCAATTACTCTAACGAGAAACGTGCCAAGGAATTCATCGCCAAGGCAACCGAACTCCTCAAAAAAGAAAACTTAAAAATCACCATTCACGAACGCGCCTATCTCGACGCCGAAATTGCCTATCACGATGACAAAAAGGAGAAGGACTCCAAAAAGCGCATTAAAAATTTCATCCGCGCTTACGAAGACCTCATTCTGAACCACCCCGACGATATCGAAGCCAAGGCCCTCTTCGTTTGCCGCCGCTGGCAGTTCAACCGCAAAGGTGTTCCCATCAGTAGTTACCTCGGACTCGACGCTATTCTTGAGCAAATCTTTGCCAAAAATCCTTATCACCCCGCCCACCACTACGCCATCCACCTTTGGGACAACCGCAAGCATGAGCAAGCGCTCGATTCCGCCGCCCGTCTCGGAAAAACCGCCCCAAGCATCGCCCACATGTGGCACATGCCCGGACACATCTACTCCAAAGCCAAGCGCTATCACGATGCCGCCTTCAGCCAACAGGCATCCGCCCGAGTTGACCACGCACACATGGCCAAGCATTTCCTCATCCCCGACCAAATCCACAACTACGCGCACAACAACGAATGGCTCGCGCGCAACTTCGGTCACCTTGGTGATGCCCCCGCCGCCGTAGCAATGGCCAAGTCTCTCCTCGCCAACCCGCGTCACCCGAAACTCAACACGCTGGAGGGCCGCTCACATTCCTACAAATACGGTCGCAACAATCTCCTCAAAACTCTTGAAAAATTTGAACTCTGGGAGGAGACCTTCGAGCTCTCAAACACCCAGTGGCTCGAAACCCTGTCCAAGCAACCGACTCATGATCGCGCCCGGCTCAGACTAATTGGCATCGCCAATTTCCACCTCGGCCATCGCGTGGAGTTGATGCAGATCATTAATCAAGTCGAAGACCTGCTCGCCGACGAAAGAGCAAAAAAGCAAGCTGATGAAGATAAGGCCAAAGAGAAGGCCGCCAAAGAGAAAAAGAAGGAAGACGAAATCAAGAAAGCCGTCGCAGCAGCCGGAAAGAAATACAACCGCCTCATCGGGTCGCTCGAAAAAGATTGCACCGAACTCCTTGGTTATCTCGCCGAAATGAACGACGACGAAAAGACCGCCAAGGAGTCACTCGCCAAATCCTCGGGCTCCGCCACCTTTAAGGCGCTCCGCGAACTCCAATTCGGTAACAAGGAGGCGGCCGAGAAAACCGCCCGGAGCGTTCTCGATAGCGATAAAAAGGAAACCGTTCCACTCGCCAACGCCATTACCCTTTTCCACCGAATGGGCAAAAAGGAAGATGCAAAAAAAGGATTCGAGAAGCTTCGCGTCTTTTCTTCCGAGGTTGACCTCAAGTCCCGTCCCTTCGCACGGCTCGCGCCAATTGCCAAGGAGTTCGGCTACCCTGCCGACTGGCGTCAAGCGCACAAGCCCGCCGACGATCTTCTCCCACGTCCCGATCTCGGCACCCTCGGTCCGCTGCACTGGACTCCTCCCGCCGCGCCCGCCTTCAGCCTTCCGGACCAACACCAAAAAACAATCTCCAGCTCCAGCATGGCCGGTAAACCGCACATCCTCGTCTTTTACCTCGGCGCTGGATGCCTTCACTGCACCGAACAACTCACCGCCATGGCCGACCGCTACTCGGACTTTGAAAAGGCCAAGCTCCCCATCCTGGCCATTTCTACCGACAAGGTCGCCGACCTCAAGAAGAGCCAAGACAACTACGAAAAAGGCAAGATTCCCTTCCCCATCGTTTCCGATCATCAAAAAGAGATTTTCAAGAGATTCTCTGCACACGATGACTTCGAAAACCAGCCTCTCCACGGAACCTTCCTCGTCGATGGAAAAGGCCGCGTTCTCTGGGCCGACGTCTCAGCCGACCCATTCATGGAAATCGATTTCCTCATCGAGGAATCAAACCGACTCTTGGAATTGCATCGCTAGGGAAATTGGCCTAGGATTTGAGGGCTTATGACTAGTTGCCGTCTCTCGAAATACACTCTTGGAGTCATTCTCCTGAGCGGACAAACCCAAGCCGAGGATTCCGTCGCCCGTATCTGGAACGAGCATTGCCTCGCGGCGATCCGTCGGGATTTCCCCGCGCCCACCGTCCATGCGCGGAATCTTTTCCACAGCTCGGCTGCGATGTATGACGCTTGGGCTGCCTACGATGATACCGCGGTAGGTGTCTTTCACAACGAAAGCGCGGCCGCCGAAGATCTCGAAGCCGCCCGCCACGAAGCGATCAGCTACGCCGCCTACTGGGTGCTCCGTTCGCGCTATTCCCGCGCCATTGGAGAGGAAGAAACAATCGCTGAACTCACCGCCCGCATGGCGGAATTTGGCTACCCCGTCACCAGCGCCTCCGTCGTTGGCACCACCCCGCAAGTCGTCGGCAACCGTTGCGCCGCCGCGATCATTCAAGGACAACAAAACGACGGCTCCAACGAATTGCAAGATTACCAAGGTCTCGACGGCTACCTCCCAATCAACCAGCCGCTCATCCTTCAGAATTCGGGAACTGGCCCGCTGGTCGATCCCAACCGCTGGCAGCCACTCGCCTTTGATGTCGCCTTCACGCAAAACGGTCAGATCGCCAGCAATGTCCAGATATTCATCGGCTCGCACTGGGGCAATGTCACTCCCTTTGCTCTCACCGGTAACATCGATCCCGGACCACCACCCTTTCTGGGCGGAATCGGAGACCAAGAATTCAAAGACAACAACGTCGAGGTCATTCGCCTCAGCTCGTACCTCGATCCGACCACTTCGGGCGAGATCGATATTTCTCCGGCCTCCCTGGGTGACAACCCTCTCGGGACCAACAACGGCACGGGGTATTCCTACAATCCCATCGCCCTAGAACCCTACACGCCCAACATCGTCAACCACGCCGACTTCGGCCGCGTCGTCGCAGAATTTTGGGCTGACGGACCTTCCTCCGAAACACCGCCGGGACACTGGAACGCCATCGCCAATGAGGTCTCCGACGACCCCCGCCTGGAAAAAAAATTCCGCGGAACCGGCCCCACCCTCAGTGATCTCGAGTGGGATATAAAACTCTACCTCGCTCTCAACGGGGCCTTACATGATGCCGCTATTGCCGCTTGGTGGAATAAAGAAAAATACGACTACGTTCGTCCTATCACCAGTATTCGCCACCTCGGCGGCCTCGGTCAATCGTCCGATCCCGGCGGTCCGCTTTATCACTCCGGCGGGATCCCTCTCGAACCAGACCTGGTCGAAGCCGTCACCGTGGAAACTGCCGCCGTTGGCCAACGTCACGAGGGGCTCACCCCCAACAGCATCGCCATCCGCTCCTGGCAGGGAGAACCCACTGACCCCGAAACCGAATTCGGCGGCGTAGGTTGGATTGCTGCGAAAAACTGGCTTCCTTACCAACGCGACACTTTCGTCACGCCGGCTTTTGCAGGATACGTTTCCGGTCACAGCACCTTCAGTCGTGCTGCCGCCGAAGTCCTCACCGCCTTTACCGGAAGCCCGTTTTTCCCTGGGGGCCTCGGCACGCACACCGTGGAGGCAGGACATCTCAAATTTGAATATGGCCCCTCCTCCGACGTCCAACTTCAATGGGCCACCTACTTTGACGCCGCCGACCAAGCCGGCATCTCCCGCCTCTACGGCGGCATTCACGTCGCTCCCGACGACGGCCCCGGGCGCATCATTGGGTCGGAAGTTGGCATCGGGGCATTTAACAAAGCACTGCAGTATATCAACGGGAGCGTTCTCGAAAATTTCTCCTGCACGGTTTCTCCGTCTCCGGAGGGAATGACCATTACCTGGCCTTGTCTGCCGGGATACGAATACCAGGTCCAGTCATCCACCAACCTCGACCCTGCAAGCTTCACCACACTTTCGCCGGTGGAAACTTACGAGGGAACCAACGCGAGTTTCTTGGATACGGAGAACTCATTGACACGCAAGTTCTACCGCGTAATTCGAGTGAATCCCTAAATCATTCCGCTGGCAATTTGGGCGGGTTTTTGAAAATGTGACCAAGAGACAATTTTCATTACAAAAAAAATCACGCTCAAAATCCTAATCCCTATAAACAATGCGTAGATTCTCCCGCCCCCGGGCAGCACTTGTAATTTTAGCAACGTCCTTGATTTTTTTCAGCTGTAGCCCGTCTCCGACCCCAAGAAGAAACGACACTCCCACTCCTCGCGCAGCCTTCAAGCCACTCGTAACCATCCGGAACAATTCCCACAAAAGTATCATGCTGGGACTCCGCGGTCCGGAGACTAAATTCGTCTCACTCCCCGCCCATGGCAGCCGCACAGTGAGCCTCAACTCGGGCCTCTACAAGTATGCCGCGACCGCCAAGAATACGAATACGATCTCAGGTTACAAAAGCTTCGGCCGCAACAGCCGATACACCTGGAACTTCAACGTCAACTGAGGCGCGGATCATCACTTTCCAAAAGCGAGTCTTCACGGGCCCGCTTTTTTTATTGGATCACTGCCCATGATCTGCGCTTTATCTTTAAGTGACTGACAGCACAAGGGACCAGCTTCAGGACGGCTCATACGAATTTCTCGCGATCTTCCTCGAGGGCCTTCCATTTATCTTCCTTGGTACCCTCGTCAGCGGCTTCCTCGGAACCTACCTCCCGCGCAACGCCTTCGAGAAGGTTCTCCCGAAAAACCCCATCCTCGCCATCATGGCGAGCGGTCTCCTCGGCGCCGTTTTCCCCGTCTGCGAATGCGCTGTCGTGCCAGTTATCCGACGCCTCGTTAAAAACGGCCTCCCCGTTTCCTGCGCCCTCGCCTACATGCTGGCGGCTCCCATTTTCAATCCCGTCACCGCGATCAGCACCTTCAAGGCCTTCAATGATTCCTACTTCGTCGTCGGAGCCCGACTCGGCATGGGATACCTCATCGCCGTTCTCGTCGGCATTGCCATCCTGCGGGTTGCCCACGGACGATTCCTCAAACCCTCCGCACAAGCCGAATCCGGCCACGAGCACCATCATCCGCGGAACCTGAATTCTGCAATGAATAATTCGCTGCGCGACTTCATGGACGTCGGACTATATTTCACCATCGGCGTCATTCTCACTTCCCTCCTCAAAACCACCTGGATCGACCCCACCACCGACTTCTGGAAAGGCCTCACCGACAACTCCATTCTGGCCACTCCCGCCATGATGGGTCTGGCCTTCTTTCTCAGCCTCTGCTCCACCTCCGACGCCTTCATCGCGGCCAACATCGGTAACTTTTCCTACGCACCGAAACTCGCCTTCATGGTGTTCGGCCCCATGATGGATGCAAAGCTCCTCTTCCTCTATTCCACCGTCTTCCGCTGGAAATTCATCATTATTCTCCTCGCCGCTCTTTTCGTTCTCACTGGAGGATTTTCCATCCTCGCTGAGACCGTTTACGAAAACTATTGGGAATCCGCGCAACCATGATGTCAGCTCTCCACACCCGGCTCTTTGGACTGCTCGCCCTTTGCTGGGGCTGTGCGCTGATCTATTTCTATCACTCGCAACGCATTCAAGATTACCTTGCCAAGGACTTCCACACGCTCGTCCTCGCCGGAGGAATTGGCATCATCGTCTTGGGTCTTTACTCGCTGATCAATCCGCAGGAAAAGAAAAGCAGCTGTGACCACGAACATGATCATGACGACCACCACCATGATCACCACCATCATCACGATGATGAAGGACACCTCCACGACCATGACCACGGTGAAGAGGAGCACTGCGGCGACTGCGACCATGAGCACGAGGGTCATGGCCCCGTCGCGACTTACCTCCTCACCCTGGTCCCCCTCATCGTCGCGATGAACTATACCCAAGACAAACTGTCCAATCGGGGCATGGCCAAGAAAGGCCTCTACGAAGCACCCGCCCTCAATGGCCTGGATGCACCTGCCGCCTTCACCCGGGAAGACCTCGAAAAACGGGTCCCAAAAAACGAAGAGGGCGAATTTCAACTTCAACTTTTCGCCGCCTACTGGGCCGCCGGTGACCGTGAAGTTCAGAGTATCTACGAAGGCCTGCCCGTCGAACTGGAAGGACGGGTCGCCCCTGAGCAAATCGGTAACGAAGCCGGTGACCGCATGCGCATTTTCCGCAAGATCATGTCATGCTGTGCAGCCGATGCCCAGTTTGTCGGTGTTTCCATGGAATTCCCCGACGACGCCAAACGCCCCGCCGTCGACGAATGGGTAAAGGCCTCCGGTATCCTCACTTTCGAAACGATCGACAATAAAATCCTCCCCCTCCTCAAGGTCCGCGTCGTCATTCCGACCGAAGAGCCCTACTCCGAGTTCCTCCTACGTCAGTAACAACCCCTCATGTCCCTTCCTAAACTTCGCGACCAACTACTCTCCACGGTTCTCGGATCTGCCGACTCCGTGGACCTGCTAATCACAGCCCTTCTCGCTCGCGGACATGCCTTGGTCACCGGCCCTCCGGGCATCGGAAAAACAACTCTCGCCCACACTCTGGCCACCTCACTAAGCGGAAGCTTTCGCCGCGTGCAATTCACCCCCGACCTCCTACCGTCCGACATTCTCGGTTACAATCTCTACCGCCAGCAAATTGGCGAGTTCGAATTCATCCCCGGACCGGTTTTCGCCAATCTCCTCCTCGCCGACGAGATCAACCGCGCCTCTCCCCGCACCCAGTCGTCTCTTCTCGAAGCAATGAACGAACGCCAGGTCACCATCGACGGCGAAACCAGAGAACTTCCCGACCCTTTCCTCGTGGTAGCAACCCAGAACGACACCTCGTCCACCGGCACATTTCCTCTACCCGAGCCACAACTCGATCGCTTCCTCCTCTCTATCCCGATGAACCTGCCCGATGACCAAACCCAACTGGAAATCCTCCGCTATCATTCGGAGCAGCCGAAGATCGAAGTCGAGCCCGTCATCGATCTCGACCCACTCAAATCACTTCAGGCCCAATCCGCTACCCTCCCTGTCTCCGATACCCTGCAACGCTACCTTTTAGCCCTTTGCCAGGCCGTCCGCGCCACCCTCGGGCAAGATCACTCCGTCTCCACCCGGGCCACTCTGGCCCTCCAGCGTGCCTCCCAAGCCGCAGCCCTCCTCGACGGCCGGAGCGAGGTCCATCCCGACCACGTGCAAAACATTTTCCCCTTCGTCCTGCGCCACCGACTTCTGACCGAAGAAACGCCCGACGCCGACTCTCTCCTCGCAAACGCCCTCGAACAGACCCCTGTTCCTTGATTCATCTTTTGATTTTAGAAAGTTGATTTATAATCCCCCCGATGGGATATGCCTTTCGCGTCGCCAAAACCGTTTTCGCACTTGCGCTTGGGGCCGGTTTTTTCGTGATCGCCGGCGGCCTGATCTACCTCAACCAGATCGGCTTTCCCGGCCCATACGGTGACTGGGTTCGCAGTGAACTTTCCGGACGAGGGCTTCATCTTGACTTCACCTCCCTGCGCTTCGACCCGCGGCGTGGGCTGGTCGCCACCGATGTCCAATTCTATGCCAATGAGCGAGATTCCAGCCCCATTCTGGAGGCCGAGGAGATCACCCTCGACCTCGATAAGACCAAGGCCCTTCGGGGGAAGTTCAAACTCATCAACCTGATCATCATAGATGGTTCCACCTTGGTCCCGACCGAAAAAGAAGGCGAAAAGCTCGAAGCCTCAGGTATCAACGGCCGGGTCACTATGACCGATTCCGGACGTATCCGCTTTCACGATGCCAGAGGTTTAATTGAAGGTATTCAGGTTTCCTTCAAAGCTGATTTCAAGGCTCCCATACAAAAAAAGAGAACTCCTAAAGACGGGCTAAAAAAGGAACCCAGCCCCGCCAACAAAATTCTCCATCTTATTCTTGATGAAATGGACCGCTGGGAGCTCCCGAGCGATTCATCCCCCGAACTCGAGTTTGTCGTTCGAGGCGATCTGAACCATCCCGAACGAATCAACACCGAATTTTCCTTCAGCGCACGCAACCTCAAGCGCAACGACTACTCTTTGAAGAAACTCAAAATCGAGGGCGATCTCCGGGCCCAACTTGTCACTCTTGACACCATCTCCCTCGAGGATGAAACCGGCCACGCCTCCGGCCAGGCGGACTGGAGCATTACGCGCCGCGAAGGCCGCTTCAATCTCGACTCCAGTCTTCAATTCATAGATTTCATCAACTCCTGCTTTATCGAAGATGATAAAAAAGAGATCCTCCCCGGCCTCAACATGGCCCGCTCGCCGGTAATTTCCGTTTCCGGGAGCTTCACCGCTCTCTCCGACCAAAATTTCTCCGTGAAAGCATCCGGCTCGGCCCACCTCGGAAACTTCCAATTCCTTGGCACCCGCTACGAAGAACTCAACTCACAGTTCTCCTGGCACGATGGAGACCTCTACCTCCGGGACCTCATGGTGAAACACGCCGACGGGCAGCTCGATGGCAATATTCTGTCCCGCGGCAGATTAGTAAATTACAACCTTACCTCCACTCTTCCGCTCTCTGCCTTTGACCCCTTCATCACTCCGGGAAGTAAGACCAAAAAAGAACTTGAGCGCGTCAAGTTCGGCAAAAACTCCCTTCTTGATCTCGACATTCAAGGTGAGATCAACCGCGATGATCTCACCACCTGGACCTCCACCGGCAAGGCCCACATGAACAATCTCATCTATCGCGACACTGCTCTTCATCGACTTGCAATGGACTTTGAAATCGGGCCGAAGAAACAGGAATTCAAAAACGTCAAGTGCCTCATCAACGATGAAAAAGAAGTCGCCCGCACCCGTGTGCGCGGCAAAGCCTCCAGCGAACTCACCATCGACAGTGTCCTCGTTGATCGCGAACGAAAACAAACCGTCATCAGCAATCTCCAAGGTAAATTCTGGCCCTCGCCCATCGTTCGCATTTTCGCCCCAAAGACATCGGCCCACCTCGAAAAAACCTACCGCTTCCACCAGCCGCCTTCTCTCAAGCTCAACGGATCATTCGACAATCGACTCGGAAGCGATGAGAAAAATATTTATCTCGTTGAAATCCAGACCGAAGGTCAAACCGACTATCCCTTCCTTGGCAAACCACTCCCTGTCACCAAACTAAAAACCAACGTCACCGTCCGGCGCTCCCGGATCACCGTGGACAAGCTGTCATTCTCCACGGTCGGTGGAACTGCGGCGGGTAAGGTCGTTATCGACACTCCCCGACAAGCCCCCCCAAAGTATACCGGTGACATCAGATGGACCCGACTTCACTTCCCCGAAATCTCCAAAGTCTACAAATTCAAAGAGAAGGAAAAGGGATGGCTCACCGGCCAAATCAGCTTTAGCGGAGTCGAAAGTGACCTACGGCAATTCAACGCCACCGGAGTCATTGGGATCGAAAAAGGAAACCTTGTCGCCCTCCCCATCTTCGGCCCCCTCTCCCCCCTTATCGCAGGCGTTCTGGGGGACAAACGGATGGGATACGAGCGAGCCAAGGATGCCTCCGCCACCTTCGCCATTAAGAACGGAGTTTGGATGACCAAGGATTTCAGCGCTGTCTCCACCAGTCTGAATCTCACCGGTGAAGGATGGATCGATCTCAACACCGATCGCATCGAAATGATTGTCCGCATCAATGCCCGCGGCCTTCTCGGCTTGCTCACCACGCCTCTCACACTATTAAAAGGAATGTTTCAATTCCGCGGTAGCGGCGACTTCACCAACCCAAATTGGAAACCATCGCCCTTCACCCGCCCCGCCAAAGGCTTGGCCGACCCCATCTTCCGCAAACCTGGTCGCGCACAGGTCATCCAGGAGTAGCGCCTGCTTCCGGGTTGTTGGAGAGTTGGATCTCAACACGCGGATCTGCTCCAGAGCTGGAAGAGAAAAATTTTTAACTGCGCATGCCGCATGGTATTTCGCCCGAAAAAATCATCCACCCGGAATGGCATGAACACGGCATTCTTTCGCCACTTGCTTCCAGGTAAAGCTCTTACGAAGCATGTCCTCGAGAAATCGATTCTTTTCTGGAAGGCTTCCGGCTTTGGCCAACTGGCGGTGGTTTTCAAAGCGACTGAAGAGCACATGTTTAATGTCTGCCCGGGGGACCACTTTTTCGCCGTAGCCTTCGGGGATATTGGACGACCAAAATCGAATGTGCTTCTTCCCGTTTTTCATCATCGCTCCCAAATACACCACCAAATGGCCCCGCTCCTTGCCGCCGATTTCTTCCGTCCACCAGATTTTCATAAAGTCTCCCGGCAGCGCATGATCGTAACTCGTGAAGTTCTTCCCGCACTTGAGTTCGGCAAATAGCTTGGCCGTGCCCGGGCCGTTGGCATTCCATCTACCCCAGATACCGTGGCCATCGGGAACTTCGTCGATTTTCAAAAACTCCCATCGCTGTTTGCCGGTCATTTTCAAGGAACCATTTTCGATGAGCTTGTCGATGACTTTCAAAAACACACAATAGGTTGCTCCGGAACAAAATGAAGGGCTCGCAACTTTGGGTTTGGTGCTAATACCCTGATCACTCAAAGCCACTCCATTTTGCAAATTCACGATCGCTTTTTTCGAGGCCAGATACCCTCCGCCCTTTGGCATCTGGTTCACGGCCCACAGCACGTATTGATTTAATGGCGGAAGCTTTGAGCTCTCCCCCGAGGCTGTTCCGATAACCATTAGCCAGATGAAATATAACGCTCTCATTTTTCTTCGTAGGCTTTTCTGACTTCATCCGCAATGATGCGAATCCCCTCTTCCACCACCTCTTCAGGCATGGTGTAACTGACACGAATACACTCTCGGACATGGGGCCAATCTGTACCTTCGGGCAAACCAAAGAAAAAATACTCGCTCGGCACTACGAGAATTCCTCGCCCTTTGAGTCGCTGGTAAAGTTCTTTGGACGTGATCGGCAGGCCTTCGAACCAAAGCCAGAGAAACAAGGCTCCTTCGCTTCGATGAATATAATAGGGAATCTCGTCGGGGAGATACTTCGCAAACCATCTCTGAGCCATTTGCGAACGCACCTCGTAGAAAGGTCGCACTACTTCCCGGCTCAGTCGCAAGACTTCTCCACTCTCCACAAGTGGACGCATGATCTCCTGCCCGAGATTTGGATTGGCCAATCCCACTATCGATGTCATTGACGACAGGGCGCGGCAGATCTTTTTATCGGCGATCACGATTCCTGTTCTCGTTCCAGGCAACCCGATCTTGGAAAGGCTCAACGTAAGAATCATGCCCTCATCCCAAACCGGCTTTACTTCGGAAAAGATAACATTGGGAAAAGGAGCGCCATAAGCGTTGTCAACGATGAGCGGGATTCCTTTCTCCCGCGCAATCTCGCGAAGATTTTCGATTTCATCATCGGTCAGCACATTCCCGGACGGGTTGGTCGGACGCGACACACACATCGCCGCGATATCGTCTCCGGGATCCACCGCATCAAAATCAACGTGGTATTTAAATTCATGTGCCCCGGTTTTCTCAATCCTCGCCGGAATGGCCTCAAAAAAATCATCTCCTACCGCCTGATCGCTGTAGCCGATGTATTCCGGGAGCAGAGGAAGAAGGATTTTCTTTCGTCGACCATCCGCAAAGCGTCCGGCCAGCGCATTAAAAAGCATAAAGAAGGCCGTCTGCCCGCCCATCGTGACCGCAAAATTTTCCGCGGTGACCTCCCAGCCGAATTCCTCTTTGAAAAGGTTCGCCAGTGCCACACGAAAAGCTTCGTTACCGGCCGGGACATCATAATTGCCCAAGGCTCGCTCCATGCCACCAGGCTCAGTAAGAATTTCTTCCATACGACGACGCCATACCTCGTCCATCTTGGGAATATGTGCCGGTTGGCCGCCTCCGAGCATTTTTACATCGCCTCCACCCGCGAGAGCCTCGCCCAAATCGTCCATCAATTCGCCGATTCCACTTCCCTCGCAGAGATTTTCTCCAAACTTCGACAACTCCCAATCCATGACGAGAGCGACTTTAATACCAGATGGTCACTTGTCACTGAAATCTCTTCCCTCGCTCACCCTCTTGATGGGGAATTTCAAAGAGTCCGGAAACTACCCCTACGATATACAGAAATAACAGAATCCTCCTTTCTAGTCATCGTTTCCCGCGAAATGATTGAGCTTCATCAGCGCATTCACATCGTCATGACCCAAGGCCCAATCACAGATGACGAGCTCGTCTAGGCTTCCCCGAAAATACTTCCCCGCTCGGCCTGGCGACATTCCATCACGATAAGCGAGGTTTCGACCAATCCAGGCTCCATGATCGTCTCGATTCAACTGACGATCGAGGTCGGTATTCACAGCCAGGACCGACTTGCGAGCTGTGGACTCCAATCGTCCATCAACATAGAGCAGCACATGAGTCCCGGCACTCGCTCGACCTTCCGCATCACCGTAAAGCACCACTGCGCAATGATGCCATTTTCCGTCGCGCAGATCGGTATGGCCCACCACCTCCTTTGGGTTGGTTCCGATTCTCAAGCGCCCGGGCAAGCCTTCTTCTTCCAAAGAATTGATCGCCACCTGCCACGCCGTTCCGGTTGTACGATAGCTCCCCCAACTCACTACTCCAAATCCCTCATTGGCACCAAAGTCCTTCGGAACCCGAACCCAAAAGGCCACCGAACGGGATTGTGTCTTTCCAATCCCCTCAAATCTGGAAGCCAGGTAAGCGCGCCCTCCCAGATGGATTGCGCCCGAAAACGGCCCTTCGATCCTCTTTGGCTCCTCTCCACCCTCCACATCAACTTGGAACCTCGCGGCCGCCTTCCCATCTCCGAGCCCTTTTCCCGTATCGTGACAGATTTCGCCCTCTTCTTCATCGAAACTCCAACGCACGTAGTTCTGCACAGAGTCCGCTTTGGGAGGAAGCTTGGTCACAAAAGCTCCCTTGTCAGCCTTCGGAAGCAAACGGGAGCTCTTTCCCGTCAACCTCATCGCCTCATTTTTTTTCAGACGGGTTTTCGATCCGCTGGCCGTCTCGGCATCTACCACTCCCTCCAAAACGTGAACCTCCATTTCACCACTGGGCTCGACTGCCACTCCAAATTTTGTGCCGAGGTCGATCAAGCGCCCGCTCGCACCATCGATCGTAAATCCTTCCCCTCTCTCATCTCCAATCTCGGCCACTAATCGCCCATGATGCAGGTAGCCACTATTCGTTCCGGTAATCTCAAAATCTATGGGACCGTTCAAAACCACCGTCACCCCGGTCACAAACTCAACCTCTAACAGACCCTCATCGAACACCACCCGGTTCCCGGCTACCAACCCTCTCGTGATTCCCGCAATATCTGCTCCCGTTTCACTTCCGACGATCGTCGCCACAACTGGAAAACCCTCGTCGGCGTTTTTCTCATTCCATCCGATGAACGCAAGCACTAACGCCGCTGCCGCAGCAGTAATCCCGCCAAACCAAACACGCCGCTTGCGCTTTCTTCGTTCCAATCTCTCGACTACGGCCGATGCAAAGAGCTCCCCAGACTCGACTTCCTGCTGAAGACGAATCCTCTGCACGGTATCCTGCGAAAACTTTTGCCCTTCATCTCTTGAGAAATACAAAGCCAACAGACGGTCAAGCGTCACCACCAAACCAAATCTCCGAGTTAGCTCATCATCACGCCCCAACAAATCCTTAAGCTGCGCTGCCTTCGCCTCATCAAGCTGGCCGTCCCCAGCCTCCGCCAACAATTTTTCAATCTCTTCCTCACTCATGGCGATCTAGTTCCCTTCTCCAGCATATTTCATCTTCCCCTCAATACAGGACCCAAGCGTTTCGCGGATGCGATGAAGATACATCGTTAACGCCGAATGCCCTTTCCCACTCTTCTTGCGCATCTCCATAATCGTTTCACCCTTCAAGTAGCGCGCCTCAATCACCTCCCTGGCTTTCCCTTCGAGCTTCGCCAGACACTCATCCAAATAAACGAACACCTCCGCAGCGTGCCCATCTCCCCGCTGAAGTGATAAATACCCGTCGAACATTTTCTGCAGCTCCTCATCACCGCCAATAGGCTCCGGCCGAAATTTCCGCAGATGATTCCGCAACAAATTGTGGGCAATCCCAATTAGCCAGGGCCGTAATGGCCGCCCAGAGTCAAATTGCCCCAACTCACGATAGGCCACAATGAAGGTTTCCTGGGCCAAATCTTCCGCCTCATCGGTCCTCGCCATACGAACAGCCAGAAATGCCCTAATGCCATCCTGCTCCTGCCGAACCAATTGCTCGAAAGCCGCGAGGTCTCCCTTTTTCGCCTGAACCACCATCTCATCCCGGCCTGGAAAGTTTTCCTGCTTGTTTTCTCCAGATCCCTTCATCTCCTGAGTATTTGTCCCGACACACCCATTTTGCCACATCTGATTTTGAAAAACTCTTTCTGGGAAAAAACTCCAAAAAGATGTGTCATCGGCAATCCCCCAGCACAATCCCTCTCGAGGAGACTTTTAATCGTGATCCTCGGCTTTCCAAAAAACAACTTTTCTCCAATGCACAAAATTATTCTTTGCTCCCTGCTTACCCTCTCGGCCCACGCCGCGGATTCCGTCTTCGTCGAAGCCGAAGCCTTCTCTGATAAAGGCGGCTGGTCCACCGACTCACAGTTCATTCTCAATATGGGATCGGCCTACCTCATCGCCCACGGCCTCGGAACGCCTGTCGCCGATGCCAAGACCGAAGTTACTTTCCCCTCCCCCGGCACCTACCACCTACACGTTCGCACCAAGGACTGGGTGGGACCTTGGAAAGCCGAAGGCGCTCCGGGTAAGTTTCAGGTTCTCGTCAATGGCAAGGCTGTCGATACCATCTTCGGAACAACCGGATCCGAGTGGCACTGGCAAGACGGTGGCAAAGTTGAAATCTCCGACACAAAAACCTCTCTCTCCATCAAGGACCTCGCCGGATTTAACGGACGTTGTGACGCCATCTTCTTTTCCAAGGACGGCGCAGAAACCCCACCCAACGAAGCCGAGGCTCTCTTTAAATTTCGCCGGGAAAAACTCAATCTCCCCGCCACTCCACCAACGAAAGACGGCTATGACCTCGTCGTGGTAGGCGGCGGATACTCCGGACTCGGAGCCGCAATTTCCGGAGCACGTCAGGGGCTTAAAGTCGCTCTCATCCACGACCGCGCCGTCCTCGGCGGCAATGGCTCATCCGAAGTCCAGGTCTGGGCCATGGGCGAAACAAAACGGGGGAAATTTCCGCATCTCGGTGAAATCATCGAAGAGTTCACCGACTATTCGCGCGATTCCCCCGGTCTCATTGAAGAATTTCAAGACGACCTCAAAACCCAAGTGGTAAAGGCCGAAAAGAACATCGATCTCTATCTCGAACACTTCGCTTACAAAACGAACACCAAGGGCAACAAAATCGTCTCGGTCGACGTCGTTAATACGACCTCCGGCGAGTTCGTTCGCATCGCCGGCAATCTTTTCGCCGACACCACCGGACACGGCACCATCGGAGCCCAAGCCGGGGCGAAATTCATGATGGCCGAGAAAGGGCACATGGGCATGTCTAATATGTGGTCCTACAATAATAGCGATAAACCCGTCGCCTGGCCCGAGACGCCCTGGGCTCTTCCTCTTGAGGAAGAACACTATCCCAAACTCCACCTCTCACGCGGACCTTACGAGAAATTCCACAAAGCCGAGTGGTTCTGGGAAGGCGGCTACGACAAACATCCTATCAACGACCTCGAGCTTATCCGCGACTGGAATCTCCGCGCCAACTTCGGAGCCTTTACCAACATTAAAAAGAAGAAGGCCAACGCCAATGCCAAGCTCATGTGGATGGCCTACATCGGCGGAAACCGCGAATCACGTCGTCTCGAAGGAGACATTATCCTCACCGGAGACGATATCACCGCCCGCAAGAATTTTCCCGACGGTTCCGCTCCCACCACTTGGTCTATCGACCTCCACTATCCCAAAAAGGAATACCTAAAAGGCCCCGCCAAGGATAACCCCTTCATCGCTATCGCCGTTCATGACCGCAAGGTCGACCGCCAGAACGGCTACCCCATCCCTTACCGCGTCATGTATTCCAAGAACATCGATAACCTCTTCATGGCCGGACGCTGTGTATCCGTCGATCGGCGCGCCCTCGGAACGATCCGCGTCATGCGCACCTGCGGCATGATGGGTGAAGTCGTCGGCAAGGCGGCTTGGATTGCCACCAACAATAAGACGAACCCGCGTGGAGTTTACGCGAACTATCTCCCCCAGCTCATCGAACTCATGGAAACACCCGGTCGCGCCCGTCGCGCCTCTCTGAATGGAGACCTAGTCGTCCCCCCTCTTCCCGAAGGCGGACTGCGAACCCGCCCAAAGAAAAAGTTGGTCATCAACTTGAAAGGCATCGTGGTCGATGACACTCAAGCCAAGTTCACCGGCACCTGGTCACACTCCGAGGGCCTCAAGCCTCACATCGGAAACGGCTATCGCTACGCCTCGGGAGATGTCACTGCCACTTTCGCTTTCCGCGCAAAGAACACCGGTAAATACGAAGTCCGCTTCTACTGGCAACCCCACCACGCCCGCACCAAAGCCGCCCAGGCCGAAATCACCCACGCCGGAGGCAAGGACACCGTCATGCTCGACCTCACTAAAAAGCCCGCCCAGGGCCAATACCAGGTCCTCGGGACCTATGAATTCAACGACGTTCTGAAGGGCTCCGTTGTTTTCACCAATAAAAGCTCTGGGCTTCTCCACGTCGACGCCGTCCAAGTGATGAAAAAATAGGCTCCCTTTTCAAAGGCCCACAATCTGCGGTTTTCCCCGTAGTTGTGGGCTTTTTAACGCCTTGAGGTCCCCTTAGATTCCGAATGTGACAATATCGTCACATTGAGAGGTTCGGAATATGGCGTTTTTGTCACATTAATGCTGATCTCGCGCTCGGAATCGGGCTCATTCACAAACCCTCTATCAAACCCAATCCTATGGATTCAATCGTAACCATATTAAAAATCCTCGGCGCTCTCGGCGTTTTCCTTTTCGGCATGAAAGTCATGTCCGAAGGTGTCCAGAAATTCGCCGGTGCCCGCATGCGCGCAGCCTTGGCCACCGCAACAGGCAACCGCGTCAAAGGCGTGCTCACCGGCCTCTTCACTACCAGCTTGGTGCAATCTTCATCAGCAACGACCGTTCTCGTCGTTTCCTTTGTGAACGTCGGTCTCCTGACCTTGGTTGAATCAATCGGGGTGATCATGGGAGCCAACCTGGGAACAACCATCACGGCTTGGATTGTCGCCTCGATTGGTAAGTTCAGTCTCGCCAAGATCGCCGTGCCCATTATCGGGGTAGGATTCCCGATCTTTTTCATCGCCAAAGGAAAAATGAAATCCTTTGGCGAATTCATGGTGGGATTCGGACTCCTGTTCCTCGGACTCAGTCTCCTGAAATCCGAAGTTCCCGACCTGAAGAGCGGCGTCAAAGCCGACGAAGGTGTCATTGCCAACATTCAGTGGTGGATCTCAATTCTCAGCAACAAAGGATACCTTTCCTACATTCTCTTTATGATTGGGGGAATCCTACTCACTCTCATTGTGCAGTCTTCCTCCGCCGCGATGGCCATCACCATCACCTGCGCCACGCAAGGGTGGTTTGGAACTGACGCCTACGAAGTTTTCAAGATCTCCGCTGCTGTTGTGCTCGGAGAAAATATTGGAACAACTGTAACGGCTTGGCTTGCCTCACTGGGGGCCGGCACCGAAGCAAAACGAGCGGCACGAGCACACTTCATGTTCAATGTCATCGGAACAGTCTGGATGCTTATCGTCTTCCCGCTCTTCGCCGCCATGGTATGGAATATCGCCCAGCATCTTCCAGAGGGCCTGAAATCCGCCAAGAAAGACTTTGGAGCCAGTGAGGTCGCTTTCGCAACCGCCATCTTCCACACGACCTTTAACCTGATCAACGTCTTCGTCCTGATCTGGTTCGTCCCGCAAATTGCTTCGATTGTTCAAAAGTGGGTTCCCTCGAAAGATGCAGAGGGCTCCGGGAAAAACCGCCTCCGTTACGTCTCCCAGAACCTTGTCGATCTTGGTGAGCTTAATATTGTCGAAGCCGAAAATGCCGTCCGCAAGATGTCCGCTCACACCAACGAAATGTATCGAGGCTTCATCAATGTCTTCCAAAGTCCCGGCGACGACCTTTCCTCGGAAGTCTCTCGTCTTAAAAAGATGGAAGACGAAGCCGACCTCATGATGCAGGACATCACAGAATACCTCGTGAAATGCTCTGCCCACGACATCCGGGAAGAGCAAGCCGCAAGCATTGCCAAGATGATTCGTGTTGTTGCCGAGCTCGAAGAGATCACCGATACGATCTATCGTCTCGTGAAACTTGTTGAGCGAAAATACAATAAAGATTATCAGTTCACGGAACACCAAACCAAGCGGATCGGTGAAATGACCTCCGTGGCAGGTCAAGCCCTTGGCGCAGTCGACAACTACATCCTCCAAACGGTTCCTCCCGAAGTCATCGCCTCTGTGATGACTCTCGAAAATCAAACCGACAGCATGCGTAAATCCTTCAACAAGGAAGCGATCAAGCGCATGGCCGAGGGCGACATTAAGGTCGAGATGATCTATATGGACATCAACAACCAGCTCGAATCGCTCGCGAACCACACCCTCAATGTGATGCAGGCAAGTAGCCAAGCTGCTCCGCCGGTATCCTAGATCCAGCGGATCATTCCTCTCAAAAAGCCTGACACGTTAGTGTCAGGCTTTTTTTCTAACCCGATTTAAGCCAACATCTCCCCGTGCCCTTCCTCGTCCGACTCTACCGCCTCGCCGTGATTTTTGTGATCGCTTGGCTCTTATATCAGGAAAGCCCGCTCCCCACGACCGCCATCGACTACTCTCAAGCCTTCCCAAGCGGCACCGCTTACAACGCCGAATCATACGAAGTCCGCAGCGCCGAGGAAAAACTCCTCGGTTACTATCTCACCACTTCTCCCCAAACCGATCATCTCCGCGGCTATTCCGGCCCCACTAATCTCGGTCTCGCCCTCGACCCCACCGGCAAGCTTATCGATGTCAAAATCCTCGCCTCAGCCGACACTCCAGACCACGTCGAAGACATCACCACTGACCCCGACTTCCTCGACGCCCACCTCGGCCTCGCACTCGGCTCACCCGGTGAGCCGCAAATTGACGCCGTCTCAGGCTCCACCCTCACCAGTCACGCCGTCACCCGCAGTATCATCGAACGACTCGGCGGAGAAACCACCTCCCGTCTTTTCCCCACCGAGATCCTTCTCGCCGAATTTGGCGAAATTCTCCCTACCGCCAAATCACTCGAAACCCACCCCGACTGGCCCGGCGTCATGACTGTTCTCGACGAGAAAAAGAACATCCTTGGACAAGCCCTCCGCACCGCTCCTTCCCTCGAATACCTTCACGGCTACCAAGGTCCCACTGACACGCTCATCGTTCTCGATCCTGACGGCGACACCATCACGGGCCTTCGTTTTCGTAAAAGTTACGACAACGAAGAATACTACGAACGCATTCTCGACGACGACGATTACCTCAAACTCTACAACGGAAAATCCGTCCAGGAGATCATCGATCTCGACTATGCCAAAGCTGGCATCGAAGGCGTCAGCGGAGCCACCATGACTTCCTGGGCCATCGCCGAGAGCGTGAAACGTCGCCTCGCCCAATTTGATTCCCAACGCCAACCCGTCCCATTTGAGTTCCCATGGCGTAACCTTCTCCTCATCATCCTTACCTTGGGAGCCATCGCCTTCTCCTTCACCAAACTCCGCGGCCGCCCCTTCCTCCGCCTCTCTTGGCAACTCTTCGTCATCATAATCCTTGGGCTCATTCTCGGCGATCTCCTCTCGCAAGCTCTCTTCATCGGCTGGGCCAAACACGGACTTCCTCTCGCTGATTCCTACGGTCTCATCCTCCTCGCTGCCGCTGCTCTTCTCGTCCCTTGGGCCAGCGGCCACCAACTCTATTGCCACCACCTCTGCCCCCACGGCTTTCTCCAGCAATGGTTCATCAAGCTTCCCATCAAGTCGCTCAAAATCCCGTCCGCCCTTCACAAAATCCTCTCCAAATTACCCTCCTTGCTCCTCGTCATCATCGTGGCCTCCCTTTTCCTCGGAGCCTCTCTCAACCTCGCCGACTTCGAAGCCTTCGACGCCTGGCTCTGGCGCTCCGCCGGCATCGCCACCATCGTCATTGCTATCCTCGGCCTCCTCGCGTCCCTCTTCATCCCCCTCGCCTACTGCAAATACGGCTGCCCTACCGGAGCCCTCTTCCGCTTTCTCCGCAAAACATCCGCCACCGAAAAATTCTCTTCCCGCGATCTTATCGTCGGTCTCCTCCTGATCGCCGCAACCTTCAGTTGACTCATGTCAACCAACGCGAAACTCTACGACGGTCTCGATCTCCTCTACCGGGAACTTTGGGGCAAAACCCTACATCACGGGCTCTGGGTCAAGGGGAATGAATCTCCCTTACAAGCCCGCAACAATCTCGCCCAAGTCTGCCTCACCGCACTCGCTCCTCATAAGGGCGAGACCATCGCAGACATCGGGTGCGGCTACGGAACATTCAGCCACCTCATTGTCAAAGATTCAGACTGCCAAGTTCACTCCATCACCAATTCCCTCGCCCAAATCCATGCCGCTACGTCGCACCCAAATATCACCTTTCACCACACTGACTGGCTCGACCATTCTCTTCCTCCACGCTCTCTCGACAAAGCCATCGCCCTCGAAAGCCTCTCACACTTCCCCAACTTCGACACCTTCCTTTCCGCTACCTCAAAATCACTTCGTCCCGGCGCCCTTTTCGTCATCTCCGATTGGTATGCGACACCTCACCTTTCTCCAATCGAACAACTCCTCCTCCGACTCCTCGCCAAAACCGGAGCCATCCCACATTGGCGACCGATCGATCACCTCCTCTCAGCAGCCTCCCGCCATCACTTCGATTTACAATTCCACCAAAATTTCTCCTCGCAAGCAGCCCCAACCTGGAACGCCTTGTTCAAATCATCCTGCCTACTTCCCCTTCAAAAACCAAAACTCATTCCCCTCCTTTCAAAAACCGCCCTTCGCCGTCCTTCTCTCCTCATCTCTCTCCCTCTCCTGCGACTTGCCTACCATCTCGGCATTCTTGAATACCATCTGTGCATCTTTAAAAAAGAACCTACCATTTAACCGAATACTCATGGTCGCAAAAATTATTCCGCCCAAGCTGCCTATTTCCGGACCACCTCAGCATTTCTCATGAAGACACTTTCTCTATCTTTAAATCAATAGCTCCATGGAATAACCGCCCTAACCAACCCTCTATTTAAACGGCCCAAACTGATCTCTCCGGTAACCAACCCAGACCCCTACGGACTCCGTAACATCCATCTGGCGCGCACAAATTTCCTGGGTGATCCGCTCATGGTGACGCGATATTTCACCAGGCCGACTCCATTGCCTAGATTCGTTTCACTCGCGTATTCCCCATCGCCGGCCCAGCTCATGAGATCTTCGGAACTTTCTACAACCAGATCGAATTCATCGACAGCGCGGAGATTTCGCTGAATCTCTACCTCAAAAAATCCATTCACAACTTGTCCCGTAATTCCCGCTCCCGTTCCTCTCACCTGAAAATCCGAGCCACTCGCAAACTCTCCCAGGTTACTCAAGCCATCCCTATCAGGATCACCAGAATCATCAGTGATACCATTCGCTGATTTCCACTCGGCATAGCTGACACCATCTGCCCCTCCCGGAGTTCCATGGATATCCGCACTCGACCTCCAATTGAGAGGATCCACGTGGTCTGGATTTGTCGCCGGAGCAATCAGAACCAGGGAATATCCCGCACCGTCTCCCGCGCTCGGCCAAGGATCGACATCTTCATAGATGAAGTCCCGAATCACTTCCCCTGCGAGGCTGGCCAATACGACTTGCTCGCTCCCGTTGCTGAGATTCCCAGAAGAAAAGACACCACCAATTTCCACCGCCGGGTAGCGTTCGGAGAATGCGGCGGCATTTGAAACCAGAACCACACGCTCCCCAACTCCGAGCAGGCTATTCGCCGGAAACGAAAAACTAATCCCACTCGTGAATTCCACTCCCGATAGATCTATCGTTTTATTCCCGATATTCGTTAGCTCGATAAATTCGTAATCATCCCGATCCGTGGATACCGCTACTTCATTGAGAGCAACGGGCTCCGCAGGACGATAGCTAAACTCTGAAACGACGAGGTTGGTGGCATCTGCCGGTTCCGTTTCAACATTAAAACGAGCCACGTTCAGTGCGCTCCAGTCACCTGTTCCGGGATTGTATGATCTGGAGTACAACCAACCCGACTCTGTTAATTCAAGCGGGGCAGAGCTATGTGTTCCTCCGCCCCCTGCCGGTTGCCCCCGTAGCTCCAGATCAAAACTCATGTCAGAACTGCCCCCACTCAGTTGATGAACCTCCACCGCGATTGTATTATTGCCCGGCACAAACACCGCAGGATTCAAAATCACCGTTCCCATTTCATTCTCATCACTCTGTAGAGTGGCGTATTGATCAAAGGCGGCCTCATCCTCCAGGTGGATTCGTTCGACTTCATTTCCATTCACGTAAATCGCAATCGCGTCATCAAAAACGTAATCTAGCTTAAATTCTCCGTATACCGAAGGAGTGGTGATCGCCACCACCTTTCGGAAATAGGTCGTGGCGTTCTTCTGTATCCCGCCTGTTCCGGGGTCAGCATCCACAAAGCCAACCTCCTGGGCCTCATCCCCGTCCCCATACCCGAGAGGAGATGGCCCTTCAGACCATGCTCCATCCGCAAAGCCAGTCCCACGCCAAGCAGTTCCTTGGTCGGAACCATCATCGAGATATTTCCATGAATCACCACTCGAAACAAATTGGGTCGATGGGCCACCGCCCCCTTCACCGAGAGTAATCAAGGTCGCTGCTGGTGAGATACCGCCCCCTATCAATCTCGGATCCAAAGGGTGAGTGTAAGAGGCCTCATCAAAATCATCATCCCCAAAAACGTAATAAATCTGCGGGATCGAAACCGGAACACTTAAGGCGGGGCCACCTCCCAGAGGAACATCTCCGCCGTGTTGACTGTAACTCGGCGCATCCAAATCAGGATAATAATTTGATCGGCGCAAGATCTCCACCAACTCGGGCGAACGATCCGACAACCATTGATCCTGAATCTGGTCATAGGCTGATTCCCACTGCTCAATCGTTCGTTGTGTCCCATGCTGATCGCCCCACCGGGCCAATTCGGGAATCAAGATACTCCGGTGGTCCTTTGTGATATCAGCATAACGCGCCATCGCTTCATTCGCCGTCAGCGCTCCTCCATTAAACAACGCCCGATGTGCCCGGTCTCCCATTCTCACCTGGAATTCCTTGCTCCCGCGAAGGGAGCCAAAAGGGACATTAACATTACTCACGGCATCTGTCCGATCGCGATCCGAGTTCAAAAACATCGAGGTCTCGACATCCCACATAAAAAAGTGCGTCCCAGAACTCGTCCGGGATCCCCTCCAGGCAACAGGGTCAAGCACATCCCTCTCCCTTCCCGTGTAGTAGTTCCGCTGCGGCCAATCGGCATTTCCAGTATACCAATTCACGAGCAAATAATCACACATGTTGTCCACGTTCAGAAAGTCGGCCCAGCCCTCATTGTTCGAGCCATCGGGATTGAGCCCCTGCACTTTCATGTAGGCTGCTGTCCGCGCTGATTCGCTCCCGGCGCTGTTCACCTCGCCAGCAAGGCTCACCAAAGTATCCCAGGAATCCTTCAAGCTGTCATTGGTCGGTGTCCCAAAATTAATCCCATCCCAATCTTCCTTCTCCGCCCCGAAATGAGTTTTACCAAAGGAAACGTCTGGCCGCTCCACGACATTATAGACGCCCCAATAAACTCCATTCAGGTAGATGTGAAAATAACGACCACGCGAAGACGGAATGCCAATGTCAGATGCCGACCGCCGGCCAAATTGATCCCGCGCATACTGCACGTTGGTCCGATTGTCCCACTGATATCCATCGTTCGATTCCATCCGAAAAATCAGTGTATCGAATTCATCTGTCGTGAGATCTCCGAAAAGGGGGTAGCGCAATTTGGTGTCGCCATAGGCTCCCTTGAAGAGGAGCCGGAACGATTTCTTTTTTGTGAGATCAAAGCGACGAAATGCGCCGCCTTGAATCCGCATGCCGCAATCAATCTGGAAGTTCATGCTCCCATCAGGACGAGACGGATCGATCAATTCCAGGGAAGTCGCCCGCTCCCAGTTAATCCCGCTGCTGAGCGGGTTGGCATAAATTCCATTGGATCCAAAAAGATCCTCTTCCGGCATTGAGAGAGACAAACTTGGGACAGTTTTCAAATCATCTTTGATCGTCGCGGCGTGGAGCGAGGCCACACCCGGGTTCATTCCGTAATCCGGCGAGGTTCCCGACCAGTCCCCAGGGAGCCCCCAAATGCTCTGCGTCGTCACCGATGATTGTGTCACTACATCATCCACAAAGAGATAGGTTTGCGTATCGACATTGGTCGATCTTAGTCCGTCCAAATATGCAATGGCCCGAACCGGCATCGTCCGGTCCACCGTAATTGGCCCGGTATAAAGAGTCCCTTCGGACTCGCTGGGCGTTGCTCCGTCGGTTGTGTAGCGGATACTCGCACCCTCAGTCTCCGAACTAATTTCCAAGCTAAACGAATCGGTGAAGTGCCCCCGATCCACACTGAATATCGTGTCCTTCACGTAGCCAAGAAATCCACTCGAATTCTCCGCCCCCGGAGTCGCCGTTGAAAAATACCCTTGCTGTTCTCCCTCTCCAAATCCCCCAAAGGACACACCCGCATCCTGGTCAGGATAGTCGGCACCTCCCGGCCCAAATTCTGAAACAATGGTAATGCCATCCGGCTTCACCAGAGCCAGATACTCCCCTCCGGACTTGAGGCTGAAGTTGGTGTGCATCTCGCTCCCCGCCACCGAACGGTCTTTTCCAGACGCCCACACCAGAAGGTAGCCATCAACTCCCAATGTCCCTTCCGGGAAAGCCCACTTTGTCAGATCACCCGCATCATCAGTCAAAAAGTAGCCCCCTAAATCCGCTACCGCTCCACTGGGGTTGTAAATTTCAATCCAATCCGAGTCCTCGCCATCTTCATCAATCACCAAATCGCCGTCATTGTTCGCCATGAACTCATTGATTACGGGAACACCGGGCTCCACTACCGTCACCGAAACATCCCGGGTCACCGCGCCATTCGTATTTATCGCCGACAGGGTAAAAGTCTGCGAGGCGGCCAACGTTTTCACCAAAAAATCCCCCGTCACCGCAACCCCATCCAGCTCCAAGCTGTCGGCATTAAAAATCTCCCAACTTAAAGTTGAATTCTCTCCCGGCCCGACAATGGCAGGGGTCGCGAACAATTCGTGGATCACGGGCATGTTGGTTACAGTCACCACAAGCTGTGCCGTCGAATCTCCGTTGGCATGAGTGGCCGTCATCTCGTAAACAGTCGAAACAGATGGCCCCGGATCAAGCAAGATGGAGCCCACACCATTTGTCGTAACCCCCGTCACCAGACCGACACCTTGATTGATTGAGAGACCGGTCGTGCCCGGATCAACTTCCCACGAAAGCGTCACCGGCACCCCGGCTGAAATCAGCGAACGATCTACCGTGAATGACTGAACTGCCGGCGCGGAATTTAATTCAAGAACAGGAGTAGAAGTAAACCGGGCACTTGGCGTTGGAAAATTTCCATCCAACCGCTCATCGACAAGGTCCCAATTTGTTTCATCATCACTCCCTTCCAAAATCCACCGCACCGGATCACGCTCCGTGGCATCATTCGCAGTAGACCAGCGATACCCATTCACCGTCGTCGCACTTCCGAAATCAAAAACCAAAGGGCCTTGATTAAAGTCCAACCACTTCGTTGTCAGCGAACCATCAACCGCCAAATCAGGAGTTTCCCCGTTTGGATTACTGCCACCAGGATTCGAAACCGAAGGAGTTCCCACCTTGACGCCGTCCAAAAGAAATTCAAATTCCGCCAACTGAACGCAGCAATCATTGCTGACCCTCAATTGCGTTGGTGTAAAACGATAATAGCGATACTCAACCTCGCCAGCCTGCAAACCTGACCAAGTGACAAGGAACAGCCACAAAAAAATTCGGAATCTGATCATCGCCACTTCAATTAATAAACCAAGAATTCTCAGTCGCTACAAGTATTCTCGCCGATAGAAATGGAACCCGCCAAAGATCCTTATTCGACTTGAGAGTCTTGAACTCTCACGAACCTCGGCTCTTCACCATCTTTAGCCAACTCCGATAAGCCTCGAAGCCCGAACTACTTTTCGAACCTACCCCCATCCATCCCCAGCGAAAACCCCGCGCCTTTCCTCCTCGACTCATTCCGGCTGCCATCGTGGAATGCTCCCATGTTTTTTCGAATCCTTCTCCTCTCCGTCCTCGTTCTTCAAGCCGAGGAAACCAAGCTCCGTGTCGGGCAGGCCGAAAAACCAGAAGCAGCAGCCAAAGAACTCAAAGATTTTCAAGCCAAGTATTCCACTCTCGCCGAGTGGGAGAAACGCAAAGCCAAGCTCAAAGCGGGCATCCTCGCTGGAGCCAAGCTGACCGCGCTCCCGGAAAGAACTCCTCTCAATCCCAAATTCTATAAAAAGCGCACCTACGACGGATACACCATCGAGCAAGTCGCCTTCGAAAGCGCCCCAGGATTCCACGTTACCGGCAGCCTTTTCCGTCCTACCGAAAAATTCGACTCCCTCGCTCCCATCCTCTGCCCCCACGGACACGGTGGACGCTTTAAGGACTCCCGCCAAATCCGCTGCGCCGTTCTCGCCCGCATGGGCGCGGCCGTCTTCCAATACGACATGGTCGGCTACGGTGATTGGAAGGAAGCCGGATGGGAACATCGCAAAGTCCCCGAAATCCTCCGCCTGCAAACGTGGAACAGCATGCGCGCCGTTGACTTCATGCTCACTCTTCCCGGAGCCGACAAAAACCGTATTGCCATCACCGGGTGCTCCGGCGGCGGCACGCAGAGCTTTCTCCTTACCGCCCTCGATGATCGCATCGCGGTCTCCGTTCCGGTTTGCATGGTTTCCTCACACTTCTTCGGTGGCTGTGTCTGTGAAAGCGGCATGCCCATCCACTGGGGACCCCACCACAAAACCAATAACGTCGAAATAGCCGCCCTGGCCGCTCCGCGCCCTCAGCTCGTCGTCTCGAATGGCAACGATTGGACGAAACACATTCCCACTATCGGTTTCCCCTACATCAAAAACGTCTATCAACTCTACGGCGCCACCGACAAGTTAGGCAACGCGCATTTCCCGAAGGAAAAGCACGACTACGGCGTCTCCAAACGGCAGGCCGCCTACCCTTTCCTCGCCAAACACCTCGGGCTCAAAGCCGACCGGGTCCCCCGCAAGGGCGGCAGAATCGACGAATCTTTCGTTACCATCGAAACCTACGAGCAGCTCCTCGTTTTCGACAAGAACAACCCACGCCCGGCCAACGCCGTCAGGCCTAATACCCCGCTCCCCTGATTGCCGCGCATCTGCGCTGGCACTTATGTAATTTTCACGCTATCCCTTTGCCTATGAAAGCAATCTTGTTTCTCTTTTTGTTCGGAGCCAGCTCACTTCTGGCCGAGGTTTCCATTAAAGCCGGAAACTTTAAATTTATTCCCACCGCTCCCTGGGTGGTGCAGGAGCCGGGCAGCCACATGGTCAAAGGAGCCCTCACCCACACGGCCAAAGGTCCACTCGTGAAGATCTACCACTTCGGCGAAGGTCAGGGCGGAGGAATCGAAGCGAATATTAAACGCTGGCAAAAGCAATTCGACGGAGAAGTCAAAGTAACTCCCGAGGAAAAAACCTACGGAAAACAAAAAGTCGCCATCGTCACCATGAACGGCACTTTCCTCGAAGGGAGCATTATGCAGCGCAACAAAACTCCACGGGCCGGCTGGACTCTCCTCGGAGCGATCATCCCACATCCGTCCGGCGATGTCTTTTTCAAAGCCGCCGGTCCGACCGCTGAGATCATGAAGGCCAAAAAAGACTTCGAGACCCTCATCGCGAGCGCCTTTTTAAAGCAATAATTCCCTCGCTCCTTCCCAACGATTCCGCTAGAGTCCCGCTAATGAGGAAAGCCCGTGTGCCAACAACGATCATCCTCGTCGTGGCCTTCTATTTGGTCGCGGCCATCAGCGCAGCGGTGACCCAGCAGAACTGGGAATTTCTCAAAATCTACATCCCGTCCATCGTTCTCTTTGCCTTTATCATCACCTACATGCACCGTGGCGTGAATTTCACCGGAGGCCTGCTCTGGTGCATGACGCTCTGGGGCGCGATGCATCTGGCCGGCGGTCTCGTCACCCTGCCCGATGGTTGGCCCTATCATGGTGAGCAAAAGGTCCTCTATTCCTGGTGGGTCGTTGGTGAAACCATCAAGTTTGATCACGTTGTGCATTGCTTCGGCTTCGGCTCGGCAACCTGGCTCATTTGGGAAGCACTACGAGCCAGCGTGCAATACCGCCTCGGCCGAAAACTCTTCCCCTCCGCCGGGATGATCGCCCTCTGTATCCTGGCCGGCATGGGCCTCGGAGCGATGAATGAAATCATCGAATTCGTCGCCGTGCTCAATATTCCCGAAACCAATGTCGGAGGCTACACCAACACCTGTCAGGATCTGGTTTCCAATCTCTGTGGCAGCCTCGTTGCCGGGCTTCTCATTATGTTCCGCGGCTAGCCTCTCCCTGTGACCCTCACCATCACAGATTCCGTTGGCGAGCGACTCGACGCCTATCTCGCCGGTAAACTCCCCGCTCTCTCACGTTCAAAAATCCAGTCGCTGATCAAGGCGGGGCACATTCAGCTCAATGGCACCAGGGTTAAAGCCCGGATCTCTGTAAAATCAGGCGACACCATCACCGTCGACATTCCCGAAGAAGCTCACACCGAACTCATCGCTCAAAACATTCCCCTTTCCGTCCTCCACGAGGACAACGACCTCATCGTCATTAACAAAGCCCACGGCATGGTCGTTCATCCCGCTGCTGGAAATCCCGACGGCACCCTCGTTAACGCCCTACTCCACCATTGCGCGGGGCAACTCGCCATCGACGAAGATGAAACCCGCCCGGGCATCGTCCACCGGCTCGACAAAGACACCTCCGGCTGCATCGTTGCTGCCAAAACCAAGCCTGCCCTCACCGGCCTTGTGAGCCAATTCGCTGACCGCTCCACCACCAAACTTTACCTCGCCGTCGCGCAATCCCCTCCCAAAGAGACCCACCAAACGGTTTTCAACAACATCGCCCGCCACCCGGTGCACCGGCAGCGCATGGACGTTTGCAATCCCGGCTCAGGCAAACCGGCCATTACCGACTTGCACCTCCTCTACACCGAACCCGACGGCACCTCTCTCATTCTTTGCGCCCTCCACACCGGGCGGACCCACCAAATCCGCGTCCACAACCGCTACCTCGGCCACCCGCTTCTCGGCGACCCGATTTACGCCAAACCCGCCCGCCAGGTTGTTTCCGTTCCCCGTCTCATGCTTCACGCCTGGCGACTCGGCATCGCACATCCTGTTACCGGCGAATGGATTCAAAACGAAGCACCCATCCCCGAAGAATTTCATCCTTGGACCGATCAGGTCACCGAGAAACTCACGCAAATCTGCGCCATTCGGGACAGCAAGGAATTCGACGCCCTTTGGTAATCGAAAACTTGTAAGATCAGCCAACCGCGCACACTATTCCTCCGAAGGTGGAATTGAGGCATGGGCATCGAAGTCAAAAAACGATATCTTAGGCTCGTTCGGCGCGCCCATCGATTTCTGCGCAGTCCGAAACTCCGGCGGTATCCCTGGCTCAAAAAGATCCTCCAGCCTATCTTTGACCGCGAACTCTGGCACCCTTGCCGCGATACCGTCGCCTCGGGACTCGCCATTGGTCTCTTCGTCTCGATGCTCCCCATCATCGGCCAAATGATCCTCGCTGCCATCGGAGCAGTGCGATTTCGCGCCAATGTCCCCATCGCTACCGCCGCTTGCTGGATCTCCAACCCGATCACCCAATTCCCGATCTGGTTTTTCCAGGAAAGCTTTGGCGACTTCCTGAGACAAGAACTTCATATCCCGATTCACCCAATTCTTGAGAAGATTCAGATCCCCGTCCCTGAGCTCGCCGGCATGGCAGCGACCAACCTGAATGCCGGAAGCTTTATCCTTGGCTTTCTCACAATGGCTTTCCTCCTCTTCCTCCTAGCCTACCCCTTGATCTATCTCATCTCGGCGATGCTCCCCAGGCTCCTCCCCAAAACCCGCTACCAACGCGCCAAGGCCAAAGTCATTAAGGCCCGCCTACGTGAGGAACAGCGAGAAGGTTAGATTCCCTCGCGCCTCACTAGTCCGCCCCGAAAGCTCTCATGGTTCATCTCCTTGAGGCTCCTCACCATTTACTTCCCAACTTTCTCTTCCTCCTCATCCTCCGGTCGGAAGGCTGAGAGAAAAAGACACACTGCCGCCACCGAGATACATGAATCCGCTACATTGAAGGTTGGCCAATGTCCTCCGCTCCGGGGGCTGATCTTGTCGTAACCGGGAATCTTCACATCGATAAAATCCACGACGTATCCTTTGGACAAGCGGGTAAAGAATGACTTCTCGGCATGCTGCTCCAGGAAAAACCCCTGGAAGAGCCGGTCCGTCAGATTTCCCAAAATCCCAGCCACCAAAAGCACTGCCGCAAAGCGAGCCAAACCATTGGAAAAAGCTCCCTTCTTCCAGAAAATCGTGATCATGACAAGTGCCGCAACCAGCACACAGAGGAACACATAGGGCGCCCAGGTCGTGCCGTTTCCAATTCCAAATGCCACGCCCTGATTGTGAATCCTCCACCACCAAAGAACGCCCCCAATCACCTCGATCTTCTCATCCGAGGTCGCGAAGAACCCCTCGGTCGGCTCCTTAAAGCGGAAAACCACCCACCACTTGGTAATCTGATCCAGAATGAACAGCGGGAGACTGACCCAAAAAAAGGCTTTCGGAATTCTATTCATCGCAAAATCAAGCACCCCGCATCAGGGAAATCTCCGCGAGGCTAATGAAAGAATTCACCAACTCTTCCCGGCTCGCCACCTTTAAATCCTCCACTTTTACCGCACGCTCTAGAGTAAATTTCCCGGAACGTGTCCGACGTAACGAACTCAGGTGCGAGCCACACCCCAGCGTCTGCCCAATGTCATGCGCGTAGGTCCGCACGTAAAAACCCTTTGAACAATCGACGTTGAAATCGACTTCTGGAAGCGCCACTCGATCAATCTGATAATTGGTCACAAAAACCGGGCGCGGGTCGCGCTTCACGACCTGCCCCTTGCGAGCCAACTTATACAACGGCACACCGTCCTTCTTAATCGCCGATACCATGGGCGGAATCTGCTCAAAGTTCCCGGTATACTTGTCAAAGGCCGCCTTGAGATCCTCCTCAGTGAATCCAGGCACTTCCTTCTCTTCCTGAATTTCGCCTTCCTTATCCTGGGTCGAAGTCGTCGCCCCCAAAGTCAAAGTTCCGACATAAGTCTTATCCTCACTCATGAGGAGGTCCTGAATTTTAGTGGCCCGATTGATTACGAGCATCAAGAGGCCGGTCGCCATGGGATCAAGTGTTCCGCAGTGGCCGATCTTTTTCATATTCAGCTGCCGACGGGCAATCGCCACGACATCGTGCGACGTCATATCCGGTGCCTTATCAATCAAGAGCACTCCGCTCGGGAGTTCGTTGGGGTTTTGTATCATTTAAAACTCTAAAGTTGTTCAATCGTCTTGCGGAGTTCCACCAGCACCTTTTCCCGCGCATCCTCAATCGGTCCCGGCATCCGAATTCCCGCCGCGAGAGCATGTCCGCCGCCACCGAATATTCCACAAATCTCACTCGCGTTCACGCGACGATCTTTCGACCGCATTGAGACGCGAATCTTGCCACCATCTAATTCCTCAAAGAAAACCGCCACCACCACGCCCTTCACAGAACGAATGAAATCAATCATCCCTTCCGTGTCATCGTCAATTAAACCAAGACGCTCCTTGGTCTCGTCGCGCAACTCCCACCAAACCAGTTTTTCATCCACACTCCGCTCCAAGGTATTAAGCAGCGAACGCAAAAGCTCCACTTTACGATACGGTTGGTTGTCGTAAGTCAGTGAATTAATCTCTCCGACATTTAGGCCGCGAGCGACCAGATCGGCGGCCATTTCATAAGTCCGCTGCGTTGTCCCGGGATACTGAAACGATCCGGTGTCGGTCGAGACCGCGACGTAAATCGAATCCCGGGAAATTTCCGAAATTGGGAAATCAAGAGCAGTGAGAAGATCGTAAATGATTTGCCCCGTTGCGGGACTCTTGTCGTCGATAAGATTCAAATCCCCATAGCTCGGATTGGAAATGTGGTGATCGATATTAATGAGCACCTTAGCTCCGGAAATCGCGGCGAGGCTGGCCTCTCCCACCCGGGTATGCGCCGCCGTATCGAGGGTGATGGCAACTTCAATTTCCACATCCTTCGCTTCACTGGAAACTTCCACCAATTCCGACCCGGGAAGAAACTCAAGACTCTCGGGACATCCGTCCTCGTTCAGATAGCGCACCTTTTTCCCCAATCCCTCCAAAGCATGTCCAAGGGCCAAAATCGATCCAATGGCATCGCCATCCGGACGCACATGACTCACCACGGCGAAGGAGTCATACTGGCGCAAAACCTCTCCGATTTCTTCAAAACTGGCATTCTTACTCATGATCTCAACTCCCGCCTGAAATCGCGGGAACGCGATCTTCCCCAGCTTTGCCCAACGATCAAGAACGAACGGAAGGATTACTCCTCTTCCGAAAAAAGTCCCCCCAAGAAAACTAGTAAATTACGATTCCTCGTCACGATGACCTTCATTCTCAAATCATCAACCGACTACCGGGAGTTCTTCGGTTTTGACTTCTCAAAAAGGTTCTGGGCCCGATCCATATACTCGTGGATCGGGTCTCCTTTGATTTTTGGTGACTCCTCCAGACTCTTCTTGAGCTTCAAATACTCGTCAAATTCACCGCTTTCCTTCTTCACGGTCGAGAGGTGATACCAGTCCATCAAGTCCAGCAATTGCTGGTAACGCTCTGACTCCGCGTCCCGAAAAGTCTGCATCGAGGCAAGCGTTTCATCGACATCCTCTACCTCACCCGCTCCAAGTTCGGCCAGAAGCTGCAAGTAGCCCGCGATCACCTGGCGATAGGTTGGAAAGGAACGATAGCTGAGCTGTACCAACTGATCCGACGAAGCCCGCACGGCTTCCATTCTGGCCTCATCTTCAAGATCCAGCACCTCGGCCCATTCATCCAGCCCTGGTGACTTCTCTGTTTTCCCCTTCCGGGGAATGAGTAAATAAAGCCCACGTTTTAATTCGGCCTCTGTCTCGGCAATCGTCATGGCATTGGCCAGGCGTGATTGCGCCATCGCCGCCACCTGCAACATCCACATCCGCTCCAATCCCTTGCGACTGAGATTCACCGCCGAAAAATGATTTTGAATCAGGGAAATCTGCTCCCCCTCATATGTTCCGACAACAGAAACCAATTGCGCCATTCCGTCTTTCCCCTTCGGTTGTTTCAAAAAGGCTCTCACCAGCGCACAGGTCGATGCCCGGTACAAATCGCGACTCAGCCGGTCCATCTTCTCAACCTCTTTTTGATCCACCAGTTTCTCAACCTCCATCCAACCACCACTTTTGAGAAGAGAGCCATAAACACGTCGGTCCATCTTGCCATCATCCCACTCCAGCGAAGCCATCAATCCATAAAGTAACCAGGCCGGCACTCCCACCTGGGTTGCCCTCTCGCCATCCGGCAGACTTTTCAATCCCCGCTCGATGATAAACATCTCCAGAAGAACCAAGCGTAGATTTTCCTGATCAAACGACTCCCCCGCCCCCAATCGCAAATCAATCTGCAGGCGATAGCGGTTCTCATTCTCCGGCAGAGTCCGGAAACTTCTCACGATCCGAGAGGGTGCTTCCTCTTTGGCAGGATGAATCTCAAGCACCACCGGATAAGGCTTCCCCTTGGGCTCCCCGGCAATCGTTGCCATCGATCTCAAAAGGTCCTCCCCTTCCTGCACAATCACCGCACGCAATTTGGAACTTCCTCTGTGCACCACCAACTCCTCATTCTGGGTCGATGCCCTCTGCCCTGTCAGTGGACTGTCCTGACCCCACAGCAAGCCGCTGAGGGAAAAGAAAATGGCGAGGGCAAATTTCATGGGACGAGCGACTTTCCGGTGCCAGAAGGAACTGCACAAGCGCGGAATTATCGGGAAAGCGACGCTAATCACCGGAATCGCGCTTTCTTTTTCCCGATCATACCGTATTGCACCCCCGTCACCTATGAACAAGCTGGACGAAATCATCGCCTACAAGAAACAGGAGATCGAACCCCTCATTCCCCTCACCGGGAAACTCCGGGCCTCCGCTTTGATGAGAAACGACTTTGGCGGCTTCCGCGCTGCCCTCGATCGTGGCCCCGAGAAACTAGGAGTCATCGCCGAGGTCAAAAAAGCCTCCCCCTCAGCCGGTATCATCGATCCCAACTTCGATCCTGTCCGTCAGGCCAAGCGCTACATCGACGGCGGCGCGTCCTGCATGTCGATTCTCACCGACGAAAAATACTTTCAGGGGCACCTCTCCCACCTCATGGACGTTTCTAAAATCTCGCCGATCCCGCTACTACGAAAAGACTTCACCGTCCACGAATGCCAGATTTATGAAGCCAGCGTCTCCGGAGCCGACGCCATCCTCCTCATCGTAGCCGCCCTCAGTGACGAAGAACTCCGCAAGCTCTACGACGCCGCCCGCGATGTCCAACTCGACGTCCTCGTCGAAGTCCACGACCTCCCGGAAATGGAACGCGCCCTCGATCTGGATGCCGACCTCATCGGCATCAACAACCGGAATCTCAAGACCATGACGACCGACCTCATCGCCACCGAGCAACTTGCCGATGAAGTCCCCGACGATGTCCTCCTCGTTTCCGAGTCCGGCTTAAAAAGTCCCGCCGACGCGCAACGCGCCCTCGACGCCGGAGCCTCTGCCATCCTCATCGGCGAAACCCTCATGCGTGCCGATGATCCCACCCGTGCCATCGAGGAATACCTGGCCCTGCAGTCCAACCCAACCGAGTGATCGAGTCATGACCTTCGATCTCCTCGCCCTCAAGCCCTCCGAGCGATATCGCATCCTCGCCTCCTTCGTCACGCCACGGCCCATCGCCTGGATCACCACGCAGGACTCCCAGGGAAAACTCAACGCCGCCCCCTTTTCCTTTTTCAACGTCTTCGGCTCCAACCCGCCCATCGTCGCCTTCGCGCCGGGAAACAAAGACCGCCACACTCCAAAAGATACCGCGCGGAACATCCGCGAATCTGGCGAATTCGTCGTTCACATGGTGGACGAACCACTTGGCGAAGCCATGGTCACCACCTCCGCCACCCTGCCTCACGGCGAAAGTGAATTAGACAATCTCCCACTCACCACCCTGCCTTGCGAAAAAATCGCCGTCCCCCGTATCGCTGAGGCACCCGTCGCGTTCGAATGCACCGAACATTCCACCATCGAAATCGGCTCCAACCGCCTCGTAATTGGTATGGTTCATTTTGTCCATATTCGCGATGAACTCACCGACGAGAAGGGCTACCTAAAACAAGACGCATTTCACCCTCTGGGCCGCATGGCGTCGCCTGATTGGTATACCCGCACCAGTGATCAATTCGAAATCCCACGCCCCGATTGAAATGATCACCTATCAAACTCTCGGATCGGCCGACGGCACCCCGCTCGTCTTTATCCACGGACTTGGCGCTGGGAAAAAGCAAATTAGCTCCGCACTCACCAACCTCCCCGGGCGCTGGCTCATCACGCCAAACATGCCCGGTCACGGCGACTCGACCGACATCGATCCCGCCCTCTTTTCCTTCGATTTCTTCGCCGATCTGGTTATCGAAGTCATGGATCACCTGGGCATCGAAAAAACCGATCTCGGAGGACTTTCCATGGGCTCGGGCATCAGCCTGAATATTGCCCTCCGCTATTCCGAGCGAGTGAAAAAGCTCATCCTCCTCCGACCCTCTTGGCTCGACTCACCACGCCCCGACCACCTTGAGCTCGTCGCCCGGGTCACCACCGGAATGGGAGCCAATGATCCCGATTTCCAAGCTCTCGCCGGGCGCAACCCGCCTGTCGCCGCATCCATCGCCCCGCTATTCGACAGCCCCGACATCGCGGTCCTCGAAAAAATGTGGAGCGACAGTCCCTTCGACTCGCTCAATTCCCTAAAAAAAATCGCTGTGCCCTCACTTGTGCTTTCCAGTCCGCGCGACGACCTCCATCCTCAGGAGGTCGCCGATGCCATCAGCGGCGTCCTTCCCAATGTCAAAAGCGCCATCCTTCCTGCGCGCTACCACGAACCTGAATCATACCATCTCGAACTAAACAAACAAATCAGCCAATTCCTATGATCACAAAACGCATCACCACCCAGCAGATCCTCGCCAACCTTCAAGCCAAGGTCGAGGCCCGTATCCCCATCATGATCTCCTCCGCGGGATCAGGACTCGTTGCCAAGCTTCAAGAAGCCGCAGGCTCCGATTGCATCAATACCTTCTCGGGCGCGCGTCTCCGCTCCAATGGCATGGGCACCATGGCCATGATGTGGCCCATCCTCGACTCCAATAAGCAGACCCTCAACTACACCCGCGAGGACATCATGCCCGCTCTCGACGGCAAGTCCTTCGTCTGTGCCTGTCTCAATGCCAACGATCCCCTTAAGGATATGCGAATGGTCCTTCAGGAATGCAAAGATATGGGCGTGCAGTCCGTGTCCAACATCGGACCTTCCATCTCCTATATCGACCACGACTCTGAGATCTTCAAAGTCATGACCTCCGCCGGCATCACGCTGCAAAACGAAATTGACATGCTCATCCTCGCTAAAGAGGAAATGGATATGGTCTCCGTCGGACTCGCCTTCACCGAAGAAGATTCCTACGCCATCTGCGAGCAGGCCAAACCCCACATCTTCTGCTACCATGCCGGGACAACCAAGGGAGGCATCAAAGGCTACGACAACGGCATGACGATCGAAGAAACCGCCGAGCAAACCGAGAAAGTTTACCAGAAGTGCCGCGAGCTCAGCCCTGACACTTTACTCGTCGCCCACGGCGCCGCCATGGAAACCCCTTCCGACGCGCAATACATCCTGGACAACACCAGCGGCCACGGCTTCTGGACCGGCTCCTCCACCGAGCGCCTCCCCATCGAGCGCGCCGTCTCCGCCGCCGCCAACGAATTCCGCGGCCTCACCTTCAACGACTAAAACGTGGCGGCGGTCAACGCGCCCACTGGTATTCCAGCTACCGAACCCAAAATTCCCACCAAGCCCAGGACTCCGGTCCTGGGCTTGGTTATTTTTCCTCCTCCAAGGACGACAAGAAAAACTCTCCGCTGGCGACAAAGTCGATGTCACTCTGAATTTCGATTCCGGAGCCAAACAGACGATCACCATTCTCGTGATTGATCAGTGAGCACTCACAACTATTTCCTGTCAAAATCCCTCCACTCTGCCCGTAATACCGCCATGCGGTTTTGCCCCATCATCTTTTTCTTTCTCTCAATTCTTTCCACGGTCTCGCTCTCGGCACAAAAAATCGCCGTCATGGAAACGGCCTTCGGAAACCGCTGCGTCGTCGAAAGCATCGTGCTTACCAAAAAAGCAGGCTTTCAGGGCGTACAAATTCACACCGGAAAACTCGACGCCAACGGAGTCCTCACACTCTCAATCCAATCCCTTCAGGAAGAATTCCTTGCAGCCTCGAAAAAATACGAGATCGAAATCATCTCTCTCTGCGCCGGCAGCATGAATCGCATCAACGTATGGAAAGACGGGTCCGACCGCGACAGGGGACTTACTATCATGAAGCAGTCTATTGAAGCCTGCGACGCCCTCGGTTGCAAAGTTCTCCTCTTTCCCTTCTTCGGCCCCTCCAATTTCCAAAAAGGCGAAGAGAAAATCGCTGGTGTGACCAAATTCATCGAAGAAATTCTTCCCATCGCCAGGAAACACGGCGTCACTCTCGGTATCGAATCACCCATCACCTACGACCGCGTCCTCGAGCTCTTCAAGCGCCTCGAAAATCCCCCCAACGTCAAAATGTATTACGACACCGGCAACATGATGCGGGGCGGCGAAGACATTTACACCGCCCTCCAAAAACTCGGTAACGACGAGATCTGCGAAATCCACCTCAAGCCCGAAGGCAACATCCACTTCGGAAAAGGTAAAACCAACCTGCCCAAACTCGCCGGCAGCCTCGATAAAATTGGCTACGACAAATGGCTCGTCTTCGAAGCTCGTGGCGGCATCACCAATGGCGACACCAAACTCTCCGAAGAAAACCTCAAGGGCATGAAAAAGCTTGTTGCGCTTCGAAAAGAATAATCACGACGTTTGCCCGGATCGGAGTATTCTCAGCTATGCTAATTCGCTCCCTCTTAGCCAAAATTACCCTCTGCATTATCGTCATGGAAGCCCTGGGCGGGCTGGGAGCCTTTTTGACCAAAGGCGCGATTCCCTCTTGGTACTCCACGCTCGTTCGTCCTCCCGGCACTCCGCCAAACTGGGTCTTCGGCCCGGTCTGGACGACTCTCTACGCCATGATCGGTGCCAGCTTCGCCCTGATCTGGCACCGCAGTCCACAGAGTCTGGGTTTCACCAAATTGTCCTGTGTCTTCTATCTCCAGCTCCTTTTGAATCTGCTCTGGACGCCGGTTTTCTTCGGAGCCCAAAATCCTGAAGCTGCCTTGATCGTTATCATCGCGCTTTGGGTCGCAATTATTCTAAGCGTCAAAGAGTTTAAGACCGTCTCTCCCTTAGCGGCCTTCCTCCTTTTGCCATATCTCCTTTGGGTCAGTTACGCCACCTACCTAAATGCAGGCTATGCTTATCTGAATTAAAGCCAAGGTCGGCCCTTCCAATGAGGCACATTTTCTGAGAAAAAGATTTTCTCAACCCGTATCAGGAAAATGCTCTCACGCCTCTCTCTCCTCTCACTATTAGCCATCGGCGCTTCCGCTCTCAGTCTCAACGGCGAGTCCCGCCCAAACATCATCATCATCATGTCCGATGACATGGGTTATTCCGACATCGGATGTTACGGCGGGGAAATCAAAACCCCCAATCTCGACAAACTCGCCGCCAACGGCCTGCGCTTCACGCAATTCTACAACACCGGCCGTTGCTGCCCCACCCGCGCCTCTCTTCTCACCGGGCTCTACCCGCACCAAGCCGGAATTGGACATATGACCGGCGACTACGGCCTCCCGCAATATCAGGGATTCCTCAACCAGAAATGCGTGACCATTGCCGAAGCTCTCAAGCCCGCCGGCTACCGCAGTTACCTCTCCGGCAAATGGCACGTCACACCAAAGATCGCTCACGACGCGCCCAAGAATAACTGGCCCCGCCAACGCGGATTCGACAAATTCTTCGGCACCATTCACGGCGCGGGATCGCTCTTCGACCCAAATTCCCTCACTCGCGACAACACCCAGATCACTCCGGAGAACGACACCGAATACAAACCGAAAGGCACCTGGTATTACACTGACGCCATTTCCGACAATACCGTGATGCACCTTGAGTCACACTTCAAGGAACACCCCGGAAAGCCCTTCTTCCACTACGTCGCCTACACTGCGGCGCACTGGCCGATGCACGCCCTTCCCGAGGACATCGCCAAATATGAGGGCAAGTATGACGACGGCTACAAGCCGGTCTATGAGGCCCGCCTCAGGAAAATGAAAGCCCTCGGCCTCATCGATCCCAACTGGACTATTCCCGGCCCCATCGGCGATTGGGATAAAGTCAAACTAAAGGAATGGGAATCCGCTTGCATGGAAGTCTACGCCGCTATGGTCGACAACATGGACCAAGGCATCGGCCGCATTGTCGCCACTCTCGAAAAGAACGGCCAACTCGACAACACCCTCATCCTCTTCCTACAAGACAACGGCGGCTGCGCCGAGGGCTTCGGTCGGGGCAAACTTGTAGGACCTCTCGAACGCCCATCCGCTCCCACCCTCAAACCCATGGGCAAGGACGAACTACAAACCAATATGGTCCCGCCCCAATCCCGCGACGGCTATCCTCTCCGTCGGGGCGACGGCGTCATGCCCGGACCTCCCGAAACCGAAATCGGCTACGGAAAAAACTGGGCCAACGTTTCCAATACGCCCTTCCGTGAATACAAGCACTGGGTCCACGAAGGCGGCATCGCCACCCCGCTCGTCGCGCATTGGCCAAAGGGAATCACACTGAAGAACAAATGGGCCAAAGATCCAAGCCACCTCATCGACCTCATGGCAACCTGCCTTGATCTCGGCAAGGCCTCCTACCCCGATGGGAAAATCCCTGTCGAAGGAATCTCCCTCGCTCCGACCTTCACCGGAAAGTCGCTCGAACGAGGCAAGCCCATCTACTTCGAACACGAAGGCAACCGCGCCGTCCGCGATGGCGAATGGAAACTGGTCGCCAAAGGCGTCAACGGTCCCTGGGAGCTTTACAACATCCCCGCCGACCGCACCGAGCAACACGACCTCTCCAAAAAACATCCCGAACGCGCAAAGAAAATGGCCCAACAGTACGAGACCTGGGCCAAGGAACGCGGCGTCGTCCCCTTCAATTCCTGGAGAAAAAAGAGGGACAAAAAGACTGCGGCTTCTCAGAAGAAAGTCTTCCATCTTAAACTTGGCGACACCTTCACCCAGGAAACTTCCCCCGACGTCGCGCAGCGCGCGTTCTCTGTCATCGCCCAGCTCGAAAAGCTCCCCGCTCAGGGAATCATCGCAGCGCAAGGCGGTACCTCGTCCGGTTGGAGTTTCTACCTTAAGGAAGGACAGCTCTTCTTCACCACGAGACGCGGCGGCAAAGATTTCACCGTGAAGGCTCCGCTCCCGTCCGACTCCAAGGGATTGCTCGAAGCCAAGGTCACTAAGAAATCTCTCATCCTCCGCTCGGACAACAAACGCCTTGCCATCAAGGAAGGCGACCATCAACTCACCAGCCACCCCATCGACGCGCTCGAAGTAGGAAAAGACAACGGCGGCCTCGTGGGAGACTACAAAGAGAACTTCGACCTCAACGTTCCCTTAAAGTCGCTCAACATCACCATCAAGTAGCAGCAAAAGTAGTCGAAAGCTGTCCTTTTGATCCCGGGTGGCGGGCACGGGACCCGCACAAAAGTTGCAAATTTCGGCTACAATTATGGTCGCTCTCCCCGCCCGATCCGAAGTAAAAACGGGCAATGAAGTATCCTTCTCTCGCAGCACTGATCCTTTTCACCTCACCCGCTACTGCCATAGACTGGCCTCAGTGGCGCGGTCCCGACGGCACCGGAATTTCCTCCGAAACAGGTGTCATCAGGGACTGGAACAAACAAAAGCCCAAACTCCTTTGGAACACCGAAGGCAGCGGAAAAGGCTTTTCCTCCATCTCAATTGCTGAGGGAGTCATCTACACCAGCGGGAACTACAACGACAAAATCAAAGGGCAGGGCGTCAGCGCCTTCTCGGCCAAAGACGGTAAACTTCTCTGGCAAACGCCTATCACCAAACTCCCACCCAAGCATGGATACGGCGGTGCCCGCTCGGTTCCTGCCATCGATCACGGCCACCTCTATGTCACCTCTTCCGACGGAGCCATCGTCTGCCTCACCACTCAAGGAAAAATCGTTTGGTCTAAAAGCTTCAAAGATGAATGGGACGGCAAGATGATGTCAGGCTGGGGCTATTCCGAATCACCACTCGTTGACGGTGACCGCGTCGTCTGTACCCCGGGTGGAAAGAACGCCTTCATGGTCTCGCTCGATAAAAAAACCGGTGCTACCAAATGGAAAACTAAGATTGGTGACACCGGCAAGAAAGGTAAAGACGGCGCTGGCTATAGCTCGATCGCCATCTCTAATGCCGGCGGCGTCAAACAGTATGTCCAAATGACCGGCCGCGGCGTCATCGGAGTCCGAGCCAAGGATGGCAAACATCTCTGGAGTTACAACTCCGTCGCTAATTCCACTGCCAACATCCCCACTCCCGTCATCGCAGGTGACCACGTCTTCTGCTCCACCGGATACGGCACCGGCTCCGCCCTATTGAAGCTCGATGGCAAGTCCGCCGAAGAGGTCTACTTCCTCAAACCCAAAGTCCTCCAAAACCACCACGGCGGCATGATCCTCATCGACGGCCACATCTACTGCGGCCACAAGCACAACGGCGGTGATCCCATCTGCGTTGAACTCAAAACCGGCGAGGTCAAATGGGGACCTGTCAAAGGTGCCGGCAACGGCTCGGCAGCCGTCACCGCTGTAGACGGACACCTTATCTACCGCTACCAAAGCGGCCACGTCGCCCTCATCAAAGCCACCCCCACCGCCTACGAACTCAAAGGCTCCTTTATGCCCGCCCACCAAGAAGCCCAATCCTGGGCCCACCCAGTTGTCTCCAACGGCAAACTCTACCTTCGCGAGCAAAACCGCCTGATGTGCTACGAGCTTTAAGAGAAAGCTAGCTCTCGAGCTCCCGCACCTTCTCCCAAATCCCCTCAGCGCAACCCGCTTCCGTACGGATAAATAGTTCCTGCACTCCCTTGGCGGTCTGCGTCACCGCCTTCAAACCACCGGAAATTTCCCGCTGCACTCGAATCGTTCCTGTCGTGCCGCCCCGTCCGAGCGATTTGCCGCCATACGATCTCCCGATAATCACCCCAACCACACCGTCAAGCGCCTCCACCTTGCGGATCATCCGAAGACATTCCTTCGATGAACTCTGGTGACGACCACGCGACGGCATGACCTTCAGTAGATCAACTCCCGATCGATGAACAGCCGGAAGCCCCAAAGTTACTCTTTCGAGGCCTCGGCAATGGCCTTACGGGACTCCCTCAACTTTACCAGGAGCCACCCTGACAGCAAAATGACAACCCCCTGCCAAAACCAGAAAGCATTGGGCACGGCCCGAATAAAATCTCGCGGCATGTCATCAACCGGGATCGCCATATAAGCCCCATAGACGGGCCAGAGCAAAGGGCACATTCCCGCCAACCAAATCGCAGCCGGAAGGAGTCGGTCACTATTCAAGCCAACGATCACTGCGATCATCACGGGGACCATTCCCACCAACAAGACGGTCACACCGGTATACTTCTTCCCTTTCGCCTCAAGCAAAGCCTGCATCGACAAACCACCACCAAATATTACCAATACCATCGCAATCAGAGTCCCGCCGGTGAGATCGAGACCCGGATACCATCGCGATTCCATCAAACTTTTCGCAAAGAGATACCAACCTCCTACACCCATCGCTGCCATCATCGCGGTCCATGGGGTGGAAGTGGCAGAGTCGCATAAAGGAGGCAGCCCGGTCTTCCCAAATTTCCGGGCCCGCCGCCAACCTCTCATTTGATCGTCAGTCCCCGGCGTGATGAGCACAATCATTGCCCAAAGACAAAACAAGGTCACAAGACCATAAAGTCCAACCATCACCAAGGCCTCGGTCGGGGCAGGCGACCAACCTTCCGCAGCCGTATCCAGGAACCTCCCAAATCTTCGATCGAACTCCCGTGACGGAAAAATATCACCCTGATTGACCAAAGGCAGCGAGTTCCCAAGCAACACCGCCTGCAACCAGGCAAAGATCGCCACCGCGCTAAATTTCCCCAGAAGATGACAATCATTCTTTCGCCAACGACGCCAAAGCATCAACCCCATTGCAAAACTCAAAACCGCCTGGGAAATCAAGGTGAAAACATACTGCGGAAGATTAAGACCGAAAAATTTAGCCGAGGGCACCAATTGCTGATACCCCTCCATGACCATTCCAACCCGCGACTCGAGTAGAAATGGCAGCACTTCCTCAAGCACCGGGTAGATTGTAAGATACTTAAAATAAACCAGCCCGAATTTAGCCGCCTGGGGAATCACGGTATAGAGAAGAAACACCATGCCCATCGAGGCAAGAAAGGCCCACCGTTTGTTCTTCATTACCGTTCCCGCCACCAACCCCGTGAGGTGATACAAGATCGCCGCCATCACAAAGACCGCGTAGAGTTGTAGAAAGTAGTGTATCGGCACTTCGCCCTGCACCACCGACACAACCGTAAAAGGCATCGTCGCCAAAAACAGAGCCCACTCCCGGATGGGCAAACCAAAAAGGTAACCCAGAACCTTCGCCAGAGGTGTCATCGGGGCCAATCGCTGGTAGTCCAAGACACCCTCGTCTGACTCTGCCGTCATCCCCCCGGCCACTTGCCCGGTCCCTAACAAAAGCAACACGATTCCCTGTAGGACCAGCAAAGGAATGATCGGGCCACGCGCGGCACCCACCGCGTCAAAATTCAATTGATGAACCCCGGCGGCCCTCCCTGCGAAAAAGATAAATCCGGCGATCAACATCACTAACATCAGGTGAACCCCAAAGCCGGTAATCCGAAGTCGACTCCGCGCATAGCGCAGCACGATGGGATTGGCCCAAATCTTCCAGGCCGGCACGGCAGCCTGACGTTTGCTTTTTTCACTCATGATTCACGATTCCCTTCTGCCACTTTTACCAGGATTTCTTCGAAGGATGAACTCCCCTCCTCAAAGGACCGCAATCCCAATTCAGCCGTTGCCAGATCACGTAACAACCGGCCCTGCTCCTCATCGCTTCCCACAAAATTAAAACTCGCCCGCGTGCCGTCGATCGAAATTCCGCTCACCCCATTTCGCCCTTCTAGCCAAGCCATTACCGGAGTCGCATCACCCAAAACCACCGCAGTTAGACGACGCTCCGCGCTCCCGAGCTGATTCCTCACCTCTTCCGCAGATCCCGAAGCCAGGAGCTCTCCTTGATTCATGACACAGATCGAAGAACACATCTCCGCCAGTTCACTAAGAATGTGCGAACTCACAATAATCGTCGATCCCTGCCTGGCGAGATCCTGAAGGATTATTCGCATTTCACGACGCGACAGCGGATCAAGCCCACTTGCCGGTTCATCAAGAATAAGAACTTTTGGCCGATGCAACAAAGTCTTAGCCAGCACCAATCGCTGTGTCTGCCCTCGCGAGAGTTCTTTGCACCAAGAATCCGATTTATCCAACAGATTGACCAATTCGAGACATTCATCGACGCGTGCCCGACGTTCTTTTCCATTCCCCAGACGATGTGTATTGGCATGAAAATCCAAAAATTCCCAAAGTTTCAAGTCAGACGGCACCGGCGCCAGATCGGGCATGTAGCCCATCACCTCCCTTGCCTCTTCCGCTTGTTCGAAAATATCCAGACCCGCGATGCTCACCTCCCCATAGGTTGGCTCCATCAAGGTCGTCAGTACTTTGAAAGTGCTCGTCTTGCCCGCTCCGTTTGGCCCGACCAATCCAAAGACCTCCCCGTAGGGCACCCTAAGACTGATATCACGCACCGCGACAAAATCTCCATAGTCAACCCGCAGGTCACGGATCTCAATTGCTTGCTCGCTCATTTAAAAAGTATCTCGATCTAACAAATCCCAGTCCTTCGGCAAGGTCATCATCATCCGCTGCATTTCTTTTTCCGCCTCTGCTCTTCTGTTCCGCTGATGTTCATCAAGTTTTTTAATCTGATCCGGACGCAAGGCCGCACGAATTTCTGCATCCCGCTGACGTCTATCAAGGGCGCTATTCTCCCCCGACAGTCCATCGACATTCAGACCGGGTTGGTAATCCTCCGCCCCGCGCGAAAGGACGCCGAACAGTTGTTCATGCTGCTTCGAGTCAAGCTCTACGATGCCATCCAATCTCGAGAGGCTCCGGTCTGCCTCGCGCTGCACACTTTCGGCACGCTCCGCCAATCGTCCTGATTTGAATTCCTCCAGTTGATCCCCCTCCAAAAAACCTTCCATCAAATTGTCCGCTCCCCGGGCATCCCTCCAGTCATACTCCGTTGCCCGGATGAGATCAACAAAGCCACTGTTCTTGCTTTCAATGATATCCGCGAGAGCTTTCGCCCGCTCGGCGCCCTGCGCTCGAAACCACTCCTTCAACTGGGCCCGCTGTGAAGCACTGAGATCATACTGTCGCGCCCATTCAGAAGTACGGACATCAGCCCAATCTTCTTCATTCACCTCACGCATTCGCTCAAAAATCGGCGACATCTGTCGCATCCAGGGTTTCATCGTCGCAAAAAGATCGTCCGGACTGATATCCTTGCCATCCCGAACATCTCTCGCCAAGCGACGAAGCTCATCCGGAGTAGTGTCCCTCCGGGCATTCCTTTGGTATGACCTGAGCATCCGCTCATTTTGAGCATTCGAATTGCGTAATATTTCCAACTCCTCCTCAACAGATCCCACCTCCGGCGGCAGGCTGTTGGAAAAAAGAAAACCTCCAAAGGCTCCCACGACCAATCCCACCACGAGTCCTACTACTTGTTTTAACTTCATCTTTGCGAATTCCCACAATGAGCGAACCCCAAAGCGAGATCTATGTAAAACTCTTCTACGAATATACCATCACCGGACCCACGCCGTCACCACCTTGCACCTGCCGGAGCTTCTTCACCGCTTTCTTGATCTTTTCAACGGCCTCGTCGGTTTCTTCCCGCGTCGTGAAGGAGGAAAAGGAAATCCGCAAACTACTCTTCGCCTGCTCCGTGGAAATTCCCATCGCCATTTGCACATGGCTCGGTTGCTGTTTCCCGGTCATGCAGGCGCTCCCGGTCGAAACCATCACGCCAGACTCATCCAGAAGTATCAGCAAGCCCGCTCCTTCACAACGCTGGAAGGAAACATGCGCACAGGTCGGCACGCGATGCTCGCGACTTCCATTCAAGGTCACTCCCTCGATTTCTTCACTCAGGCGCTTCTCCAAATGATCACGGTTCGCCGCGATGCCCGCGTGCCGATCTTTCTCAATCGCCTCACGCATGATCTTTGCTGCTCTGCCAAGGCCGACGATATATGCTACATTCTCGGTCCCACTGCGTCGTCCGTCTTCCTGTCCCCCTCCACGAATGAGAGGTTCAAACCGCACTCCCTCGCGAAGATAAATCGCACCAATCCCTTTAGGCGCGTGAAACTTATGGCCACTAATACTTAAGAAATCCACCGGCACCTCCTTCACGTCGATCGGAATTTTTCCCACTGCCTGAATGGCATCGGTGTGAAAGGCAATCCCATGCTCACGGGCAAGTTCACAGGCCTCGGCAATCGGTTGAATCACTCCCGTTTCATTATTCGCCCACATCAGACTCGCAAATCCCGTCTCCGCTCCGGCACAGGCTTCCTTGAATTGCCCAAGATCCAGCCGCCCCTCGGCATCGACACCGCAGCGGTGCACTTCGAAGCCCACATCTTCCATCGCCTGACAAGGCCGCAAGACCGCGCTATGCTCAATTTCTCCAGTGATCACCCGTGAGGTCTTCCGCCCATAAATCCGGGCCAGCGACTTAAGCACCATATTATTCGACTCGGTGCCACATCCCGTAAAGACCACCTCTTCCTCTTTCGCGCCGATCAACTGTGCCACCTCGCCACGAGCCTCCGCGATCGCCTTCTTCACCACCTTCCCCGCACGATACCCGCTCGACGGATTATGATAATACTCGGCGAAAAACGGTAACATTGCTTCCACAACTTCCGGGTGAACCGCAGTCGTCGCGTGGTTATCCAAATAGATCATTGGTGAAAGCAGTAATCGCCCCTTATCATTCGGGCAAGTCGATACCTTGCCATGCGTCCCGGTCGTCTCCGAAAAATCCGCCAAATCATGAGCCTCATTCTCTTGGTTTTGGTGACTTTGGCGGCCAAACACTTCTACGACCTCTGGAAAACCCAAACCGCTGGGAAAGAAATTATCGAAATCTGCGAACTCCCACCCCTCCCCAAAGAGCTCGAAATTCTCCATGCCCGGAACGATCCATCCGACGACCCCCGGCACATCGATGTCACTCTCACGGTGATCGGGCCAGTGAAAGATCTCGATCAATGGCTTGAGAAAGTGGACGCCTGGGAGCTCGAACGTCCCTCAAAAATCCTCCGTCACACCATCCGCGAGTCCGAAATGACATACCGGGTGGACTTTTCCGCCGAGGTTTTCATAAAGTGAGGCATGAAATATCTCGCTCTCGTTTTCCTCCTCATTTGCCCCACCCTTGCTCAAGACGATCATCCCATCGACGTCCAATTCAACAAAGACGTCGACAAAAACGGCTCCACCCACGGGATGGTTGCCGCCTATGCAAACGCCCTTAAAAGCTGGGACAATGAACTCAACAAACACTACGAGAAGCTCATGGCCGGTCTCGACGCGGCCGGGAAAGCCAATTTGAAAGACTCTCAACGCGCCTGGATTGTCTACCGCGACAAGGAAATCCATAATATCGTCGAATACTACGCCAAGGTGGAAGGAACCATGTTTCGCACCATCTCGGCAGCCGCCAAAACCAATCTCACCAAGAACCGGGCCCTCTCCCTGAGCTACATGGCGGATTTCGTCGAAATTCGGAAGAAGTAAGCGCGCTTGACCCCGCGGGCGGCTTTCCCTACTTCCTCTCTCAACAGTTAACGAACTACTTATGGCAATCGTCGCAACCAACCTCAAACGCGGGCAGTGCATCAAATACGAAGGTGACCGTGGTGTCGTCCTCGGACTCGAACACCGCACTCCGGGCAAAGGAAACGCCCTCATCGCAGCTACCATCCGCTCCTTCAACACCGGAAAGACCAAGACCATCCGTTTCGCCTCCAGCGAAAAGGTCGACATCGTCGAAACCGACCGCCAGAAGCTCGAGTTCTCCTACGCCGAACCCGGCATTTACAACTTCATGGACATGCAGACCTACGACAACATCGCTCTTGCCGATGAATTTGTGGGAGATTCCAAAAACTTCCTCAAGGAAGGCCAGGAAGTAGAAGTTCTCTTCATCGAAGGCGCGGCCGTGAGTATCGACCTTCCCTCCACCGTAGAGCTGGAAGTCACCGAATCCTCCGAGGGCATCAAAGGCGACACCGCCAACAATCCCACCAAGCCTGCCACTCTGGAAACCGGCTTGATCGTGCAAGTCCCACTCTTCGTGAAGCCGGGCGACAAACTCAAGATCAGCACCGAGGAATCATCTTATCTAGGTCGCGCCTAGAGCCACCCAACTTTCAAAACCTCGGCTTTTCCATAAAGCCGGGGTTTTTTTGTCGATTTCCAAGGGGATCCCCTTAAATTCCCTCTATGAAGAATTTCATGCTGATGATTTTTGCCCTCCTGATCCTCGTGGTCTTTGGTGGCGCGGCATACTTCCTCACCGATATTTCTTCTGGCTCCCGCTTCGAGCGTGTCGCCCCTTCCGATTCCAAATAAAAACAGAGCCGCGGCGCCCCGCGGCTTGTGAACTTGGGCAAACAGTCCCGTATCGCGAGTCACTTCTCCAATCGAGTATTATTCCGGCTTTTTGATCGAAATCATCTGAGTCTTCGAACCGCCTCCCTTTGAGGTTGTGACCGATTTTACCAGACCGAAGCCGGGAGCGAGCCATTCCG
>JAAEZT010000082.1 GCA_018222765.1 bacterium | reverse complement strand
GCAATGCATGCACGTCGCTCGGTGGCACGTGATCGGCTCGTTCTCAGCGAGGAAACAGTAGCGCTGTTGGCAGAGGACATACCCGATTCTAATTCTGAAAGGATTCATTTAGAGAGAAAAGCTCTAGATTCATGTTTGCAGAAATTGTCCTTTGAGAATAGAAGCCTTGTTTTCATGCCTTATCAAAGGACAGTTACTTTGAGCGAGCTAGCGCAACGGACAAACCGCTCGGTCAATAGCCTCTATAAACTTCTCGGGCGACTGCGTGAAAAACTCCGCCTGTGTGTGGAGCAAGAATTGATTACGAAAGGGGGGGAATCATGAACGACGAGCATTTTGGAGACCTTTGTAATCGATACTTTCTGGGCACGATTTCCGCGGAGGAAATGGCGGAATTGGATTGCTGTCTCAAAGGGAGTCAGGGCCTGCGGGTTAAGTTCGCTGCTAAGGCCCGGCTCGATACCAATTTGCGTGACGCCTCTTCCAGCTTTGAGAAGAAGCAGGGGGCGAGTATTTCAAAAGTTCCCAGCAGGCCGAAGTGGCAGTGGGCAATGGGAGCCGCTGCCGCGCTTGTGTTGATCGCGCTCGTTGTTTCTCTCTTCTACCCAGAAAGGAAAAGGGAGCACATTGCGCGTATTGCTGATTTGCATGGCGCGGTCACTTGGATCGCTGATGGCGAGCAGGCTGAAGGCCGTCTTGAAATTGGAAATGAGTTAACGGGAGGGACCCTCGAAGTGTCCTCTCTGGACTCTTGGGCTGAACTTGTTTTTGAGGACGGTTCCAGCGTTTGGGTCTCGGGCCCGGCGGTCGTCACGATTTCAGATGGAGGCGTTGGAAAGATGATTCGTCTTCGTGAGGGTGATTTATCTCTAGATGTTTCACCCCAACCGGAGGGCAAGCCCATGCGGGTCATTACGCCTTCAGCTGAAGCTGTTGTCTTGGGAACGCAGTTTAATGTTTCCGCAAGTCCATTATCGACCAGTTTGACGGTGAATGAAGGGAACGTCCAGGTGACCCGGCTTGCTGATGGGAGTGTGCAGGAAGTGAAAGCGGATCATCGGGTGATCGCAGCTCTGGAACATGAGAGTCCTTTTCAGGCGAGCCCCCGGGGCGATTCGGTGTGGATCTGGAAAAGTGAATTCCCGCGCGATGTGTTACAGGGAAGCTTGGGCTTCGGAGCGGAGGGCCGTCTAAAGGAGTTGCACGCTGAGGCCCATCTCTTCCGGGGGGATTATGGTGAAACGATTGATCCTGTTTTGCTGTACAGTGCGGTGGTGGGGCCTCGTGGTCGTAAAATGCAGCCAGTCCTCCTTTCCAAGGGGGCACGAATTCGAATTAGGGGACACCTTGATCAACCTTATCAGGTCGACTTCGGATTTGGAACCCATCATGCCCGGGGTGGTCTTTCGGGGACATTTTCGGTCAAGCGCAAGCTCGAGCCGGATCAGGATGGATGGTTTGACGTCGAATTGGCGTTGGAAGATTTTGTGAGGATGAGGAGCCGTTTTGTCGAGTCTCCGGCCGGGCATGAACTCGTCTGGCTTTGGGTGCAAACCCACCGGAAGGACGTTGGTTTGAGCCTTTCGAGTGTGGACCTTTTGCCACCGGAATCGAAATAGGATGAAGCGATTTCTTTCCAAGCATAGCATTTGGGCGTTGGTCACTGTCATCACCTTTGTCTTTGGCAAGCAGTGGTCGCGATCATCAAGGGCTAAAGATGTTCCTGACGAAGGAGGAGTGAGTCAAACCGGCATTGAATACCGTGGCGCACTCGGGAGATCTTCTTCGGTGTCTGGAAGAACTGTGAGTTCGATATCCGTTCGTGACTCTCGGAAGGCGAAGGAAGGGGCTGACAAACCAAGGCGAGACAAGCAATTGTCTCAAGATGAGATTGATTTGTTGGTTACAGATTCAATCAAATCCAGCAGTCCGATCGAACGTCGCCAAGCCATGGATCAGATCCTTCAAAAAATGAGGAATTCGGAAATGTCTTTCGAGGATGCGCTGGCAATTGGAG
>JAAEZT010000013.1:70482-105921 GCA_018222765.1 bacterium | reverse complement strand
GGAGAGCTTTTACGAGTTTGTGAAAACATTAGAAGCCTACGACAAAATACTCGACGAAAACACAACCGTCATCCTCTCGACTGATTCAGACCTATTTAAGTTACTCAAAGGCTCAAAACCAGAATAAGGAGGATGCCACTCCACCCATAATTCCAAGGATGGGTGGGGTTTCTTTCCCGTCAGGCCAAGCCTTCCCAGACCTTTTATCTTTTCCGGTCAGGGCTCATTACCCGGGCAGATAGAGAAGTTTCGTGGGCGAGAGGGTGGGCGAGACCGGGTGTTTCCCTCTCCCAACTCTACGCGGCATTATGGGGGCCCACAAGGTCGCCTCTGCCGCCGAGACGGAACGCCTCGCCAAAGGATCCACGGAGACCACTGGCGACGATAAGCAACTTATCGATTGCTTCCGCAGAAGTGACGGTTCTGAGGGTTTCCTCGCTCTCACGCGCGCGCGTAACGCGCGTATAATATTATATGGCGCAAATTTTACCGCCATCCACAGAAATGAAACCAAAACAAAAAATTGCTAAACAACTTGAAATCGATGTCCGTGAATTATGCCAACCAAGTGGGCGACGCGTTGGAGAAGAGGGCCATCAAGTCGCAGAACAATGGGTTGAAAAAAGACTCAAAGAAATTGGCTGTATTCCCTATCGTGAAAATAGTTTTTCGCTCCCTTACGAGGTTGATGAGACTAGGTTCAAAAACTTTGCCGGCGTAATTGCGGGACGAGATAGAAGCTTACCGCCCGTCTTAATTGGTGCCCATTACGATAGCGTAATTGATGCGCCATGTGCTGATGACAATGGAGCATCAGTTGCTATTAGTCTTGCGGTCGGACTTGCAATCGCAGAACAAGGAGGGCTGGAGCGTGATCTCATTGTCGCGATCTTCGATGCCGAAGAACCTCCCTTTTTCCAAAGTGAGGCAATGGGCAGTATTCGCTTCTATGAGGACCAAATAGATGAACGAGGAATCCACTTTGCTGTGATTTCGGACCTTGTTGGGCATGATGTCTCTTTTCCAAGTCATCTCACCAGAAGAATTCCAGCTGCTAATCTAATCACAGCGCCATTCGCCCCACTCACGTTTATGACAGGAGCTGAAAGTCATTCCGATCTCCCAGCTCTACTCAATGAACTTAAATCTCCAAAAGGGATTAAATTAATCGCTACCCTTAACGACTATGTTGGGGACATGTCAGATCATGGAATTTTCCGTAAAAATAATGTGCCTTACGTCTTTCTTTCCTGTGGACGTTGGGAGCATTACCATCAACCCACTGACACTCCCGATCGACTCAATTACAACAAAATGGCCGCGATCACGGAATATTTCATCGATGTTTGTCGAGCAGTATCGGCAGCCGCATTCGCGGAAGGACTTTCAAGCGGTGATTCAGTTGAATTTGAGAAGCAGACCTGGAAGAAAGCTTTCGGGCTCATGAGGAAACCACTAGCCAAGATACTGGGGGTTTCTGACTTTGATAGCAGGGCAAATATCGATCGCGCTGTCGCAAAATTAGTGAGCCTGGGTTTATAGAATCACTTCTGTAGTCAATCTCACCGTAATCAAAACCCGCTCAGCATTGATGCTGGCGGGTTTTTTCTAGCCTCACGAAAAGAATGATGCGGGCGATCATTTCGCGCGGGGGCTAGCGACGCTCTTTCTTTTGTTGGTGCTTGATGGCAGCCAAGTGAAGTTTGGCCATGGTCTTCTGGGCTTCCAGTCCGGAGATGAGTCCGGCTTCGACGGCCTGGTGAAGACTTTTTTCGATGGCGTCGAAACGGGCGTGGTGATGGCGCTCGCGCTGGCGTTCGGCATGTTCACGCGCTTCGTCCAATTGGCGCTCGGTGTGGTCGTGCTCGTGGTGCCCACGTTCTTCATGATCGCGATCCTGTTCGTGTTCACGTTCTTCGTGCATACGGCGTTCCTGTTGTTCGCGCTCTTCGTGTTCGCGTCGCTGTTGATGATCAACTTGATTATTACGCTTGTGGTTGGCGGCCTCGCGTCTTTTCTCAAACTGTTTTTTCATCTCGGCAAATTTGGCCTTAGCTTGTTCTTCGGTCAGGTCGCCACGTCTGACACCCTCTTTGAGGCGTTGTTCGATGGATTCGAAATTAGGTTTGTCGCTTTTTTGTTCGGCGATGCGCCCTCTCTCCATCATTTTCTTCATTTCGGCGAATTTGGCCTTGGCTTCTTCCTTGGTAATGTCGCCGCGTTCGACGGCGTTTTTAATGCGTTTTTCGACATTCTCGAAGTCGCCTTTTTTTCGCTCAGTTTGACTGCGTTTTGGACCGCGCTCCTGGGCGATTGTGGGTAATGCCAGAAGGATGATAGTTGTCAGGGTAAGGATTGGGTTTCTCATGGTGTTCTTGGGTTATTTGATTTCTTTTATTCGAAGGTTACGGAACTTGTAGGTCTGACCTTTCTCACCGTGGTGTTGAATGCCAATGACGCCGCTGGAGTCCTTGTCGTCCGTGATGTCGGTGGTCACGACGCCGTTGACTTCGATTTTGATGTGATTGCCTTTGCAAGTGATGCGGTAGGTGTTCCAGTCGTTACGTTTGAAGGTTTTTCCAGCGCGCCTGAGGAAGGCCGCGACACTTTCCTTGTCGCTTTTTTTCGGGCTGATGAACCACTTGCGCCTACCCTCGTCGTAGAGACCGCCCGACCAATTACGGGTGCTGCCATCCACCTCTGACTGGTATCCGAAGACTTTGTTGGGTCCAGATTGGGCACGGAACATGAAGCCGCTGTTAGCCTTTCCTGTAGGGAGGAGGATGTCGCCTTCGAAGATGAAGTCGGAGTATTTTTTCTCGGTGACGAGAAAAAATTTCTTGTCGGCGGTGAGATGGAATTCACCGTTGACTACTTCGATCTTGCCCCATTCATAAGGGTTGGTCCAGCCGGCGGTCGTTTTGCCGCCGGAGAGAGGTGTGAAACCATCTTTGTCCTGTGCTGGCAAGTGGAGGGCCAGAGCGAGCCAGGAGAAGAGAATTGTGTGCAATTTCATCGGGCGGAAGTCTGGAGGGGTGATAGGCGACTGGCAATCAATTTGGCGCGTCAGGAATAAAATCGGATGAATATCGGTTTTGATCGTTTCACACCGCCACAAAGATTATGCCAAAATACCGGAATCGCACTCCGGCTGCAGCTCCATTGAAGAGCGAGGAAAATTTATAATGAAGGCGATCCGGGGTTGGCAAAGTGGCGGGACCGGATTAGGGACTTCTTTCATGGGACTCAAAAGCGGAGAAAAGGGCGAGAAATGCATGATGGCTGGAAACGAGAAGATTCTCGTTCGAAATACCAAGGTTTGTTCGTAGTTGTTCTTGAATCCTATCACCCCTGAGTTGCGTGATTTTTAACAGTTATCAATTCTGGGCTTTTTTTGCCCTTGTTGCGTTGGCGTACCGGTTTCTCGGGCACCGGCAGCAAAATCATTTGCTGCTCGCGGCGAGTTATTTCTTTTATGCCTGTTGGGACTGGCGTTTTCTGGGGCTCATTATTGGGATCACGGCGGTGCATTATGTCGCGGCCCTAAAGATTGGAGAGGGAGATGAAAAGGAAAGGCGGCGATGGTTGGTCGGGAGTGTGGCGATCTCCCTTTTGTTGTTAGGCATCTTTAAATACCTAAATTTCTTTATCGAAAGCACGGGTGTTTTCCTGGGGCGGATTGGTTTTGAGGCTCATTTCGAATCGCTCTCGATCATTCTGCCGGTGGGTATTTCGTTTTATACCTTTCAGACTCTCTCCTACACCATCGACGTATTGCGGGGGGAGACCAAGCCAACGCGAAACTTCGGAGACTTTGCGCTTTATGTGGCATACTTTCCTCAATTGGTAGCTGGACCGATTGAGCGCTCGTCGAGGTTGTTGCCGCAGATCACCAATCCGCGAAAGCACCGAGCGGAGGATTTTACGATTGGGCTTTCGTTGGTGATGGTTGGTTTATTTTTAAAAGTCGCGGTGGCGGACAATTTGGCCTTTGTTGCAAATGGGGTGTTTGAAGCGCCGGAGGGAGGAATTACGGGGACAGATGTGCTAGCGGGCGTATATGCTTTTGCGTTCCAAATCTATGGAGACTTCGCGGGGTATTCCTTCATTGCTTGCGGAGTTTCACGATGGTTGGGGATTCGGTTGATGACGAATTTCAAGCGTCCTTATTTGGCGAAAGGTCCGTCGGATTTTTGGAATCGCTGGCACATCTCCTTGTCATCGTGGTTGCGGGATTATCTCTATATTCCGCTCGGCGGTAACCGGAAGGGAGTTGGGATTACTTACCGCAACCTTATGCTGACGATGGTGATTGGAGGACTCTGGCATGGCGCGGCGTGGACTTTTGTGATCTGGGGCTTGATTCACGGAGTGCTGCTTTGTCTGTATCGCATAAAGCTGATTAAGGTGAAAGTTCCGGCGGTGGTCGCCGTGTTGGTGTTCTTTCATTTGACTTGCCTGACTTGGTTGTTCTTCCGGGCGGATTCCTTTGGGCAGGCGATGGTATTCCTTGAATTGATATTCTTCGAGCAAGGGCTGACGCCATTTTCTTCGTATGCTTTTGGATCGTTGGCTTTCTTTTGTCTGCCTCTCGTGGTGGCGGAGATTTGGAGTGATCGCAAAGAGGGGCGGAGATTGCATCATTTGCCCTGGCAGGGTCGAGCGGCGGTGTATTGCTATTTTGTGTGGATGATCATTACCTGTGCTCCGACGGTGTACTCTGACTTTATTTATTTTCAATTCTGATGTCTGAATTCCGTGTGACCAATTTTCGGCAGGAGCTTAAGGTTCTTGTGGTTCTCGTGTGCTTTTTTGTCGGGCTGGAATTGATCGCGCGGATGGTTTCAGAGTCTCTGGATGATGATCGGGCACACATCGCGCAATTTGACGAGCTTGTTGGAGAGCTTGGAGAGAAGAAAGGAGCGGTCTTGGGGAATTCATTGCTACTTCACGGTTTGGATTTGGAGCAATTTGCGCAAGAGTCTCCTGATTTCTCCACGATTCGGGTGACTCCGGTTTCGTCAGCGGTATTGGATTGGGGGCATCTCTATGAACGTTACTTTTTGAAAGGGGAGGAATTACCGGAGCATTTGTTTGTCGGCTTCGTGGCGCACCATGTGGATGATTCTGAACCCGCTAAGTTGCGTCGATTGTCGCGCCATTTTGCATCGACTGGTTCGCTGTCGCAGTTGTGGGAGCGTGAGCGTTTTGACTTCCATCAACGTGTGCAGTCGGGGCTTTCCCACGTCTCCGCGTTGATTGGTGATCAGCCAGCTCATCGAGAGAGGGTCCTCGATTACTTTATCGATTGGTATCGGCTTGGATTACGGACGAATCAGGATTGGGTGACAGGTGAGGTCGAGAGCTCTGTCGAGCGACAATCAAGCTTCGAAAGAATGACTCGTTTTGTCGATATGGTACAAGCCGGTGGAACGAGGCTCTGGATTATTCCCTTGTCTCAGCCTGAATACTGGGAGTTGAACCCGGGACTACTTGAATTGATTGAGAAGAAAGGTGTCGGCTTGATGGATGCTCGTTCCATCCCGGGGATGACGGCGGATGACTTTTCAGATGGCTACCATCTCGGAGAGAGTGGAGCTGAGAAATTCACGAGGTGGTTCGCGAAGGAGATTTCCGAAAAGATCACTCAAGACCCATGATGGTGAGTGCAGGGCTGTCCAATGAATCGCCCATCTTCTTGTCGGCCAAAGATTGGTAGAGTCGGGAGTCAGGAGTGATTACGGTCAGTTCGCAGCCGAGGAAGTCGGTGGTGAGTCCGCCTCCGGTAGGGGCAAGGAAGAAGAAGCTTAGATCTCCATCGACTTCTGCTTCGACGAGTGCGCCGGGTCCGACGGAATCGGAGATGCTGTATTCGGGGGCTTCGAAGCGTTGGAAGACATCAAGAGCGGCTTCAGCTTGGGCGAGTTGTTCGGCCTGGGCTTCGGCCAGGTAAGACGCTTCGATGGCACGGGTATCGTATTTCCCTTCGGACTTGGCTTCGTCACCGGAAGATCCCTCGTTGGAGACAGCAAGAGCGGATTTCATCACGCCGACCTGATCGGCAAGTTGTTTTTGAAGGATGGAAATGACCTCGGCTTTCGTCACGGCTGGAATAGATAGTCTCCTTTCAACCGATTCGTCAAATTTCCCGTGCACCTTCTCGCAAAAGAAATAGGCTCCGCGCCATGAGCCACCTGGAACTGAGCCGAGATCTTCTGATGGATGCCGGCGGGCATGTTGAGATGAAAAAGGCGCGCGGGATTCATCGGGAGGGTGGCGTGAAATCGGCTCAATATGAAAACGGGGTGCTTTCGGGTGAACTGCGGGTGGGAGGAAAGATGAAGAAGGTTTCGATGGAGATTATTTCCAAGACGCACATGGAAAACAAGTGCACTTGCCTGATGGTTCGTAAGGATGGGCGGGTTTGTGCGCATGTCATTGCGTTGGGGTTGGAAGTGATCGATCCTCAGAACGTGCCAGTTGAGCCAGCCGTACCGGTGGAAGATTGCTGGCCGAAAGTTTCCGAGGAGGGCAGAGAATTGGAGATGCAGGTGATGTTGCCGTTGAATGTTGAGTCGGCGTGGGAGCGGGGGCAGGTGATGATTGGGTTTGGGGCGGTTTTGGAGGGGGAGGAGACTTTGCTTTCGGCTTTGCCCCATGAGAAGTATCGGATGGACTCGTATGACGAGGAATTGTGGAGGATATTGAAGGAATTTTTTCCGGGCGAGGCACCGGGCGTGGTGAATTTTGAGAGGGCGCAGTTTCTGCAATTGCTGGAAGGGTTGATCGGGCATCCTCGAGTGCAATTTGGAAAGAGGGAAGAAGTGAGGGTTCACGGTCAGGGTGAACGGGTGCCGCTTAGGCTGGTTGGGGAGAGAGTGATTGCGCCTTCCGGGAATTTGGGTGCGTGGAATTTGGAAGGAGGAGATTTTTATCCCCGGGCTTTGGGCTTGCCGGAAAAGTACGCTGCGGTGCTAAAATCCGGATTTCGGGTGAGTGCCGCGGAAGCGCAGTTTGTGCTGAGCCAGTTGGAGCGATGGTTTGAGGTGCCGGAAGATCTTTGGGAGTCGCTTCCGCAGGAGGGTGTGCCGGATGTTGTGGTGCATTTGGAGGGCTCGCTGAGGCATTTGGAGGCGCGATTGGAGTTTTGTTACGATGGCCAGAAGGCATCGTGTGAGAATGGCGAGCCTCAGTTGGTTGGGGTAACGGGCTTGCTGACGAGTTTAAGTAAAGAAAACGCGGTCATTGATTTTTTTCGGTCGTGGGGATTTGAGGGGCCGGCGAAAGGCGGGCGCATGGCCTTGCAGGAGAGGGAGGAGATTTTAAAGTTTCATGCCTTTGCGGAATTGCCTCCTCAATGGTCGGTGAGGAAGGGGGAGAGGTTTCAGGCGGCAGCGCAGCAAGTTGTGGCGGTAAAGCCCGATTGGGAATGGCGGGAGACGGGACAGGATTGGTTTGCGGTAGAGACACGCTTTCATGCTGGTGAGGAAGAGTTGGATCGGGATCAGGTGCAACGGATGTTGCGGATGGGAAGTGCCGAGCAGAGTTTTGGGCGGGGTAAGATTGCGGTGGTCGATGCGGAGTATCTTGAGGAGGTGAATGAAACACTTACTGACTCCGATGCGACCCAATCATCGTCGGGTGTTTTTGAGGTCAACGCGCAGCAAGCGGCATTCCTGAAAAACAGTGCACGGGATTTTGGAATGTCGGTTAAGGACGACGAAGAAATGGAATTGGACCTGCCCGAGGTGTTGCGACCGTATCAGGCGGATGGCGTGCTCTGGATGTATCGTCTGAGTGAGCTGCAAATGGGAGGGATCCTAGCCGATGATATGGGCTTGGGTAAAACGCTACAATCATTGACCTTTGTGCAGGCTCGGGGTGGGCGGACGCTTGTGGTTTGTCCTTCCTCTCTGGTCTCGAACTGGGCCGCGGAAGTTCGCAAATGGACCCCTGAATTGAGCTATGCCGAGTTTGTTGGTGGAAAGCGCGGTAAGATTCCCGAGGTGGAGATTCTCATTACGAGCTATGCTATTTTACGAATCGATGCTGAGAAATTTCATGCGCAGGAATTTGAAATCGCGATTCTCGATGAGGCGCAGCAGATTAAAAATCCCGAGGCGCAAATTTCCAAGGCGGTGCATCAATTGAAAGCTCGGCATCGCTTCGCTGTGACCGGAACGCCGGTTGAGAACTCCCTGCAGGATCTCTGGTCGATCATGCACTTTGTCCTGCCCGGATATTTAGGGCCGCGGAGGGTGTTTATGGAACGATTCGAAAAGCCGATGCGCAAAGGTGGTGATCCTGCTTTGGCGAGACGACTTGCTCGAAGATTAAAGCCAGTGGTGATGCGAAGGCTGAAGTCGGAAGTGGCCAAGGATCTTCCCGAGCGCATCGAGCAGGTTCGCTATTGTGATCTCACCTCGAAGCAGTCGGGAATCTATCGTCAGCTGCTTCAGGAAAGTCGTTCGCAGGTGGATGCGGCCGAGGATAATAAGAAACGAATGGTGGCTTTGACGGCATTGCTGCGACTTCGTCAGGCGTGTTGTGACCTTCGCTTGCTGCCGAATTTGAAAGTCGAAGACAAAGATGCGGGAATCAAGATGGATGAGTTGGAGCAAATGTTGGAGGAAGCGGTAGCTGGCGGACACCGGGTCCTGGTCTTTAGTCAATTCGTGCAGTTGCTACAGGGGGTTGTGCCGATGCTGCTAGAGAGGGGATGGGATTATTGTTACCTCGATGGTTCGACCAAGAAGCGGGGAGAGGTAGTCGAGAGATTCCAAGAGGGAAGCGCGCCGGTCTTTTTGATCAGTCTTAAAGCAGGAGGGGTGGGTTTGAATCTAACTGCTGCCGACACCGTGATTCATTTGGATCCATGGTGGAACCCGGCGGTGGAAGCGCAGGCCACGGACCGGGCGCACCGGATTGGACAGAAGAATGTGGTGACGAGTTATAAATTCATCGCACGGGGAACTGTAGAGGAAAAGATCCTCGCCTTGCAGGAGGAGAAAAAGCAGATGATGGAAGCGGCGCTCGATGGGGCGGGGGCTTTGGTTCCGGGGTTGGAGGAAGACGAATTGTTGAGCTTGTTTCAGTGACAAAAAACTGAATCTTTTTGAATGAAAACCGGGTGTCACTGGTCTCAAAACTGTATGAAAAAATTGCTGATACTTGGACTGGCTGGAGCAATCGCAAGCATGGGTGTGAGCTGCACAACTTTTTATGATCAATACGGACGCGCCCAATCTGCAGTGACTCCGGGAGGCGCTCTTCTGGGGGCGGCGGCTCTCGGCGCGATCGCTTATTCCGCTGGTAAAGACCGCGGCAAGTATCAAGAGCGCTACAAAAATTGCGGTTATGGAAATTATGGCGGAAGCTGGTATGGTAGCGGCTACGGGAGTCACTATCGCGGAAGTAGCTACGGTGGGAGTTGCGGAACAGGAGGATATGCCAGTGGCCATGGCCATGGAGGGTATCGTCGCCACTGAGGCAGTCGTTAACAGTCGATCGCCCCGTTAAACTAACAAAGGAAGCCTTCTCGGGGGATCGATTGACTCTGCGGGAGGGCCCTCGAAGTTTTCAGACACGAAGCGATCAAATTCCTCTCGTGTTTTTTTAGAGAGTTTTTCCTGAATCGCTTCCTCGCACTCGGAGCACACCATCATGGGAAAGGGGCCGAAGACCATGTCGCTGCCAAAAGCCATACAAGCGATGGAGTAGTCTTTAATCTCATTCAGAGGTTTGAGGCAATGAGCGCAATCGCGGAGGTAGTCGGTATGATATTCACTGTCGGCAAAGCGATTTTCGCGTTCCCTGAGATTTTTGTTTGATTGGAAATGATTTTCCAGAGTGTCGCGGGATTCCGATGACATCTCATCAATCATTTTCTGGCGACAGGAGAGACACATCGCGTATTCGAAAACACATTCGGGGCCTTTGTAAACTTTCGTTACGGTGTAGGGGTCGGAGATTTCGTCGAAACTCTCTTTGCAGGTTAGACATGATTCAAAGGGACCGTCGTGCTCGACGGAATGAAACAGAGGAGGAATGTCGCTCACAGTGGTGATGTCTTAATTCGGTTGGGTGGCGAGGGCAAGTGAAGTGGGGAAAGTTGGTCCAAGAATCTGCTAATTGGGGCAAAATATGCCACGATTTCGGGGCAAATGTGGTAAAACGACCGAATTCAGTTCCCTAATTCAAAAGAATTAGCATGGAGATATGATTATTTCACGAACCATCTATGAATCGTCCTGATGCGCGAGATCCCTCTAACCTATTCATTATAAGAATACAAAGAGAGGTTTAATTAGGATCACTTGTAAGATGTCACTCAGATTTTCAAGATTTTCAAAAAAAAAGTAATGAGCAGCACCTGTTGTGCGTCATAAAAAATAACAGGAGATGAAATTACAATGTGAAGACATTTTTTAGGCAAAAGGCCCAAATGACCACGCTTCACCTGAAAGCAGAAAAATTATGAAAACAGCACCTAAATCCGATCGCTTGCTCGCTCAGTACGATTCTGACAGCAGTCTGAGAATCTATATGCGGGAGATTTCGAAGACTCCCTTGCTGACTACTGAAGAAGAGGCCGACTTGGCCGCCCGCATCAAGAGGGGCGACACAGAAGCTCGTACCCTAATGATTAAAGCGAATCTTCGCCTTGTGGTTAAGATCGCTCAGGATTACTCAAATTACGGCTTGCCGCTCCAGGATCTCATTTCGGAGGGCAATATCGGCCTAATGAAAGCCGTGGAACGATTTGACCCGGCGAAAGGCGGAAAACTTTCGACCTACGGGTCATGGTGGATCAAGCAGTCCATCAAGCGGGCCTTAGCCAACCAGAGCAAAACGATCCGTCTTCCGGTCCATATGGTTGATAAAATCGCGAAACTTCGCCGGATCACCAGAATGCTGACCGAAGCCTCTGGTCGCGAACCGACTGATGAAGAGCTCTGTGAGGAGACCGGTATTTCCCGGAAAAAGCTCACCATGCTCAAGCGGGCTGCCCAGCGTCCGACATCCCTGGATGCCCCGGTGGGGGACGATGAAAGTTCCAGTTACTCGGAAATCATTGGTGATGAAAGGGCTGTGAATCCTCTCGACGCGCTTTCAGACAAGAATATGCACGGTGAACTGGACGATTTGCTGGAAGTTTTGGACGAAAGAGAGTCGAAAATCATCGATGCACGTTTCGGTTTAGGCGGAAAAACGCCCATGACACTCGAAGAAGTTGGTCGTCAATTTGGGGTCACCAGAGAAAGAATTCGTCAATTACAGAATATTGCGCTCGACAAGATGCGGAGAAATTTGCGAAAACGCGAGAAGCCGATGCCGGTTTCTCCTTCGAGAAAAGCCAGCTGAGGTTAGATAACACAATCCATTGCGATTGGGATCGTAGGTGTGAAGAGTGGTAAGGGTGACCTTACCACTCTTTTTCTATCCCGTTGTCACGGGGCGAAGCGGATGGATTTCGACGTCGACGCCTTCGCTATAGAGAGAGGAAACGGGTGGGCCCTCCAAGTGGAAACCGTTCCAGATGAGAGGTTCTCTGCTCCACTCGTTTATTTCGGCTTTTTTAAAGGGATAGGGAACATGGTGGACTTGTCCGCTGAAGAGCTCGTCCCGGTGATTGGTTGAGAAAAGAAGGTAGCGCTCGAGAAGAAAGAATTCGAGAGAGCCGGGTTCAGCGAGTTGAACCTCGCCCTTACCTCGATAGAGGTAGCTCGCTAATCGTTCCTGGCCTTTTCGTAGGCAGGAGTAGTTCACGAAACCGTCCGCGGGTTCGGCGCTCATCGAGGCGTGTTGGTAGGGCAGATGAAAAAGCCGGCGGGCGAGTTCGACGGCAATTGGTTGCTTGCAATCGAGTGAAAAGAACCAAACGCCCGGGCGGCCGTGTTGATCGTGGACGTAGACTCTGACATTGAGCTCGAGAAAGTTGGATAGCCAGGGAATGCAGGGAAGAAAGCGTGGGCGGACTTTTTGCATGAAAAAGGGGACCAGGCCGAGGTAGGTTTTTCCCTCGTGAATGTCCACCGAGAGGTGATCGGGCAGTCGTTCTTTGACGAGGTCCGGATCGATCTCCCAATGCAAAAAGAGGAGCTCGGACCATCTTTGGGACATGACGTGGGAAGAGCTTGGTTTTTCCCGCACCAAAAGGCGATCTGACATTGTGGGTCTTCCCATGCTGCTACCTTGCGACAGGCGGCGAAATTTGCAATCGAGGATCAGACGGACAATCGCTTGCAATTCCCTCGCTCCGGTGCTTTATCTCGCTCGCCCATGGCTGACGAAAAAGACCGTAAGACTCTCGAAGAACGCAACCAGATGTCTGATCTGGAGCGCCTGCGCCACTCCTGTGCCCATGTGCTCGCGACCGCGATCTCACGGATTTGGCCTGATGCCCAGTTTGCGGCCGGTCCTCCGGTGGAGGGTGGGTTTTACTACGACGTGGATCTGGAGCACCGGATTTCACCGGCGGACTTTGATCAAATCGAAGCTGAGATGAAAAAGGTCGTTAAGGAGAATGCTCCTTTCGAACGAATGGTGGTGAGTCGTGATGAAGCGATGGTGATGGCCAAATCGGGACGTTTGGCCTCGGTCGCCGAGCGCGAGGTGGAATCGATTTTCAAGGTGGATCTCTTAAATGACATTCCGGAAGACGAAGAGATTTCGATTTTTAAGAACGGCGACTTCTGGGATCTCTGTGCGGGCCCCCATGTCGGGCGCACCGGGAATTGCAAAGCTTACAAGTTAATGTCTGTGGCGAGCGCCTTTTACAAAGGCGACAAAGACCGTCAGTCGCTGCAGCGGATTTACGGTACCTGTTTCAAAAACCGCACGCTTCTTGATGAACATCTTGAGCGCCTCGAAGAAGCCAAGAAACGCGATCATCGCCGTCTTGGAAAGGAGATGGGGTTGTTTGCCTTCGATGAGTCGGTGGGGCAGGGCCTTCCACTTTGGAAGCCGAAGGGTGGAATCATTCGTCGTGAGCTCCAGGATTTCATTACAGAAGAGTTGGATAAGCAGGGTTACTTTCAGGTCTTCACGCCACACATTGGTAAGTTGGATCTTTATCGTACTTCGGGTCACTTTCCGTACTACGAAGACAGTCAGTTTCCGCCGGTGGTGGAACGGGATGCTCTAAAGAAACTTTCCGATGAGGGGGCTTCCTGCAGCGAATTGCTGAACAGGATTTCCACCGGTGAGGTCGAAGGCTTCCTTCTCAAGCCGATGAACTGCCCGCATCACATTAAGATTTTTGATAGCGAGCATCGATCCTACCGCGACCTGCCGGTTCGTCTGGCGGAGTTCGGAACGGTTTATCGTTGGGAGCAAAGCGGGGAGCTTGGCGGGTTGACCCGGGTAAGAAGTTTTACTCAGGATGATGCCCATCTGTTCTGCACGCCTGACCAGGTCGGCGATGAGATCCAGGGCTGCCTTGGATTGGTGAAAAAGGTTCTCGGAACTCTCGGTATCACTAAATACGGAGTTCGACTTTCTCTCCGTGATCCGGATTCCGATAAATATGTTGGTGATCCCGAAGACTGGGATAAGGCCGAGGCTGCGCTGCGCGAGGCAATCCAGACTCTTGGTGTGGAATACACCGAGGAACCGGGCGAAGCGGCCTTTTATGGTCCCAAGATCGATTTCGTGGTCAAGGACGTCATTGGGCGTGATTGGCAGCTCGGGACAGTGCAGGTGGACTACAATCTTCCGAAACGTTTTGATCTCAGCTACATTGGCTCAGACAACGCGCCACACCGTCCGGTGATGATCCATCGGGCCCCATTTGGCTCTCTGGAGCGTTTCGTAGGGCTCCTCATCGAGCATTTCGAGGGGAAATTTCCAACCTGGCTTGCTCCAGAGCAGGTCCGCGTTCTCCCAATTTCCGAGAAATTCACCACGGAAGCTGAGGCTCTCGTCAAATCCCTGGCCGATGTGGGAGCCCGCGTGGCGATCGATAATACCGGTGACAAAATTGGTGCTAAGATTCGACTTGCGCGGATGGATCGAGTTCCATATCTTGCAGTCATTGGTGCCAAGGAGGTCGAGGAAAACTCGGTCAGCGTGCGCCAACGAGATCAAGGCGATCTCGGCAGTATTCCGATGAATGATTTCATTTCCAAGATTTCTCAAGACATTACCACCCGCTCATTATGATGATCGGAGAGAGGTTCACACTGATTCCTGTCTTGAGTTTAAATGCGCAGATAAAGCGCGTTGTCCCTCGCGGCATTTCCTCAGGGGAATTGTCACCCAAAACCACAACCAGCTAAGACCATAGCCAAGAAGAAGAAGTTCAAAAGAGCACGTCGGGATATGACCCGGGTGAACGATCGTATTCGTGCTCCAAAAATCCGAGTTGTATACGGCGAAGGCCAGCAGCTTGGCGTTATGTCAACACGTGAAGCGCTTGATAAGGCCAAGTCCGTTGGACTTGATCTTGTCGAGATTGCAGCCAATGCGGATCCGCCGGTGTGTCGCATCGTGGATTACGGCAAATATAAGTATGAGCAGTCCAAGCTCAAAAAGACTTCCAAAAGCAAAGGTCCGGCCAAAATGAAGGAAGTGAAATTCCGTGTCCGGACGGAAGAGCATGACTACAATATCAAGTGCGCCCGAGCTGAAAAATTTCTCGACGAAGGTCACAAGGTGCGAGTGCAACTTCAGTTCCGTGGTCGTGAAAACGCCCACCGCGATATTGGCTTTGTTGTCATGGACCGAGTGAAGAATGATCTCAAAGGGATGGCTCATGTTGACATGGAGCCGAAGCTGGCCGGTCGTGCCATTGGAATGGTTTTGTCACCACTTCCCGAAGAAAAGAGAGAGCGCCATTTTATGCTTTCCCACGGTGAGTTGATTCACGAGGACGAAGCGAAGGACGCTGAGTTCGACGACGATGATGATATTGAGGACGGAGAAGAGCGCGACGAAGGTGGAGAATAGACCTCATGCCCTCCAGACTCGTTCTTTTTGATATCGACTGCACATTGATCGATACGGGTGGCGCCGGATTGAAAGCGATCAGGGCGACGGTGGAAAAAATCTTCGGAAATGAAGGTCCTCCGCTCGATCTGGCTGGAAGTACCGACAGCGGAATTGTGCGCGGATTGTTCGAGCATTTCGATCGTCCCTATAATGCGTCGATTGAGGAAGAATTTTATGCAGTTTATCTTCCCCTGATGAAGCGGAATCTTGAGTCGGATGAGTTTGAGGGGAAGGTTCTTCCTGGAGTGGGTCGCTTGATTGAGGCCTTGGAGTCGGATGGCCATGCACTCGGTTTGCTGACTGGGAATATCGAGCAAGGTGCGATCGTGAAAGCGGCGCATTACGGATTAGCGGAGCACTTTCAGTTTGGGGCCTTTGGAGATGATCACTGGGATCGGAACAAGCTCGGGCCGATTGCATTGGAGCGTGCGAATCTTCACACTGGAAAATCATTTTCAGCGGATGATGTTCTCGTCGTTGGAGATACTCCGAAAGACGTCGCTTGTGCCCATGCGCTCGGAGCACCTTGTTTGGCCGTTGCGACCGGATCGTTTAGTGTGGATCAGTTAAGAGAATGCGGCGCGGATCAAGTGCTTGAGACTTTGGAAGGCGCGGAAGAGACTCTCCTTAGTCATGCCTGATCTGGAATTTGAAAAGCGCTACGCCTCGACGGGGATTGTCGTTGGGGTGGATGAGGCGGGGCGGGGGCCCTTGGCGGGACCTGTTTCGGTGGCAGCAGCCATCGTGCCGGAGGGTTTTTCCCATCCGGTGATCAATGATTCCAAGAAGCTCAGCGAGAAAGCGAGGGAGAAGCTTTTTGATGAACTCGTCGAGCGGGATGATATTCTATGGAGGGTCAGTCTTGTCGAGGCGTCCGAGGTTGATGAGGTGAATGTCCTCAAGGCGACCCACCTTGGAATGGCTCGCGCGGTGAAAGCTTTGAAGGTGAAACCAGGGATGTGTCTCATCGATGGGTTGTCCGTTCCGAATTTTCCCTATCCGCATGAGGGAATTGTAAAAGGAGATGCAAAGTCACTTTCGATTGCCACAGCCAGTATTTTTGCCAAAGTGACGAGAGATCGTATTATGAGAGAGGCCGCAAAGAGCTATCCTGAGTATGGTTTTGAGCGTCATAAAGGATATGGGACAAAAGCGCATTTGGAGGCTCTCGCACGGTATGGCCCGTGTCCGCTCCACCGTCGCTCGTTTCAGCCCGTTGCTCAGCTCTCCCTCCCGCTTGACGAATCTTAACCCGTTGGAGATTGGCGAAATCGGAGAGAGGATCGCGGCGAGGCATCTCCAGCGCCTCGGATGGAAGGTTCTCCATCGGAATTTCCGTGCTCCCAGAGGCGGGGAGGTCGATTTGGTGATGAGAGGGGGGGAGAATCTCGATATTCTCGTTTTTGTGGAGGTGAAAACCCGCACGAGACGTGATTTCGGGCGTCCGCTCAGGGCGGTGAATGCCGAGAAGCAGGCCTTGATCATCAGGGGTGCGACGGAGTGGTTGCGCCTCCTGGGGCGGGAACGGCGATTTGACGAGCCGGAGGACCGCCGGCGGAGGATTTCCTGGCGGTACGACGTGGTGGAAATCGTTTTAGAGGAAGGAAAAAAGCCCGATGTGAACCTCGTTGAAGAGGCGTTTTAGGCCAAATTGGCCCGAATCGGTGGCGAATACAGGAAAAGGCCCGAAAATAGGCCAATTTACCGACAACTTTTGGGTCGTGCCGCGTTTGTATCGGTGTAGGTTCCTCGCAGTTGAGAATATGAAAATTCAAGATACCAAAAATAATCAAGGTCGTCCCCGACTGGCTCGGGGTTTTAGTCTTTTCGAAATGGTGATCGTGATGGGAATCATCGGAGTCATTTTGGGCTCGGTGATCTTTGCGTCCAAAAGTTTTGGAGATTCCGCCAGAGTGCAGACCACTCGTCAGGATTTCACCACTTTGATCACTCATCTCGATCAATATCGTAATATCGGGAGAAATGGTTATCCCACCGAGCCTCAGGGCCTGGAGGCTTTGATTCAGAAGCCGGGCTCTAGTCCAATTCCCCGCGACTGGGTCCAATCTCTCCCTGAGATGCCTAAAGATCCCTGGGGGAATCCCTATACCTATAAATTTCCCGGATCGAAAAAGCCAAACGAGCCCGAGCTGATCAGCAACGGACCGGATGGTATTTTTGGCAACGAGGACGATCTGAGTAGCCAGGACTAATTCTTAATAATTCAATGCGTCACTTTTGCCATGACTCTCGACGATCACTGAACCGCCCAGGTTTCAGTATTATCGAGATTGTGGTGGTTTTGGGAGTGGCGGTGGTGCTTTTTGGCACGGTGGCGGTTGTTGCCAATACTCCGAATGAAGAAAAACTCCTGCGGGAGGAGCACGGAAAAATTGAGGAGATGGCTATCTCGGCACGGACAATGTCGGTGAGCTACCAGCAATCGTTTTTGATCGAACTCAAAGAGGGAGGAGCATCGATGACTCCTCTGGTGAATCCTAACGAGGAGCTTCAGGCTGAATTACTTGGTGAAGGGCAAACCCGTAATGGCGCCTTGGCGCCTCTCGAGAGTCTGGGGTGGCCGCGGGTGGCGACCGTTGATCCTGAGTACGACATTTATGTGCGTCGCTGGGGTCAGAACGATTTTGTGCTGCTCCGGGGCGATAGGGTCGAACGATGGATTCACGAGCCCAATGGCCTTTGTGAACCAATCTCGATTCAGATCGTTAAAGACGAGGGCGACAATAGTCTGACCCGGGTTTATCATCCGCTGACCGGATTGGCGGAGGATGAAGAATTAACCATTACCGGGACCAAATGAAAACGCGTTTGAGTTCGAAGAGACGCGGCTTCATGTTGATGGAGGTGGTGTTGGGTCTGATGGTTTTTTCCATTCTGGCGGTTGGTTACACCGGAGCGCTCAAAGCTCTTCGCCGAAACTCCATGGCGGTAGAGGAGCAAATCGCCATTACTAAGGTTGTCGACAGTGCGCTGCGTGAGACCTTGTATTACCCGACTCTGGAGGAGGGAGAAATCGTCGCTGACTATGAGCGGGGAATTGAGGTAGTTACGGTAATTGAGCCGATAGAGGAACTATATAACGAGGATGGGATCGAGTTGACGCAGATGTTTGAGGTGGTGGTAACGGCCCGCTATACCTTGGATGGTATTGAGAAAGAGCAAAGCGCAGTTGGTTGGCGCTACCTCCCGCTTTACAAGCCATGATGCGAAGCGCCCGATATTCCCGGAATGGTTTCACTCTGGTGGAGCTCGTGTTGTCCATGGTCATTATGGGCCTGTTGATGGGATCAATTTTCAAACTCGCTGATGCGACAGTGAAGTCGACTCGGGCCATGGTTGATCATCAGAGTGAAGAGATTACCCGTGATGCTTTTTTCACTCTGATGAAAAGGCACTTCGAGGAACTTCCGGGAAACTGTCGGATGGATCTTCTTCCAACTTCGGAATCCGAGCCTTTTCTCTCGGAGCTTACTTTTCAGAATGCTCCGGTGTCATTCAACTGGGGCGGAATTCCCATGTCAGCAGAGGCGATGCGGATCATCACGGTCAAGGATTTGGATGGCTTGGATATTGTTATCGAATACTTTGATGAGCCGATTCTGGATACCGACGAAACTCTTGCTGAGAGGGGAATCGAGCCGATCGCTTCAGTTGTCTTGCTCGAAGGTCTTTCACGTTTTGAGTGGAACGTCCTCGATGGTCGAAACCTGAATGTGGAGCGCGACGAATGGCCCTACGAATGGGAAGTGAGGAACAGGCTGCCGACTTTCATTGAATTAACGGCTCAGTTCGGTGAGAATGGAGAGGTGATTCGTCGGATGTTTTGGTGTCCGACAAAGGTGAGTCCGGTGACACGGATGCGCCAATTGCAAAATGGCGCGCGATCGGCTGCCCAGCAAAGTGGAGCGAATGCCGGTGGCGCAACGATCAGTCCCAACCCTCGTCCGAATCCTGAAGGTTCTCGTGGGGGAAGTGCATCTGACCGGGCTAAGCGCCCGACAGGTCCACCAGCCGGAAAGGGGGGTGGACGATGAGAAAAAAATCACTTAAGCGTGGAGCCACCATGGTGGCGGTCTTCTGGATCATGGCAGTCATGGGGTTGGCGATTGTGGCGTCGCTCCGTGTGGCACGTTACCAGATGGAGGTGGTGAGTTCGCAGGTGGCTGGGATTGAAGCGCGACAGTATGCCGAGATGGGAATTGCAATTGCGGCAAATCCCAGGGTGGAGGTTTGGGATCAGATGCTCGGGCAGAGATTTGAAAACGGAAGTGGCTTTAATGCGCAAATTCGTTCCGAAGGTGGCCGCTTCAACATCAATTTCATTTTGATGAGCCAGGATAAGCTGCTGTTGCGCCAAATCTTCGATCATTGGGGAATCGATCTAGATGTGTCTTCGGAAATCACCGACGCCTTGATGGATTGGATCGATAGCGACGATACTATTCAGCTCAATGGTGCGGAAGTGGACTGGTATGAGGGGCAGGGGTTTCTGAATCGTCCCTTCAACCGTCCTTTTTATGATCTCGACGAAATGAGGTTGGTCCGTGGGATGGAAATCGTCGAGGCGGCCAATCCACGCTGGCGGGATTGGTTTACGGTCTGGAGCAGCGGGGGATTGGATGTCAATGAGGCTCCAGCTGAGTATCTTGCAATCGCAGCTGATGGAAATATTGAAGAGGCCATTGCCTTGGTTGAAATCATCGACGGTCCGGATGGTATTCGGCGGACCGAAGATGATCAGAAATTAGGGTCTGCCGATTTTATGAATCAGATGGGAATGAGTCCCGATGAACAGGCTCAATTTGGAGGCCGGTTCAACCCCCAAGCCGAACAAGTGACGAGAATTGAAAGTATCGGCTTTTCAGGAAGCGTCAGACGTAAGATCGTTCTGATCATTCAGAACCGAAGCAACGGACGACCGACAATTTTGGACCGTAGAGAAGAATTAATTCAATGAGTGCGAAGAAAGGAGACTTATGTCTGTTCCTCCCGGGAGCGGAAGGTTGGGAGATTTGGAATGGGACAGCCGCCGAGGGCTTTCAGCTGCAGGTGTCGACCGAGCATTTGTTGGCTTTGGAGGTGACTGAGAAGATTGCCGGACCGCTGCAGATGGCGCTGCCAGTAAGGCAGTTGTCTTCTTTGCCTTTCAAGGCTCAAACCGAGGATCTTTCCATCCTGGAAGATCTCGCGATGATGCATTTAGAGAAAAACGGGACACGTCCCGCTCTCGATGGGGGCCAGCTCAGTGATCATTTCGTTTATGGAAAGTCTGGCGAAGAGACTCTCCTCACTGCGGTGGTTCTGAATCCGCCGCAGGAAGGCCAGCTGCCTCGCCGGAGCCCGCAAGCTTTTGATCTTTCGCCGCGGTGTCTTCCGCTCCCCGAGGGAAAAGTGGTTGTTTGGCGTGAATTGGGACGATGGGTCTTTGCGATCGGTCGGCCGAGTGGGGTTCTTTATTTTCAGTGCTTTTCTGGCGACCGCCTGGATGAGCGGGGTGGGAGCGACGTGCGTCTGGCGCTGACCCAGTTGCAACTTCAAGGCGTGTTGGACCCTTTTCCTGATGAGGTTATCGTCTGGTCGCACGGATCGGCTACCGATGCCCGACCCGAGGAGTTAGAGAGTTTTTCGCGTGGATTGGGACTTTCCGCCTCCAGTGCGCCGAAACCCGCGCCGAGTTGGCCCACGCCGCCGAGCCGTCTGCTCCCGGCTGATGTCCGGGCCGAGCGGATGGAGAAAAAGAACCAGCGGAACCGCAATCTCATGGTCGCGGCTGCGGTGATTGCCTATGTGGGCTTGATCGGTTTCTTGTTCTTCAATCTCAAGTCGGCTGAGGAAAAGGTAATGGTCGCGCAGAAAAAGGTAACATCCCTGGGACCTGAGGCCCTTAAACTACAGGTGCACCAAGATAAGTGGGATGAACTCGCGCCGGTGGTCGAAAATGAATTTTACCCATATGAGGTTCTTTTCAGGATCTACAAGGCTTTGCCTAATACCAAGACCGAGCGCAATGTTCGTTTGACACATGTGGAGGTGATCAATCAGTTCAAGGATGTCGATGGGGGGCGGCAAATGATCCGGGAAGTTACGGTCAAAGGCCAGGCTCCCGAGAACGCTCCGATTGGCGAATACAATGACAGCTTGATCAAAGCTGCCGATCTTGAGGATTTTAAATGGATAATGCAGACACCAACGAAGACAAGAAATGGTGACTGGAGCTTTATCTATACAGCAGAAGTTCAAAACTAACGGATTTATCAAATGACACCTCGCGAAAAGAACCTCCTCATTCTCCTCTGTGGCACCTTGTTTTTGGTGTTGAATGTGCTGGGCTATAAAAAGTTGTATGCTCCGAAAATTGCTGCCACCAACGCCAGGGTGTCGACCTTGGAGCGCGAGTATAAAAGGGCTGAAGGGAATCTAAAACAGAGTGATCGGTGGCAGAAATCGATGAATTGGCTGGAAAACAGCGAAGGAAAACCCACAACATACGCCGAAGCCCAATCCAAGCTTCAGACCTTCATGCGAAAGCAGGCGGATGCGCGGGGCTTGACCACCCGTGATGAAGGATTTCTACCTCATGTCGAGGGCCCTTACTACACCCGCGTTCGGGTGAAATACAAGCTCACCGGAATGGAGCAACAGGTTCAGCAGTGGATTATGAGTGTGCACCAACCCCGCCAGTTTCAAGTCATCACTCGATTGATCATGAAGCCTCAGACCAACGATCTGACCCGTATCGATGTCGAAGTGGAGGTGGAGAAATTCATCATCCTCGCCGCTCCTAATAATCCTGTATAATCCCATGAAACTTCTCATCTTTCTCTTTTGCGCCGTGACTGCAGCCACTCTCCAGGCCGATGAACCGCCGGAGACTTATATCCCCAGCCGTTATTATGACCTCTGGAGAAATTCTCCCTTCACCGATCCTCCGCCGGTGGAGGAGAAGGAAGAAGTTAAGAACGACCTCGAAGACTGGGTGCTTATGGGTGTTCGGAAATATAAGGACAGCCAGATTGTTACCGTGGTAAATTCCAAGGACCGTGCTCAGCGGGTGGAGATTCCAGGCTCGGATGCCAACGAATTGGGTTTTGCGATTCTCGAGGTTAAGATGGCCCGAAGTTTCCTCAATACCGAGGTGCATCTTCAAAAAGGTCCGCATCGAGGCTGGGTGCAATATGACCCTAAATTCCTCGTGGTGAAGCGGGCTGCCGGCCCGAGCAAGAGCTCCAAGACCAGCAGCAAGCAGCCACCGCGTCCGGGATCGACGAGCCAAAGTAAACCGCCGATCCCCGGTGGGTCCCGCACTCCAAGTAAGAGCACTGGGAAACCAAGTCCTCCCTCTGCTCCCGGTTCAAAACCAACCACGAGCTCAACCGGGACAAAGGGAACCTCGACACCACCCAAGAAAAGCCGTGTGCGCTACGTGCCCCGACCTAAATAAGGAGCCCAATCATTTACCTAATCACTTTATCGTATGAAATATTCCCTGACTGCCTTAATTGGCCTGACTCTCATCGCTTCGGCCCAGGAACCTCCCGTGCCTGATGCGCCTGTGCCTCCGGGTGCTCCTGTGCCTCCGGTTGCTCCTGCTGTCCCGGCTCCCGTTCCGGAGATTAAGCCGGCATTGCCCGGTGCAGTGGCGGCCCGTGCCAAGAATCTCGATCCTGATGCCATTGTCGTACCCGAAGGGGCTGCGCTTGAGCATCCTGTCCTGACCGGGCTGGAAGCGGCACAGCTATACGAAGACCACACCGGAAAACGGGTTATCATGAGTTCCCAGGCCTCCCAGGCCGAAGTGTTCTTCGTCCAACGTGGTCCTCTGACCAATGGGGATGTTGCCAAATTGCTTAAAATGGCTCTCTTGATGGAAGGGCTGGCGATTCTTCCGGATCCTCTGGACCCGGAGTTGGTCCGACTGATGCCTTCGGGACCGATCACTAACCCGGGGAATGTTCCGATGGCATATATTACTGACCCTCTCGACCTCCCCACCGAAGATCAGTTGGTGACCTACAAGATGTTCTTTGATCACCTCAAGCCGGAGGAAGCTGAGAAGATTTTTCAGTCGGCCGTGGGGCAATTAAGCGCTTCAGGAAAAATTTCCGCCGTGACCAATGCGTCGTCACTTTTGATCACCGAGAACTCAGCTCTCATTAGGCAGTTGATTAAGATTAAAAAGGACATTGATGTGAGTAGCCCCATTGGGGAACGCTGGGTTGAAGTTGTTTTTGCTGATGTTGATGAAATTGCAGAACGACTCAATGAAATCTACAACGAGCAGGGAAGTAATCGTTCGACCACGAGAACTACCCGGACCAATACGCCGCCGGCGCCCGGAACCACCGGTGTTGTTGGTGCCGGCGAGGATATTCCCATCAAGATTATTCCTGATAGTCGCACCAATCGAATTCTACTCGTCGGGCGTCCGGCCGAGTTGATTTCAGTGGAGGCCTTGGTGAAGAATTTTGATATTGCCAGTAGCCATAAAAATAGCGCGGTCTTCAAACTTCGTTATGTTCGGGTGGGGGAATTTTTACAAGCTGCCCAGGATGCCATTACGGCTACTCTCAGCGAGAATTCCGGGTCATCAACGGGGAGGGCGAATAGCAGTCGCACAACCCAGACGAATAACAGCCGAAGCACCCAGACCAATTCTTCAAGTCGGAACAGCACAACGGGCGGAGCTGGTGGAGGCGGCAGCCGGACCAATATTCAAGCTCAGGACATTCCGACAGCTCCGGAGTCGCTCTTGATCGGAAAGACCCACCTGGTTGGAGATAACGTTTCGAATAGTATCATTGTAAATGGTCCGCCACATCATATTGAACTTATTGGGAATCTCGTGCGGGACCTTGATGTTGCGTCCCAACAGGTTGCGCTTTCCGCAGTGGTGGGAAGTTATGGTCTGTCAGATCAACACAACTTCGGAATCGATTTGGCTCAGATTCTCAAGGACAGTGGGGCAGGGTTTTCAGCTGCCGGGAGTACCTCGTTTGGGGTTCCTTCGGTGATTGATCCCGGTACCCTCAATAGCATGAGTAACTTGTTGGCTGCACGTGGATCGGAAGGTCAGGGAGTCGCACTCTATGGCTTGATCGGAGATGATCTAGGGGTCTTCGTCAATGCCCTTGAAAGTAATACCAACTTCCGAACCCTCAATCGCACGATTCTAATGACTCGAAATAACCGGGTTGCTAATCTTTCCTCAGGTCAACGAATTGCCGTGCCCTCCAGCACCTTCACTGGCGGAAATGTCAATGGGTCGACTACCAACGTTGAGTATCGTGATGTTGTTCTGGAGCTTGAGATTCAACCGTTGATCAACTCAGATGATGAGGTGACGCTTGAAATTTCCATCGTGAAAGATGGTGTGGGACAGATTCGTCGGATTGGCGAATTGGAAGTTCCAGATATTAGCACCGAGGAGCTTACGACTTCGGTCACGGTGCAAGATGGCTCGGCGGTAGTTCTGGGTGGACTCATTACCGAAGATACCGGAGAGACCAAAGATGGGGTTCCGGTCCTGAGCCGGATTCCTGGGATTGGAAGGTTATTTGGATTCGATAGTGAAACGAAATCCCGGAGTGAGTTGATCATTATGATTAGACCTCAGATTATTCCCGGCACAGACGAGATGGTCGCCTATCGTGAACGTTATGAGAATACTTCGGAGAATGCCAGTAATGCTGCTGCGGCATTTCCGGCGTCCATGCTTCCCGAAACTGACACGATGCCTCAAGAAACACCCGGTCAGCAAGCTTTAGATGCTCCGGCGTCCGAGGAGACGACTCCGGCACCGGTTAAGAAGAAGCCATTGATTAAGCGGAGGTCAGGCCGTCCCGGCTCCCGCTAATTCGGCGAATACATTTTAAAGCGCATCCTCTGGGGAGGATGCGTTTTTTTATGGGATGATGAGGCTTTCACAAAGCGATAGGATGTCCTGGAACCTATGGGTTTCCAGGAGGGCGTAGGCATTGTGGCTGGTAATGCGTTCTTTCTTTCTCGCTCCCTCGGGGAGATACCAATAGTAGCTGGTTGCCGGAGAAGTCATGCCGCAGAGGAAGCGAGCAAGTTGACGTGGTGTACGCAGGCCGGGATGTTTTTGACGGATGAGTTCTTGAATGATGGTGAGATCTTCGCTGGATGGATCGGGTGTTCCGGTGGCGGGGAGCTTGTCCGGCGGACGATCTCCTCGACAACGGGAGCATTGCCCGCAGGGTTCCATTTCTTCTCCAAAATGGGAGAGGAGGGATTGGTAGAGACAGTCGGGAGAAAGTGCCTGCTTGACGACGTTTTGCAGGCGGGCGAGGTCCGATGTTTCCCTTTGTTGGAAGAGCTGAATCAAGCGATCGGTGAGTCTGGATAGGGAATCCGGTTTTTTGAGAAGACGATAGCCCTGTCTGACCTTGGAAGGTTTGACGATGAGATCGCCAAGATCCTCAAGTTCGGTGAGGATTTGAGAGATTTCCTTTCTGGTTTTTCCGCTGGCGTCTGCAGCTTCGCCGGGATCGATTTCCCGCCACCAGTTGTCATTCTTTGCAGGTGGGAAAAGAATTTCGAGAAGGGTCTTTTGTGTCGAATCGCAACCTGCGAGGAGATGTTCCCGTGATCGATTGAAGCGCACTTTGTAGCTGGCGTAGAATGGCGAGGTAGCGGCGAGGTGGCCTTCGATTTCGAGGTAGGTTAAGAGAGTGTTGATGACCAGGGGACGAATGTCGTGGGCCCGCGAGAGTTCGAAAATTGAGATGTCAAATTCACCTTTCTGCTCTAGGAGGATCCTGAGAATGGAGCGGAGGGCATCGGGTTGGGGAGTATCTCCATAGGTGAAATTTTCCAAGACTCTTAGGTCGTCGCGACATGCGAGGAGTTCGCAATGGGCGGTCGCGCCATCCCGTCCGGCCCGTCCGATTTCCTGGGTGTAATTTTCGAGGGATTTGGGGAGGTTGTAGTGATAGATGGCCCGGATGTTTGCTTTGTCGATGCCCATGCCGAAGGCGATGGTAGCGCAAATGACAGGGGTTTCCCCGGACATGAATTGCTCTTGGATTTCGGAGCGTACTTCCGGTCTCAAACCAGCATGGTAGGGGCGGGCGGTAAGGCCGTTTTTGTTGAGGAAACTCGCGAGGGATTCCGCGCCAAATTGCAGGGTGGTGTAGATGATGGTGGCCTGGTTAGGAGAGTTTTTGAGTCTTTCAAGAAGGTGATTCCTGCGGTCGGAATCTGCGAGAGGGGTGACCGAAAGTTGGAGGTTGGGTCGGTAAAAGGTCAGTTGATGGTGATCGTTCGGGGAGATTTGGAAGTGGTCGCAAATGTCTTTAGAAACCTGCGGTGTCGCTGTTGCCGTGAGGCAGAGAACCCGCTCAACCCGAAGCTCTTGGGTGAAGCGGGTGAGTTTGAGGTAGTCGGGCCGGAAGTTATGTCCCCATTCCGAAATGCAGTGTGCTTCATCGATGGCAAGAAGCGAGATGGTGAGTTTTTCCAGACGATGGCGAAATTTCTCATTGGCGAGACGTTCGGGTGCGACATAGAGAAGTTTAATCTTATTTGAATCCAGATTCTGATAGAGTGCGCGGGTTTCCTCTGCGCTGAGGGTTGAGTCCAGTCGGGCAGCCGGAAGATTGCGGGATTGCAGGCTGTCGACCTGGTCTTTCATCAGGGCGATGAGCGGAGAGACGACCAGTGTGATTCCGTCGAGTAAAAGGGCGGGGAGCTGGTAGCAAATCGATTTGCCTCCTCCGGTGGGAAAAACGGCCAGCGAGCAACGCCCGTCCAAGAGGGACTCGATGACCTCTTGCTGGCCATCACGAAAAGTGTCGTGGCCAAAATATTGGTGTAGTGCCGCGTGGAGCTCCATGGCGGAAGACGTTTGATGTTCCCGCGAAAATCCTCCTGCTATTGAGGCATCATGTAACCGAGTAGGTCGGTGAGTTTGAGGCGCATATCGCGACGGTGAACGATGCGATCTACCAAGCCATGTTCGAGCATGAATTCCGCGGTTTGGAATCCGGGAGGAAGATCCTGATGTGTAGTTTCTTTCACCACACGGGGGCCGGCAAAGCCAATCATGCATTTTGGCTCGGCGAGATTGACGTCTCCGATGGTCGCGTAGGATGCAGTGACTCCTCCGGTGGTCGGGTGGGTGAGGATGGAAATGAAGGGGAGCTTCGCTTCGGAGTGTCGCGAGAGTGCTCCGCAGGTTTTCGCCATTTGCATCAAGGAGAGCATGCCCTCCTGCATGCGGGCTCCCGATGATGAAGAGAAGATAAGAACAGCTCGTTTTTCCTTGGTTGCAGTTTCAATGGCCCGGGTAATTTTTTCGCCCACTACGGAGCCCATTGAACCGGCAAAATATTTAAAGTCCATGACCGCTGCGACGGCCGGGTGACCTCCAATGGAGAGTCGTCCGGTGACGACGGCATCATTCAGTTTGGTCTTTTCCCGGAGGAGTTTTGTTTTCTCCTGATATTTGTTAAAGCCGAGCGGGTTGGTGGAGACCAGGTCAGCGTCGGTTTCCTCAAAGCTATCGGGGTCAGCAATGAGGTTGAAGCGGTCGCTGGCTCCCATCAAAAAATGGTGGTTGCAATGCGGGCAGACCAAATCGTGTTGTCTCAGGTCCAGAGTGTGCAGCATTTCGCTACACTCGGGACACTTGGTCCATAGGTCGTCGGGAACGCTCCCGCGATTCTTGCTATGCTTAAGGCGGGGTTTGTCGAAAATGCCCATCGGGGGATATTCTAAGTGGGAATGAAGCAATGAGAAAGGCCAATTTGCATTCTCCCGGCCCAAGAGAGCGATTTTTTCCGTTGCCATTGCGATGCAGGGGAAACATACTCTGCTCGGCCGGAGGTTCCGGTTGTTCTCAAAACATACCCCTTTTTAGTTATCGCCAAGCCAAGAAATTTTCGCCGAGGAGGCGGTGGACGTCGCCGGAGAAGTCGTAATGATCTCGATCGGGACAAGAAACCTAAAGAGGAAGGTGAAGACAAGTCCGTCGAAATTGAGGGGACGATTTCCGCTGTTCTCGCGGGCACGATGTTTAAAGTGGCCCTTCCCAGTGGTCACGAAGTGTTGGCCCATATTTCCGGGAAAATGCGGAAGCGTTTCATTCGTCTGGTCGTCGGGGACCGGGTGAAAATGGAAATGTCGCCCTATGACACAAGTAAGGCCCGTATTGTCTTCCGTTTGGGTTGATTTCAGAGCGATTCCGGCCCCCGGAGAGTTTGGGCTGAGAGTGTCGTTTGGGCTTCCTGCTTGCTAGTGACGGCTTCAAAAGCTATTTGCAGAGAGATTTCCTTTTGAGGTTTATCGCAACAAGAATCTAAATTTTGGGATTAGTTGATGTCATAAAACGTTGGCGGCTGGTTCAGCAGGGTTTGTCGTCGGGTAAAAAACGTCGCACAAGTTCTGGTGATGGCCCCTTCGAAAAGCTTGATCGAAGTTTGGCTCTTCGCGGAGCGCTCTATTTGGGGTTCGCGGTGAGCCTGCTATCCCTGTTGATCGGAACGGAGAGCGCGAGCATGGGGTGGTTGGCGATTGCTGGGGTGATTCTGGTGTGTTCGCTGGCCATTTTCCATTTGAATCATCAAAGCTCGGCTCGCCGGAATGGCACTGTCTTTCTTGTTTTTGGCGGAATACTTACCCACTTGTGGTTGGTTCGGGTGGCTTGCGGCTTTGCCGACGGCACAGCCCTGCCGGAAGAGTATGAGTTTTTGATTCTACCTCTGGCCTTTGCGCCGATGGTTCATTCCGTCCTGCTGGGCCAGAGGGCGGGAGTCTACTCGGCGGTTTTTGTGAGTATGTTTGGGGCGCTCGCAATGCCGGCCGATGACCGGTGGTCATTTTTGGCGATCAGTCTCTTCTGTGGTTTGATTGCGGTGTTTGCGACAAAGAGGGTTCGAAAGCGCGGGCGTTTGTTGCGAGCTGGGTTTTGGGTGGGTGTGGGAGCGCTTTTGGTCGACCTTTTGTTCGTTAAAATCTCGCTCGATTCGGTTGGGCTCGATGGGAGCGCGTTGTGGCAAAATTTTGGGAAGCCATGTCTCGTTGCTTTGATCACAGGCTTACTTACGGGATTGTTTGTGGGCGGCATTCTTCCTCTCCTAGAGGGCGTCTTCGGACTGACTACTGAAATCAGTTGGCTTGAATTGAGCGACTTGAATCACCCCTTGTTGCGGAGGATGCAAATAGAAGCTCCGGGCACTTTTCATCATAGTTTGATCGTAGCCTCCCTTGCTGAAAGTGCCGCCGAGGCGATTGGGGCCAATGCCCTGATGAGTCGGGTGTGCGCCTATTTTCACGACATTGGAAAGCTGAAAAAGCCTGAGTATTTTATCGAAAATCAAGGTGGCGAAAATCCGCACGACGGATTAACCCCGACGATGAGTGCTCTGATTATCGTCGCTCACGTGAAGGACGGTGTTGATATGGCGATCAAGGATAAGCTGAACCCGCGGATTCTTGAGGTGATTCGGGAGCACCATGGAGATTCCCTAGTCTACTATTTCTATCGCAAGGCCCGGGAGCGTCTATTGGAGGAGGAGAACCGCGGAAAAGAAGAGGGAGGGGAAGTCGACGATCTTCCCAAGGTGGATGAAAAAAGTTTTCGTTATCCCGGTCCGATTCCACAATCGAGGGAAAGCGGGATTATCTCGCTCGCCGACGCAATCGAGAGCGCGTCACGAGCCATTTCCAAACCGTCTCCGGGCCGTATTAAGGCTTTGGTAGATGAGATCGTTTTCAAACGGGTCAAGGACGGGCAGCTTGATGCCTGTGGTTTGACCATGTCCGAGCTGACAACCGTTCGAGCGGTCTTTTCCAAGACCTTGCGAAGCATGCTGCATGCCCGGATTGAGTATCCCAAGGACCAGGTCGAGGACCCGCCGTCCGGATTGGGAACAAAAGGGGGCAAGATGGTGTCAGTTAATGCTCTTGAGAAAGCCCGCAGTCAAAAGTTGAAGTCCGATCGGTAAGATGGTGGAGGTTTTTCCAGGCTGTCGGTCTCGTGAGATTTCATCTGAATTTCAAGGGGTGCTTGAATCTGGTTGGAATGAAGTGGCAGCCATTCTTCAAGGGATCGGAGTTGGGGAAATTGCAAAATTGAAGGAGCTGGAAATCTCACTTTTGGATGGTAGTGAAATGGCCCGGATTCATGGTGAGTTTTTGCAAGATCCCACGCCAACGGATGTGATCACCTTCGAACACGGAGAGCTCTTGATCGGGGTGGAAGAAGCTCAAAAGCAAGCGGTTGAATTTGGAACTTCGGCAGATCGAGAAATTGCTCTTTATGGAATTCATGGAATGTTACATCTCGCGGGTTTCGATGATCGTGATCCGGTAGACGCAAAAATCATGTCACTCCGGCAGGAGGAACTCTTGTTGAAGGTCTTTCCGGGCCTGTAGAGACGGTGATTTCCGTGTTTTTTTGCCTTATCGGATTCGGTGCATTGACACCTGAGAGTGGATTCCGCAAGCTCTCGCGGGTGCTGGAAAGCGGCTACGCTGCTCCGGCTTAACGCACACCGAAAACGACACCGTGTATTCGAACGAAGATTATTTGATAGAGCTATTGGTTGAAGCGGGACACATGACGGCCGAACATGCCGCAGATGTCCGCAGCAAGTTGGGGGATGAACATTTAGTCCAGCATTTTCTGGATCAAGGCGACGTTTCGGAAAGCAACATCGCCGAGGTGACTGCAGCTGGGGCTGGGACGCAGGTGGTGGATCTCCTCAATGCCTTCGTTGATCCGGTTTTTTCCAATGTGATGTCTCTCGAAGATTGTCGTCGATTCAATGCCGTTCCTTTTGCTGACGATGGTTCGTATTTGAGTGTTGCGATTGCTGACCCCTTGAATTTCGAAGTGACGGATGCTCTGCCCTTGGTGGTGGGCCGTGAGGTGAATTTCTATGCCGCGACTCCAACCGCAATTCATAGCGCCTGGCAGCAGGTCTTTGGCGAGGAGGTGGGGCAGTCCGAAGCGGCAGGTCTCACTGTCGTCGGTGCGGGAGGTGAGGACGACGGTGATGACGCCCCGGTGATTAAGCTAGTCTCCGGAATCCTTGTGGATGCCTTTAAGATGCGTGCGAGTGATATTCATATCGAGCCTCTTGAGACCTCCTTGCGTATTCGAAACCGAATTGATGGAAAGCTCGTGGAGGTTGCCAATCACCCGAAAAAGCTCCTTCCCGCAGTGATCGCCCGTCTCAAGGTGATGAGCTCGACGATGAGTATTGCCGAGAAGCGTATTCCTCAGGATGGCCGTATTCAGGTCAAGATGGGCGGGAAGGAAGTGGACCTTCGTGTTTCCTCGGTTCCCAGTAATCATGGTGAGAGTATCGTGATGCGTATTCTCGACAAGTCAGCCCTCAGTCTGGGGCTTCCCCAGCTTGGGTTCCTTTCGGATGATCAGGAGACTTTCCGCGAGCTGCTTGGGTTGCCCGACGGGATCATTCTGGTGACCGGGCCGACCGGGTCCGGAAAAACGACCACGCTCTATGCCTGTCTGAACGAAATCAATAAACCGGATAAGAAAATCATCACGGTTGAGGATCCGGTGGAATACGAAATGGCGGGAATTAACCAGGTAATGGTGAAGACCGATATTGGCATGACCTTTGCGGCTGCGTTGCGTTCGATGCTACGTCAAGCGCCTAACATTATCATGGTGGGGGAGATTAGAGACAAGGAAACAGCGAATATCGCGATTAACGCCTCGCTCACCGGTCACTTGGTGTTCTCGACGCTCCACACTAATGATGCGCCCAGTACCGTTGCCCGATTGTCGGATATTGGGATTAAAAACTTCCTGATCGCCTCGGCAGTCCGCGCCGTGGTGGCCCAGCGATTGGTTCGGAAGCTTTGTGACAAGTGCAAGGCCCCGGCAGTGCTTACCGAGAAGGAAATGCGCTCACTCAACATCGACCAGTCGGCTATTGCCGAAGGGAACATCATGGGACCTGTCGGTTGTGAGAACTGTCGCGGTGGCGGATACCGGGGTCGAATTGGTATTTTCGAAATCTTCCTTGTAGACGACGAAGTGCGTCATCTGATTAACCAGAACCTTAGCACGCCCCAGCTTCGCAGCCGGGCTCGGGAATTGGGAATGCGGACCTTGCGAGAGGACGGCATTCGTAAAGTCCTTGCTGGGATGACCTCGGCAGAGGAAGTCATTGGAGTCACCATGTCCGACTCGGAATAATTCTTTATCACACAACTTTTACTTTTCTCATTAAATGGATAACCAACAAGTCCTAGATCTTTTCATCAGCCGCGGCATGGTCGACGGCGCTCTGGCACAGGACATTCTCTCGGAAGTCGAAAACAGCGGTAAGGAGGTCACAGAGATCCTCGCTGATTATCAGGTCATCTCGAATAAAAACGACATTTGGCCGATTATTGCTCAGGAATTGGGAACCGACTTCATTGATCTCGATGGATTCGAAGCTCCTGAAGCCTTGCTCAATCTCGTTCCGGCTGCAACCGCCCGCCTGCATGGAGCCTTCCCGGTAGGATATGACGATGCCGGTCTGGCAGTCGTCCTGACCGACCCATTGAACCCACAGATCGTGGAAGACATTCGCTTCTCAATCGGTCAGGAAGTGCGCCTCCTGGTAGCTGCCGATCATCTGGTTGAGGAAAAAATCAACGAATTTTACGGTGGCCAGGAAAAGGCCATGGATGACATTTTGAGCCAGCTGGACGGTGGCTTGAATTTTAAAGGAGGCGAGAGCGAGTTGGAAGATGAAGCGAACTCTGCTCCCATCATGCGCTATGTTGATCTGGTTCTATATCAGGCGATTAAAGAGAAGGCCTCCGATATTCACTTCGAGCCATTTGAGGAGGATTTTAAAATCCGTTACCGCGTCGACGGATCACTCTATGAGATGGCTCCACCACCGGTGCATCTGGCCTTGCCGATTATTTCCCGCGTTAAGGTGATGTCGAATATGAACATCGCGGAGCGACGGATTCCTCAGGATGGTCGTATTGTGAAGCAGGTCGGCGACCAGTCGGTCGATATGCGCGTCTCCTCACTGCCAACCCAGTATGGTGAGAGTGTGGTGCTTCGTGTGCTCGACCGAAACTCGGTGAACCTCAATCTTGATAACCTTGGATTGCCGAAATCGATTCATGAATACATTCATGATACCATTCGCATGCCTAATGGAATTTTCATTGTGACCGGGCCGACTGGAGCGGGAAAGACCACGACCCTGTATGCGGCTCTTCGTGAAATTAACACCATTGATTCCAAGCTGCTTACCGCGGAAGACCCAGTGGAATATGATGTCGACGGGATTATTCAGGTGCCGGTGAACGAAGCCATCGGGATGGATTTCGGGAAAATCCTCCGGGCTTTCCTTCGTCAGGATCCCGACAAAATTCTCGTGGGCGAGATGCGGGACCTTGAGACCGCTCAGATCGCCATTCAGGCTTCCTTGACCGGTCACTTGGTGCTTTCCACTCTGCATACCAACGACGCCGCCGGAGCCATCACACGATTAGTCGATATGGGAACCGAGCCTTTCCTCGTGGCCGCGTCGCTTGAGGGAATTCTTGCCCAGCGACTTCTTCGAACAATTTGCGCTGATTGTAATTCTCCCTACGAGCCCAGCGAGGCCATTCTCAGCCAATTGGGAGTTTCTCCCCACGAACTAGGTGACAAGAGCTTCTTTACCGGGAGAGGCTGTAAAACCTGTGGTGAAACTGGATACAAGGGCCGCGCAGGTCTCTACGAGTTGCTCAATATCACCGATCCTATTCGTGAATTAATCATTGAGCGTGCTCCGAGCGTCGTCATCAAGCAGAAGGCGATCGAACTTGGCATGGTTACACTTCGTGAGGACGGACTTCGCAGTATCTACGAGGGTCGGACCACCATTGAGGAGGTCCTCAAATACACCTAATCAGGGCGAAAAATTGGAATTCCGATACGATTTCGGAATTTCAAGCTTCCACACCCTTTCACATCTTCTCTAGAACTACACAACACACGATCATTCTAATGGCAAATTTCCAATATATCGCACTCAACGCCAAAGGCGAACAGACCACTGGCGTCGTGGAGGCTAATTCTGACGCTGAAGCGGCCCAGCTACTCCGTGGCCAGGGCCTTTACCCAACTCAAGTTGTCGAGGAAGGCAAAGGCAAACTCGCTGGGTCCACCGGCAAGAAGAAGGCTAAGAAAGGTAAAGGCGGCAAAAGTAAGCTTGGTGGTAAGGTGAAGCCCAAGATTTTGATGATTTTCACTCGTCAATTGGCGACCCTCATCGACTCCGGACTTCCACTTCTCCGCGGACTCAATGTGTTATCTAAACAGGAGCCCAATCCCAACTTGAAAGCGACCATCAATAACCTCGCCGATTCAGTGCAGGGGGGGTCAACTTTCTCAGAGAGCCTTGGTCAACATCCGAGGATTTTCAATAAGCTCTTTGTCAACATGGTGAAAGCCGGTGAGCTTGGTGGTGTTCTCGAAGTTGTTCTAACCCGCCTCGCGGAATACCAGGAGAAGGCCCATAAGCTAAAAGGGAAGATCGTCTCCGCGATGGTTTACCCCTTAATTGTGATGTTCATCGCGGTGGCCATCATGAGTTTCCTCATGCTCTTCATTGTGCCAAAGTTCCGTGCGATGTTCCAAGACATGGAAGGAGGCCAGCTTCCCCTAATTTCGCGCGTGGTGTTTGGCTTTTCCGATTGGATGCTGGCCCGAACGTTCGTGTTGCCAAACTCGGTTTGGATTCTAGTTGCTTGTGTTCTGGCCTGGCTCGGCTTCGCAGCTTGGACCCGTACCAAGAAAGGGCGTGTCATTGTTGATTCCGTCAAACTCAAGGTGCCCATCTTTGGTGATATCCAGAGAAAGAGCGCGATTGCCCGCTTCACCCGGACACTCGGAACTCTCGTGACTTCCGGTGTGCCCATTCTTCAGGCGCTCAATATCACCCGCGATACCGCAGGGAACGTGATCGTTTCCAATGCCATCGACAAAGTCCACAACGCCGTGAAAGAGGGTGAATCCATTGTCGCTCCGATGACCTCTTCGGGAATTTTCCCCAACCTCGTGACCTCCATGGTCGATGTGGGGGAGGAAACCGGTCAGTTGCCGGAAATGCTCCTGAAGATCGCCGACGTCTACGACGATGAAGTAGATGGCGCGGTGACTGCGTTGACCTCGATTCTTGAACCCATCATGATCGTGATTCTCGCGCTCGTGGTTGGTGCTATCGTATTTGCGCTCTTCCTGCCGCTTATCAAGGTCATTCAGCAGATGCAGGGCGGCTAGAAAATTGTCGATTGCACACTGATTAAATCGAATCGATATTATCCGATGAAAAGATTTTCACCGAACCCAAGCCCGTCCCGTCGAGGTTTCTCTTTGATCGAACTTCTCGTTGTTGTCGCCATTATCATTATAATAGGAGGGATTGTGATTGG
>JAAEZT010000013.1:0-70472 GCA_018222765.1 bacterium | reverse complement strand
CTTCTCGTGGTGGTCGCCATTATCGTGATCTTGGGAGGGATTGTGATTGGAGCCCTCTCTAAGATCAAAGACAGCCAGGCCAAAAAGCTAACCCAGGTCAATCTCCAGAATATTTCCCAACATGTGGAAAGCTACAAAACCGATAATGGAGCATACCCTGTCGGTGAGACCTTGATCACCATCGAACTCTACAAGGCGCTGTCGGGAGATCTCTCCGGCCAAGGCGAGGACCCAACCGAGGAAATCTATTGGCCCGATCTCTTGAGGAAAGATTCGGCGATTGTCGGAATTACCCGTGGTCAGAGGACGATTCTTGATGGATACGGTCAGTCGTATCGCTATCGCTCAGCTCTCGATATCGATGGAAATCCAAACGATCTTGTGAAAAACGATGGAGCTTTCGATATTTGGTCGATCGGCCCTGACAACGAACCATCTGACGAGAACATCGACAGTAAGGCGGATAACGAGCAAACTCAGGACGATATTTGGAAATAGTTGATCTTTGAGTTCACTGGAACTAGAATCAACTTCAAGGCGGGGGAGTCGACTCCTCCGCCTCTTTACATAATACTATGTCCGACGAGACACCTCCCTCCAAGAAGGCCGCGCGCAAAAGCACGCGGAAAAAATCAGCCGCTAAAAAGGCGGCTCCAAAATCAACTGAAGAATCTGCGTCCGAGGAGCTCCCTCTGGATGAACCGGCTGGCAATGCCGAGCCGGAAAAGAAAGCCTCTAAAAAAGCGCCTCGCAAAAAGTCCCGTGAACCCCGTGGTGGTGTTCGTGATGCTCGGAGCGATGCTGCGAAATCCGACGATACCTCCAGCGAGGAGCAATCCGAAACTGTCGAAAGACTTGTCCCGGATGATGCCTCTGATTCCAAAAAGCAGGAAAAACCGAAAGACGAGGATCGAGGTGAACAGCGCGAACGTCGTGGACGTAATCGCGGCCGGGGTCGCGGAAATAATCGCGAACGTGAGGTGAAGGCCCGTCCGCCGGTCAATGAGGATCACCTTCGTAAGAAAGCCTGGAAGATTTATGAATCGGAAGTGACCGAGGAGGGACTCGCCCTTCTCGATGATTCCGGCCTTCGGGACTACGCCCGCGCCAGTTTTAATGCCGCCCGAATCTTTCTCGAAGAACAGGGGCGGGTTCTGGAAAAGGAAAAAGAATCGCGTAAAAAGGAGACAGAAAAGGATCAGGATTAACCCGAACAGCGGACGATGGCATCAGCTAGAGCGGCCCGTTGATCGCCCCAAGTAGGAATGAATTCCTGCGCCACAAAGCCATCATAGCCTGTTGCTTCGATGGCTTTTATGATGGCGGGGTAATAGAGTTCCTGGCTTTCATCGATCTCATGGCGTCCGGGCACACCGGCGGTGTGGTAGTGGCCAATGTAAGGGGCGGCTCTCTTGATCGTCGCCACGACATCGCCCTCCATGACCTGCATGTGGTAGATGTCGTAAAGAAGTTTAAAGCGCGGGGAATCGAGTTTCTCACACAAAGCGATTCCCCAGTCCGTGTGGTCACATTGGTAGTCGGGATGATCCACCTTGGAGTTTAACAGCTCCATGATTAGGGTGACGTCGTATTTGTCGGCGAGATCGAGCAGAGGCTCGAGACCCCGTGCGCAATTTTCGATCCCCTCGGCGTCGCTCAGGCCCTCGCGGTTTCCGGAAAAGGTAATGACGTTGCGGATTCCCGCCTCGGCGGCCTCGGGGATCAGTTTTTGGTAAATCTCCAGCAGGGTCGCGTGGTGCTCTGGTTTATTAAAGGATTTCTCGATGCAGCCCAGTCCGCTTTCATGCTCGGGAGCCGCAGTTACCGGGCAGCAAAGGCCAAAGGACGTAATTTCGGCCACTTCGGGCGGATGGAGGAGATCAATTCCCTGAATTCCCAGATCTCGGCACCATTCCGCGAGGGTGGAGAGGGGGGTGGACTCAAAGCACCAGCGACAGACCGAATGTTGAAAAGACATTGGAGAACACTAAAGGGCAAGCAATCCTGCGCAAGCGCTAGCCGATACCTTTTCAGACACAAATCTTTCTTTCTCTCGCTAAGGTGAAATAAGGCACTACACGCCCTCCAAACTTTCTTTATATTTTTTCAAAGGATTTCACCTTTGAGATGTCTCTCTTTATGAAAAGAATGCCTCATTGTGTCCCAAGGAACCTTAAAAACCTCAATAATGCGCCTGCCCGGTAAGAAAAAGGCGGGCCCTAAAAAGGTGCCCTTGGAAACTGTCTTCGCCGAAGAGGAATCTCCTCTCCTGCGATATGCCTTTGGGCTCTTGGGGCGCCGCGAATTAGCCGAGGAAGTGGTCCAGGATGCCTTTCTCAAGCTCCATGAGCATTGGGAAGAGGTGGAAATCCCCCGAGCCTGGCTTTTCCGCTGTGTACGAAATTTTTCGCTCAATATTATCCGAAAAAACCAACGCGAAACTCTCGACGGAGAAGCTGGGGAGCGCCTTTCTTCCGGCGATAGGCCGGACAAGGAGCTCAGTAACCTCGAGGCTGTTGGGCTGGTGCAGACACTCGTTGCCGAAATGGACGAGCGGGACCGCACCATGGTTCGCATGAAGTATTTTCAGAACCTTAAGTATCAGGAGATCGCTGATCAGCTCGAGATGACCGTCGGAAACGTCGGTTATCGCCTGCACTATTTGCTTAAAGATCTCGCTGATCGTCTCAGAAAATCCGGAATCGAAGGAGGTCTTTCATGATCACTTCGTTCCACAATCCATTCAAATTATGAACGACGACCTTCAATCATTCATCGAGCCGGAGCTCGAAGCCCGGCTCGTCGCCTTTATTCTCGAAGAAGCTTCCGCTTTTGAAGTGGAGGAACTCGAACGCATTCTCAGGGAGCGACCCGAAGCGGCGCTTGCCAAACAACGTCTCGAAGAGGCTCACGTCCTTCTCGGACAGGCCATGGAACAACCCGATGATGATGACGACTGGAAACTTTCCATGGATCGTCGTAAAAAGATACTCGCTGCTTTTGATGAGGGGACAGCGGATCTTCATGAAAGCGCGCTCTCCAAAGATCGTGACATTAGCATTGCCCAATGGCGTTCGATTTACGCCACCGCTGCCTGTTTGATGGTTGCAGTGGTTGTTCTTGCTCTGATCGGACCGATGAAAAATCAGATTCCTGAAGGTGAATCTGCCTTGATGTCATACTCGGATGGCGGGGAGATTTTTGAAGAGGATCTCAGGGGCCAGAATGACATGCCTCGTGAGATGCAGGCGAAGAGTGGAATTAACGATTCCAGATTGGCGGCTTCTTCCCTGTATGAAGAAAATGCTCTCGTCAATAGTGAGAAAACGGCCAAAGACTACCTTGCAGATATTGATGGTGGATTGGGGGCGATTTCTCCTGATGACGCGCTCGCAACAATCGAATTACACAACAGGCTATCGAAAAGTCAAAGTCTGGCGGGAGTCGATGGGATGCGTAATTTAAGAAGTGAATCCGAAAGGACGGAACTCAAGAGAGCTGTCTCCACAGAGGGAGATGACTTGGATGCTTTCGCCGCGCCTGGCGATAAAGAACTAACGCGGGTCGATGGAGAAATAACCCTGGAGTCCAAATCCAAGAGTTTCGAGAGTGATGAGCGTCGGAGTGGCCGGGTTGCTGCCCGTGGCGGACGTCTGGTTGATTCCTTGGAAAACTCCGGGGAGGGAGAAAATACCGATCCAAACAAGTGGCACTTGAAAATGGAAGAGATTGAGACAGACGATTCATTTGAATTGGAGGCTGCGACTCGGAGTGTTGCGAACTCTCAGTCTACCAAGAAGCCTTCTTCATCGATGGCGCAGGGGGTTCCGACGGATGCCAAACCTGCCAAGGGGCCGAAGGCCACTGCGGCCAATTCCATCAGTCTGGCTTATATCCCTGTTCCTGATCTTCCCCGTGGTTCCGGCGCCAAAACTGATTTTGACAAAGATGGATTTGACGATGGCTTCAATGGAAGAGGGGGTGAACTCCTAAACCTTACTGAGAAATCGAATGCTCGGCCATTCCCTGTGACTCCTGCGTCACCTGTTTCTCCCAGTTCCGATCCATTTGCTTCGGAAATTAGCGGCGGAGGTAGAAAAACCGCTGAGGGTCAGGCCGATCCGTTTGCAGTGGGAGACGGGGATAAAACCTTAAAAGGTAACGCGATCAGGGGGAAAGAGTATGAAAGAGGTGTTGATCACCTTGATGATCAATCAACCGAAGCAAAGGACAGAATTACTCCCCAACGAAAGAAAGTGCTTTCGAAAAATGTGGAGGGATCTGAATTCAGCCTCGCCAAAGGTTTGCACGATCTTGGTCGCCTCGATGCTGCTGAAAAAGAATTCAAGGAAGCCCTGAAAAAAGATCCGGCCAGCAAGGAGGCCCGTCGTAGACTGGCTCGAATTGCTTCTGAAAAGTCTGATCATTACCGTTCGTCATACGATGAGACCAGAAAGCTTGCGCAACAGAAGCGCCTTAATTTCGAAACTCTCACTACCGAAAAGTCTGACTCCACATTCTCGCTCAATGTCAGTGATGTGAGCTTTAAGTTAGCGAAGTCTTCCTTGTCGCAAGGGAAGTGGCCCGAGGCTGCCAAGGTGCGGCCCGAGGAGTTTGTCAATGCGCTCAACTACGATGACCGCAAGCCCAGGCAGTCGGAGAAGATCGCTTGTGAGATCGAGCAGGGGGCTCATCCCTTTATGCAGCAACGTAATATGATGCGGGTTTCGATGAGCACAGCGGCATTGGGTCGCAATGCCTCGACGCCACTTCGTCTCACCATTCTTCTTGATCAAAGTGGTTCCATGGAGCGTGCCGACCGGGCCGAGAGTGTCATGCGGGCCTTTGCTTTGCTGACCGATCAACTCAATGCCGGCGATGAGATCACCCTCGTCGGTTTCGCCCGCACGCCACGCTTACTCGCCGAACGGGTGAAGGGGAATGAGAGCAAAAAGCTTTTGGAGATCGTGTCGCAACCCATCACGGAAGGCGGAACGAATCTTGAGGGCGCGCTCGACAGTGGAATCCAGCTTGCCAAACAGCAGTTTGTCGATGGAGCCCAGAACCGCATCATCCTTCTTACTGATGGCGCCGCCAATCTGGGGGATGCCCTTCCCGGAAACCTCGCCAAGCAAGTCGAGAAAATGCGCCAGGCCGGGATCGCCTTCGATGCCTGCGGAGTCGGAGCGGATGGCTTGAATGACGAAGTTCTCTCCGCGCTTGCGAAGAAGGGTGATGGTCGCTATTACTTTCTAGATCATCCCGAGGACGCTGACGATGGCTTTGCCCGTCAAATCGCCGGAGCTCTTCGGCCCGCTGCGAAGAATGTCAAGGTGCAGGTTATCTTCAATCCGAGGCGCGTGTCGAAATTCAAGCTTTATGGCTTTGAGAAGCATCTCTTGAAGAAGGAGGACTTCCGGAACGACACCGTAGATGCGGCAGAAATGGCCGCGGAGGAAAGCGGGGTCGCGCTTTATCATTTCGAAGCTCTTCCCGAGGGCGAAGGTGACGTGGGTCACGTTTCCGTGCGCTTCCTCGACACCGCAACGGACCAAATGATTGAGCGTAAATGGAACATTCCATTTGAGGAAGACGTCAAAAGCTTCACTGATTCCGATCCAGCTCTTCGCTTGGCCGGTACGGCCGCTTTGTTTGCCGAGAAACTCAAGGGCTCCGCCGTTGGCGAGCGCGTAGAGTTAAAGGAGCTTCGCAAAGAGGCTGATTCCCTGCAGGGAAGCTATCAGAGTCAGACGCGTTTTCAGGAGCTACGCACCATGCTGCAGCAGGCCGGAGAATAATCCGTCTCAATTTTATATACCCTTTACCCAAACCATTCACCCCCAGTCCGCTAATACTCTTATGAAAATCCACCGACTTCTTTGGCTTCTATTATGCTCTCTCCTTCCCGCTCAGGAACCCGCTGAAAAAGCGGAGGTCAAGGCTGAGATTGGAAATGAAGGCAGCAAGCTTACCATCAAAGCACACGGTGTGAAGCCCGAGCCAAAGCTCTTCTATACCGTTGAGGCGGAGTCGAAGGTCGCGGTTCACCCTGAATTACTAAAGGAGACGATTTCTCTCAAGTTCAAGGTGATTCAAGGTAAACCCAAGCGGCTGTCGGTCTTGCTTTCCGGTGGAGCCGCGGTGGAGCAACTAGATGGGCCGGATGTAGGGTCTTGGGCAGTGCGAAAAGAGGGCGATCAGCGCTTTCTTGATATTAAGCCCAAGGATGAAAAGAAGGGGAAGGAGTTTATCGCTTTCGTGACTTTGGTGCAGAAGGATTTCGACAAACCAGCTCGCATGAATCTCACCGGCGTGGGTGCCGGAGAAGCCTCCTCGCTTGTGGTGAGTTATCAGATATCCTCATTCGATGGCATGGCACATCGTTTGGTTACCGCGAAAAATGCCTATCCTCTGGAAAGTGAGGATCCCGAGCTTGATCGTTTGGTGTCAAATTCTCTGGCGCAACTTCAGATCGATCTCTTCCGTTCTGCTGCCGAGCCAGGACCGGTTGAACTTCGAAACCTAAGGTTGCAGGGCGAAATTGATCAGGAGGAGGGATCTGCGCGCTTCCGATTGCAAGCGACCGCGATTGTATCAGGTAAGCTGCCGGTGAAAATGAATGCTCTGAGCGGCCGGGCTGCTCCCACCGCACCCTTGGTGACGGCGGATTATCGCTTGATTCTGGTTGAAGGCGGCTACCAGATCGAATTCTACACTGAAGGGGTGCATCAGATTGATCTGTCCTTTGTCACTCCGCTGACGACGTCAGGAGACTGGCGGGGGATTGATTTCAAAGTGCCAGGTGGCGCGGTGGTGCCGGTTGAACTGACCGGAATTTCCAATAAGGCCCTCTTCAACCCGGTGCTCCCCGTGATCCCGGCGCCATCCGGTAAAGTGATGCGGGGATTCCTTCCCGCCTCCGGCCATCTGCAGATGGCCTGGCAGCCCGAGCGCAAGACGAGTGACGGGAAGTTGTTCTTCACTAGTGAGGGAATGAGCGAAATTTCAGTGGGAGCGGGACTGCTCAGACAGGTCGCGGAACTTAAAGTGAAAACCCTTCAGGGGGCACTTCCATCCTTGAGCTGCCAGTTGGAGGGGACGGGAGAAATTCTCGCAGTGGAAGGTGAGAATGTCCTGAGCTGGAAAGTGAGTGACAAGAAGGTCCTGGATATCGTCCTGAGCCGTCCCGTGACAAACGAGGCCGTTTTTTATGTGCGCTCCCAGTCGGCTCTCGAAGCCCTGCCTGTTCAGGTTTCGCCGTTACGACTTACCCCGATTGGGGCGGTCAGACATTCGGGCTACTTTAGGATTTATAATTCCGGAGCAGTCCGTCTTGAGGTAATGAAGACCAGCGGGCTAACCCAGTTGTCTCCCGATCAATATCCTGAAGCGGCGAAGCTTTCGGGGGACAAGCGGCAGATCTTCTATTATCGTTATCCCTCGGCGAAGCGCTCCTTCATCGTGGCCGCAGATCGCGTGAAGCCGGAAATTAATATCTCCCAGCTCCTAAGCTACGAACTGACCGAGACCGATCGTGTGCTTCATGCCGATCTTGAATTGGATATTCGCGAAGCCGCCATTCGCGAGTGGGAACTGCAAGGGCCGGGAGATTATTCCGTGGTTGCAGTCACTGGTGCAGATGTCGCGGACTACGTGGCGAGTGAGCCGGAGAATGGACGTTGTCGTATCAAGATTATCTTTGGAGAAGAAGTAATAGGGCGGCGATTGGTAAAACTCCACCTCGAGAAGAACGAGCCAGCCCAAGCCGGTGATTGGAGTCTTCCCATGCTGGCTTTCACTGGGATTCAATCGGTTCGAGGTGAACTTGGTGTTAGTGCCGCTCCGGGTTATCGCGTGAGCCCTGGTGCGAACGAGGGCTTAACTGAAATGCCCCTGAATCATTTTCCGAAACGCGGACCACAGTTGCAACAGGCTTTTCGGATTCGTGGGGATGCCTGGGATGCCACGATGGTGATAGAGGCTCTCAGTCAGAATGTGCAGGCTGATGTTTTTCATCTCTACTCACTGAAAGAGAACACCGCGTATGTTTCGATCCTGGTAAACTATTTCATTACCGGAGCCCCGGTTAATCAATGGGTTCTCGCTCTTCCCGAAGGGGTGGAAAACTTGAATGTGGATGGACGCGACGTGCGGGATTCTCTGGTCGCGGAGGGGAAACTCACTGTGCCGTTGCATCGACCTGTGATGGGAGCGTATCAACTTCTCGTCACCTATGAACAGAATGCCGATGATGGCCTGGGGTTGGGCCAGCTTACTCCGGAGTCAGTGCAAGCTGAGCGTGGGTTTATTCAAGTGGTCAGCCCGGGCCAGGTCGAACTGACCGAAGAGTCGGGTTCCAAGAATTTGGTGAAGTTGGATCCACTCGAACTTCCCGCCGAATATCGTCTTATGTCCCACGCGCCCTCCCTGGCGGCTTGGCAGTATACTACACGCCCAATCTCTGTGAAAGCCTCGGTTTCCTGGTTTGAGCGTGGCGATCCTGCCCGCCAAGTTGTCGAGTATGCTGATTTCTCAAGCCGTATTGAACGCGACGGCGGGGTGGTGACCGAGGCGATTTATGATGTCCGTTCGCGTGGTGAACGAAGACTCCTTCTCGATGTCCCCAAGGGGTTGAATATTCTCGAAGTAAGAGTCGATGGAGAGCAAGCGACCGTCAGGGAGTCCGGCGATCAGCGATTGATTCCTCTCCCGGAGGCGAATGGCCCAAATAAACCGGTACGGGTGGAATTACGCGCGAGCAGCGCAAGCAAAGAGGGTTCGGTGACCCTAACCGCTCCCAGTGTGGTGGGGGCGACTCAACTGATGACGCGCTGGAAAGTTCTTCCAGATAGCGGTCATCTGATAGAACCAATTTCAGCAGTTGGCATCGAGCGTCTTACTGAGTTTGCCAAACAGAATGGTTTCCTGTGGATCGAGAGAAATGCCCTCATTTCGCTCTTTCTCCTGATCCTTGTCTGGTTTGCGGGCTCTCTCTTGTTGCGATTGAAGTCAAACGTTTCTATCATCGGGGTAGTTCTTGTTTTGATTGCGGGAATTGCAGCTTTCAACCTGGGAGGACAAGGGCTGGAGCAGCAATCTGAATGGCCGGATTCTTTGGAATACAGCGTGCCCGTGATTGCTCCAGGACAAGCACTGAGCTTGGTCGTTGATCATCGTCAGGCTGGGGCGACCAGTGGTTCCCATGCCAGCACTTTGGGCTTGGTTCTTGCGGTAATCTTTGCGCTGGCAGCATGGCAGTTGCCCAACTTTCGCAAATATTGCCTCTCGCTGGCAGCCCTTGCGCTTGCATTTGGCTTGTTGAACCGGGTTGGCGGTGCGGGATGGTTTTTTGTCGCTCTTGGAGTTGTAATCTTGGTGCTTCTTGGCTTTGCGATTTGCGGGCATTGGGCCAACTGGAGGAGCCAGCTTCTTGACTATTGGGATGGTGACGATGATGGGGAAGGAGAACCTCTCGAAAATGCGAAGCCAGATCCGGATCCGGAACCCGAAATTGTTCTCGATCCAAGTTCTGAAACCGAACCGAAACCTCCCGTGAAGAAGACGACTAAAAAGTCCGCGAAGAAAGCAGCTCGCAAGAAGCGGGCCAAAAAGAAAACTGCTACCAGTTCCGCAATTCTTGCCGGATTGTTCATTACATTTAGTTCCTCCCAATCCGAAGCTGCCATCGATTCCCTGAGTGAAGTTTGGTCGATCGAAGGACGCCGACTCGAATCGGAAGTGACGATGCAGGTCTCGGGCAGCGCGGGGGAGCGATTCGTCTTCCTGAAATCGCCTGCGACGCTCACTGACTTTAAGGGAGACGGAATGAGAATTTTAACCGAGAATAATCAATATTTTGTTGTTCCGGAAACCGACGGGCAATTCACCGCAACCTTTACTTATCAGGCTTCCGCCACCGATGTCGTGAAGGGGATTCCGGTCCTGAGTGGTCTGGCAGTAGTGAGAATTCTTGAAGTGAATTACGAGGCTGATGGGTGGGCCATCCAATCACCGTCGGCAGTTCGCCGACAGGTTCTCGCCTCTCAAAAAGGAAGTCGCGCCAAGCTCTGGCTGGCTCCGGAGGAGAAGTCCTTGGTGAAGCTGAGCCCGAAGGCCCGCGATGTGGCCTCGGAGAAGACGCAATTCTATGCGGAATTGGATCACCTCTTTATTCCCGGGCCAGGCGTCATCGATGGCCGGCATCGCTTGCGGATTCGTCCATCCCAGGGGCAAGTGAAGCAATTGGTGGTCACCGTTCCCGAGGGTTTCACGGTGAGTGACGTCAAGGGGTCGCAGATCGGACCGTGGCGATTTGATCCGGAAAACAAGCTCCTTAACATCGAGATCAAGCCTTCTCAATCGAAGCCATTCCAATTGCTAGTGGAAACCCAACGGGCCCTGGCGACGCTGCCCTCCGAAGTGACACTGGTGCCAATGCGCGTCCGTGGATCGGCTGGCGAAGTGGGCATGATTGCTCTCGCCTTCGGCGGAGAAGCTCAACTTGATCGTGCGGTTGCGAAGGGTCTTTCGGTGGTAAATATTACCGATTTCTCAGGTGGATTAATCCCGCTTGATAACAAAAAGAAACCGACCGCCTCGATTCAAAAAGTTTACCGTTACGCAAAGGCGGCAGGTTCTCTGGCTATCAAGGTGGCCCCGGTGGCTCCGGAAGTTCGCGTGAGTTCCAAGCAACGTTTGTCGATTGGTGATGAACGGACTGTGCTCGGTGTTGATTTTGTCGCCAAGATTACCCGCGCCGGGGTCTTTAGATTGAGCTTCCCGCTTCCTGCTGGATTCGAAGTCGAATCATTGACCGGAGGAGCATTGAATCATTGGGTTGAAGTTGAAGAGGTGGGTCAGCGCATCGTGGTGATGAATCTCAACGGAAAGACGATTGGGGAGCAGAAATTCTCTCTCGTTCTTACCGGAGTGACACCTGCGATACCGGTGGAGGCATGGGCTGTGCCCAAGGTCGAACTTCGTGAATCGACGAGGCAGTCGGGCCAACTTCTGATCGTTCCTGGTCGTGGAATTCAATTGAAGGTTGATCGGCGTCAGGACCTTTCCGCTCTCGACCCTCGTTCGGTTGGAGGCAATGAACCGGGCTCTCTGGCCTTCCGGCTTCTTCAAAAATCATGGACCTTGTCTCTGGCCGTGGATCAATTGGAGTCCTCTCTTGCGGCTCTTGTTCTTCATGATGTGGAATTGCGGGAAGGACATACCCGTTCTCGTATCGATCTTAGATTGACGATTGAACATGCCTCGATTCGCAATCTTGGAATTGAACTTCCCGGACTTTCCAGCGACGACGTCAACACGGTAAGGGCCTCGGGCAGCGAAGTGCGAGACATCGTGCAGTTGGAGGATGGAAGCTGGCAGATCCGCTTCAAGCGCCGAGTCATTGGTTCGACAAGTATTCGGATCGAGTATGAACAGAATGGCGATGCCAGCTTGTTGAGAACCTGCAAGATCCCCTCGCTTCGACAGCAGGAGTCCTACTTGGCTCTTCGTCCGGGCGTCCGCTTGGAATTGGTGGTTGAGCAATCAAAAGAGTGGATTCCGATTGATTGGGTCTCCTTGCCGAAGAGCCTTCTTCAGTTGGATCGTAGTGGAGCTCCAGACAAGTTCTTCCGCACGACCCAGGTTGGGGGAGGGGTGGAGGTTTCCTTGAAACGTCACTCTGTCATGAGTGGGTCTAAGATTCGCGTGACTTCCGGTCGCCTGCTCACTGTCGTCTCTCCAAGTGGAGAGTTGATGAACCAGGCTGATCTCGAATTGGAAGCCTTACAGCGTGGGTCGCTTTCGTTGATCCTGCCGGCTGATAGCCGACTGTTCGGTGTCTTCGTTAACGAAGAGAGCGCTCTGGTGGTAAAAGATGGCGATTCCTACCGCTTTCATATCACCGGGGATGCCGGAGGGCGTAATGCCAAGCTTCGGGTGACCTATGCCACTACCGCGAAGGCGGACTCACTGCGGAATCTCAACCTGACCGCCTTGAAGATTGGTGAGCCTCTGGAAAATGTCACATGGGTAGTGGCTGTTCCGGAAGGATATCGCCTTGCCGGAAGTGATGGTGATTTGGATTTGTCCGCACGGGGGGATGATTCCCGAACCACACGGAAGGAATATCTGAATCTCGTGGCCTTAAGAGAAACCAAGAAAAAGGCGAGTGCGCTCGGGCGATTGGGGAAAGTTTCCAGTTACCTCAAAGCCGGAGATCAAGGAAATGCGACGGTAACCTTGGGGCAGGTCTACAATGGTCTGGCTCTGGATGCGGCGACCAATGAAGACGCTGGAATCAAGTTGGAAAAACTCATGACCGAGCAAGCCGAGGTGGCGCTGAATACCCGTCGTCAAAAATTGTATTTCGATAACAAGGCGCAAGTGCGTCAGAATGATGAGACAGCCCAGATCGAAGTGGCGGCCAATGCCAACCCCGTCTTTACCGGTAGTCTTAACTGGGGGAAGGATGACTACGCCAATGTGAAGGTTGGAAATAGCGCTGAAGTGAATCGCGTTCTTTCCACTATCGCAACCAAGTGGGTTCGTCACCAGCGGGGCACCGAGCCGGTGACCCAGATGCTGGATCCGGTGATTCCGATTTCTGGTGTTTCTGTCGAGTTCACTCGTGAAATTCAGGTGAGCGGAGACGAAGCGCTCTCGCTGCAGCTTGAGATCGCTGCCGAGCAGGAGAAACCCTCATTTGAAAAACGGGCTATGTTGATCGCCCTGATTCTCCTCTGTATTCTGGCGGGAATCGTGGCCACCAGCCGCAGCGCCAAAAAAGCGTGATTTCAGATCGTCTTCTTTTTTAAAGCCTCTGCAGAAATGCGGAGGCTTTTTTGTGGACTCTTGGCCGTTCCAACCCCCAAAAAACTTGACTCTTAGGCCGTCTCCCCTGACACCAGCGCCGCCATGTTGACGATCAAGAAAATGACCAAGGCCCTCGGTGGGCGAGTTCTCTTTGAAGAGGCCGATATGACCATCAACTGGGGTGAGCGTGTTGCACTGGTTGGCCCGAATGGCGCGGGAAAGACGACCCTCTTTAAAATTATCCTCGGGGAGGAGGATCGGGATTCAGGAACCTTCGATCTCGATGAGTATGGCATGGTGGGCTATCTCGCCCAGGAAGCGGGAGATCCAGGTGAGGCGACTATTCTCGAAATTTCCATGGGAATCAGCGAAGAACTGCAGGCTGTTATGGCGACAATGCGGACCTCCGCCGATGACAGTGATGAGTTTGGTAAGGCCCAGGATCGCTATGAAGAACTCAACGGATACCAACTTGAACCCAAGGCCAAAAAGATTCTCTCCGGTCTGGGTTATTCCCAGGAGGACTTCGGCCGACCAGCGAGTATGTTCTCCGGTGGTTGGGTCATGCGTGCGCACCTGGCGCGACTCTTGGTTGAGGAGCCTGACCTCCTCATGCTTGACGAGCCGACCAACCACTTGGACCTCCATTCCTTGATGTGGTTCCAAAAATACCTGCAACAGTATCCGGGAGCCCTTCTGATCATTTCCCACGACCGGTCCTTCATGGATGGCGTCATCGAGAAGGTCTACGAGATCGATGAGATGAGACTCGTTCCCTATGCTGGGAATTATACCAAGTATCTTCAACTCAAAGAGGAGCGCTACGAGCAGCAGTTGAAAGCCTTCTTGAATCAGAAGAAGGAAATTTCCCGGATTCAGGAATTTATTGATAAATTTCGTTCGGTTGGGTCCAAAGCGTCACAGGTGCAGAGCCGTGTGAAAATGCTTGAGAAGATGGAGCGTCTTCCTAAGCCACGTAAACCTCGCAAGCTTTTCCATTTCCATTTTCCCCAGCCGCCTCGTTCTACGCAGCGTGTCATCTCTCTTGAGAATGTCAGCAAGGCCTACGACGACAATGTCCTCTACACCAATCTCGATGTCTTTATCGAGCGGGGTGACCGTATCGTTCTTGTCGGGCCAAATGGATCCGGAAAATCGACTCTTATGAAAATGCTCGCGGGTATTGAGAAGGGCGATGCCGGTAAGCGCAACGTTGGGACGACGACCAAGATTGGTTACTTTTCCCAGCACCGTGCCGCGACTCTTAACGAGAATAACAGCGTTCTTGAAGAAGTGGTTGATGCTGGTGGCGGGATGCGTGAGAACGAAGCTCGGTCCATTTTGGGATCATTCCTTTTCAAGAAAGACGATGTGCAAAAGCGAGTCGGAGTACTTTCCGGGGGAGAGAAGAGCAGGCTTTCGCTGGTGAAATTCCTCGTGGATCCTCCGAACCTTCTCCTGATGGACGAGCCGACGACTCACCTTGATATGACCTCGATTGAGGCCTTGGTCTCTGCCTTGAAGCAATATGAAGGGACGCTCGTTTTCATCTCCCACGACGTGCACTTCATCCGCTCGCTCGCCGAGCAGACCTGGCATATTGCCGACGGAGAGGTGAAGAAATACTCTGGCGGCTACGACTACTACCTGCAGAAGTCCGGCGCCTTTGGTGACGATTTCTTTGATGTTTAACTGTGTCGGCGCTTTTCAAGGGCCTCGCCTCGACTAGAGTGGTGGGCAGGGCGCTTGGAATACCCATGCTGGGCACTTTGAGCGCTGTCACGTCATGACTCGCAAGATTGTTCACATCGATATGGACTGCTTTTATGCAGCGATTGAGGTGCGCGATAATCCTTCGCTGGAGGGGAAGCCGGTGGGAGTAGGTGGAAGTTCGGGCCGTGGAGTGCTGACAACGGCGAATTACGAAGCTCGGAAGTTTGGGTGCCATTCCGCAATGCCGGTTTTTAAAGCGAAACAATTGTGTCCGGAGATTATTCTGACTCCGGTGCGATTTGATGCCTACCGCGAGGCTTCGAATCAGGTGAGGGCAATTTTTGCGAGATACACGGATCTCGTCGAACCGCTCTCTTTGGATGAAGCGTATTTGGATTTGAGTCATCGCAAGGAATCCGGGGCCTCCTTAGCGCAGGAGATCCGGGAGCGGATTTATGAAGAGACCAAACTAACAGCGTCCGCCGGGATTGCGCCGAATAAGCTTATCGCAAAAATTGCCAGCGATTGGAACAAGCCCAATGGGCAGCTTGAGGTGAAGCCGGAGGAAGTGGATGGCTTCATGCGCGGGCTTCCGGTTGCCAAGCTTAATGGTGTTGGGAAGAAAGGGCAGGAGACATTGGCGAAGTTGTCCGTGTCGACCTGCGGAGATCTACAACGAGTTTCCAAGATCGAATTGGCTGAGAAGTTGGGGCGTTGGGGGCTTGAGCTTTTTGAACGCAGTCGCGGCAGGGATGATCGAGAAGTCTCGGTTGATCGCACGCGGAAGTCTCTTTCCAAGGAGCGGACTTTTTCGGAAAACATCAATGACCTCGACTGGCTCATGAATGTCTTAAGAAAGCTTCGCGCCGAGGTTGAGGAATCTGTCCTGCGTAAGTCGGATCAGGACGTGAAGTCCCGTGTCGTGAAGTTGAAGTTTGATGACTTCACGCAAACAACTGCCGAAACGGCGGGGAGTGAGATGGAGGAATCGGTTTACGAAGATCTTCTCCGCTTGGCGTGGAGTCGAGGGGAGGGCAAGCCGGTGAGACTTCTGGGCGTGGGAGTGCGCTTTGCCTCAGAGGATGATCAAATGAACTTACTTTGAGAAGTTGGCTACAGTGGTGTGGAGAGCTTGGCCGGTCTTGACGCTTTTGACCCCGGGCTTGGTTTGATGGTAGCGGGTAGCGAGGAGGATGAACTGTAGGCGTCGTCCTTTGGGGCCCGTGGTCTTGGAATGATAATTCCTTTTTGAGAAGGTCTATGTCTTCGGTGTCGCCGTAGGTGTTGTCGCCCATGAAAAGGAAGAGTTGGGGCTTTTCTTGGGCAAGCACTCCTCAGACTCCGAGGGTGTTGCGCTTGGGATTGTAACAAGGACCGGCCGCGACAAGGGTGATGGCAACTTCAGCGAGAAGAGGAAGAGTGAAGAGAAGGTATTTTATAACCGCAAAGTTTAGTTGATGAGAGTTGCGGAAAGGGCCTCGGTCACTAGTTCATCAGATTCAGGAAAAATGGTGCGGAGGTCGAGGAAGAGGGCATCGTCGGTGGTGTAGCCGACGACTGCGGCCTCGCCATTTCGGAGCTTCCGGGCGAGTTTGGGAACGGATTGGTTCTTCGGGACGATCTTGATCGCGATGGACGGGAATTGACTACGTGGCATCGTGCCTCCACCGGGACGGGCGGTGGTGTCTTCGATAGAAATCTCGGCGTGTTCACCGGGGAGATTCGCAATGATCTTTTCTGCACGTATTTTGAGGGCTTCGATTTCGGTCCGCAGGAAAGTAAGGACGGGAACGTCGCTTTGAGTGGGGTCGGCTTTGGTTTCGAGGTATTGATCAATCGATTCCTGAAGCGTGGTGAGGATGAGCTTATCGCATCGAACCGCGCGGAAGAAGGGTTCCTTCTTAATCCTCGCGACCATATCTGCGCGGCCTCCGATGATGCCGGATTGCGGACCTCCGAGGAGTTTGTCGCCGGAGAAGATGACGAGGTCGATTCCGCGTTTCAGGCATTCCTGCGGTGTTGGCTCATGTTCGATGGGGGCGAGTTTTTCGGTGTCCATCATAGCGCCGGAGCCGAGGTCTTCGACGAGAGGCAGACCGTTGTCGTGGGCGAGTTTGGCGATCTCGGGAATCTCGGGTTCGCCGATGAATCCATCGATGTAGAAATTGGAACGATGGACTTTTAAGATGAGCGCGGTTTGCGGAGTGATTGCGTTTTCGTAATCGTGCAGGTGCGTTTTGTTGGTCGCTCCGACTTCTACAAGTTTGGCTCCGGAGGTTTCGAGGATTTCGGGAATGCGGAAGCCTCCGCCGATTTCCACGAGCTCGGAGCGGGAGACGATGACTTCGTTTTTGCCCTCCTCGACTAAAGTGCGGAGCGTAAGAACGAGAGCGGCGGCGCAATTATTGACAGCAGTTGCGGCTTGGGTTTCAAGGAGACAGGCGAGGGCGGTTTCGAGATAGCCGGCACGTTTTCCTCGCGCGCCGGATGGGAGATCGAATTCGAGGTTGGAATAACCGGTCGCGATCTGCTGGAGGGCTGTGGCGGCACGGGGTCCGAGGGGAGAGCGTCCGAGATTGGTGTGAATGAGGACACCGGTGGCGTTGATGACGGGTTGGAGGCGGGAGTTGGCGAATTCGCGGAGGCCCTTTTTGGTGGAGGCTTCGATTTCTTCGCGGCTGTGTTCTTCGTCGGCGAGAAGGAGCTGGCGATAGCGGTCGATTTCTCGACGCACGAAGAGGTTAACGAGGGGGCGGGGAAGCGAGACGTCCGGGGCCAGGGCGGCGGCGAGTTTTTCGACAGACGGAAGGGCGGCAAGTTTGCTCATCGTGATGGTGGAAGAAGTTTAGCGCGTTTTTATTTCAAGTCCACCCAGCGAATGCCGTCATCTTCGAATGTGATTTTTCGTTGTTTGTAGAGGGAGCCAAGGGCCTTCTTGAACATCTTTTTGCTGACGCCGAGTTCGCGGTTGATTTGATCGGCGGGACTGCGGTCGCTGAGGGCCCAGAAGCCGCCACGACTCGCGAGTTCTTTTTCGAGGTGGGATTCGAGGTCGTCGATTTTTCCGAGGCCGGGTGCGTAGAGCGAGAGATCGATTTTTCCGTCCCGCCGGACTTCGGAGACGTAGGCTTTCACTTTGTCGGCGTAAAAGAGCTCTTGGAAAACCTGGTTGGCGAAAAGGAGACCGGAGTATTTTCCATCGACGATGGCCTTGTAGCCCATTTCGGTTTTTCCAAAGAGGAGAACGTCTACCTCATCTCCCGCGGAGTAGGGAGGGTAGTCGGCGGGGAAGTATTTTGAGATGCGCTGTGAGGCGACGAGGCGGTCCGTTTTGGTGTCGAGATAGACGTGGACCACGACGGGTTGGCCGACTTTTGGAAGGCTGCGTTGTTCGCTGAAGGGAAGGAGGAGGTCTTTGGCGAGTCCCCAGTCGAGGAAGGCGCCGAGCCTACTGCTGGCGAGGACAGTGAGTGCGCCGAACTGTCCGGGCAGGACCTTGGGCGTTTTTTCGGTGGCGATGGGGCGGTCTTCGGAGTCGTTGTGAATGAAGACGGTGGCCTTGTCGCTGGAGTCGGTGAGGCGTTCGTTACGCGGGAGGAGGATTTCCCCAAGCTCGCCGCCATCGAGAAAAGCCCCGATGGGAGCTTCTGTGAGAATGGGGAGGGTGACGAGGTCGCCGATTTTTGCCATGTCGGAGGCTATCGGGCTTTTGTGGCCACGTAAACCGTGCTCTCAAAGTCTTCGTCCTGGATGGGATTATGGAAGGGGACGATGTGGGAGCTGCAGCTTGCGAAGACTTCGTTGAGCGAGGCCATGAAGGATTCCTCGGGTGGGTCGTCGGACCAGAGGCCGAAGACGCCTCCGGGTTTGATTTTTTCAGCGAATTTACGAAGTCCTTCGGTGGCGTAGAACCCGGCGTTGTCCTGTGTGAGGAGGTGGGCGGGGGAATGGTCGATATCGAGGAGGACAGCGTGGAATTGCTCGATTTCGGACGAGTATCCTTCGTTGAGTGAGAGTTGAAAAAAGTCACCAAGGACGTAACTACAGCGCGGGTCGTCGTTGAGGGCTTTTCCGAGGGGGACGAGTTCCTTCTCGTGCCATTCGATGACCGGTTTGAGGTAATCGACGATGCGGAGGGAGCCCACGGAATCGTGCTCCAGAGCCGCCCGAGCGGTGTAGCCCAGTCCAAGGCCGCCCACCACGATGTCGAGCTTCTCGCTCGGGAAGGTTTTTTCTACGGCGGCGACTCCGAGATAGGAAAGTTCCTGCTCGACCACAGTGAAAAGGGAGGACATCAGGAAGGAGTTCCCGAGGATGATCTCGTAGATTTCCTTGTTTTCCAGCGAGAGCACGGTGCGTTTCCTTAGAATAAGGTCACCGAGAGGGGTTTGCTGATAGTCGATTTCTTCAAATCGTGGAATTTGCGGCATGTCCGAGGTTTAGAAGGGATGGAAGAGTCCGGCGAGGTCTAAAAAAAAGGAAAAACCTTCTTGCCTCAAGTGCGCTGCGATTATACTTCCCGCGCGTCCGAAATGACATTGACCCGTTCGTCTAATGGTTAGGACTCCAGATTTTCATTCTGGCAATAGGGGTTCGATCCCCCTACGGGTTGCCAAAAGGCCGCTGATACGCATTGAGATCAGCGGCCTTTTGGTAGTTTGAGGGTAAGGAGTTCGCTGGCCTACTTTTTCTTTCGTCGTTTGGCAAACCAGACGATCCGCGTGTTTTTACCAGATTCCTGTTAGAAATATAGTGACGACCATATTGTGCTTGCCGGCACAGTATTTGAGAGCTGTGAACGGTTGTTGGAGCAGGAATGTTAATTGGGCGTGCGCAAGTCCGAGGCTTGCAGTTTACAAGGAATGCAGTCAGAGAAGGGCTGTGGAATTCGCGGTGGTTCTTAAGGCGGTACTGCCCATCTATCTTTTGGTAGGGGTGGGGATGGCTTTGCGGGGGTTCAAAGTCTTGACGGAGGATATGGAGAAAGGCTTGCTGAAGATGGTGATTCACTGTCTCTATCCTTGTCTTATTCTGGATAAGACCTTGGGGAATGACTTGGTGCGTCAGAGTTCGGTCTTGGCTTGGGGTGTTGGGCTGGGGTGTGGCTTGGTGTTGATCGGAATGTTGTTGTCTTATTTGACGGGGATGATTCTGGGTCTAAAGCCGGGGGCGGGTCGGCGGACCTTTTGTCTTTCGGCGGGGGTGCAGAATTACGGTTACACCGCTATTCCGATCCTATTGGCTTTGGCTCCGGTCCTAGGAGCTGATGAACGGGTGCTGGGGGTGATGTTTGTGCATAGTCTTGGAGTGGAGATTGCGATCTGGATGGTTGGAGTGATGGTTCTGACCGGGTCGGTGTTTGGGAATCCCAAGTTGCTCATCAATGGCCCGATCGTGGCGGTGATTTTGGGGGTTGGCTTGTCGTCGACGGAGGGGTGGCGTTTTTTTGATCTGGAGAATGGCCCCATTGTTGGGTCGGTGACCCGTCAGGCGATGGGATGGCTGGGGGCCTGTGCCTTCCCGATGGGACTGATGCTGATCGGGGCGACGATGTATGATTTTATCGGGAAAGAGCGTCTTTCGGCCAAAATCGGCATCGGGGGACTGGTGGTGCGATTGGTGGTCATGCCGTTGGTTATCATGTGTGCTGCGAAGTATCTTCCGCTGCTTCACGAACTGAAGCTTGTCCTTCTGGTGCAGGCGACGATGCCGGCGGCAGTGTCTCCGGTCTTTGTGGCGCGGCACTATGGCGGAAGCCCGGGCGTGGCGGTGCAGGTGGTGCTGGCGACCTCGATTGTGGGACTTTTCACAATCCCGTTATGGATCTCCTGGGGAGTTCGGTTTATCTTCCCCTAAAACGATGCGTTTATTGCCCCTTCCCCTCATTCTTTCCTCTGCAATCTTCGCCGAGGAAAACGGGGATTCCAAAAACGGGCCATCAATACTTGCGGGACGTCTTTTTTGCTAAGAATCCCGGGGGAGATGGGAAATCCGAGGGAAAGTTGGACCTGGGGGATGTTGAAGGACGTCCAGGTCTCTCATGGTTGTGCATGGACAGAACGATAATGTGGTGCCGATTGGGCAGGGCGAGATCTTATCCAGGAATGCCAAGGGGCCGGAGTTCTTCTTCAAAGTCGAAAAAGAAGGGCACAATCATACCCTGACGATGAAGGATGGAGCGTATTAGAAAAAGGTGCTGGCATGGCTCGATGAGGTATTGAAGTGATCTCCTCGTTTGCATTCCGCGAAAAATACGAAATGATACATGCATGAAACGTGGATTAGCCGTTTTTGCCGGATTGGCTCTCTTTACCCAGGGAGAAGAAAAGAAAGTAGTGCAAGGTCATGTCTTTGCGTGGCCATTCACCGAGGTCGAGAAGATGCAGCCCCGGGGCGGAAGCTCCAAGGGAACCAAGGTGACGCTCGATGGAAATATTTCGGCTCACTGGAAAAAACTGCAGTCAGCTGATCTCGGGGATTTGGAAAGAGACCGTCAGGCCATTCTGGCGATGACGGGGAGTCACCGGGTTAGTTTTGATTTTATCGAGACGATGGGGTTCGCTGAAGGTTACCAGCCGCCCAAGCCTTATTTCTCATGGGGGACGGAACATGTGCAAGTAATCAAGCAGGAGGAGAAATTCATCAGCCTACAGCACACTCTGGTGATGTATTTCAAAGACAAGGACGGGAAGGAATCCGGGCCGATGGTGATGAAGCATTGGCGTCAGGATTGGACATACGAGGACACCGACTTGCACACCTATCGAGGTGAAAACACTTGGGCGCGGAAGAAGCGCTCTCCCAAATCGGTCAAGGGAGCCTGGAGTCAGGCCGTTTATCAGGTGGATGATTCACCGCGCTATGAAGTGATCGGGAAATGGTCCCATCAGGGCGGCATGTCGGTTTGGACGAGCGAGTCGTCGTGGCGGCCTTTGCCACGGCGGGAGTTTTCGGTGCGCGATGACTACAACGTGCTTGAGTGCGTTCATGAGATTACGGTGAACCCGACGGGCTGGGTGCATCTTCAGAACAATCGGAAGCTGATTGCGAAGGATGGCAAGCTGTCGAAATACTTGGGTCAGGAGTTGGGCGTGAATCGTTACGAGAGAATCACCGCTCCGTCCTTGATGGCGGCAGAGGAGACCTTAAAGAAGACCGGAGCCTACTGGGCCGAAGTTCGCGAGATGTGGAATGAGGTCTATCGCACCAAAGATCGCTTCGGATTGAAATCGAAAGTGGACGACAAGAAACTTTATGCGCTGCATTTTGGTTACGCTGCGCAAGTGGAAGCGGGCGAATATGATGCCGAAGCGGGTCGCAAGCATGCGCGTGAGACGGTTTCCAAATTCCTGACGGAAGGGAAGCCGAAGAAGGAAGGAAAGTATTAATGCCCCGGCTTTACGTCGTCTGTGGTCCTGCGGGTGTTGGTAAAAGCACCTACGGAAAGACGCTGGCGACAGAAAAGAGGGCCTGTTTTTTGGATAGCGACACCGTGACCGAACCGGTGGTGCGGGCGGGAATGGAGTTGGGTGGGTTTGATCCCAATGATAGGGATTCCGAGGTGTATCGCGCTGCATTTCGCACGGCGGTATACGAGTGTCTTTTTCAGACGGCAGCGGAGAATCTCCCACATGTTCCGGTAGTGTTGGTGGGGCCGTTTACTTCTGAAATTAGAAAGGCGGAATGGCCTGATGAATTGACCGAGCGATTTTCCTGTGAGCTTGAGGTTGTCTTTGTGACCTGTCCGGAAGACGAGAGGCATCGTCGAATCAAGGGGCGGGAGAATCCTCGCGATGACTTAAAGCTGGCAGATTGGGAGGGCTATCTCAAGGGGACTGACCTCAGGCCGCCGGCTTTTGAATATCGGGAAGTAACAACATGAGAATCAGGCGTAGCATCCCATTGTTGTTACTCGTAATGGAGATAAGAAGGGTCAGGTAGAGATACCCGTCCTTTCGCATTTCTAGCGACTGAATCCCCTTAGCCTTTTCCTCCGCAGATATTCAAGGTAACGCTCCTTGGCGACAAGGTCGGGGTTGGCCTTGTAGTTAACGAAGGGATTGTTGGTTCCGTATTTCGACCAGGGACCGCGGGGGACTTGCGAGAATTCGATGAAGCGCCAGTGGCATTGCACTTTGTTGCCGACTTGAAGGAAGTCCCGGACAGCGGGAGAGATGTCGATGCCGGCATTTTGGTTTTTGGTGTTCTTGGGCTTTTTATTTCCAAAAACATATTCCCAGTCGTCTGTAGTGAAGGGGCCGCAGTCCTCCCATTGGGCGTAGCAGACGCGTTTGTTGGAGACGATCTGGACCCACCGCCCCTTGCAGACTGTTTGGCCAGGTCGGGGACGGTAGCGTTTAAACCAAGGAATGACGCGGGCGGCTTCTGGTTTGTGGGCCTTGTGGTTGACGCAGTCGTTGTAGGGCAGGGCCACATAGAATGGATTAAGTCTAGGAGTGAAGTCTTTTGGGATATAGCCGCGTCGGAGGGCCCGGTCAGGATTGTCGTAGCCGCCGTAGTTTTGTTGCCAGTTTTGATCCCAAGAGGATTTGTTATTGGGGGTGGGATTGTTTCGGGTCGGCTTCTCGCCAATCCAGAAGACCGTGGCGGTGATGAATTTCTTCCAGTGGTATTGGGTTTTCTCGTACTGGAATGGGTTGGGAGGGGCCGGTACGATGGTCACCTTTGGCCCCGTCTGGGCGGAAGTCGGGACGATGATTAACAAAGCTAAAATGACGGCAGGTGTTCTCAAGAGGGCGGGTGTTTAGCAGTTTGAGCGGGAAATTCCAGTCTTTCAGGGAATTAAGGTCTAGGCTTGCCGCCGCTGCCTCGGAAAGAGAGAGTATGCGCCGTCAAGATGCGTTGTTTTTACTCACCAGATTTTCACCTAGACCTTCCGGAAGGGCACCCTTTTCCGATGGAGAAATATGAGGTCTCCAAAAATATGCTGATCGACGGCGGAGTCCTCAAGGGGGAGGAGATTGTTGAGGTGCGGGCGGCGGATGCGCATGTGATGCGCCGGGTGCATGATAACGACTATCTCTCCAAGATCTACTACGGTCAGCTGGATCGCAAGGAGCAGGTTTTATTGGGCCTTCCGGTCACTCCAAAGCTTTACACGAAGAGTGCGACTGAGGTGGAGGCAACGCGGCAGGCTTGCTATGCCGCCCTCCAAGATGGTGCTGCGGCGGTCTTGGCGGGAGGGACTCATCACGCCTTCAGGAATCACGGCGAGGGATACAATGTTTTTAACGATATCGCGATTGCGATTCGGGATTTGCAGGTGCAGCGACCAGGTATCAAAATCATGGTGGTAGACACTGATGCGCATCAGGGAAATGGGACGAACAGCGTGTTGGAAAATGATCCCAATGTCTTCACCTACTCCATTCACGTGGGGCGTCCGGGTAGCAAGGTGAATGGCTCAATGGATGTCGAGACCGTGCGTTATGTGGAGGGAGATATGTATCTCAAGCAATTGTTCACCACGCTTGCAGCTGCGCTCGATGTCTTCTCGCCCGACTTGGTAATCTGGATTGCGGGAGCGGATAATCATCGCAATGACCGCATGGGTCAGATGTTATTGGACCTGAAGGATTTTGTGCGTCGCGACGAGGTGATCCTACGCGCCTTTATGAAGAATCGCATTCCGATCGCGATTCTTTATGGGGGGGGATACAATCGGCAGCAGGAATACACGGCCAAGATTCATCGCAACACCATCGCGACGGCAGTGAAGGTATCCCGCGAAGTGCAAAGGCCCCGTTCAATTTTTTAAACGCTTCCTGAGATGAAGAGCTTTGCGATTGTCGGAGCGGGTGCAGTGGGGAGTTACTACGGGGCACGTCTCGTCGAGTCAGGGAATGAGGTGCGTTTTCTTTTGCGGGCTGACTTCGACGAAGTCAGCCGAAATGGACTTAAAGTGGAGAGTATTCACGGGGACTTTAATTTGCCGGAGGTTGATTGCTTTCGCTCTCCCGAGGTAGTCGGGAAAGTGGATGTGGTGATCGTGGCGTGGAAGGCGACGGCGAATGATTATTTTGAGGCGGTGATCGGGCCAATGCTGCACGAGGATACGATTATTTTGACTCTGCAGAATGGGATGGGGAATGTGGAGCGGTTGAGCGAGTTGTTTGGACTAGAGCGTGTTTTGGGGGGAATGTGTTTTGTTTGCATCAATCGGATGAAGGCCGGGGTGATTCATCATGTGGGAGGGGGATTGATTGTGATGGGGGAAGTGCAACCTGCATCGACAGGTCGATTGGAGGCATTGGTGGAGATTTTTGAAACGGCAAAGATCCCTTGTCAGGGCGCGCCGGTCTTGGAGTTGGTGCAGTGGCGTAAGTTGGTCTGGAATATTCCCTTCAATGGTCTTTGTATTACCGAAGGAGGGATTACGACGCGGGACCTCTTGGCGCAGGATGAAGGAGAAGAACGGGTGCGTGCAATCATGGCCGAGGTGGTAAGTATTGCGGGGGCGCTGGGTCATGAAATCCCAGCAGAATTTATCGATGATCAGATCGAGGTCACCGGACCGATGGGGAACTACCGTCCGTCGAGCATGATTGATTTTATGGAGGGACGGGAAGTGGAGCTCGAGTCAATTTGGGGCGAGCCTTTGCGAAGAGCGAAGGCTGCTGGAGTCGAGACGCCTCTCATTGATAAGCTTTACGAAGATCTTTTGCGGACAGTTTCGAAGACCCACTGATACTCGGAACTGATTTGATCTGTGAGAGGTTTTTGAAGGTGCCCGGGAAGGACTCCCCAGGTGTAGGTTTCGATTTCGAGGTGCGGACAAGCTTTGGGGTGCTCTTGAAGATAGCTCAGCGCAGCTTCCGCGTGATCGAGGGTTGACCCCAGCGGGGCCAGGGGCTCGGAATAGAGAGGGACGTGGAAATGAATCCGTCCTTCGGTGGCGGTTGTGGGCTCGGTGAATTCCGGAAGGTCCTTAAAGCGGGTGAGTGGTGTGGTGTTGAGGATGACCTGGTGAAGGTAGGTCGGTTCGTTGAATTGTTGAATCGCCAAGAGTGCCTCATTGTTTTGCGGGTCGAAAGATAGGGCGTTGGACAGATGGATTTTGGAAATGCGAAGACCGGCGTCAGTGAGGGCTTTGAGGGACTGATGGCAGTCATCAAATTCGAGGGCGAAGTGACAAGTGTCGTAGTTGATGCCGATGTGTTTGCGAATGGGCTCCTGATCGTAGTCTTTACTTTCGCACCATGAGAAAAAGCGCTCAAAGAAGGCGAGTGTTTCCTCGGTGTTTTCGAAATGACCGAGAGGCTCGGGTTCCAGTCCTAGGTGGAGGTCTTTTCCGGACTTGGTCGAGAGGTGTTCGATGGTGAGGGCAATTGAGTAGAGGTTTTCGAAGATGAGTTTCTCGTCTGCTTCGAATTCTTTGAAGGAACCGGGAAGAGTGGAAACCGATCCACCGGATTCAGCTGGGCAAAGGCGATCAATGATGGTGAAGAGCTGCTCGGTGTAGACGAGACGGGCGAGTTTGGTCCAATCGGGTTGGTAGACCTTTTCCTTCACGCTGGTTCCGTGGAAGGCCCCGTAGGGAAATCCATTGATGGTAAAGATGTAGCAGTTTTCGGACTCCAGCCAGGTCTGGAATTCATCGAGGTGGTTTTCCTCAAGTAACTCGCCAGCTGCTTGAGCCGAAAGTCGAAGGCCGATCGCGAAGGCCTTGTCGGGCGAAACGCGATCGCGGACTGCCACAACATCGTTTTTGAGAACGTGGAGGGTTTCCGCCCAAGTTTCGGCCGGATGGATGTTTGTGCAGTAGGCTAGATGGTGGTCAGGAGAAAGCTTCACGGAATGATCAGGTGCTGGCTGGAGCTTGATTGGAGATGGCAGCAGCGGAAAGAACGGAGTTCAGGGAATGGGGCTTCTTTGCATTGTATGGCGGTTTTTTTCGAGAAGTATCTCATACATAGATGCGGAGTTTTTGCGTGCTTCATTGTCTAAGATTTGCTTACTATCAAGGTGTCGCACGCTTCTTGATGATTCGATTCCCTATTAAATTTCTCTTTTTGATTTCTACAACTGCCGTTGGTGTTTCCAGTGGTACGGTCGTTCAGAATGGAAGCTCGTCGTCAACGGCGTTGTCGTTCGCGTCACAGGTTGGGGGCGGAGATTTGATAAATGCGGGCTCGAGTGATGTAATCTCGACCGTCGTTTCTGCCTCGAACGCCAGTTTTCCGGGGAGTGGCATGATCGATGGAAATTACTCCGATTCGCCAGGTGAAAATACCTTTTTTGAGGCAGGGCTTCATTTCCCGGCGACTGCGACCTTCGACCTGGATGTGGCGAGTCATCCTCTGGGATATGATTTGAGTTCGATCGAAAGTTTCATGGGCTGGTCGGCACAACATTCCGATCAGGTTTATTCGGTGGAATTCAAGAGAGTGGGATCAGCCTCATTTTCATCTCTGGCTTCCGTTGATTATCGAGCCTTCACTGGAGTGACCCAGCCAAGCTATGAGACCCGGGTGGAAATTGAGGATGACGCGGGTAGATTTCTCGCGAGTGGGGTGGAAAGTATCCGATTCACTTTTGATGCTCCGGGAATTGTCAGCGGGTCGGGAGATACCATGATTCGTGAGATTGATGTTTATGGTGCGCCTTCGGTGCTGATGATTACATCCCCGGTTCCCCGGCAGGTTGTTCAGAGAGACGGGAATAATCAGGCTGATATCTTGATCGAGGGAAGCTATGTGAATTCTCCTGATTCAATTGAAGCTCGAGCCGTAGTCCTTGGATCGGGAAACAGTGGGACGGATACTGGGTGGGAGGTAATTGATTCGTCGCCGTCGTCGGGATTATACAGCGGGACCCTGGAAAATGTCTCGGCGGGTGGCTGGTATACTATCGAAGTAAGATCGGTGACCGGCGGGGTTTCTTCGGGGGTTTATCAAGTGGGGAAGATTGGAGTGGGAGATATTTTCATTACGGCGGGGCAGTCGAACTCGGCGAACTTTGGCGGCCCGGCTTTTGATCCGCTTGATGACCGAGTGTCGGCGGTGACCCTGACCGATGATCCGCAAGTTTTGCCGCCGTGGGTGAAGGGTAGTGACCCGCAACCTTTTGCCGATGGGCCTGGTGGCTCTGTTTGGTCCAGACTGGGGGAGCAGCTAACTTCGGAGCTCGATATTCCGGTGGCCTTTCTCTCGCTGGGCGTGGGTAGTGCGCCGATCTCTTTTTGGACGTCTCCAAGTCCCAATTATGACAACCGCCTTAAAGAGGGAATTCAGTATTTCCCTCCTAATGGATTCCGTGCTTTTTTGTGGCACCAGGGTGAGAGGGATTCCTCAGACGGTAAATCTAAGGGTTTTTATGTTGATAAGTTGCAGTCGATTATTGCACAGAGCCGGATCGATGCGGGATGGGATATCCCATGGTATGTTGCCGAAGCGGCTTATCAAAGTGCGACCGCTTTCGGAAATCGGGAAGTAATCACAGCAGCTCAGCGCGATGTCGCCCATGCAGATCCTTTGACCTTTTTGGGGCCGAGGACGGAGGATTTCCACTGGGAGAATGCTTCGGGCGGAAAGCTATTGGACGGAGTGCATCTTAATGGAGCGGGGTTTGATGATCATGCGACGCAGTGGCGGGAGATTTTGGGCGGGAGTGGAGTCCTGATGTTGGAGAATGGTGATTTTGAGAAGGGCTTCGATCCATCAGTCACGACGATTGTGGCTTTGAGTGAGAATGGACAAAGTATCATTGATCCTTTCGCTGGAGGAATCCATCAGGGCGTTGTGGACTGGGTGGTCTTGAATGGGAACCTCGACGAGGCTGCTGATGGTGCCAACGGAGTGTTCAATCCCGGTGGTGACACTTATGATAACGCGGTTGACTCCATCAATGGAGGTGTTCTTCCTGGGATGAGTGGAAAGCATGTCGGTTTTCTTTACGGTGGATCTGCCAATAATAACTTCCAACAGACCCGCAGAGTCCCTGTGGTGGATCACCGGGTTTATACTGTTACGGTTTCCCTCGGAGTGAGGGATGGAGATTCTACCGATGTCTTTGGGGGGGCTCTCTTACAGATTCTTGCGGATGGTGTTCCCCAAGGGGCCGGCTTGTCGGTGATCGAGAGTGATCTGGATACCCTTGCGGGGGGCTCGGCTGATGGAACTTTCCAGACCCTTAGCACTTCATTTTCGACGAGTGAGGGTGACAATAATTTTGAAACGCTCGGAGTGAAATTAACAAAAGTGAGCGGAGCAGGGAACAGCTATCTGGATTTTGACAACATCAGTTTCAGTGAAAGCCTGACTCGTTACGGGAGCTGGCAGGTGGCGCAGTTTGTTACGGATAGTGATGACCGGACTGCCTCGGGCGACCCTGATGGAGATGGTCTCTCTAATCTTCTTGAATTCACTTTTGGGACCTCGCCGACTGATGGCGGGCATTCAAAATCCCCGTTGACGGTTTCGGGAAATGATTTTGAGTTGTATCGTCGGGTCGCGGCCGACGCGGGTTTGGAATACGAACTTCAGTCATCGACGACTCTAGCTCCCAACAGCTGGAGTGTGGTGCCCAATGTCACGACCGAAGTTGATTCAAGCGACGGTGAATTTGAGACAGTGCTTTTGAGTCGCCCCGGCGGGTGGGCATCCGGGCAATCGCAGGAATTTTTCAGGATCGCGGTAAGTTTCGCGCCTTAGAGGGAAAAGTTCGGGCACTGGGAGAGGAAGGCCTTGGGATTGTCGAAGATGACTTTCTCGACGATCTCAGCAGAGTGCTGGCGCTTCTTCATTTCCAGGGCGCACTTGATCACCGCGAGGGGATCGGAGATTCCCCAGTCGCAGGCTGAGTTCATCCAGATATTCTCCATGCCAAAAGTCTCGAGAATATCGATGGCCCGGGCCGGCGAGCATTTGGACTCAGGATAGAGAGTCATCCCGGCCCAGAAACCTTCGTCGAGAACGAGCGGAGCGGTGTGTTCTTCGACGTGGTCGATGATCACGCGGCTCCGATCGACGTTGGCGTTCTTGAGCGCATCAAGAATGAGTCGGGTACCCTTGAGTTTGTCCTCAAGGTGCGGAGTATGAATGAGGATGGGGCGGTCGAATTTTTTCGCGATCTCGACGTGTTCTTCAAAAATTGCGAGTTCGTTTTTGGTGTTCTTGTTGAGGCCAATCTCACCGATACCCAGGACGTTGGGCCTGTCGATGAAGTCGGGAATGAGAGCCATGACTTCGCGTGCGAAGACCGGATCTTCCGCTTCCTTGGGATTGATGCAGAGCCAGCAGAAGTGCTTGATGCCGAACTTGGCGGCGCGGGCCGGTTCGTATTCCGTGAGTTGACGATAATAGTCGTAAAATCCCTGGGCCGAGGCGCGGTCGTATCCAGCCCAGAAGGCGGGTTCGCAAAGGGCTTCGCAGCCGGCCTGTGCGATCGTTTGGTAGTCCGCGGTGGTTCGGCTGACCATGTGAGCGTGGGGTTCGATGTATCTCACTGGGCGGCCTCCTCGTTGTGGGCTCCGAAGGCGAACTGAATCGTAGCAGACTCAGCGGGCTCGGTGGAATGATCTGAAAATGCCAAGTGGACAGCCTGGGCGCGCGTGGTTCCTGCGGGAGGGTTTTGCATCGCCTTGAGCGCCTCGTGGAAGGCGGGATGGCGAAAGTCGGTCTCGCCTTCGTGCCGGTCCACGCGGTCCAGAAAGGAGGCGATTTCAAGAAGCTTGAATCGCGCATCCATAAAGTAGAGGTCCTGGATGTCTTTCTTCGTTGGCATTGGGGTAAGCTAGTTTGGATTTGGAATTATTCAACGCCGGCGACCCGCTCGTAGAAGTCAGGGTTGAGCTCGGCGAGAGGTTCCTTGAGTGGGGCCAATTCCTCAGCTGGTCCGTGGATCTCGAGGCGGTAGAGCTCGGAAAAAGTAAGGGCTTGTTCGATTTGAGCCCCGACGTTTTCGAGGTGGGCGAGAACTCCGGCGGCCCCGACATAGGCTTCACGACAGAAGACCTGATCACCGCAGACGGAGAAATCGTAATAAAGGCAGGTGTCCTCAGTGGAGGTGCGGGCGACGAAGTCCTTCATTAAGGCTTTGAAGTCGTCGAGTTTTCCTTCTTGGACTTTGAAATACGGATTAATGCTGACTGCTTCAGAGAGTTTGCTCATGGGGGTAATCTTCCCGGAGATGCCCGGCTCGACAAGGCAGAAAAAAGCCTCGCCCGCGAAAAGGCGAAGCCTTTTGGGATCCAGGGTAATGAAGACGCTGGTGATCTCCAGGATACTTGGAGACGCCGTCGTGGTAAGAAGTCAGGTCTGTTTCGCCTTTTGCTAATCCATGGGATAAACTTTTACGTGTTGTTCGAGGTGCTCGATGACGCCTTGGCTCTTGGGGGGTAGAGCGAGGTCCGATCAGAACTGACATGGACGGGAAAATCTGAAGGTGGGACGAGATGGTCAGGTGCAGTAAAATACCAAACTCGGTGTTTGAGGAGTGAGAAATCTTGATTGGAGAATACCGACGCTGGCCAAATCATTGAGATGAGTTAATATTTAAGAGGATTTTCACGAACGATGCCATTTTACCTTTTTCTTCTGATCGCAATTTCCGGCTTCCTTTGGGCTGATGAAGGAAAGCCTCCGAAGGGCGATGAGGCGCTGCGGGTGCAGATTTTCCTGGATCAGAAATGCTTCGGTCCGGGCTTTCTCGATGGGAAACCGGGTAATTTCACCTCAAGAGCAGTGTATTCCTATAATCGCTTTCAAGGCCGGGCCCCCGGAAACTGGGCTCCTCTCGTCGTGGAGGCTCTTGAAGGTGTTCAGACACTATACGCCATCGCCACCGTGCCCTCCCTGGCCACGGATTTTGTGAATCCCAACCTACCGACAGAAAGGTCTCTTCAGGCAAAGGAGAAATTGATGGCCTACCGAAGCTATCTGGAATTTATGGCCGAGCGTTATCATACTTCGGAGTCATTTCTAATTGAGATGAATGGGAAAGAGAAATGCGACGAACTTCGACCGGGTCGAACCTTGAAAGTTCCGAATATCGAGCCCTTTCAGATTGAAAAGCTGGCGGCGGGGCGAATGCACAAGGAAGACGAGGTTTTGAGTCGACGTAATATCGTAATCGATACCAAGAATAAGCAGCTGTTTATTTATGACCCGGATGGCCCGGTGACTGCGATTCCGGGGGCGGCTTTGGTGGTTTCGGAGGATGATGCGGAACCATTAGGGCGGGTTGTGGCGATGTTTCCGGTCACTCCGGGGCAGGAGGAGTTTATTCACCGGGGAGTTTGGGAACTGAAAAACTCGATTGAATTCCCGACCTGGCGATACGATCCGAAGCTCTTGAAGGAGGGGAAGCGGGGAAAGGATGCGCTGCACATCCCCCATGGACCGAATAATCCGGTGGGCGTGATTTGGAATGGTCTTTCCAAGTCAGGCATTGGGATTCACGGGACCTCTAGTCCAAGGACCATCGGTCGGGCTCAAAGCGCAGGATGTTATCGTCTTTCCAATTGGGATGTCGCTCGGTTTCCAAAATACGCTCGGCTTGGTGCGCGGGTGATAGTACGTTAAAAACAGACCATGAGTGCTCCGAAGATCATGGCCATTCGCATGGGGATATATGCTCTCTTGATTGGCTATCTTTTGCTCGATCTCTTTGTCTTCAAAGGTCCGCTCAAGAGGACACTCACCGAACCCCAGCTCGATACCGAGGCTGCCATCGCGGAGGCCAAAGCGCAGGGGCTCGTGGCGCGAGTGTATTACGAGCCGATTTACCGGAAGCAGGTGGAAGAGCGAATGAAGGAATACCTTTGGAGGCGGGGGCGGACGCCGGAGGAGACAACATTTGGCGAACGAAAAAGTCTTCGTAAAGTTCTCCTCGATCAGATGATCGATGAGCTATTGGTTAAGATTCAAGTCAAGGTTTCGCCAATTGAGGAGTATGCCGTCGATCAGGATGAGTTGAAGCAGGCAATGGAGATTGAGGAGAAACGCCTCGGTGGCACCTTCGATGAACTGGCCAAACGATCCGGATGGCAGGGGACGGAAGAGCTGGAAATGCGACTGGGTGCGCGTATTCAACGTGAAAATTATCTTAAAAAGAAGATCCTCGCCGACGTCAGCGAGGAAGAGGCTCGGGCTTGGTATGAAGAGAAAAAGGATGAGTTTGTTTCACCCGAACGTCGTAAGATTAAATGGCGCTCCCATGGTAAAGACGAATTTCAAGAGGAGTGGGTCGATACTTCAAAATTGCCCAAAGAAATTGCTGAGGGAGTTTTTAACTTATCGGTCGGTGCTCAAGAAAAGCTCGGTGGCTATGAGATCGAGTTGTTGGAGATCCAAGAAGCCAGAAGCGATGCTTTTGAGGAGGTTAAAGAGTTGATCATTGACGCCTTAACCAGCTATCAACGTGATGAAGGCTGGAAGTATTTCCGCCACGAACTCCTCCGCGCGAGAGCGAAAGGCGACAATGTTAATAAGGATAAGATCCAGATTTTTGAAGAGAACCTGATTGAGGAGTAGGTAGAGGTTCCAGCTCTTATCTCTTCTGAAGTCCCTCCTTCCCTGAGTGCGTGATTCAGTTACAGCTTGATCTCAAATCCCAGTGCTTTGGAGAGGAATGAATACTTGTCGACGACTTGTTCGATTTGTTTGGAGGTCGGAGTGCCTGCACCGTGGCCGGCTTTGGTTTCGATTCGGATTAAGCTTGGGGCGTCTCCCGCTTGCGCAGCTTGAAGGGCGGCGGCGAATTTGAAGGAGTGAGATGGGACGACCCGGTCGTCGTGGTCTGAAGTCGTGACCATGGTCGCAGGATATTTCGTTCCCTTCTTCAGGTTGTGATAGGGCGAGTAACCGAGGAGGTATTTGAATTCATCGGCGTTTTTATCGGGGAAGCCGTATTCGGCCTGCCAGGCCCAGCCGATGGTGAATTTTTGGAAGCGCAGCATGTCCATGACTCCGACGGCGGGGAGGCACGCTCCGTAGAGTTCCGGGCGTTGGGTGAGACAGGCTCCAACAAGGAGGCCGCCGTTGGAGCCCCCTGCAATGGCGAGGCGTGGACTGGAAGTGTATTTTTTTGCGATGAGGTGTTCGGCACAGGCAATGAAGTCATCGAAGACGTTTTGCTTTTTGGTTTTCATGCCGGCCTGGTGCCATTCCTCGCCGTATTCACCACCGCCGCGAAGATTCGCGAGGACATAGATGCCGCCCATATCGAGCCATGCAATATTGGAGGCGCGATAGGATGGTGTGAGCGAGATGTTGAACCCGCCGTAGGCGTAGAGATAAGTGGGGTTAGAGCCGTCGAGTTTGATGCCTTTCTTGTGGACGACGAACATGGGGACTTTTGTGCCATCCTTGGATGTCGCGAAGATTTGCGATGACTTGTAATCGTTTTGATTGAACTTGGTGTTTGGGGCGCGGTAGAGCGTTGATTTGTTTGAGGCCACTTCGTAGTGGTAAATCGTCCCAGGCGTGGTGAAGGAGGTGAATCCGTAGAAGAATTCCTTGTCGTCAGGTTTGCCGCCGATGCTGTATGCCGTGCCGAGTCCGGGAAGTTCGAGGTCGGGGAGAGGGGAGCCGTCGACTTTGAACCGACGAACCTGGGAGTGGGCGTCCTTCATGTATTCCGCAATGAGAATGCCACCGACGTAAGACACTCCATCCAGGGTTTCGGCGGTTTGAGGGATGATCGTTTTCCAGTTGGAGGTTTCGGGCTTGGCGAGATCGACAGAGACGAGTTTTTGTCTAGGAGCATCGTGATCGGTTTGGATGAGAAATTTGGAGTCGATGTTTCCGGCGAGGCTGTAAGAGGCGTCGAACTTGTTGAAAAGCTCAATGACTTTCGAGTCGGGCTTGGAGAGGTCCTTGTAGAAAAGGCCGTTCTTGGTGTCGGTGCCTTGAGAGATGTGGATGATGAGGAATCGTTTGTCATCGGTCAGCCCGGTGTAGAGGCCCCACTTGGGATGATCGGGACGTTCGTAGACGAGGGTGTCTTCGGACTGCGCGGTGCCGAGCTTGTGGTAGTAGATTTTCTTGTCGGTGTTGGCGGCCATCATTTCTTCGCCTTTTTTTGGCGTTGGGAAGCGACCGTAGTAGAAGCCCTTGTTGTCGCCCGACCAAGTGGCGTCGGAGAATTTCGACCACTTGAGATGATCACTCAGATCCTTGCCGGTGTCGATGTCGCGGACCTTCCATTCGACCCAATCGGAGCCAGATGCAGAGAGGCTGTAGGCCATGTACTTTCCGTTGTGGGAGATGGAAATATCCTTGAGCGCGACCGTGCCGTCTCCCGAGAGTTTGTTGGGGTCGAAGAGAACCTTGGGCTTCTTCTTAAGATCCTTGGTGGTGTAGAAAACCGACTGGTCCTGCAGGCCGTCGTTTCGATGGAAAAAGTAACGTCCGCCCTTTTTTGAGGGGGCGCTGATGCGTTCGACGTTCCAAATGTTGGTGAGATGTTTCTCGAGCTTGTCGCGACCGGGGATTTTATTGAGGTATCCTTCAGTAACGGTATTTTGGGCTTTGACCCACTCCGCGGTTTGTTTCGAATTGAGATCTTCAAGCCAACGGTAGTCGTCGGAGACGTCGATGCCGTGGATTTTCTCGGAGAGCGGCTTTGGATGGGAATCAGGATAGGTCAGCTTTTCTGCTGAAATGTTTGCGGTAAGCATGGCAAAAAGGCAGGCGCGTTTCATGCCGCCAAACTAAAGGGCGTTTCCTGAGATGCAAGCTAGGGAAGGAGAGTTTGAGGTGAAAAAGTGCTGGCGTAGGAGATTCCAAATTTTCACAATAACACGATGAAAAAAGGAGGTCGGAGTCTGGGTGGGTTTGGTCGTATGATGGTATTTGCTGGTTTATTTGCCATGGGATACGCACAGGAGATTGCGCCGGATGATCCTGCGATCGCTTCGAACCTCGGAGTTTGGTTTCAGGACGCTGAGAACCTCTTCGATCCGGATGCCGGAATCTGGAGCGATTCGAGTGGCAACGGGAACGATGCGAGTCCGGTTGGGATGGTTAATGTCGGAGGTCTCGTCACCTTCCTCGGTCCGACCTTATCCACTGTTTCCGGTGGAAGCTTTTCCGGCTCCGACCTCCCTTCAGTTCGTTTTTCCGCGGGTGTTGAAGATCTCCTCCAGATTGAGGATATTAACGGCGGGGCCGGTCTGTCGAACCTGACAATTTTCGTTGTTTACAATGTCGAGCAAGCCGGCGGGGACGCAAGTTTGTGTCGTCCGGTTGGGATTGGTTCGGTCGCTGCAATCCAGCAAAATCTGGGGGACAACTATAACCTCGGGAGTGACCCGTCGATTCGCAAGGACAATGGCTTTGTGGGTGCTGGTGCCTATTCCGAGGTCTTTCCGCTTCAGACCACGTTCATTCGTTCCTCCCGGATGTCTCCTGCAGCCATTCATGAATGGTTCAATAGCGATGGGACTCTGAGTCAGGTGTTCACGACAGCCGGAAGCTCTTACACGACCGGCACAGATGATTTCTTCATGGGAGATCTTCGTGCAGGTGTTGCGCCTGTCCCCGGGGTTAACGGAACTGGCATATCCCAGTCAGACTTTGATGTTGTTCAGGTGATCGTTTACACCGATGCCTTGAGTGACGAGCAAGTGGCAGGGGTGAATGAGTGGCTGGCAAACCACCCGGCAGGGACGGCTAACAGGCGGGACTCGGGACTCGTGATCACCGAGATTTCGGTGAACTCGGATTTGCTCACCACTTCCTTGACCTGGTCTTCCAGGTTGGGTCGGGTTTATTCAGTCGATAAGTCGACAGATCTGATTAACTGGCAAGAGGTTGATGATGCCGTTGATTCTAAAGGGGAAGCGACTTCTTACGTTGTCGTTAGTCCCGAGTCGGGAGAAGCGCGATTATTCTTCCGGGTGCGAGAGAACGAGTGAGGCCATTATATCGACAAATTTTTTCAAAGTCTTGGGCCGTCCTTTGTCTTTTGATTGGTCAGAGGATGACAGAGGGGAGTTATTGTGGGGATTACTGAAGTTTCAGGAGGGAAGAATTAATAGCATAAAAAAAGCAGCGGCCATGCGACCACTGCTTTTGAAACTTTTTTAAAGAAAAGGAACCTACTTTTTCTTCTTGTCGCTTTTGTCGAGGTCCTTGCTGTTTTCGAGGACCTTGTCGACGAGTCCGAATTTAACGGCTTCTTCCGGGGACATGTAATTGTCGCGGTCAGAGGCGGTCTCGATTTCCTTGGCGGTTTTGCCGCTGTGGTGACCAAGAATGTCGTTGAGACGACGCTTCAGGCTATACATGAATTCAACGGTGCGTTCGACGTCAGCGGCAGTTCCTTGTGCCCCGCCGGAGACCTGGTGGATCATGACGTGGGAGTTGGGCAGGCAGAAGCGCTTCCCTTTAGTGCCTGCGGTAAGCAGAACTGACCCCATCGAGGCGCAGATGCCGATGCAGTAGGTGTTCACATCACAAGTGAGGAACTGCATGGTGTCGTAGATAGCCAGTCCGGCGGTAACGGAGCCGCCTGGGGAGTTGATGTAGATGTGGATGTCCTTTTTTGGGTCCTGCATCTGGAGGAAAAGCATCTGGGCGATGACGGAGTTAGCCACGCCGTCGTCGATGCCGGTGCCGATGAAAATAATGCGGTCCTTGAGGAGGCGCGAGTAGATGTCAAAGGCACGTTCGCCACGGCCATCGGTCTCGATGACGGTGGGGATGAAGTAATTGTTTTGTGGCGCGCTGTCGTCGCCGGAGTCCATTGTGGGAATCATTGCTTAGTTCTCTTCGGTTTCTTCAGGTTTTGGTTCTACCTCTGAGATGCTCGCGTGCTCCAGCAGAAAGTCAATGGCGTTACTGAAGAGCATGTTTTGACGCACATTGCTGAGTGTGCCGTCTTTTTGAATCTGCTTCATATATTTTTTCACCGGTTGCTTGGCCTGTTTGGCCATCGCGGTGATGCGCTGAAGAACAGCGTTGTTATCGACTTTGATTTCCTCGGCTGCGGCGATCTTCTGAAGAAGGAAGTTGGTTTTGAGGTTGTTCTTGGCGCGCTCTTGGGCTCCGGCAAAGAGTTCTTCCTGACGCTCGGCGATGTCATCTTCGCTCATGCCGGACTGCATGCCTTCCTGCACCATGGAGTCGGCCTGCCCCTGGGTCTCTGCAGCGATAAATTCTTCGGGGAGTTCAAAGTCGATGTTCTCGTGAAGTTTTGCGAGGACAGCATTGATTTTGAATTCTTCGACCTTGCGGCTTTGCTGCATTTTTAGGTCTTCGCGGATGAGCTCCTTGACCTCTTCGAGAGTTTTTCCGGGATCGATCTTTTCCGCGAACTCATCGTTAAGCTCGGGAAGGGTTTCGGTTTTCATACCGGTGACTTTGACGGCAAAGAGGGCTTCCTGACCGCGGAGAGCTTCGATGGGGAAGTCTTCGGGAAGAGTAATTTTGATTTCTTTTTCGTCGTCGACCTTGCACCCGACCAGTTCGTCGGTGAATCCAGGGAAGAAGGCTTCGTCTTCGATGCGAATCCAGTAGCCTTCGTTGGAGGCGAGAGGCTTGGCCTGCTCACCGCCGACTTCGTCGAGGGGCTTGCCATCAACGGTGCCAGTGAAGTCAATCACGGCGAGGTCACCGTCTTCGAGAGTGCGGTCCTCAATGTCCTGATAGTCGGCGAATCGCTGTTGAAGCTGTTCGAGGTTTTGAGCGATGATCTCCTCGGTAACGTCGACTTTGGGAATTTCAATTTCGAGTCCCTTGTATTCGGGAAGTTCAAATTCAGGTGAGAGGATAAGGTCAGCGTCGAAAGAGAAATTTCCATCAGCTGAATGAGTGACGTTTTGGGGGTTCTTCACGTTGAGAACCTCAAGTTCTTCATTCTCCTTGAGTGCTTGCTGAATGCTGTTTTGGAAGAGGCGGTTCTCCACCTCGGCGGAAATGTCCTCGCCGTGGCGCTTCTCAATGACGGCCTTGGGGGCTTTCCCGGGGCGGAATCCCGGGATTTTAGCTTGGGACATAAAGGCTTTAATGACTTGGCTTCGCTCCTTGGTAACGGTCTCGGCAGGGACTTCGATACTGAGGGTAGCGATACAATTTTCTTTTTTCTCCAGGCGGATGTTCATGACGAAATAGGTCTGCGCTTTCGCGGGGGCGTGAAGCTAGGGAGGATCGGCAGGGAGGTCAAGGGGAGGAAAAGGGGTTTTTTCGGTGGGAATGTCTGAATTTGAGGGGTCATTGACCTTGACGAGGCGGGGGACGGGTGAGCGTAATCTTCAGCAACCTTAACTTCTTTAATTTTCATGCAAAATTTCCCATTCGTGAAACAAACGGCCCGACTCCTCGTGATGGGCGGGATCCTCCTCGCCAGTCCCGCATTTGTGGAGACTGCCCAGTCCCAAAATTTCCTTCTCGAGGCGAACCAATTTGAAGGGAAAACAGTGAGGAGCGTGGTCATTCGATACCGTGGCGCCAAAACGATAGCTGAAGCTCGTCTGCGGACACACATGGCGGTTTCTGCGGGAAAGAAATATAGCCAGACTGTGCTCGATGAAGATATCCGCACGCTCTATTCAAGCGGGCTGGTTGATGACGTGAAGTTCTATGCCAAGAGCGTAGGAGACGGTGTCGAGGTAACGGCGGAGGTGGTGACCCGTCGTTTGATCGCCGGATTGGGATTTTCAGGAAATAGTAAGTTCACCGATCGTAAACTAGCCAACGAATGCGGACTTGGAGTCGGTCAGATCTTGAGTGACGAACAGATCATTCAGGCCCGCCAGAAAATAGAGAAGCTCTATCTGGATTATGGCTATCCTGATATTGAGGTGAAGCACGGTCTGCAGCCGACGGCCCGCCCAGGCTATGCCGATCTGGTTTTTGTGCTCGACGAAGGCGACAAGAATGAGATTCGCAATATTCGGTTTGAGGGGAACTCAGCCTTCAAAGATGCTGATTTACGCAAGGAAATGTCGACGAAGCAAAAGGGCTTTTTTTCCTGGTTTACTAAATCTGGACGCCTTAATGCGGTGGCATTGGATGAAGATCTAGAGAGGGTGGCCGATTATTACCGGAGCCGTGGATACTGGAAGGTTCGGGTGGGCACTCCCAAGCGGATACCGGTTGCCAACGAACGGGTCGATTTGATTATCCCGGTAAATGAGGGAGCGAAGTATACCGTGAATTCGGTCAACTTCCCAAATCTCACCGTCTTCACTCCGGAGGAGCTCATGCCGGCGCTGACTTTGATTCAAGAGATGCCTTTTTCATCGAAGAAAGTGCGTGACGACATTCGCATGATCCGAGATTACTTTGGTTCGCGTGGATATGCCGATGCAGCGGTCGTTCCCGATGTGCGTGAGATTCCCGGTTCCAGAGTGAATATCTTCTACCGCGTGACCCGCGGGAAAATCTTCAAGGTGGGTCGGGTGAATATTCAAGGGAATGTCAAAAGCGAGGATCGCGTGATTCGTCGCGAGGTTGCGGAAGGGATGCGTCCGGGTGAAAATTTCAACTCAGTGGATCTCGAGTCGACAAAGCGTCGCCTGAGGAACTTGAACTACTTTTCCGATGTGCAGGTCTCCAGCGCCAATAGCTCCCAGAGCGGCTATCGTGACGTCAATATTCTCGTCAGCGAGACTAATACAGGAAGTGTCAATTTCGGGGTGGGATTTAGCTCGGTGGATAACATTGTGGGCTTTGTGAATTTGGAGCAAACAAACTTTGATGTCACGAACTGGGGTCGATTTACCGGGGCTGGACAACGATTTAGTGCCAGTTTGAGAGCGGGTGCCGAGCGGAAGGATTTTCGTATCTCGCTGGTCGAGCCATGGTTCATGGGGAAGAAGTTGAAGTTGGGCGGCGAACTTTACTATCGTGATCTCCTTTACCTGAGTGACGAATATGATCAGACGAACGCCGGAGCCTCGACCTGGTTGGGTAAGCAGGTCGGTCGAAGGGCGCGCATTGAGGGAAGGTATCGTTTTGAGAAGATTGAAATTGATGTTGAGAGCGATGTTCCTCCCGGCTCTGCTTTCAACGAGGAAGAAGGATCCTACACCAAGAGTGCATTGTCGTTTAATTATATTTACGATAGCCGGGACAGTAACAAGTTGCCACGGAAGGGTGAGAAAATTGACATAGGTGTGACTCTGGCCGGTGGTGCTCTTGGTGGTGATGTCGATACATACACTGTCACCGGAACCGGAACAAAGCACTGGAATCTTTCGTGGGACACCATTCTCACTGCGCGGGGATCATTCTCGGTTGTTGATGAATATAGTGGAGACGGAACTGCTCCCATTTTTGAGCGCCAATTTCTTGGTGGATCCCGTGATCTCCGTGGATTTGAGTATCGCGATCTTGGTCCCCGGGATCCGGTGACGAACGAAGTGCTCGGTGGTGGGACCAGTGCCTTTGTTTCTCTCGAGTTGACCTTTCCGATTACCGAGCGGGTTCGCGGTGCAGTTTTTTATGATACGGGATTTGTGAATGTTGATTCCTGGGATTTTGGTGGAGGGAATCTCGCCAGCGATGCCGGGTTGGGTCTACGTATGGATCTACCGATCGGCCCGCTCGCGGTGGATTACGCCATTCCTCTTTCGACGCCTGATGATGAAGCGGATAATGGGGGACAGTTTAACTTCTACTTGAATTACCAATTCTAGGAGCGCCGATTGGCGAAGCTTTGTCGGAGCCCGCCTTCCTTTATTGGATGGTGGGTTTCTTTTTGCAGGCACTGTTGTGGTGGGAGACGAACTTTAATCTCAAAGCGATCTTGCGCCTTGTTGCGAAAGCGGGTGCATGAGGTGTTCACCAAGACCAAGGGAAGCCAATAGGGCTCCAGTCGAACTGAAGACAAAGGAGAGGGCATTGACCGTGCCGAGAAAGTGCCTCCTCCGACATGGGCAGACAATGGCTGAAGGCCAGGACCAACTACGGAAGAGTGAAGCGGTTTTCGGGTATGTGGTTTGGCTCAGCTTTCCGCGATCTGCTGTAATCCCTTGAGGTCAATTTTTCCGGTCCCAAGGTAGGGGAGTTTTGGCACGGAGAGAAATTGCCCCGGCTTTGGTTTCCAGAGATTTGGGATCGGCGCATCGGAGAATTTTTTAAGAACTTCATCGAGGAGTTCCTCGTTTGCGGTGTGAATGACGACGAGTCGTTCACCTTTCTTCTCATCAGGCACGCCGGTAACAGCAAAGATCTGTTCGTTCTGATCGGCGAGTTCGTTGAGGGTCTCCTCGATATTGCCATGTGGCACCATTTCGCCGCCAATTTTACTGAAGCGACTCAGTCTGCCTTCGATCCATAGAAATCCCTCCTCGTCCAGGCGGACGATATCGCCGGTATCGTACCAACCATCTTGGAGGACTTCGGCTGTTTTGTCCGGCATCCCAAGATAGCCGAGCATCACATTGGGGCCTTTGACCTTTAGCAGGCCCGCTTCGCCGATCGGCATTTCACTTCCGCTATCAGGGTTCACCACCTTTGCTTGGATATCATGAAGCAGTCGTCCGACCGATCCCGATCGGTTGGTGTCGAGTCCGCTTAATGCCACACCGGGTGAGCATTCGGTGCTACCATATCCTTCCAGTGGCCGGCATTGGAATTTATTTTCAAAGGCATCGGCCAAGTGGTTGGGAAGTTTTTCTGCACCAACAACGACGAGTCGAAGATTCTTGAGTTGCTCGGGTTTTATGCCGCGCAGGTAAAATTGAAGAAAGGTGGGTGTGGCGATCATGATGGTGACCCTGTGTTTTTCGCTCAGTGGTCCAATGACTTTGGCTTCCATTGGGTTGAAATGGTAGGCGCACCCAAAACCTGCGACGGCCGGACCGGCGATGGTTGCCATGAATCCGAAGGAGTGAAAGAAGGGAAGGACGCCCAGCATACGGTCGGACTGAACGAGGGAGTGGACGCCGCTGACCTGGCCGACGTTGCAGATCAGGTTGCGATGGCTCAGCATGACTCCTTTTGGTTGTCCAGTGCTTCCACTGCTGAAGATGACCGTAGCAAGATCATCCGAATTAGCCTGTGAGCCACCCAAGAGTTTGAGAAGACCGCTCGCCGAGGTGCATTTTTCGAGAAGCCCCGTCCGCAGTTTTTCCATCAGACTTGGTTTCCTGGGCAGATCCTCAAGTAGATGCACCCGGACGGGGAGTTCGATCTTGAGGCGTTTCATGAGTTTTCCTGACACGACGACATCAGTGATACCACACTGTTCGATGCATGAAGTGATTCCCGCTTGTGACAAGGTGTAATTGAGATTGACCGGAATTTTCCCCATCAGCAGGGCCGCCCAATTGAGAAGGGCTCCCCCGACCGAGGGTGGGACTAGAATGCCGACCTTCTCTTGATCGGACCAAATAGCCCTTAGCCTGCCGGTGAGGAAAATACACTTCGCTAAAGCCTCTCCAAAGGTGACCTTTGCTCCGGTCGAATCGGCTAGTGCCAATTGATCACCGAACCGTCGGCATGTTTGTATCAAATTCCCCTGTAGGGTGTTCTTGCTCATCTCGAGATAGATCTAAACAACAAGCAGGAACAAAGTGAAATTGATTTGAGGACGGGGGGTATCGATTCAATCAATTTTTTGAAATCTTGCGGAGTGGCTTTCCGGCGGCGGTGTGCCATCCCGCGAATGTTTTCTTTGATTCCGTGTTTCTTTGAGGCGCGGGGCAAAAAAGTTCTATGTTATTTTGACAAACCCGAGTCGGGATATCGGGGGCTTGGTGAGGATTTGCCTTGGGATGAAGGTCTAATGGTATTAGTGAGATGTTGTCATGAGCGAAGAGGGAATCATTGCCGCTGGGAAGAAAGTAGTGTTGAGCGCTGATGCGCTTCGCAAATCCTATGGGGATGTGGTGGCTTTGGATCAGGTGTCCTTGGAGGTTGAGAGTGGCGAGATGGTAGTGCTTTGTGGTCCGAGTGGGTCGGGGAAGTCGACTTTGCTCTTTGTGATTGCGGGGTTGCTTTCGCCGGATGGTGGGGCGGTGGAGCTCTCGGGTCAGGATCTCTACCATCTTTCAAGCAGCGGGCGGACCGGGCTTCGTAGCCGGGAGATTGGGATGGTGTTTCAGGATGCCCGTTTGCTTCCTTATTTGGAAATCGAGGCGAATATATTGGCGGGCGGTGGAACTGCGGAGCGGGCGAATGAATTGATCGAAGAGTTGGGGCTTGTCGATCGTCGAAGCCATATCCCCAAAAAACTCAGCGCCGGTGAGCAACAACGGGTCGGTTTGGCGCGGGCTTTGGTCACGAATCCCAAGCTCCTGCTTGCGGATGAGCCGAGCGGGAATTTGGATCAAGGAAGTACGGAGTTGGTGCTGGCGGGATTGAAGAAGTTTGTCGCTGAGGGAGGGGCTGCCTTGGTGGCAACCCATGATCCGGAGGTCATCAAGATGGCGGATCGGGTGCTCACTCTTGAGAAGGGAATTCTGCAAGGATGAGTTACGAGGAATACTATACCTGGCAGGAGGATGTGCCGGGATTTGGAAAGGCGGCCCAGGAAAAGCTGAAGAATTGCACCGCTTTCGTGTCGCGGGTTGGTGGTCTTGGCGGGCCCTTGGCTCTCTCCCTGGCTGCAGCGGGAGTAGGGCGGATCATTTTAGCGCACGGCGGTGAATTGCGACCCGATGATTTGAATCGGCAGATCTTGATGACTCACGATGGGCTTGGGGAATTACGCCATGAGCAAGCGGCGGAGACTTTGCGTCGCTTTAATCCTGATCTCGTGACCGAGTCGGTGGGTGAGAATATTTCGGAGGAGAATGCCGCGGATCTGGTGGGGAAAGCTGATTTGGTGTTCTCGTGTGCTCCATTGTTTGAAGAGCGGCTCTTGATGAATCGCGAGGCGATGCGGCAGGGCAAGTCCTTCGTCGATGGAGCGATGTGTTCGATGGAAGGGCATGTCCTGGCGGTGCGACCCGGGGAATCCGCCTGTCTGGCCTGTCTGGTCAAGGAACCGCCAGCCTACTGGAAGCGCCGGTTTCCCGTGATCGGTGCGGTGTCGGCGATGGTGGCTCAGATTGCAGCGCTGGAGGGAATCAAATTGGTGACTGGTTTTGCGGAACCTGCGCTGGATCATTTGATTCATGTTGATACCATCGCGATGCGGATGAAGAGGGTGAAGCTCTTGCGTGATCCTGATTGTTCGCATTGTAGTAATGTTGTTTCATGAAACGTCCGATTCTTGCTCTGGTATTTCTACTCGCCTTGCTCGGTGGGGCCTTGTGGTGGCTTGTAAGTGATCAAAACGAGATCATGCCGGGCAAAGGAAGTTTACTCGTTCATTGTGGCGCTGGAATGCGCAAGCCGATGAGTGAAATCGCACGGCAGTACGAAGAGGAGTTTGGGGTAAAGATCATTCTGCAATTTGGTGGTTCCGGAGCGCTGGAGAGTCAATTGGAAGTGGCTGGAGGAGATCTTTATCTCCCGGCGGATCAGAGTTATTTGGAATCGATTCGGAGTAAGGGACTGCTGCGGGAATCGATGCCAGTGACGAGGCTCTCGGCAGGGATTGTAGTCCCGAAAGGAAACCCGAAAGAGATTGCCAGCTTGCAAGATCTCGGGCGTGAGGCGGTGAAGGTTTCTCTCGGTGAGAAGTCGGCCTCGGTTGGGAAATATACGTGGAAGGTGCTGGAGAAGGAGAACCTGCTAGGAGTCATCGAGCCGAATGTCATCGTGACGAAGCCCACCGTGAATATGCTCGTGGAAGATGTTGCGATGGGTGCGGTAGATGCTTCGATCGCTTGGGATGCGGTGGCCAGGAGTTTCCCGGAAGTGGAATGGATTCCGGTGCCCGAGTTTAGCAAGCGATCGAAGTTGGCCGGGATCGGGGTGTTGACCGCTAGTAAGAATGTCACCCGGGCGCTTCACTTTGCGCGTTATGTCACTTCACGTGATCGGGGGCGGAAAGTGTTTGTTGAAATGGGCTTTGAGATTCCTGATGAGGGTGATGTCTGGGCTGATATTCCGAAGGTGACTTTGTTTTCCGGTTCGATGCTTCGGCCTGCCATTCAGGAAAAGGTTCGCGAGTTTGAAAAGCGGGAAGGTTGCCGTGTTAATACCGTCTTCGAAGGATGCGGAACACTGGTGGGTATGATGAAAGCGGGAAGTGAGCCTGCGGGATATTTTTCCTGCGATGTGAAGTTTTTGGAAATGGTCGATGAGAGATTCTTTCCCGGCACGGTGATGACGGGGAATGAGATTGTGCTTTTGGTAAGGAAGGGGAATCCTAAGAGCTTGTGGTCACTGATGGATCTTTCGAAAGATGGCGTGAAGTTGGGCGTGTGCGATGAGACTAAGAGCGCTTTGGGGCAGCTGACTCACCAATTGCTCACGAGAAGGAAGGTTAGTTTTGAGAATGTGACGGTGAAGGTGGCCAAAGGAGATGATTTGGTGTCCGCGATGCAGGCGCGTTCCTTGGATGCGGCTTTGGTTTATCGCAGCAATGCTTTGGCTAGCCCGGTGACTTTAGAAGAGTGCGAAATTGTCGAACTCAACGACGAGTTGGCTTTTGCGGAGCAGCCTTATGCGGTGGCGCGTGAGTCCGGGCATCCGGAATTGATGAAGCGTTTGGGAGAATTTCTCAGTAGCGGAGAATCTAAAAAAGCCTTCGAGAGGCTGGGCTTTACTTGGAAGCTGGAGAGCACAAAGTGAAGACAGTGAAGGAAGCAGGAAAAAGCCCACGGCCTTGGCGGGTGAAACCGGAGCTGCCTTTCGTGCTCTTTTTGACCGTCGTTCTTGTTGCCTATGTTGGGATGTTGTTACTAATGGTTGGGGCGAATGTTCTGACGGTGACTTGGGGGGATCTGGGGAAGATTCTCAAGGATGAGGATATTCTGCGATCGATTAAGCTTACGCTCGTCACCTGCACTGCGACTGCGATTCTCTCGGTTTTGGTTTCGGTGCCGCTGGCCTATCTCTTGTCGCGTTACCAATTTCGGGGGCGGGCATTTATTGATACGCTCCTTGATATTCCCATTCTGCTGCCGCCTCTGATTGTAGGGTTAAGTTTGCTGATTCTTTTTAATCGAATGTCTCCCGCCTCCTGTTGCTGGATGATGGCTGGAGGTCTCTTGTTGGCAGCTTTAGTCGGATTTGTATTGCGGGATAAGGGAGGCGGGCGAGCGCTCGTTCCGGGGGCGTTGATTGTTTTTGCTGGGATGTTTGGAATCGGAGCCGTGATGGTGAATGGATTGGGGTCTCTGGAAGAGGTGAGCAGCGGAATGGGTTTTCCGATGACCTTTCACCCACTCGGAATTGTTCTGGCGCAGTTTCCAGTCGCGGCAGCATTTGCAGTGCGGACGATGCGAACGACCTTTGATCAAATCAGTCCGAGATACGAAGAGGTGGCGATGACCCTGGGATGTCATCGCGGTCAGGCATTTTCTCGTGTGGTTTTGCCTTTGGCTGGGAAAGGCATGGTAGCCGCAGGCACGATGGCTTGGGCGAGGGCGCTTGGAGAGTTTGGACCGGTCTTAATTTTTGCTGGGGCGACTAAGGGGAGAACCGAGGTTCTGGCGACGTCTGTCTTCTTGGAAATTAATATCGGAAATCTTCCCGGCGCGGCTGCGATTTCATTGCTCATGATCGTACTCGCTGTGGTAACCTTATTGCTGGTGCGATTCTTTGTAGGGAGAGGAGGGGCGATATGATGCTGGAGATTGATCACCTCACGCTGAGGGCGGGGGAGTTTTTGTTGAAGGAGTTCTCTTTGTCGATTAACGAGGGAGAATGTGTCGCGCTAATGGGACCGAGTGGCTGTGGCAAAACGACGGTGATGGAGGCAGTTTGTGGCTTGCGAGCTGAGGGCGTGTTGAATGGGCGGATTTCTCTTGGTGGGGAAGAGATTACTTACCTGCCACCGGGAGCGCGGAGGATTGGTCTGGTGCCGCAGGATGTCGCGCTCTTTCCGACGCTAACGGTGAGAGAGCAATTGGAATTTGGTCCGAAGCTCCATCGCTGGAATCGAGAGAAAATGAAGAGTCGGGTGGAAGGACTTGCTTCCGACCTTGGTCTATCCGATCTGATGGAGAGACTACCGAAAGGGCTTTCGGGAGGAGAGGCCCGAAGGGTAGCCCTGGGGCGGGCTCTGTCTCTAAGGCCGCGTTTACTTTGTCTGGATGAAGCCCTTACCGGGTTGGATGAAGCCCGGCACGATGAGGTGCTTCAGCTTATTCGCGAAATGATCGTGCGGGAAAAGGTGACGGCCTTGCACGTGACCCACTCAAGAAAAGAGGCGGAAGCCATTTCGGATCGGATTGTCGAGATGAGTTGATCGCCTGTTACTATCGCCATGGAGAATGATTCTTTAATCGTGCCGCAGGATAGTGACTGGATCTTTGGTGAGGGCGTAGATGGTGGGGAGCCACGCTGAGGTGGCACTGGCCAGGGGGGTGAGGATCCAAGTGATAGGAGGGAAGGTGAAGGAGGAGGCTATGGAAACGATGAAAGCGAGGATTGTTCCGATGAGGCCGAGGAGGGCGGCGCGGCCGAGGAGGAGAGCACCTATTTTTAAATGGCTGACGCCGATTGCTCTGAGAGTTCCAATTTCGGGCAAACGTTCTCGGACATTGGAGAAAGCGAGGTAGATTAGGGCAAAGAAAGTTCCTCCGGCGATCAGGGGAGTGATGATTGAAGTGAAGCGGGCGCGCTCGGAGCGCGTGGCCTTGCGGTTATCGAGAATGGCTTGTTTCGAATCACGGGCGCGGTCACCGGCTTTGTTTCGGGCTTCGGCGCGGACCATGGCTGAGGAGCCGAGTTCGATGATTTGGACGTCGGGGAGGATGGCTGAGATCTCACTGCGAATTTCGCCAAGGCGGTCGATGCTGGCGCAGTTGCATCCAAGGGCGAGGATGGCGTTAATTTGATTTTTTTGGTCGAAGATTTCCTGCGCTTCATCGAGGTGAATCCAAGCGGAGCCGTCGTCGATGAAGTTCCGAGGCGGATGGGTTTGAGCGATGAGGTAATCTTTTCCGTTGAGAGTGACGGTGTCTCCTTTTTTGAGGCCGAGGGACTGATGGAGATCGTGTCCGAGATTGATCGAGCCGGGAGAAAGGGGGTCCATGATGGGCTTCTTTTTACTCCGGTGCGAGATGGGGACTTGTCCTTCCACTCCGACGAGTAGGATAGAGCGGTTTTGTTCCTCCCATTGAATGCGGCGGGAGAGTTGAGGGAGGAGGTGGTTGACGGTGACGATTTTGCTTTCGGCAAGTTTGTGAACCGAGTCTTGGGGCATCGTTTGTTCCGAGTATCCGCGTTCTTTGATTTGCCAGAGTTCTTCACCTTTTGGAAAGAGGAAGACGTTGAAGCCGAGGCCTTTCATCGTTTTACGAATGTCATCTTCGAGCTTTTTTAATTCGGCATTTGTTTTCTCTTCCAGTTCGAGGAGTTGGGATTCAGTATTTCTGTCGAACTCGGCGAGGCTGTCGGAGGAGGTAAGCCAGACGGTGACAGCAGCTGCGACGGCGAGGACGCCAAGGAAGAAGTGGATTTTCCGGTGTTTGATTTCCGCAATAAACATGGCGTTTAGTTTTTCTTCAAAATGAGCACGGTCCCAATAATCAGAATGACTCCGATACTGGCGATCAGAATAATCGTAAATTTGGCAGAGGATGAGTCCGGGGCTGCTTTATCCTCCGGCTCGTCATTGCTTTCGTCATTTAATGTAGGAAGAGCGTTGGGGAGTTTCTTATCGACGACGACAAGGCCGGAGTTGAGTTTCTCGCGCCAGTTGGCGAGGAAGAGGATGTCGTAGCCGGGATTGCCGCTCTTGACCTGGCAGGAGCACGCGCCGCAAAGGTATTCGCAAGCGGTCATGATGGTGTCGGGCGTGATTGTGCTGCCAAGGAGGGGGCCGGGAGTGCGGCCACGTCCGAAGATGGGAACAACGAGTGGTTCCTCGGGCGGAGATGGGCGGTTGGCGGTGAGGATGCGGAGGAATGGATGCTCGGCGGGGTCCGAGCGTTTAACGCGCTCAATCTTGAATGAGATTTTGAGAGGGATGGTCGAGCGGAGGACGTCATCGAGACTAATATCGGCGCCGACTTTGCCAACTTGGTCAGCCTGGATTACACCTTCGGGAATAGTGATTTTCCCCTGCGCTTTTTTTAGGGTTTCCTTGAGTTGTTGGTAGGTCGTTTCATTGGCTTCTTCATCGGTGCCTTCAACAAGAACCCAGACGGTGGAGTGGCCACTGAGAAGGTCATTTCTAATAAGTTGGCGGACGGGAGAGTCGATGATCTTTTGAAGGTCTGAGCTGGTTCCCGGGAAAACGATGGGCTCGGGATTCTTCCAGTTGTCGGGTGGGTGGAGAAGGAAAGAGGGATATTTCGTGATTCGCTCCAGTCCGACAATAGAGAGCTGTTCGGCAGTAGTGAGCGTATCGAGATCGAGCGCTTCGAATTCAAGGTTGAGGTGCTCAGGGATTGATTGGAGGTCGGCTGGCGGAGTTCCCCGGGTGATGAGTTGTAGGCGGAAGATGTCAGCTTCCCATCGTTCGAGGGCGTAGCGAAAGACGGGGACCTGGCAGGGAACGGCCTGGGTAATCAGGCAGAGGAAAAGGATGAGTTTTTTCACGGCTTAGCGGCGAAAGTGTGGATGTATCCAAGGTCGGTTGAGACAATGAGCCGTCCTTCGGCTGGAGTGAGGCCATAGGCTCTGCCTTTGACGGGAGCTTTCCAAAGTTGTTTTCCGGAGGAGGCCTCAAGAATGACGACTTCATTGTTTAGTCCTGCGATGAGTTGGTTTCCGGCGATGATGAGTTCGACCGGAGTGGGGTGATCGATTTGCCAAAGAAGGCAGCCCTTGAGATCGGTCTGAGATTGGATGAGTGATTTTTTGAGTTTCTCGATCTCAGGTTTCTGTTCTTCTACTTTGGGGTCGAGTTTCTTCAGAGCACCCTCGGTTGCTGCGATAGCGGCTTCGAGCTCTCCTTTGCGAGTGAGATCGAGACACTGAAGTTTGTCAACGGAGTGGAGGATTGCTTTTCCTTTGGAGACGACGACCCTGGTCGTGTTGTTAAAAGTTGTAAGACGTTTTCCGGAGGAGGTGTCGGCGATGCGTATTTGTTCGTTCTGCTCCTTTTGATTGGGTGGTCCGGCGATGAGTTGGTTGTCTTCGGTGAGAAGACAGAAGACTCCACCGGCTTGTCCAATCTGCTTGGTGCGTTTACCGTTCTCTTGATCAAAGGCAATTGGTGCGGCGCGTCCTTGAGGGATGTAGAGTTGGGCGCCTCCAGTCAACATTGCGCCTTGTAGGGTAACTTCAGAATGTTCGGTGAGGTAGGCGTCCTCGGCGGAATTCGAATCAACACACCAGAGATAAGAAGTCTTCCAGGGGAGGAGTGAAGCGGCGAACCAGGCACGTCCATTTTCGACCGTGACGCCGGTGCGGACGGGCCAGGGGGAAATGAGTTTTCCATTGCTGGGAATGAGACGGTCGGTGGGAGCGGCGCGTTTTTTCCAGAGAGTTTTTCCGGTCAGTGCGTCGGCGCAGTACACAAAGCCATCGTCTGAACCAAACCACGCTTTGTTGTCTTCGATAGTGGGCGGGAAGCGGACTGAGGAATTGGTGAAGTGGAGCCACTTTTCCTTGCCGGTTTTGGCATCGAGACAATGGACGGCATTGTCAGCCGAGGAGCCAAAGTAAATCAGGCCATTGATTGCGGTGGTGAAGTGGCAGGGGTCGAAATTCCGCATCGATTGCAGGCCATCATTTTTAGAATAGGCATCCCACTTGGCGGGGCCGGTCCAAGCTTGTTGGGGTGCGCCGCCGTCGTGGGTCCAAACCTCCTTGAGGGGAAGAGTGAGAGCCTCTGGCGAGACGCCGCTGCGGCGGTTATCATGCCGGTAAGTGGGCCACGGGGTGGCAGAGGCAACGGCGCAGAGGATGAGGAGAAGGGGAATCGGGTTCATTACTTTTTGGCTTCTTCGGTGATCGGCGCAAGAGGGATGCCGGAGTTGACTTTTGGAATAAATGCGAGGGAGGTTTCCATCCAGCCTCCACAAGAACATCCTCCGCCTCCTTCCGGAACAAGGAAGAGCCCTTGAGATGGGAGAAAGCTAAGCCAACAGGAAGGGCGAAGGCGGGGCCAGTGCGTGGGCTTTTTCTCCTCGTGTGACCAGAAGGTGAGGCAGCGGTTGATGCCCCGTAAGAGAAGTCCGTAGGTCGTTCCGACGACGGCGGAGCAGCCTTCGCGAGGTCCAAATTTGTGATCAAGGACTTTGCCATCGGGCAGGGAAATGCCGGTGGGATCTGTGTAGACTCTATCCTCGTAGACGACGGGGTGGGAGATGTGGGCTCCGTGGTGATTGATGCGCCAATTGGTTTGGGATTGGAAATTCAACTTGCCGTTGGCGAGATCAAAGTAGTGGTAGCTAAAGATGCCTTTTCCCGTGTGTTTGCCTTGTTCGTTGGTGTCGCCCTCGGAGAGGGTGACGAGAAATCCCTTGCTGGTCATTGCTCCATAGGAGACCTGAATAAAGCCTTTTTTATCCGTCTTCAGGAGTGTTTTAGGAAAGGGCTTTTCCCAGATGGTTTTTCCGGTGTTGGCGTCGAGGCAAACGGTGTAAATGTCCTTCCAAAGATCTTTGGTGGTCTCGCGTCCGGTGGTATCGCTTTTGAGTTCGGGATTGCGGCATTCGAGGAAGCACAGTTTTCCATCGGAAAGGGAAATGGTAGGATTAATGATAAGTCCGCGTCCGTAAGACCATCGACCTTTCCATTCAGATTTGGAGTAACCAAATATGTTGTCGCTGAGAACATTCGCGGTGTCGGAGTCGCGACCGACTTTGTCATACCAGGCATCGCCGAAGTATTTTTTAAACTCGGCTCCGATTCTCACAGAGGAACCGATGATCGCGTCCCCTTCCTGAGCGATATATCCCCATTCGTGGCTGTCGCGGTGGTCGGCGGTGAGTTTTAAAGTCCTCACCCGTTCTCCGGTTGATCCGTCAAGGACCCAGAGGAGGTCTTTGACTGCAACGTAGAGAAAGTTGTCATCGACGCACCAATTGGCGCAGTCGTGGGGAATGTTCACACGGCGGAGGTCGGGAATTTCCATGCCCCAGAGGATTTGCCCATTGAAGGCGTCCAGGGCCATGAGTCGGTTGAGTCCCTGGTGGTAGAGTCTTCCGTTGACGGCAAGGGGAGCTGACATTCGAGGTTGGCGGTCGATGCCGAAATTGCCACCGGGTCGCCCGATCCACTGGAGTTCCAGGTCTTTGGACGCCTGGCTGCCTCCGAGTCGTTCGCCGGTGTAGGCGGTGTTGGATGGTGGGCCGTATTGGTGGGTCCATTCTCCTGCTCCTGGGAGTGGTGGGCGGGAAGTCATGGCGCCACCGGGCAGTGCGGTCCGTCCTCCGTTGGCTCGGGTGAGGCGGGTGAGTTCGGCTGGTGCGCACGGAAGGGTGTCGCGTTCGGTGCAGGCAAGATTGCCGACGCTGGATGTGAGAGGAATTTTTTGAAGGTCGGGAAGATGAATGAGCGTGATGCGGGTTCCGTGGAGGCCCTCGGCAGAGAGCTCTTTGCGGAGCTTGTTGATACGCTCCAAGTCGTCGTCGAAGGCGGTGACATTAAGTTGGCTCTGTGCGGCGATGGCTTTGGTAAGGATCCCATCGGTGAGTCCAACGACGATGGCGAATCCGGGTTGGTTCGGAAGGTCGGCGAGGTAAGCTGTGGCAGTTGGATGTTTTTTTTCAGCGATGAGGCTTTTGGGCATGTAGTTCATGCTGGTATCGAATTCATAGATGGGACTGAACACGGGGCCGTCGTCGGTTTCCGAGCTGATGCGGTAAGAATAGCGGGTGTGTGGTTGGAGATTTTCGAGGAGGAGTTCGTGGCGAAGGTCTCTCGAAGTGGATTCAAGAACGGTGCCGAGTTTGCGAGTCGGGCCGTAGGCGATGATCGCTTTTCCCGGGTGGCTTGCTTCCCAGTAGAGAAGTGCTTTCCCTGGAGAGAGAAAGCGGACGGCGGGCCGAACAGAAAATGCGACGCCGGCGGATTTCTTAGCGATGGCTACGAGCTCTTTTTTAGTCGGGAGAGAGTTGCGAATAGTGACCGAAGAGATGCGGCCATTGATGGGAAAGAATTCGTCTTTATCCTTGTAGGCACCGATCACGAAAGGAGTGGGGATATCCGGAAGGACGATGGGGCCGGAAGCGATTCGGGTTGCGACAAGGACTCCGTTGATAAAGAGGCTGATTTTTTTGCCGTCGTAAGTTCCCAAGAGATGGGTCCAGTGGCCGGGTTCGAATGATTGGGGGGCTTTGACTTCGAGAAGCTGTCCTCCGGTTGAGAGGCGGAACGAAAATTGGTCGCCATTGAAGCCGAGGATCCAGCCTCTTTCATAGGAGCCGTTGTCCTGGCTGTAGCTGGCGATCGAGCCCCACCTCTGGGATTGATCGATGCGAACACGGGCTTCGATAGCGATGTTCTGTTTGGGAAGTTTTTTTGCGATTTCCTCGGGTAGGATAAGGTGCTGCTTGTTGGCGAAGATGAGATTGCCGGTGGTGTCGAACTCGGGTGTTTCGAGGGCCTTGCCTGAGGGCTTAAGGTCGGAATTCTCGAATTGGGATTTGAGAGGACTCCACTCAGCGATGATATCTGAAGAGGCGGTGGAAATGCCCAGAAAGGCTAGGAGAAGATGTTTCATGCAGCGGCGTTTGAACAGAAGGGGCAAGACTAGTCACTTCCCACCGATTTGCAAACGAGCAAAAATGAGATCTTCTTCCATCGAAAATGGCTGGTTTTTCTCTTGAAGCTGGTTGGAGAGGGAATCGGTAAAGTAATGCAGGGGGACATTAAGCGCGGCAGTTTTAGTCCCAATGATGTGACTCAAGTCTCTTGAGCAATTCCCTGGCAGGTTGTTGGGAGCTGACGATGTATTTGTTCTCAGGGAATTCTTTTGCCCGGTGGGATGAGAGGGTGACACTTTGCACGAGGCGCATCGCCATGAGGTCAAAGAGGACCTCGCGCTCGATTTCTTCCAGAGAAATGACCCCGACGTATCCATTCACGATTTGACGGGCGGTGGATTCGAGATCGTCCTGGCCAAGGAGGGCATAGGCCAGCGTGATGGCCAGTTCGTTGATATGGGAAGATCGTTGGAGATCGCCAAAGTCGATCAGGCCGGCAAGGCGTGACGGTTCGTCGTGAGCTACGAGAAGGTTTTGTTCGTTGGCATCGTTGTGGATTATCGTTTTTCTGAGGTCGCCCACTCTTGGAAGAATGTTCGATTCATAGCGGTCATAGAATCCTTCGATACGGGATCGATCCTCTTCGCCAACGATGTCTCCGAGATGAATTTTGCAGGCAAGAACATTGTCGAGATTCCAGAGATCATTGGAACTTTCCGGGACGGGATGATCAAAGCTTTCCATCGCCTTGGTGAATTGTCCCATGAAGCGACCAATGTCGTGGTTGAGCTCTGGGCTTCGCGCTGCTGTCCCGAGGATTTCGCCCTCCAGAAAAGTCAGCATCCGAACAGAGAAGCCATCTACCTCGGCCATTGTTTCACCCTCCTTGTTGGCGAGGGTTAGTGGGCTATTAACTTCGGGTGCTGATTTGTTGAGATGATCCAGGACGCGGGTTTGGAGGTCGAGTTCCTCGTGAGTCCACCGTTTATTGGCGATTTTGAGAACGTAGCTCCCCAGTGGGGTTTTGATCCGGGCATTTTGATCTTCGTAAGAATCAAGAGGGGAAATCTCACCTTCAATGCCGTAAAGATCCATGGCGATGGTGGCGAGCTGATCGTGATCAAATGAGGGGACTTCGTTTGACATGTTAAAATGTGAATTTGATGAAACCTAAACACCTAACGCAAGGATGGCAGCAGAGGCGATGAAGCTATGGGTTTGAATTGCGGAAGGTCGAGGAAATACCCAATTGCGGGGAGTTATTGGGAGTATTTGTGAATGGTCCAAAACGGGGGATTGGGAGACAAGGAGGAGGTAGTCGAAAATCACGGTTGCCAAGCGGGAGGCTTTTGCTAAGAAGCGCCCGCCACACAGGGAGTTTGGCCGCTGTAGCTCAGGGGTAGAGCAATTCATTCGTAATGAATAGGTCGTCGGTTCAATTCCGACCAGCGGCTCCCGTGGTTTTATGACGTGGTGTGTGGGTTCGTTTTCCGGGGCGGTGGGAGGCCGAATGTGCCCCAAAGAGGCCGGTGGAATCGGTTTTTGGATGAGGGCGAAAATTGAGGCGAAAAATAGATTGTCACCTCTGAATTTTTCAGTCAGACGTTAAGCGGTATCGTTCTGCAGATCAGTGTCTTTGCTCTGATCTGTTTTATTTTACTCCCCTTGAAAATCAACCTTTTTTAACTCTCCCTCCTCAAGCTCTGCATCGGCGGGAGATTACCAAGAAACCCTCATGAAACAGCCCCATCCTCATAGATTCCCCAAGCTAAGCGCCCTCGCTGGAGCGAGTATGATCTCAGCGCTCTGCACGACAACTCACGCAGCCGTAACCCCTGGCGGGACATTCTCCGACAAAGCGATTTTCGTCGAAGCCGGTGGCGGTGAAACTCTCGCCGCCGCGCCCGGCGCAGGCACCCTCGGTACAGCGCTGGTCAATGATTTCGATACTACCATCGCGAGCGACGCCAGCTATGAACTGAATCCATCGACGGCGGACGCCACCCAGATCGGGCTTAGTTCCGGTCGGCATCTGGTGCTCTACAATACTCGCATTAACGATCCGGGAGGAGTCAACCGCGCCGAACTTCAAACCAATCTCACGCTTGCTGGATCCCAGCTGGCAGTTGGCCGTGCACAGGGTTACATTCGCCGTACTGGCGGAGCTGATGAGGCAGTGATGTCCGGTGGAGCGATCATCACCGTCGCTGCTGACGACGATATTCTAACTCTCGAGACCCGACGTTCGGATAACAACGGGGATGCCAACCTGCCGCGGCGCACTCCCGGGCTTACCGCCATTCAACTGCTCAAGCTCGAAGATGCCTGGGACTACCTGAACCTCGAGCGTGCCGCCAATCAGACCGGGGTGAACACCTCGAATTTCATCGACGTCGCCTACGACACGATCAACGCCGACTCCAGCTTCGGCACCGCTTTTTCGTTCAGCACAACCAGCGGTGACATCACTCTCAACGAGGCCGGGCTCTATCTTATTTTCGCCAATACCAGCGTTCAGAAGGCGGACAACACTGCCCGGACTCAATACAACCAGCGGCTCACGCTTGACGGCGTGGAGGTCGCGGGTTCGGAGACGACCACCTACGTTCGAGGCAACGAGAACACCAGTAACGGCGTGGCCGCGATCGGTAGGATCATTTCTGCCACTGCGGGACAGGTGCTCAGTGTCGAAGTCAACAAGGAGGCCGGCATTGGCACTAATGGTGTGATCCAAGGTGGCGAGACGGCAATTACGATGGTCAAACTGCCTTCCGCTGCCGAGTATATTTCGTTACTCGATACCACCAATCAGGAGGTCAATGATAATCCGGGACCGGATCCGGTGACCTTCGCCACTCAGGTCGACGCTTCCTCGCCGAGGTTTAGCCACACCAGTGGTGGCAGCGCGGTGACGGTCAACCAAGATTCCGACTACTTGTTTTTCGGCACCGTTTTCACCACCAGTGATGCTGCCAATGACACTCAGGATCGCATCATGCCGCTTCACGGTTGGCAGATCGACGGTGCTGGCGGACCGCTCGCCTACGGCCGTGGCTGTCAGTATAATCGCGACAACCAGGTTCGCAACTCGGGCAGTTGGGGCGCGGCAATTCTTGGGTTGACGAGCACCCAAACAGTGGAGCTCACCACCCAGCGCCTTGGTAATATCGATCAGGGAGCGGGCAGCACCATCGCGCTCCAGGGATTGAGCATCGAGAGCCTGAAGCCATCCACGGATCCCTTGATTGTTAAAAATTCCCAGCTTTCGGTGTTGGTCAGCACTTCTGGCACAATTACCACGGGCCTGTTGGAGACGATCGATGCGGACGATGCCTCGGCCGATCTTACCTACACGCTCACCTCGGCTCCTACTTTGGGCACGCTGAGTAACAATGGCGCGGCCCTCGCGGTTAGTGGTACTTTCACACAGTCGGATGTCGACGGCGGCCTGATTACCTTCGATGCTGGCGCCGCTGCGGGAACCGATGGCTTTGGCTTCTCGGTCGAGGACGACAGTGGTAGCGGCATCGCCGCCACCGGCAGCTTTGTCATTGGCATTGGCGCTGCGACTATTGTCAATAACGACAGTAATTCTACCAATGAGGATACCGTTGTCACCGCCGTCGATGCAGGCGCGGATGTATTAGGCAATGATTCCGGCACTGGTCTCTCGGTTACCAATTTCGACGCCAGTAGCACCATGGGTGCCGCTGTCACGGTCTCCGGAACCGGCGTCATCAACTACGACCCGACAAATTCACCAGCGATCCAGGCGCTCGACGATGGCGATGTTGCGTCGGATAGTTTCACCTACACCGTCACTGATTTCGCTTTCGCCGAAACGGTGGGGACCGTCGACATTACCCTCACCGGCGTCAATGATGACCCACTTGTTATCGATGATAGCGCGAGCGGAACGGATCTCTCTGGTCCCTCCTTTAACGTCCTGGCCAACGACAGCGACGCCGATGCCAATGACACGCTCACGGTGGTATCGATTGATGGAAATCCAGTCGGCCTCAGCGGGCTTACCATCCTCAGCAGTGAAGAGGCAACCGTCACGATCAATCGTGACGGAAGCTTCACATACGATCCGACCACTTCTGCCGATATTGGGACACTTGCCAACGGAGCAACTCTGGTTGATACGATCACCTACCAAGTAAGCGATGGCACAGCTACGGTAACAGGAACGATTACGATTACTTCGGTGGGTGCTGTGGGTGCCTCAAATGATGTTGGGTTAGTGGCCGCTAATGCGACCGGTAATATTAACATCTTGAATAATGATGACCTTTTTGGTGCTGCTGGCACGCCCACGGTCGGAGCGGTGGCTGATTTCAATGCAAGCGATGCCGGCAATAGCAGTGCAACATGGGGTAACAGCGGCGTGGGCGCCGATCTCATCATGGACGGTGCAGGGACCCAATCGGTGCTCAACACTAGCCTGACCGGGGCGCCGTCAGGAGTAACGGCAGCCTATGACCTTTCGGGAACAGGGAGCGGCGCACCCACTGTCTCAGCCGATTCGGCCTCGAATATCTACGGCTCGAATATCAGCACTACCTCCGCAACTTTCGAGATGGTGTTCCGACCGGACGACCTTGTCGGCAATGAACCCTTATGGGGTTCAGGTGGCAATGGTACTGGTTCGTCGCTCGTGCTTTTGGATGACCAGTTGATCTTCACAGCCGGCCAAGGTTCCGTGGTGCTGCAAGTAGTCGGAACCCTAGTCAGTACAGATTACGTGCACGTGCTGGTAACCGTCGACCTCGCCACCGATACCGCCGAGCTCTACATCAACAATAGCCTCGCCGATTCTTCGACCGCAATCAACATCACCACTGGAGCAGCCGCGGACCTCACCGATTGGTCTGGCTCGGATGGTGAAGGTGTCGGCCGTTCCAACGGGAGCACCGGTGGTGACGTTAATATTGCTCCATTCCTTGGTTCCTTCGGCACGGTAGATATTCCAGATTTCAATGAAATCAATGATCGCTTTGATGGTGAAATGGCAGTGTTGCGTGTCTACAGCGGACCGGTTCTCGACGCGGCTGCTCGGGCGGCCAATTTTTCAGCCGTCTTCGGTGTAAGTTCGACTCCGACTCTCGGCGATATCGTTGACCTTGCGGGGGAGACTACTCTTGTTCCAGGAACCACGGTTGTGAACCTGCCCTCCGGGGCGACGGTGAAACTGGAAGCCGATGGAACACTTACCTACGATCCAAATGGCGCCTTTGACGGTCTCGCATCAGGCCTGGAAGCCACCGATACCTTCACCTACACGCTGGCAGGAAGCAGCTTTGCGACCGCAACTGTGACTGCCCGCATCAGTGGAACCAATACCAACCCACAGGTTTCGATCGCGGCTAATCAGACTAATGTCACCGAGGGAAGCCCCGCTGGCTTCACCCTCACCGCAGCCTCTGCTGTCGGCGGCGATGTTACGGTGAATCTGAGCTACTCTGGCACCGCATCCGATGGCGCCGACTTTACCGGTCAGGCGAGTCGCACCATTACCAATGGAACCGACAATGTTGTTCTCGATCTCACTACGATTGCCGACAATCTCTTCGAAGGCTCTGTGGAAACGATTTTTGTGACGATCGATAGCGTCACCGGGCCAGCCACCCTCGGCGGGGCAACGACAGCTGGAACGCTTCTCGACGATGGTGATGCCGCTCCGGTTTACACCATTGCTGGTGGGGGAGCGTCGGCCGAGGGTAGTGCTGCGAGCTTCACCGTAACTGCCAGTGTTGCGTCTAGCGCACCGGTAACAGTTGGTCTTTCTTATGCCGGAACAGCCGATGCGACTGACTTCAATCCGATTGGGCAGGTAACAATTCCAGCGTCAACAACAAGTGCTACAGTGAATCCTCTCGTCTATGATGATGGAGTTGCAGATCCGAGTGAAACAATCATCGCGACGATTTCTAATCCGACACTTGGTAGTATCGGTGTTCAGGATAATGCAACCGCAACAATCAGTGATGGAGCAGGCACGACTGTTTTCTTCGCGGATTTTGAGGGAGTTAATCCGCTTGATACGCCAGGCGGGACGCTTCAAGGTGCTGATGCTCCAAGTGCCGCGAATCTTGGCACCGCCACCGGGTATTGGGCGAACGTTTTGACTGTCTCCTCCGGTGGGGCCGCACCAGGATTGGTTGCTGAAGTGGGCGATGCTCGAGGTGATGGCGTCGATACCATGTTTAAGCAGGATCGTCCTGGGAATCCTGCTCAAGGCGAAATTTGTGCGGTTTTTGATGGGGCTATTGATCTCAGTGGAAGTAATACCGGAACGATTTCCTTCGATCTTGCTCAGATCCGCACACTCACCACGAACAAGAACAGCCGCATTATTGGTCTGGATCCAACAGGGAAGAAATCCTTCGAGTTACTGATCAATGCGGATAATGCTGCGCCGGGAGGTAAGAGTCTTTATCATGTTGATTCGGTGGGAGCATTGACCCAGCTCAGCTCCTTCAATACGATTCCGAATTCGCAGGATGTCTCTGGCACTGGAGGGAACGCGGAGTCGGCTCAGGTGAATATCCGACTTGGTTTGACATCCACCGGCTACTCCGTAGCGCTCGACCATCCGACGATTATTGGAGGGGTAGCCAATCCGGCGATCGATGGAGTGCCTGATGTGGTTACCGGAGAGTTGGCTTATGCCGGCACGGCAAGCCTGGTCTCGAAACTCGTCTTCCAAATTGCGGGAGCCGTTTCTGCGGACTTTAACGGTGGCTTGTCGATTGATAACGTGAGTGCCGCCGGCTCAAGTGTCACCACCCGGGAAGCCTGGCGTCTGGTTTACTACGGTTCGACTGCGAATTCTGGACCAGGTGCAGATGCTGCCATTGCTTCCAATGGTGAAACCAATCTGGTGAATTTCGCCCTCGGTCTCGACCCGTCTGTCCCAGTTCCACTAGGTGGCCTCGATGTCGATGCCACTACCGGAGATATCCTGGCGCTCGGACCGCCGAAAATCTGGGTTGATCCATTGACAGGTCAGTTTTATCTCCGCCACACCCGCCGCGCAGATTTTGCGGAAGTAGGGCTCACGATTGACGATGAATTCAGTCGCAATGATCTTAGTCAGCCATTCGAGACCAGCGTGGTTGCCCCTGAAGTGATCGCCACCGGTAAGAGCGGCGGCGTAGCAATCGAGGCGGTGCAGACCGAATTCCCTCTCGCGTTACCGATTAGCGGAGGAAAGGCACGCTATGGTCGGGTCAGTGTGAGCGCTGGACCCTAGTCCAATCTTTTCTCTCAACCTCAATAGAATTTAAACTCCCTTATTATGCGCCAGAATATAAATCACCTCCCTGCCGCGGCGATTCTTGTTGCGAGTTTCACCTCCGTAGCAAGTGCGGCCCTGATTCACTTTCCAGATCAGAATATTCCTATCCCAACGACCTTCGCAGGCGTCACTGTTGATCTTGAATCGGGGCTTGTAAGCAATGACCTCGAGGGGTTCTCCGCTGGCGATGCTAATTTTCTGCTTGGTGGTCTGGGGATTACCAATGACGCCGATGAGGATTCCACCTCTCCAAGTTGGCAACCTGTGAGGAGTGCGGCGAACAATACCGACCCAATTGTCAGTTTGGGAATCGGTGCGGTTGTGAGCGGGGCGTTGCTGGTCGGGGATGATTTTGGAGCGTCATTCGGTGCGAATTCGCATTTTCCTGCGTTCCCTTCAGGGACTCCGGGTTTCATTGGATTCCAACTCGAACTTGATGATGCCACGCTTGTGAACGGATGGATGGAGGTAACCCTTCAGGATGACAACACTCCGGGCATTATCCACCAATGGGCCTTTGAGGATTCTGGTGCTTCCATTAGAGTTGGCCAAATTCCGGAGCCCGGTCAAACCGTTCTGTCTCTGATTGGTCTTACTCTGTTGGCTTTGCGCCGTCGGAAGTGATCGATTTCGGGGGTGGAAATTGCGGTAATGTAAAGCCGCGGATATTCATGATCTGAACGCGGCAGGCCATGGCGTCTTGGTGATTCAAGGCCCTGACGCGGGGATGGGTTTCTCCCGTGAAAGCCTGATGGGCGGTGGGGAATTTAAACGTTAATCTCTCGCGATTGCCTTGAGGTTTCTTGGAGAGTTCCTATGGTCCCGCTTGGCAGCGGTTTCTCCGTCAACCCTTGCAATGTTTGTTATGAAGTCTCTACCTCTGAAATCCCTGTTTGTCGCCTCGCTGGCTTGTTTGAGTCCGCAGGTCGTCTCCGCCCAGAAAAAGCTCTCGAAAGGGGTGCTGCCTCCGATGAATCCGGAAGCGGTTGAATTCAAAGCCCAGGCCGCACCTTCGAAGCTCTCGGTGAACAAGGGCGACACTATCGCGATCATTGGAACGGGCATGGCCTCGCGGATGAATCACTTCGGGCATTTTGAAACGGAGATCTATCTAACTTTTCCTAGTCAGGACCTGACCATTCGTAATATGGGAGATGAGGGAAATACGCCGGGCTTCCGACCGCATCCCGGACGTGATCAGGAGCGCCAGTATGCTTTTCCCGGAGCGAAGGAACTTCTTCCCCAAGCGTTGCAGGCATCGTCAAAGCCGGTCGGCCATTTCGAAACTCCCGATCAATGGCTGACCCGGATGGGCGCAGATACCATTGTCGCGTTCTTTGGATTTAATTCCTCCTTCGAAGGCGCGGATGATGTCGAGCGATTCAAGAAGGAGCTTGAAGCCTTTGTGAAGCACACGCTCTCGCGTAAGTATAATGGGGAATCCATTCCGCAGTTGGCTCTCGTCTCTCCGAATGCTATTCAGGATCTCTCGACAAAATTCAGTGTTCCAAATGGGCAAGAAGAGAATGCCAACTTGCAGGTCTACTCCGAGGCCATGAAGGCAGTAGCGAAAGCCAATGGAGTCTTGTTTGTGGATGTCTTTACTCCAAGTCAGAAGTGGTATGGTTCGGGCGAGCAACTCACGAGAGATGGCGCTCTTCTGAACGATGCCGGATACCGGAAGCTTGCTCCCGGATTGACCAAAGCTCTCTTTGGAAAGAATAGTGCGGGAAAAGGAAAGCGTGAGGCCGTTCATGCCGCGGTCACCGAGAAAAATTTCATGTGGTTGAATGACTTCAAGGTTCCCAATGGCGTTCATGTTTATGGGCGTCGCTATAATCCATATGGACCGGACAATTATCCTTTTGAAATTAAGAAGACCCGTGAAATGACGGTTATTCGTGACAAGGCGATCTGGGCGACCTTGAAAGGAGCGAGTTTCGATGTTAAAGCAGCGGACGCTAAGACCACCGAACTTCCTCCGGTGAAAACGAATTACAAACCGAGTAATAAAAATGGTCCTGCCGAATATGCTCCGGGCAAAGTGGCTCAAACCAAGATTAAGGTAGCTGACGGATACAAGATTGAACTCTTTGCTTCAGAGGAGACTTTTTCCGACCTAAAAAATCCGGTGCAGCTTGCCTTTGATAACAAAGGGCGCCTCTGGGTCGCCACCATGGAAAGCTATCCTCACTACCGGGTCGGAGATCCCAAGCCAAAGGACAAGCTGATTATTCTCGAAGATACCGACAACGACGGAAAGGCCGACCGTCAGATCATTTTTGCCGATGATCTTCATATCCCGATTGGCTTCGAGATTTCACACGATGGTGTTTACGTGTCCCAGAGCGGGAATTTGATTCGTTATCGGGATGTCGATGGTGATGATCGCTATGACGAAAAGGAAGTGATTCTGAGTGGTTTTGACGATCACGACACCCACCACGCGATCTCGGCATTTTGTGCGGACCCAAGTGGCGCGTTCGTGATGTGCGAAGGGGTTTTCCTGCACTCCAACACCGAGAGCGTCTACGGTCCAGCACGAGGGACCAATGGCGGATTTTTCCGTTACAGCCCGCAGAAGAAGCACATCATGCGCTACTCTCAATACAGCATTCCAAATCCCTGGGGTGTTGCCTTTGACAAGTATGGGCAGGACTTTTTCCTCCATACATCAGGCCCTAGTATGACTTGGATGCTTCCGGGGACCGTGAAGGTTCGCTACGGTGCTAACATGAGAGCCCGCGATATTCTTACCAGTAACAAGGTGCGGCCTACTTCGGGAATTGAAGTCGTTTCAAGCCGTCATTTCCCTGATGAAGTCCAAGGTGACATTCTCATCAATAATAATATCGGATATCTCGGTGCCAAGCAGCACAAGATGGTGGAAAAGGATACCGGATTCTCTACCGAGTATGTGCATGATCTCTTCGTTTCGGATGACCGGAACTTTCGCCCGGTCGATCTCGAGTTTGCTCCCGATGGATCGCTTTACGTCGCCGACTGGCAGAACACCTTGATCGGACATATGCAGCACAATGCGCGTGATCCGTATCGCGACCATGTTCATGGACGAATCTACCGTGTGACTTACCCTAGTCGTCCCTTGGTTAAGCCTGCTAAAGTGGATGGAGCCTCCATCGGTCAATTGCTCTCCAACCTCACTCTTCCGGAGGACCGAATGCGCTATCGCACCCGTCGTGAACTCCGTGAGCGCAAGGCTGAAGAAGTCGTTCCTGCTGCTGTTGCCTGGGCTTCCAAACAGAATGATGATCGCCTGAAGCTGGAAGCTCTTTGGGTAACTTGGGGAGCTGACAAGGTCGATGCATCCTTGCTGAAAGAGCTGCTTGTCTCCAAAGATCAACGAGTCCGGGCCGCTGCAGTTCGTGTTTTACGTTACAACCTGGATATTATTCCTGATCATCTCACCCTGCTCGACATGGCTGCGGGTGACAAAAACGGAACTGTTCGACTTGAAGCCATGGTCGTTGCTTCTTACCTCGACAAAACCAACGGGCTTCGAATTGTTGAGAAGGCGAAGGCCGCCGGTGTCGATAAGAACTATCAAGACGTCTACAACTTTGCTGTCGCTACTCTCAACGATGCAGTGGTGAAGGTGAAGAAGCAGAAGAAATACCCCAAGGGAATTATCAAAGAGACCAAGGAGCTCGTGACTGCGCAGGTCAACTGTGTCTATGAGTCAATTAAGTATGATTTGAAGACTCTTGAGGTTCCCGTTGGTAAGAAACTGCAACTCGTCTTTAATAACCCCGATGTCATGCAGCATAACTTGATTATTGTGAAGCCGGGAGCAGCCGACAAGGTGGCTAATCTTGCAATTGAACTTGGTGCTGAAGGTTTTAAAAAGCAGTTCGTTCCCGAGAGTTCTGATATTCTTGCCGCTTCCAAGCTTCTGGATCCAGGCAAAAAGGAGACTATCGAGATCACCTTCGATAAGCCTGGAAAGTATCCCTTTGTCTGCACCTTCCCTGGGCACGCCATCCTGATGCGCGGAGAAATTGTCGCGAAGTGATTCTTATCTGACTCGAATTCAATATCACATCCCTCTTCGGCTTTGACCGAAGGGGGATGTTTTATTCTTGGGGTCCGTGCATTCTCATCCTTGAATAGTTAGTGTGAGCCGGAGAAAAGATAAAGCGAAGCGTTTGCTGGAAGAACCGGAAATGCCGAATGCCTTTAATGCCTTGGATGCACTGAGTAATTTGCCATCAGGCCCGGAAGGAGAATTACCTTCGAAGACATCCAAGCGGGGCCAGAAAAATACCAACCGTGGGCGTGTAGACATTGTCCGTCAGACCGCGCATCGCGGGGGTAAGGCTGTGACGGTGGTGAAGAGTTTTACGGGGATTGGCCTTCCCGAGAAAAAGGAGCTGGCAAAGAAAATGCAGAAAGCCTGTGGAGTGGGAGGGACTGTGAAAGACGGCTGCATCGAAATTCAGGGAGATAAAAGGGAAGAGGTGAAGCGGATCCTGGAGGAGGCGGGTTTTAATCCGGTCTTTGCAGGTGGCTAACTTAGCTACTTTCCTAGGGTAATGAGTAGTGTCCCTCTTGCTCCAAAGCTTCCATGATCTTGAGGGCCGCAAAGGCGTCGTTGGCTGCGTAGAGCAATTGTCGTTGGTTGAGTTCGGGGAGGGCCCAGTTGCTGGTGGTTATTTTCTTTGACTTCTTGAAGCTCTGTTTGAGGAGAACTCCGATGGCTCCGCGGACGCCGATCTGTCCCCGGTAGCCCATCTTGCGGAAGATTTGGTCGAGATCGAGAACATTATTTAGCGCGATTCCGAATCGATTTCTGATCTGTCCGTGATCGTTCTTTAATCCAAAGCCGACTTTGAGAACGTCCTCTGAAGAGATGAGTTCGGCAGCGGCTTTCTCGCAATCGTTTCGATGAATCTGGAAGATGAAGGCTTTGTTGGTGAGGGCAAATTGTACCACGTGGGGGCCTGTGCATTTCTGTCCTTTTCGGAAGGTTGGCTTGGTTTCGGTGTCGAAACCGCCAATTCCTGCGCTGAGAATTTCATCGACAGCGTCCTGGCATTCTGACCGGGTTTCTGGGACATGGATTTCGTGGGGAGAAACTCCCTGGAAGGGGGGAAGGAGGGCGGTCTCCGCTTTCGTGGGCGCTACCGGGTGAGAAGGCTTGTCCGTTTTCTTTGGTTCGCTTCGTTTAGCACTGTCGGCATTGCCGTTCTGATGGTGATTGGGCCGGGATCTGGGTTCATTCATTTTGTGTTAGCTGGACGGTATCTTGGTTGAAGTTGGGTCCCTCTGCAAACTCTCAACGCGTCCGGCGCTGATGCACTCTTTTGTGTAATTGCTCACTTGGCTCTCCTCGCATTCGAAGATCAAGACGTCAGCGTAGAAATACTGTGAATGCAACGGGGACTATTTTTGGATTTGCGTGATCGTTTGCTCAGGCCGAGAGGACTAATATTGCTGAGTCATTTCCAGTTCTATTGCGAGCCCATGACGCTGCGTGCCGACCGGCGTATCTCCCTCATCTGGGAACTCACCGACGTGAACGTGAAGGACTGGACCAATCCCGACACCTGGCGCTGGACCTGCGGAATGTCGGGCTGCGAAGAACCCGCCCAATGAGAGGGGGCTGATTGGGGGTTCGCTAGGCTTAAATTTTACCGGATTTTGCAGTGGGCTTTGTGCTCTTTTTCCGATTCCTGCGCTTCTTTGGTTCTTCTTCTTTCTCTGGCTCGACTGAAGATTTTACTTTTGGGGATGGAGTTGGCGGCTTCGCTGGTTTGGCGGCGGGTTGCTTGGCCTTTTCCTTTTTCTTTTCCAGTTCCTCTTTTCTTTCGAGGTAAGATTTTCCTTCGGTGATCCACTTGGGAGCTTCCTTTCCCTTGAGGTAATGGCCAAACCATTCGAGGACACGGTAGTGGTAGTCGACCATGTTCTCTTCCTTGCGAAGGCTGTGGTTTTCTCCCGGGTAGACGAGCATAACGAGGTCGTCCTTGCCGGCCCAGCGTGCGGCGTTGTACATCTGCACGCCTTGTCCCCAATCGACGGCGCCATCTTTGTCGCCGAAAGCGATGAGGAGCGGAGTATTGAGGTTGTCGAGTCCGTGGATGGGGGAGTTGCGGACGTAGTTGTCTACGTCGCGCCAGAAAGGCTTGTCCATGCGTCCCTGGGACTGTGCGAAAATCCAGGCATTGGTTTGCCCGCTATTCCAATAAACGCTCACCGCCATGCTCATCATGTTTGTGAGTGGGGCTCCCGCGATTCCCGCGGAGAAGAGGTCGGTCTGGGTTACAATGAAGGACGTTTGGTAAGCGCCCCATGAATGCCCGACGAGTCCAACGCGGTCCTTATCGATCATGCCTGTTTTGAGAACTTCCTCTACGGCGGGAACCACGCATTCCACCGCGGAGATTCCGGGTTCCTGGGGGCGATAGACGATGTCAGGTTGAAAGACGAAGTATCCCTCGGCAGAATAAACGGCGGGATTGTAAGGGTGCTTTTCAGTTGGGACTGCGTAGCGGTGGAGGTTCTGTGATCGTTCTTCATAGATGTAGACGATCATGGGATACTTCTCACCGGCCTTGTAGTTTGCGGGGTAGGTTAGAGAGCCTTGAAGAGGGACTCCGTTTTTGTTTTTGAAATTCACGAGTTCCGAGCGGCCCCAGAGAAAGTCTTTTTGGAAGGCATTGGTACTGGTGAGTTTCTTCGCCTTGCGCAGGTCGCCAGTCGCAACGAAAAGGTCCGGAGATTCATCGCTGCGTTCCTTTACGAAGGTGAAGACTTTGGCTTTCTCGGCTTTGCTGAGTCGGCTGATGGAGCGGTCCTCCCAAATGAGCGTGTCGAGCTTTCCTGGCTTCTCGGGATCGCGGTCGAGCTGCAGTCGGGCATAGCCAGAGTTTTTGGTGAGCTCGCCATAAAGACCGATAAAGAGAGGAGAGTCCGGATTGAGAGCCCCTTCGTCATCTTTGCGGAAGTTGGCGGTTGAGAGGCGGTGTCGGATCATATCTTTAGCTCCGTTGGTCAGCTTCACCGCGCTTGAGCCATTGGGAGCGATTTTCCAAATGTCAAAGCGATCGAAGAGAAGGACCGCAGATGAGTTTCTCAACCACACGGCATTGCTGTAGGGCCGTTTTTCTTTGGAGAGGGTGTCGTCTTCCTGATTGGTGAAGTGGGTTTTGAGGTCCTTGGTCAGGTTGCGCTTCTTGTTGCTTTTGATGTCGTGCGACCAGACATGACCATCGCGAAGGTAGAGGAGGTAGCGACCGTTGGGGCTGGGTGAGAGCTGGTATTTGAGTCCCTTTTCGATTCGCTTCCGTTTCCCGGAATTAGTCTTGATGACATAGAGGTCAAAGAGCCGGGGTCCGAACATTGCGTTGCGTTCGTGAGGGGTATAGTCGGCGCCGATGGCGTGAGTTCCGGAACGAAGAACGCTGACTTGCTCGGTGAGATCGTTGCCAATTTGAATGAGCTTCCCGCTGTCCAGCCACCAAAGAGAGCGACGTTTGGGATTCTCAAGTTGCGAGGCCTTCTTCTTCTGAAGCGGCATAATGTCGATGTCCTTGGAGTGCCAGACTTCCACATTTGAATCTTCTTCGATCGATTCGCGTAGAGGTTTGGTCTGACCTTCCGTCTTTTCTGGGGGATCCTTTGGTTCGGGCTCTGGAGCGAGTTTGGATTTTTCGTTGGTTTCCTTCTTCTCCTCAGGTGCGGGCTTCTTCTCTGCTTCGTCTTTTGATTTCTTCTTTTGTTTTAAGTCGCAGGAGATTGATTTTCCGTCCTTCGACCATGCGAAATTCCCGCTTGTGAGAAACATCTCCTTCGGGAAGGATTGGTCCCCGGTGTGTTCGTAGGAAAAGTGAGCGGGTTCATCCTGATCGAGATTTCGCCAGGCGAGGAGTATGTGCGAGGCGTCGTCCTTGGGTTCGCGCTTCATCTCCCGCATTGCAGCGAGATCCATGGAGTTGTCGCGCCAAACCAATGCGGTGTAGTTTTGTTCGTTTGACTCAAGAGTGCGGAGTGTGCCCTTGGCTGGATCGAAAACCTGTAGGGTATTGCTGATGGATGGCGAGTCGACGACCATGGCAAGAAGAGAGCTTTGGTCGCTCCAGGCATGTTGGACCACGTTTCCGAAGGTGGTGTCCTTGCCGCTGGCCAGTTCGCGGACGATGAGGATCTTTCCGGGACCTGTTGCCTCCGGTTTGGGCGTAGTGGATGGCTTTGGGAGAATTTCCATCGCGGCGAAGTGACTGTCGGCGCTGAATGAGAAGGCCCCGACGTTTTTTAATTCGGTAGTCTTGCCGTCATTCAGTCGTCTGAGCTTTATTATTCTGCCCGCTGTTTTTGGCGCCTTCGGGCCGGCCTTTTTCTCCTTTTTAATCTGATCCGGGGACTTGCCGATGGTGACGGCCAGCCAGGAACTGTCATCCGAGAAGATGGGGCGGGTGCCCTGCTTGTAGCTGGCGGTAGGTTCGTTCTTTTTTGATTTGAGATTGTGGAGATTCAATTGTCGGTTTTCATCAACTCGGGCGACTTCGTAGGTGAGCCAGCGTCCATTTGCGGAGAGGTTTTGGCCGAGGAGTCGCTCCCAGCGACCGTAGTCAGCTGGAGTGATGGCCTGTTTTTTTGCTTCTGTCGGAGTCTTCTTGCTCTTTTTCTTAGTCTTGCGATCAGTCGCTTCGGAAGTGGGTTTCTTATCAGGCTCTATTTCGTTAGCGGAAGCATAGGGGAGAATTCCAACCGCAAGAGCGAGAAATCCGGGAAGGGTGGGGCGGAGCCAGTTAATAAACATCATAGATCGATAGGAGTGAAGGCACGACCTACCCCATTGCATGGCATGTGAGAAGCCTGTAGTTCTAAAAACGCCCATCATGTATCCTTAGCAGATGCTCCGGAGATTTTTTCAAGTTTGGCCAAGAAAGCCGGACCAAAACAATCGTGAAGGTGGAGCTTTCCAGACGAATCCGCTCGCGCTGTATTGATTTTTAGTCGAGCACCCTGTAGAATAATTTCTATGCCATACTCAAAGAGTTCAAGCCTTCTCGCGGGAGGCCTTTTTCTTGCCTGTTCGCTCTT
>JAAEZT010000012.1 GCA_018222765.1 bacterium | reverse complement strand
GCGTAACCAGCCGTCTTGAGCAATTCGGCAACGGTCGTTTCATCGCGCGAGATCGCACGGATATTGCGCGGCGAGATCAACTTGTAGCCGTCCGCTGCGGTCATCGTCGGCGCCGCTTTCGTCCAACCAAGCTGCGCCGGGCTCTTGCCAGTTTGCAAGGCGATGCGTGTCGGCGAACAAACTGGTGCCGGCGCGTAGGCCGCGCTGAATCGGAGGCCGGAACCGGCCAGTTTCTCAAGGTGGGGCGTCCTCACGACCGAACTCTTCGACCCGGCAAATTCCGGGTGCATGGCCACCGACAAGCCGTTCCAAGACTGGTCATCGGAGAGCATGAAGACGATGTTCGGCTTGGCAGCGCTAGCCACCGAGCTTGCGAGCGAGACCGCAGCAATGACAATGCGGGAAATCAGTTTCATTTAGATGGTTCAGTTCGGATTTTCCGCCCGGCTTCGTGGTGGGCAGTGTGGGAAAAGAAATCGGCTCCAAGGTCGCGCTGATCGGTCAGGCTGAGGCGGATCGCCCGCGGGCCGCCGCGCCCCTGCGGGAGACCGTAGAGTTCAAGTTTGAGAATCGTGCCGGAGTCTGGATCGAACCAGATCTCGACCTCACGGGGGCCCCTGACGTCGCGTGACTTCTTGGACGCGGACAATCTCCGCATGCCAGCATCTTCACCATCGCGAAGCTGAATGTCATAGCCCTCGCCAAGGCTCTCCAGTTCGTGGTGGAGATTTGTAAATGCAAAGTCGTGCTGTGAACCTGGCAGGTTGCTGCGAAATCTGCGTGGATCATCGCTGACATTCACCGCCCCGTTGCCAATGAACGACCAGCTCTCCTCGCCGTCGAATCCCGTTGTGCGCTGCCTTTCGCCATCGGTGAGGTTTTGGATCACGACATAACGGTCCTTGCCGCGAAAATGGACGACAGCGCCCTCGAGGGTGAGAGCCCGCCCACCCGAGATCTGTCGAACTGGATTTCCTTTCAAGACGCTGACCGTATAGGTTCGATCCCCCTCCTGACCTGCCGCGTCGATGACTTGCTGTAGTGCCGCAGACGCGTCAAGCGGGCGCGTTAACAACAGCCCCAAGAACAGCACAAGCGCTGCGGCGGCTGCACTCGCAGCAGCGCCGAACCAAATCCGCTGCCGGGCATGGCCGACTCTGTTCCTCCCAGGTTTCTCGACATCGCTGAGCGCCTCGTGCGCCCCCGATTCCTGTTCGGCAAGCAGCCGCAGCGATCCGTGCAAGCGCGCATCACGCCAGAACTGTCGCCGCGCTTCTGGATCGGAAAGCAAGACGGTCTGCAGCTCGCTCTTCTCCTCGGGCGACAACTCGGCATCGAGGTAACGGTTGAGCAGGAAATCGAATCGTGAGGGATCCATCGGTCGTTCGATCAGATCGTCTCCTTTTTGAGTTTTCGATCTACGCACTCCCTCAGCGCTTTACGGGCGCGCGCCAGCGCCACATTGACCGCGTTCACCGTCCAGCCCAACCTCTCCGCGATCTCAGGCGGTCGGTGCGATTCCTCGTAGCGCAAGGCGATCACCCGTCTGGCCTTCGGGGCCAAGCCGTCTTTGCATTCCTCCAAGGCACGCAACCCATCATCGGTGTTCGCCTTCTCGATCTCACTCTCAGTCGCGCAGAGCGCTTCGATCACCTCGGCATCGAGAAGCAGTTCTTTCGATCCGGGCTGGCGGGCGGCCTCCAGAACTTTGAAACGAGCGATGGAGAACGCCCACGAACGGAACTTCGTCCCTTCAACGAAGTCATCCGCCTTCGCCGTGACAGTGAGAAACGTCTCCTGCACCACATCATCGACGCTGCTGAAGTCCGGCATCAAAGCGATCACGAATCCGCGCACCGCCACCATGTTCTGAACGAACAGGCGCTGCACGAGAGCGATTTGATCCGGATCGGGCACGAGAGCTATGCGTTTGGGAGCCCGAAACTTAGCAAAGAAACTCGAAGAAAGGACAGCAGGGAAAAGTGGTTCTTGCCTCCCCGATCTCAATTCCGGCCCGGCATACTGCAACTAGGCAGCGTCTCCAACATGAGGATCGATTTTAGAAAGATGGCGTGTGGAAGCCGTGTGATTCGGCGATTTTGCGTCGTAACTCGTTGAAAATCAATACAACGTGGAGGGTTCAACTCCCCTCGCCTCCACCAATATTTTACACCAGTCAGTTACGACGTATTGCAACTCTTCGTAGCCCCTCTTTATGGCCTCAGAAAATCCAGGTTTGTTTCTCTCACCAATGAGCAACCACACCCCATACCGGCTAACCCCCTCTTTCCCATGTATTTCGCCAAACCCCGATTTCCGCGACCTTTCCGCCAAAAGCAATTTCCTAGCAGTCACATCTTTTTTTAAATAATTTGAATGTTCTCAAAGATAAGGCAGTCCGATAGAAAGAACCCAATCACTTTATGAAATACAAAAATACACTTTTAGCCAGCCTAGCAATCGGGTCACTCACAGTCAGCAGCTGCACTACTGCCAACCCATACACAGGTGAGCAACAAGTGAGCAAAACCAGCCGCAACGCAGCAATCGGAGCAATAAGCGGAGGTATCCTTGGTGCTGTTATTGGCAACAATACAGGCAGTGGAGACTCCCGCAAGGGAGCTATCATTGGTGCACTGGGTGGCGCTGCAATCGGAGCCGGTATAGGTCAATACATGGATCGTCAAGAAGCACAGATCCGCCAACAACTGGCAGGCACAGGTGTGAGTGTTTCCCGTGTAGGAAACGACCTCGTGCTCAATATGCCAAGCGACATCACTTTCAAAACTGGTCAGAGTGACATCCAATCACGGTTCGCTTCTACCCTCAGTTCTGTCGCTCTTGTGCTCAAGAACTACTCCAAGACTCGAATCAGCATCGCTGGTCACACGGACTCCGATGGATCACAAAGCTTCAACCAAAACCTCTCAGTTCAACGAGCCGAGAGTGTCGCCTACCACCTCAATAGCTATGGCGTTCCGGGTCCCAGGATGCTCACATATGGCTATGGCGAGAGCCGCCCGATTGCTGAAAACTCCTCCGCCCATGGCAAGGCTCTGAATCGTCGCGTCGAGTTGCGCATCGTGCCCCAGCAAAGCCAGTTTTAGGCTTTCTTGATTAACAGGTGGAGTGGTACCTCATCATGCAGCCAAGGGGACCACTTCCCTACTAACACCCCTGGCTCCCCCGTCACCCACCAGCGATGGCATTTGGGCGGCTTTCGGTCGAGCCGCCCACCCCGAAAAGCTTCAAGCAACTCCGAAGGGGAGCGCGGAGCTGGTAGATGCGCGTGGCGCGGGCCTCGTCGTCATTCACCCAACTCCTCCTTTGACCTGATCGAAAGTGACCTCCGGACCAGCTTTCAGCTAAGGGCGGCCGCGAAGCAGGTAAGGTGACCGCAGCGGACCACCGTCGGGTAACAGACGGGCATTTCACAAAACTTCACGCGGTGGAGGAAGTTGCGCACGTGCTTAAAGGGATCAGTGCCGGCGAGACCGGTCAACTACTTCCCTTCAATGAGTTTGGGATCGCTGACTGCGACGCGCAAGGAGAGCGACCTTGCCGTCATCCGGCCTCTTTTTAACATATCAAATTAATTCAACTATTCATCATCTTGACATCATTTTAAACAGAAACATAATCCCAATTAAGCCTACCAAACCCCAGAGAATCTCAAAATGGACTACCTACAAATCGGCCTGATCCTCGTCGCACCTTTGCCCATCATCGTCATCGCCGCGAATTTAGTTAAGACCGAAGCTCGCCGCATCCAAAAAATGAAAGAACGTGCAGAACGGAAGAAACGGAGGCGTCCATGATCAGAGATATCTTTAGCGACGCCGCCGCCTTCCCGGTATTCATGGCATTGCCACTGTTGCTAGAAAAGCGAGCAGGGTGATTTCATCCTTCAGTTTGAAGTAGCGGGGTTTTTTATCACGCGCTTTAGACAGAGGAGCCATTCGATCTGCATGAATCTTTTTTATCGGAGTCAGTCGGTCCACCACGCTTCACACCGTGGGAGTTGAGTCCGTTTGAATAAAAGAAAAATCCTAGCAGTCAACTTCCTGGCAGGCTAAAACACCAGCATGAATGAGGCCATCGACCGAGCAGCCGCGTTTTTACGAGGCCATGGATACGAATTATGCCTAGCCTGGACGGCGGCATTGATGGTCATTTACGGGAACCAACTTGTTAAGCTCTCCAAAAACATCGCTAAATCATGGCACTTTCTTTTTCGAGTAGGCTTTTTCGTGATTGTTTGTGCTTTGGGCTACGGCCTATTAATGGTCACTCTGGCCAGTTACCTGAGTCGCCAATTATCCAGGCTGGAGAATAGCTGGTATCTCACAGCGATGCTACTTGGATTTCTCACCCTAGGAATTTTAGCTGAGAAAAAGAGACAAATCTAATAATTGCCCCACCACTCAGCAAAAGCAGAACCATTTAGGTCGGAAGTTTGGGAGTCCCGTGAGAATTATGCCTTGAGCTAAATTCATAAGAAGTCAAAGCATTACCAGTGAGCTTCTTTGGCTCAGTCATTTCTGACCTCAAAACCTCTCCCTTTGCAGCAAGTGTTTTATCTCCATTAGCGAGTTCTGAGGCCCATGAATCAAAATAAATAGCTTCCGAAACCTTCCCCAACATTTCATAGCAAACGGCAGTTTCCATCTCCCCCGTGTGTTCCGCCAAACCTCGGTTTCGGGGACCTTAACGTCAAAAGCAAATTCCTAGCAGTCAGACAGAGGCGGTTCTGATGTACTATCTTACTCGCAGAGCAAAGAATTGTTTTTTATCGGTGGCAGCAACACCAATCAGCGCGTTCGTCCCGGTATCCGAAGCGGCAAGATTCTCATAAGTCATGAGTGAGGATTCATACACTTCCCATGTCGAAACGCTCTGGGAAAGATCTGGCGCGCTAACTAAGTCATACACTTTTCCGGAACTGCTTTCCCATTGGAAATCGTAGTTGAGCCCGTTCTTTCTTATGACAAGAATGGGGGGAGGAGGGTTGTTTGCCACAAGAATCTCGACAATCTGGAAGCCGCCAATCCCAGCACCAGCAGTTGCGGAAGACCCAAGAAGCGCCTGCAAGGTGAAGGAACTGCCAGTGAGTGGATTCTCGTCCGTCCCAAAAACTGCGTAACTGGCTTGATCAATGCCATCACTGGTATCGGTGTCGGTCGTTTGATTAAGGGCGGGGCCATATGGTTGAGGTCGCCACCAGTACGTGGTGGTGCCATCGCTAATACTCGCCTGGGTGTTTGTTGCATTATAGCCTGTCAAATATGCGACGACTTTATAATTGGCATAAGGTATTTCACTGAAAGTAAAGCTTGGGCCAGCGCCGGCGATAAAGAATGCCTGTCCCGCTTTCATGGGCGTCCCGCCGATACTGTTACCCCCGAAAAGATTCCGGTTTCCATTAGCGATGGTAAGGTCCAATGTTGTGGGCGTACCAGTTTGATCTCTCAGGTTTAAGGGGCGGTTGCCATTCGAGTTCGTCCAGAATGGAACCTCTTCAACACCATAGGGGACATTTGGATCCACAGTTTGGGCTGCCACAAAATTTTGCATGAGATTGATACTCACAACATCCTGGGCTGCGGAAAAAGAGACGATTACGGCATAGAGCGGCAGTGAGGTGAGAGTGATGGAATTCAATATTGAAGTTCTCATGATACGTTTGGTGATTTGGGAGAGAGGGAGATAGATGACGCTAATTGGATGAATGGCTTTGGCAAAATTTCAACTGTAGCTCGAGCCATTTTTTCTTTTTCGGCTCGGGGAAGTTGGTTTGTGCCGCCACCAAGGGCCACACAGGGAAGGCCGAGATTTTTGGCTTTATTTCTCATCATTACCGCGGCCCAAGGTTGAAGGGTGTCGGTTTCTCCGCCTTAAGAAACGGCCAGAGGAGCAAGAGATTGCGCTCGTGCTTGGCGCCGTATGGGAAGTCCCATTTCGGCACTGGTGCTCCCGCCGCTTTTGCAGCGAGACCGAAGGGAATGAAAATGAGAGCTAGGACCGAAATTGGGAACATCGCCTTTAGTAAAAGAGGTGATTTTTCGAGGGTGCGATGAAGAGAAGCGCTAGGAATTGCGCTGCCGACGAAGGCCCACTGCAGCAAGCGCTAACAGAGAAAGTAGTCCTGTAGATGGTTCAGGGACGACTTCGACGATCTGAAAGCCGCCAATCCCAGCACCAGCCGTCGCGGATTCCCCGAGTAACGCTTGAAATGTCACTGAATCACCGGTGAGTGGGTTTTGTTCCGTCCCAAAAATAGCGTAGTTACCTTGAGCGATGCCGTCACTGGCATCAGTGTCGTTCGTTTGACTAAGAGCTGCGGCGAAAGGCTTGGGTCGCCACCAGTAAGTGGTGGTGCCGTCGCTAATACTTGCCTGGGTGTTTGTTGCATTATAGCCTGTCAGATAGGCAATCACTTTGAAGTTGTCGTAGGGGATTTCGGAAATTGTGATTAGTGGACCATTGTTTGGTGTCGAGAACAACTGCCCTGCCTTTGCGGCCGTGCCGTTGATTTGAGCGGCCCCGAAAACATTCCTGCCACCGCCGGAAATAGTAAGATCCAAAGTAGTCGCGACGCCTGTATTATCTCTGAGATTTGTTGGCGTATTGCTAGTAGTATTCGTCCAAAAGGGGGCAAGCTCTACTCCGTAGGGGACGCTTGGGTCCACAGTTTGGGCGGTGGCAAATTGTCGAACCAAGTTCACACTCACGACTGCAGCGTTTGTCATGAGAGGTGCCAGTAATAAACCTAAGGCAACGTGAGGGGTAATTGTTTTTCTAATCATGATGTCTGACACTTTAAACTTGCGGCAACCCAAATAAGAAGATCGCCAAACGGTAGGTTCAAGTCAAACCGCCAAACTATCCAATCTATGATTTTTTTTGATGGATAGTATGAACTGAAATAATAAACCCCTCTCTCCCCTATGTATTCCGCCAAACCCGGGTTTCCGCGGCCTTCCCGTCAAAAGCAATTTCCTAATTTTGAATCACCCTAAGACGAACGAATTGCTTTGCGTCGGCAGACAAAGGAGTCAGGACACGGAAGGTCCGCTGGATACTCCCGTTGCCATTGGGAAGGGCAGGAAGAAGTTCCACAATTTCTTCGGGATCCGAACTCCAATTCTCAAGATCCGGGGAAACCTGGACACTTCCATTCAAGCCACTTTGACCGGCAACCTCGGAGAAAGTGAAGGTGAGATATTTCTCCCCTCCATCATCCACCAAGGAGCCCTGGGGAGCATGATTCGAGGCGTCGTTCTTTCCAGGAAGTGATCCCAAATAAAACTCTATAAGATTGGGCAAACCATCCAGATCAGGATCATCTTCCGGTCCTGAGGACTGTCCGGGAACAAAGGAATAAGCCCGCCATTCCGCATAGGTGAGCGACCGGGGTTGTCCTCCGGGGAGCCCTCCAATCTGTGCAGAGCCGATCCAATTCACAGCAAGCGAGTGGTCGGGGTTCGAGGCTGGAGCAAGAAGAATCAACGAGATTCCGTCTCCATCGGCACACTCCGGCCACGGAAGCGCATCGCCGTAACTAAACGATCGGATCACTCCGGAAGGCGTTTCCACAACAATCTGCTCCCCTCCATTGGAAAGGCCTCCGGTAAACCGGCCGGCAAGAAGCGAATCAAATGAGCTTCCATAGCGGAGCCTAAAAGCATCAAGACTCCTCACTACGATGACCGTGTCATCCGGGGCAAGGGAAGTTACCAGACCTGTTGCGAAATCAAATCCAATGCCATCCGTGAATGACAACTCTGAGAGATCGAGGGTTTGGCCTCCAATGTTCTTTAGCTGAATGAATTCAAAATCATCAGGATCGGAAAAACCTGCAGCAACTTCCGCCGTAGTGGGCGCTCCCGGATGATAGTGGATTTCCGAGATCACAAGATTCGAGGAAGACGGTTGAACGAGGCCTACCTTGAACTCCGCCTCGGTCAGAGCACTCCATTCTCCTCCCGGACTCCGGAGGCGGGCCTTCACTGTCACAATGGCCTGCGGAAGAACAACAGGTGAGCCATAGACCAGCGCCGTTCCTGCCGTCACCCCGCCAAACTCACGCGGATCAGTGCCATCGATGGTATAGAAAATGGTTCCCGAGCCACCAGTCATCGTTAGTTCAAAACCCGCTGAAAATTCTCCACCATGCTGACTAAAAACCGGTGGACCGGTATTCGGCCAATATCCGGCATCGCGGAAATGCTCATCGTTGGGGCCAAGAAGGTAACTCCTGCGTGACGATCCCGAATTGGTCCAATATTCCCAGAACTCCGTATCAACTGCTTGATTGGAACGCTCGTCCAGAAGAGGTGAGAATTCTGAAATCGCGGTGTCGATCACTCCCTTGATGTGCGAAGAAGCGGGCGAAGAATCATCGAGGGCTCCTCCATTGAAAAAGTGCTTGTGAATGCGATCGGCAAGAAGGAGGCGAAATTCCGGCCAACGTTCGAGCCGCTGAAACATTTGTGAAGTGGAATCGGTCCGGGAGAGAAGGTCTTGGGTAATGGTATTGAAGTCGACGGGCTTGTTGCTGTTGCTGTTACCGGTTCGACGTGGATGCCCAAACGCCCCCTCTGCATCCCAAACATAAAAACGATAGCGACCGTTCGCCGAGCGCTCCCGGGCCGATACCCAGTTGTTATTCGGCCAGTCCCACGTGGCGCCATAGATATTGAGCAGGAAGTAATCAGCCATTGCTACCGGGTCAACCATCTCAAGAGCATTTTCCCAGTTGGATTGGCTGTTCACATTGGAAGCCTGCAGAAGGGTGTTGAGTTCATTCCAGGCGTCATTGTCTCCTTCGGCGAGTCCTCCGTTGGCATTGCCGGCCTGGCGGATATCCCATTCGCCGGAACCCGGGTAATGAGCTTGAAAAAACGGCTCCCGAAGTCGTTCACAGGTGTTGTAGAATCCCTTCCACTCCCCGTTTAAATAAAGACTATTAAAAATCCCGTGCGAACCAACATTGCCCATATCGATGTATAGCCGGCGCATGACCTCGTCCTTGATGTGCGGGTTGTTGATATCGTTCTTTCCGGCCCGGGGACGAAGCTGCTCAAAAGTATCGACGGGATAGTCTTCACCAAAGATCGGGAAGGTAATTGAGGAATCCTCGTATTCATCCCGGAAATACAAGTTAAAGGAGGGCTTTTCCCGCGAATTGGTGGCCCAGGGAGAATTCTCAACCCCGCTCAGGATCATGCGGGGTCGGGAATAATTACTGGCGGCCATTCGAAGTCCGGCGTCCTCACGAAACCCCAAGGTCGAGTTTGCGGAGTAGAATTCAATGAAGGCCGGACGCTCAAAGGCTCTCCCCCGCTCCCGCGCCATATTGTAATCGCTCTTGTTATCTGCTTCCCATTTTGAATCGACGTAGCTCCCACCCTCGATTGAGAGAACCCCGTAGGGTTTAGTAAACGATCGTTCGGTATCCGCCGTGAAAAGCATGGCCGGAGCCGAAATGATATTGGAGCTCTGCCCAACCAGATAGCTGCCTGATTTCACTCTGGAGGGAATTTGACCAGACAAGAAGGCACGGGCCCTAATCGTATGGGCTGTTTGTGAATTAATCTGCGAAAGTGACAATGCACCGGAGTAAGTGCTCCCGTTTGTTAGAGTCGGCTCCGTTCCGTCCGTTGTGTATCGGATCACTGCTCCCGGCGTAAGGCTTGTGATCCCCAGGGCTACTGTGTCCGCATGAAACCCGCTTGGGACATCGAAGTCCGGCTTCTCCACCACTCCGGCAAACGACGGGCCGGCATTGGCTTTACCCGGCGTCGGCCCGGAGAGATAAACGTAGTCAGAACCACCCGGCTCAAGACCATAGGAATGAAAATCCAGCTGCCTCGGAAAGCCTCCCAAAAACTCGGTTCGAGGCGCTCCGGAGTTATCAAACAAGGCCAGATACTCTCCTCCGCGGGCGAGCTTGAAATTGGCGTGCAGAAAATTGGGACTGAGCCCGGTGAGATCGAGATCATCTGCAAGGACAAGAAGATGTCCGTTTGCCGGGATGGTGGTGCCGGGAGGAAAAGTCCACTTGCTGGAATCCCCGCTATCATCGGTGAGCGACCACCCTGTGAGATCAACAGCAGAGGCATCGGTATTCTCCAACTCGATCCAATCCACAAACTCGGCCCGGTCGACTTCGAGAGCTGTTTCATAAACCCCGCCGGAGGGTTCCGCCGTCCCCGAGTGGTATTGCCAGTCGGCATTTTCCACGATGAGATTGGCACTCGCACCACCCTCCGTATAATCGACGCTATAGGAATCAAGGGTGAGGGTTTTGCCAGTTTCGGAATAGCTCTCTCCCCGAATCCGCAGGGCTGGAACAAACGAGGTAAGATTGTTGGAATTAAGGTGGTTGATGAAAGCGGTCCTCTCCCCAAGATCCGCTTGTCCCAAATCCACTTCGTAGGCGGACCAAACCTCGGGTGCGCTCGTAACAACTTGAAGAAACTCATCGGGATCGAGTGGCCGTCCGGTGTAGCGAACCTCGTCGATGAGCATCTCATACGCTGAGCTGAATTTCCCAAACTCGATCACGGCCGAAGGATGCACATAACCACTACTATCATTATCAGTGAGAGTCCGGGTCTGCATGAGTTCATAATCAAAAAAGAACTTTGCGACACCGGTCTCTTCGTCAAGCGAGAGCGCGACATGATGCCAACCGGGTCTATCATTGATCCCATTGCCATCATTGGCCCAATCCGAGGGATCGTTGTAGCTTGAAACCAAGCCATTCCCCGAATCGGTATCGACCCAAATTCTCTGCTCAGAAGGAACGGAAGAACCTCCGACAGGTCCGAGCACGAAATTTGTGTTGTCTCCGTCAGGGGTATCCATGCGGGAACGAATTCTCCCAAAAGCTCCCAAACGCGCGTGATCAAAATCGATTTGCCAGCGTGATGATCCCGATAATTGACGCCTCAGGAAGGTATTGTATCCCGCCGGCTCCTCATCGATCCTGATGAACATTTCCACCGTGAACGAGGTGTTGAATTCCGGTGAATTGGGCGCTGACATCCGGCGACCCGAAGCTGAAACATCCATGGAAAATTGATTGTTCCGCGTCGAATTCGCGAGTGGGTCAAAAATGAGATTCCCCGGAACATCAGTGGAATAAGAGCCCGCGCCACTCCCACTCGGATTGGCATCAAATCCATTACCCGACGAATCCGCGGCCACCGCAATGGTCGATCCGTTCGAGGCACTTCCCTCATCAAATCTCCAGTAACCCAATGTTTCGTCGCTGCTTGCCTCCACGAGTGGAAACCCTGTTGCCGAAGCAACACCATCCGGTGACTCAATAATGAAGTCGTAAGCAGTTCCGGGGTCACCTTTGAATCGAAAAGAAACCCGGGTCTCGCTGAGATTCGCGGCAGTCACCGCTCCACCCGTCCAATGAGTTCCCATTGAGACCGGCGGAAAAGCAATGACCGCGTCGTCGGAGGTTCCCTCTCCTGAAACTGTGTAGGAAACCGCACCACCCCCTGCTTCCCCCCCTCCTGCCTCGGATTGCGATCTCACCTCAAGTTCCGTCCAATTACTTCCACTCGAGACCAGCGGCGAAAGGTCGAGCCAACCATTGGGCACCGGAGTTCCAGTGGTCGTGTTGGCAATTGAACCCGCAACGTTTATATGGGTTTTGAAAGCCCCGTTGGCATTCGAAAAATCCTCCGAAACAACATTCAGCAAAGTCACGCCGGCGTTGATGCGGAGTGACCCGCTGAAATACATCGGCGAGGAAGTGGTCCGGTTTGCCACCTGCACGGCGACGACATTTTCCCCCTCCACAAGAACATCGGAAGCTCTCCCGAGATTAAGGGAAACCGGGCTTCCCTCGGTGGAATCCTCATTGAATGCCACCTGATCAGAATAGATAAACATTCCCGGCGCGCCGAGATTACACCGGGCCACTTCGATGCCATTCACGAACACAATGATCCCGTCATCAAATTCCGTCGTCAAAATCAGATCGGCCAGCGAAGCGGACTGAGCCGCCGAGGCGTTGAACGCTTTTCGAAGGTAGAGGGAAGGAGTCTTTCCCTGAAGGACAGAAGACAAGTTGGTCGAAACCCCGCCATACCCGAAACCAAATGGACTTGGTCCAACAGGCCACCCCGAGTCATCGAACGCCCGTCCAAACCAAGGGATACCAGGCCCGAGACTTGGCTGCCCAGAATCGGAATATTTCAAGAGTCGGTCCGACGAGGCACCGCTGATTTCACTGATCACAACCTCCGCCGAACAGACGGACGACAGTATTACCAGAGCAGAGAGAGGTTTAATAATATTCATAAAAAAGCCCCCGGAGGCGCAGCACGGCCCGGGGGCTAAAGAAGAAAAATTCTATCTACGGCGACGAACCAGAGCCATTCCTCCCAGCAGCGAAAGGAGCGCAGAGCTTGGCTCGGGAATCGATGTTACCTGGAGAAACTGCGTTGGATCGAGAACTCCATCTGAATAGCGGACCTCGTCGATGAAAGTCCCGTAGGTCCCTCCTCCCCCTTTACCAAACTCAATGAGTGCATCGGGATGCAGGTAACCGCTGGAATCGGCATCCACAAGGGTCCGGGTCTGCATGAGTTGGTAGTCCATGTAAAAACTCCACTCGTTGGTTACCGTATTCAGAGAGACGGCAATGTGATGCCAGCCTGGAAGATCATTGACTCCATCCCCTTGGGTCGCCCAGTCAGAGCCACCGAGGTAACTAGCAGGATTTCCATCGCCCCCCGGAGTGTCCACCCAGAGACGATTGGCTCCCGTGACTGCAGCTCCGCCGGTTGGCCCAACGACAAAGTTGGCATTATCGCCATCCAGAGTATCAAGGCGGGCCCGCCCACGCCCAAAGGCACCCCCAGCAGCGTGGTCGAAGTCAATCTGCCAGCGATGTGTTTGGGATTGCTGTCGTCTCATAAAATTATGATATCCGCCGGGTTGGCCGGTAAATTGAATAAACATTTCAGCCGTAAACGAAGTGTTGAAGGCCGCGTCATTGACGGTCCGGATTCGCGAATTTGCAACCGAGGCATCGAGGGAGAGGGTATTGGGAGACGTGAGTCCGCTCACCGGATCAAAAATGTATGCTCCGGGAACATTGTCGGAGTATTTTGGGGTACCAGAGCGAGATGACTGGCCGAAACCATTTCCGGAGCTGTCGACGGCGGCAGTCACATCGGCGCCATTGATACCCTCCTCCAGACGCCAGTATGCTGTCGTAGCAGCCGGGAGCAATGAAGCAAGTGTCAGGCTGCAAAGAACCACACATTGGGATGTTTTTTCCATGATTATTTTTTAATTGTTTGGTGCTTATTCAATCTCGCGAACGCGATAGAAGATCTTTTCAGATCTTCCTTCAAGTTCTGTATCAACAAAGGTGTAGGTTTCTTCCGTGGCTTCCTCTTCCTCCAGCAACTCGAACCAAGTTTCAAGATCGGTGGAATAGTCGAGACTGTACTTTCGACCAGGAACGGTGCTCCAAATGACGGTCGCCTGAGGAGCGGCCGCATCATAAACCAAAGAGGTGATTTCCAACTCAACAGTCGGAGGTGTGACGACCTGAAGGAACTGAAACGGAAGAAGGACTTCTCCGGAAAAACGAACCTCATCAAGCAACAAGCCATAGCCAGCGTTGGTAAGCTTTCCAAAATCGAAGGGAGCGTCCGGGTGAGTGTATCCATCAGCTTCGCTATCTGAAAGAGTCCTGATCTGCATCAGCTCATAATTGTAGTAGAAGCCCACTTCGCCGGTGTCCTCGTCGAAGGTAAGCGCCGCGTGATGCCAGGCCTCGTTATCATTGATCCCATTGCCATCATTGGCCCAATCCGAGGGATCATCGTAGCTGCTCACAAGACCATCGCCCAGATCGGTATCAACCCAGATGCGGAGGTCGCCGGGAAGGTTTGAGCCACCCGTGGGACCCACCACAAAATTGATGTTTTCGTCGACTCCTACTTCGTTCTCGTTGTTGGACTCCCCACCCGGAGTGTCCCACCTGCTGCGCAGGCGACCAAAGGCTCCAGTATTACCGTGGTCAAAATCAATCTGCCAACGAAGGTCACGCGCCTGATTTCTCCTCAAAAATGAATGATAACCTCCAGGTTCACCAATCACTTTCATGAAGAACTCCAGAGTGAACGAGGTGTTCAACGATGGATCATTAGCGACCCGGAGGCGTGAATTGGCCTCCGTCACATCGAGCGAGAACTGGTTGCTCAATGTTGTATTGGAGATTGGATCGAAAATTGCGGGAGAGGGCACATCGGATGAATATCTGGGAATCCCCTGATTCGGGAGGGCGGAATTGGTGGGCCCAGCTGAGTTCTCAGCCACAATCACATCACCTCCGTCAACCGCTCCTTCCTCCTCGAGCCGCCAATGGGCAACCGTGTTGCCAGCGCCGACGATGGGTTCCCGCAGAAAATCCCCCGGTGTCAAAATGGCATTGGAGTAGCGCAATTCATCCATCAGAAGACCGTATTCGGACCCGGTCAGCTTCCCGAAAAAGATGGGCGCAGCAGGGTGAGTATAGCCATCGCCCTCCGTGTCAGCAAGCGTCCGGGTCTGGCTCAGGAGATAATCAAAGTAGAACTTAATCTCGCCGGTATTCTGATCAAACGACATCGCAACGTGATGCCACTCGTCAATATCATTCGTGCCATCTCCCTGAAGGGCCACATCGGCATCATTTGGGTTGCCGCTGGCGGTATCGTAAACGTAATCACTCGGGTTCCCGGTATTCTGAGGTCCCACATCCAGCCCCTCGGCATCCTTAGCTCCAGTATCGACATAAACCTTGGGAGCAGCAGCGCTACCCGTGGGACCCACCACAAAATTGACATTTTCATCCACGAGGGCATCGGCCACTCCGTCCACCACTCCGCCCGGGGTGTCCCAACGAGCCCGGCTCCTCCCGAAGACCGAGTTCGCACCGTGATCAAAATCAACCTTCCAGGACAGATCAGATGTTTGAACCCGCTGCAAGATTGCCTCGTAGCTGCCCGGCTCTCCGACGTATTTCACGAAAAATTCAACTGTGAACGAAGAGTTGAAATCAACGGCATCCTCGATGCTGAGTTGGGAGCTTCCCGCCGAGGCGTTAAGCGAAAATTGGTTTGTATACGTTGTCCCCGAAACCGGATCGAAAATCTCCGCTGCCGGGACATCGTCCGAGTAGAGAGGATTACCACCGGCAACCAAGGCATCAAAAGTTCCCGGTGAGTTCGTATTGATCGATGACGCAACCGGACTATCCAAAGCCGCATCAACTTCGTCAAACCGCCACAATCCCACCGTATCAGCGTGACCCGCGAGACAGGCTCCAAGCGCAAAAGTCACACACTTTTTGAACATCGGCGTGGACTGTAACCATCCCAACCCAACTCCCAAGCTAAAAATTAACAACTGTCTAAATCTCTGAAATCACATCACAATAGACACCTTCGTCAAATTCCGTTGGCTTTTACCAACTTTACCGGCCTGAATTTCGCCATCGCTTACCTCCGATAGAACAACCCCGAATACGAGATTACCCTCTTAACTAAAATGCATTATTAAAAAAAACGGTCTCCGCAAACCTCCCTCTAAAAGCAAATTTCTAGCAGTCTTGTAAAATCGTTATTTTCCCCTAGATTTTCCACCACATGAACATAACCAAAAATGGAATAAACACTGGAATCATTTTAATAGCGCTTGCTCTTCTAGGTTACTTGGGAGGTGGCATGCAAAGCTGGACCGCTTTAATTCCAGCAATAGCTGGAGTTCCTATTCTTCTGAGCTCTCTTCTTGCAAGGAATCCTGACAAGCTAAAGCTTGGCATGCATATTGCAGCCACCTTTGGACTTCTTGGCTTCCTCGCGCCCCTCGGGCGAATCATTCCAACTGCAATCAAAGGCGACTTCGAACTCAAACTCTCAACCGGTTGCATGATCACAATGTCTCTCGTCTCAGCAATTTTTGTGGTTCAATGTATCAAGTCATTCAAGGCGGCGAGGCAAGCGCGCTCAAAGGAATCCTAGATAAAACCAAAGACTAGCTGACGCAGGGTTTCTAAAAGCCCTTCAGCATCTTTCTCCTTTTCATACCCCACTCTCAATCAAGAACTGGCTTTAAGACTCTCCCCCCCGAGGAATGAATTCCTATCAGGAAGACACAAAGATGATCACTAAAGACGAACTCATACAAAAGCTTACCAACTATACAGTCGAACATGGCATGGTCGTTCTGGGTGCCATATTGATTCTTATCATCGGCTTCTGGCTCGCTAAGATCCTATCACGCGCGACTGCGAGGCTGATGGAAAGCAAAGTCAACCTCGATCCGCTTATTGAAAAAGTAATGGTTCGATGTGTTTATCTGCTCGTTGTCGCCCTTACGATTATCACGGTCCTCGGACAATTCGGCGTTGAAACAACAAGCTTTATTGCGCTGCTCGGCGCCTCTGGCATCGCAGTTGGCTTGGCCCTCCAAGGCACTCTTAGTAATGTTGCGTCTGGCATCATGCTGCTCGCACTGCGACCTTTTAGCGTAGGACATTCGGTCAAAATAGGAGGCAAAGTGATCATCATTGACGAACTCGGATTATTCGTCACTCAAGCACACGAAGCAGACGGGCCATCAGTTATGATTCCTAACAGTAAAATCTGGGGGAGCGAAATCGTTAACTATTCTGTAACCGATAGAGATATGCGCCGCCTCAATGAGACAGTTGGCATCGCTTACGAAGACGATATCGATAAGGCAATTAGGACTATACAGTCCGTCATCGATGCCGATATCCGGGTGCTAAAAGACGAACCGACCCGCGTGGATGTTGTCTCACTTGGCGATAGCTCAGTGAATATTATTGTGCAGGCATGGTATAAGCGAGAAGACTGGTGGCAGTCTAAGTTGGATTTTACAAAAAACCTCAAACTGGCACTCGACGAAGCTGGCATCTCAATCCCTTACCCTCAAAGTGAAGTGCATTTAAAGGGAAGCTCCAATGGGTAGGGTACCGCCAACTCGAATCGCAAACTCGAGCCAAAGCATCTCACCTGAGGAAAAGTCATAAAAACAATCCGCCTACCCAGCTCCCCCCCTAGACCTCCCGAAAACAAATGAGCGAGAGGCCGGCATCAACAACACTGGAAGGAGAAGCAAGCGCACTGCGAAATTCCCACTGAGCTCCCATCACGAAAAAACTAAAAAAAGAGGCCAATATTTCAGTCTACGGAACTTAGTTTATGAAGTTTCCCTTTATGGTCTCTCAGAATCGTTTGAAGACAAAGAATCCTGTCTCACTCTCCGCACGATACGCGCCCGGGGTGTCTTCTTTTTTCTCTCGATGGCTCGAAACACCACCGCCCTCCAAATCATCTCATGACTACCAGCCGTATTCACCCTCTGCGCGCCTTTCCCTTTTGGAGCACACTCTTTCTTCTTTGTGTCCTTGGGGCGGCATCCGGCGCAGAGACCGAGTCGAATTCCAAACCAAATATCATCGTCATCCTTGCCGACGATCTGGGCTACTCAGACCTCGGTTGCTATGGTAGCGAGATCGAAACACCCCGGCTCGACGATCTTGCCAAGAACGGCCTTCGTTTCACCCAGATGTATAACGCGGCGCGTTGCTGTCCGTCTCGCGCCAGCCTACTCACCGGACTCTATCAACATCAGGCAGGCGTAGGCTTCATGGTATACGCCGACTGGGGACCGGGCTACGAAGGCTCGCTCAATGAAAATGGAGTCACCCTTGGCGAGGCGCTGAGAGAAGCAGGTTACACCACCTTCACGAGCGGCAAATGGCATGCAGCCGCTCACCGCAATCCCCCCGCCCACTCGCTCCCCGAGAACCGTGGCTTTGATCGATCCACGGTGGTTCGCACGCACATCGACAGCTACTGGAAAGTGCTCAGCAGCTGCGATATTTACCAGGATGGGAAACTCTTGATTCCCGGGGACAACGACAACACCACCCTAAAAAATCCCTACCAGCCGGATAAGGATTTCTACACCACGGAATACTTCACCGACGTTGCGCTCGAATACATCGACGATGCGTTGAAGCAAGACGACAAACCCTTCTTCCTCTACCTGACCTATAACGCGCCCCACTTCCCTCTCGAGGCTCCGGATGAGACCATCGCGAAGTATGATGCGAAACTCCAAGATCCAGATTGGATCGCGGAATTTGGCGACGGCTGGGACGAGATGCGACAAAAGAAACTCGCAAGACAGAAAACCGCTGGCGTTGTCCCGTCAGGTCAACGTCTCCCCGAAGTTCATTACTTCAATAACGTTCGCATCATGCCGGGCATGCAAACGGGCACCGACCGCAATCGCCTGCCAAAGTGGAAAGACTTGTCCGAAGAAGTCAAAAAAGAGGCACGGTTTCGTCGAGCGATCTACAACGCGCAGATCGACAACATGGACGAAAACATCGGACGCGTGGTCGACAAACTAAAAGCGGAAGGTGTTTACGAAAACACGCTGATTCTCTTTGTCTCGGACAATGGTTGTTCGGGCGAAATGGGAGTCTTCGGAACACATTTTGCAGGCGGGAAGTTCGACTACGCCGAGGGTGAATGGCGCAATGGAGAGTTTACCCGAAGAGGCGAACAGGAAGAGGGTGGCTGGTCGCGCAAGGACAAGCTTGGCGGCGTGGGCTACATGAAGTCCAATTACAAGGAATGGAAAAAATTCAGTGGATGGGCCACGTCGCAAGGCCAGGGCTGGGCCTCTTATTCAAACTCACCCTTCCGAAAGTTTAAGAAGTTTGCTCACGAAGGCGGAATCGCATCCCCCCTGATCGTTCACTGGCCCAAAGGATTCAATGCCAAAGGCAAAGTATCGACCCAGCCCTACTTTCACTTCGTTGACATCATGCCAACCCTCTTGGACGTGGCAGGTGCAAAGCATCCCTCGAATTTCGGCGGCAAGGACCGGCTGCCACTCGAGGGAGTCAGCATGCTACCCTACCTTCGGGAACCTGATCAAAAAATGGAGGATCGGCCCATCTTCTGGCAGCACGAAACCCATGCCGCTGTTCGACAAGGCAAGTGGAAGCTCGTCACCGAGAATGATCGCAGCGAGCCCATCGTCTGGGAACTCTACGATCTCACCAATGATCGCAGCGAGACGAATAATGTCGCCGTGAAGCATCCCGAAATCATCGCTGGGTTGTCTGCGGAATGGAATCGTTTCGCCGACCGCGCCAAGGTAAAACCCTTCCCTGAAACCCGAAATGGCCCAAAGGTGACTTCGTCTCTTCCGGGCGCAAACGCCACGGCGCTCATCGATGAAATTGAGCCGTCCTCCTCGTCCGACTACCGGGTTCCACGTCTGAGTTTCCATCCGAATCGAGGGACCACAGAATGGGTCCAGTTCGAATATGAGGAGCCACAGACGTTCGAGAACGCGGGTCTCTATTGGTTCGACGAAGCTCAGGCCGCGGCCAGCTTCAGGAACGAGCGTCAGGAAGTTCTGCCCAAATCATGGAAGCTCCTCTCGTGGACGAACAACGAATGGAAGGAAATTGCTATAAACGAAATAGCCCCTGGTGTTGAACGAGATCAATTCAACCGAGTGACATTTGCCAAGCCGGTCACAACCTCGAAGCTTCGCGTTGAGATCAAACTACGCGAGGAACTCTCCGGAGCAGTGCTCGCCTGTCGCTTTAATGCGAAAGCACCAGAGCCAACCAAGCCCTTCAGCGATCCTGACAAGGAACTCAAGAGGATCAAAAAAGAAGCTCAGAAAACTCTGACCGCTGATGTCGATGAATTCAACGGCTACTCTCACCTCAACGGTAATCGCCCCGAATTCGACGGCTGGCTTGAGAAACACAATAACGAGGAATTTCTTCAGCAGAACGTTCCCAAGTTCCTTTGCTCACACGAAGATTACACCGAGGTCTTCAATTACCGTTGGTGGATGATTTCTAAACACCTCAAGGAGTGGGAAGAAGACGATCAAAAGTTTTACGTCTTCACCGAGTTTCCCGGCTTTCCGGGTTGGGCATCAAACAGCGGTGCGATTCCCGCTCCGGCCGGGCACCAATTTTATGATCTCCGCTGGATGCGTGATCCCAAGTATCTCAAGTCATACGCTGAGTATTGGCTCGCGGGGCCGCCGTCCCACGAGATGCAACATCAAAATAACACCTGGCTCGCCACCCTGCCCCGCCCGCAAAGCCATCACTACACCAGTTGGATGGTCGACGCTTCCGAGGCAATGCTTAAGATTCACCCCGACGCCCAGTGGCGGGATCGCCTGCTTCCAGCAATGGAACGTCATCAGGAAATCTGGGACTTGATTTTCCAAGTGAAGGCTCCCGGCAAGACGACCGATGGTCTCTACAAGTGTCTCGACATGTATGACGCCAACGAGTTCACGATCTCAACCACTCTGGGTCTGATCGCGTCCGAGGGCGCCTTCACCGCCTATACCGCTGAGATTAATCGGGAGGAGCCCTACAAAGGGCAGGAGCGCTGGCGTCGTTACTTCACCGACGGCAAAGGCTGGCACGCCGCCTTCGACGAGGGGATAAAGAATGATCCGCTCACCTATCCCCAATCCTTCGATCTCGAGAACTACAATACAATCCCGCAGGCCTTCGGTGGCAATCATGATTGGTTCATCGATAAAAACGGAGAACGAAGAAAACAGAACCCCAAAAGCTATCCCAACTGTTTTACCGTTCGCCCCTCGCTGAATTGCTACATGTATGGAAACTATGCCTCGCTTGGAAATCTCTACACCATGCAGGGCGATGACAAAAAAGCGGCGAAATACACCAAGCGAGCAGCGGAGCTCCAGGAGCAGATTATTGGCGCGATGTGGCATCAAGCTTCGAAGGACGATAAGCACGTGTTCTACGAGAAACGCGGTTCCATTGATGATCCCTTCTTCTACTCCCGACTCGCTGGCGACAACCTCCATACTGGTGGCGTTGTCGACCAGCTCAGCATCATTCGCGAGACCGTTGGCTACACACCCTGGTATTTCAATCTGCTGCCGACCGGGGACGATCAGTTCGACATCGCCTGGAAGCAGCTCGATGATGAGATGGGATTCAAACAGCCCTTCGGCATGTCGACAGCCGAATATCGCCACGACTTCTTCAACGAAATGTCCTACGGCTGGAACGGTCGCGGCTGGCCCTTTCAAAACTCAGTCGTCTACAAGGCCTACGCCAACTACTTGCGTAACTACAAAGCAACGCGCGGAGCCATCAGCGATGCAGATCGCCAGTTGCTCTACGACCACATGACGCAATACGTCGAACTCCATGGCCGCCGTCGCACGATTGGAGAGTGGTATCTCCCCCGCACGGGCGGCTATCGCATGCCCGGTGGCGGCGACGTGGTTCAGAGCCGTCCCGCCATGGGTAAAGGGTTCGGCGATGTTCAGGACTACTTCCATTCCACTTTCCCTGACATGTTAATTGAGGACCTCATCGGGTTTCTTCCCAGCCATGAAAAACGCTTCACGATTCACCCGTTGGTCCCGGAAAACGCCTGGGACTACTTTTATCTCGGAGACCTCCGCTACCACGGTCACGAAGTCGAGATCTTGTGGAAGAAAGACTGGGATGACAAAAAGGAGGGCGATCAAAGCAAACTGTATGTCTGGCTGGACGGCGAGAGGGTTGCGGAGAGCCCTGATCTCTCGAGGCCACTGGAAGTAAGCCTCCGCTAATTCGCCTACGGGTCACGCCTCCCCAAACAACCACTTCCCATACAGCTCAGAATTCGTCGGCTTTCGACTCATAATTCGCGAGCGCTGATGGCTAGAGCAGCCAAAAGAAACAAAAAAGCGGCCAATTTTTTGGCAAAAGAAACTTAGTTACTGAACACTCCCTGCAAGAATGAAATGATGAAGACCACCGCATTGCTCATTTTATCCCAACTCAGCCTCACTCTTTTGCTATCGAGTGTCGCCGCCGCCGATTTCGATCCTCGTCCGGCGGCCAGGAAAATTGACTCCTTTCTCAACGCCCATCTCAAGAGCAAGAAACTCGCTCCAAATCCTACCATCTCCGACGAGCAATTTCTCCGCAGAACTTATCTGGCGATCATCGGGCGAGTTCCGACAATCGAAGAAGCCGACCAGTTTCTCGAAGTAACGGATCCAGAAAAGCACTCTCATCTCATCCAGCAATTGCTGGACAACGATGCAGGCTACACCGCGCATCACTACCAGTTCTGGGCGGACCTTCTGCGAGTTCAGGAGGGGGTGCACTGGACCGTCGAATACAAAGAGTGGATTAAGAAGCAGATCGCGGCGAACACGTCCTATGATGACATGGTAAGGCAGCTCGTCTCCGGACATGGTCTCGTCTTCGACAATCCAGCCGCGGGCTATTACATTCGGGATACCGGAATGCCACTCGACAACATGTCGAACACGGTTCGCATTTTTCTCGGGACGCGGCTCGAATGCGCCCAGTGCCACGACCATCCTTTCGATAAGTGGACGCAGATGGACTTTTTCAAGATGGCCGCCTTTACGTATGGATATGACCATCGCGGAGGCAACCCTCATCGCTCCGGAATTCACCAGGCTCTGAGAGCGGAAGAGGATGCCGCCTACCACGACACTGTCGGAGTGAAAGGCTTTCCGTCATTGAAGGATCGAGACAGCATCAACGCCTTCCTCTCGAAACAGTCCGCCAAAAAATTCTTGGAGCGCAGTAAACTCACAGAGCCTAAATTTCGAGAACTTGCCCTGCGAGGGATCGCTGCAAGAACGAAGGCCGAGTCGAAAAATGAACCGGTCTATGGTTCGATCGGGAAACTCTACAACCAGACGACCTATCTGGAAGTCAGGCACCTCTCCGACACGGATCTAAAATTGCCTCATGACTACCAGTATGCCGACGCCGAACCGCATGACCTCGTCAAACCCGCGACGATGTTCGGAGCTGACATTGAGCCGCCCACCGACCCGTCGGATCGTAAGAAGGCCTACGCCGAATGGCTCACCTCTCCGGAAAACCCTCGCTTCACCCGCGTCATCGTGAATCGTCTCTGGAAGCGCACTTTTGGTTATGGTTTGTTCGAACCAGTCGACGACTTAAGCGAAATCTCTACCATCGATCAGCCGGAGCTGCTGACATACCTCGAAGAATTAATGCGCGAGGTAAATTACGACCTTCGCGCATTCCAGAACGTGCTCTTCCACACCGAGCTCTTCCGGAGGGAAATGCATGGTGAGGATCACTTCCTCGGGACGCCCTTCTCGTTTACCGGACCGATGATGCAGCGAATGAGCGGTGAGCAAATCTGGGACTCGATCGCCACGCTCATCATTCCAGGTGTCGACGAGCATACCCCCAACCGGAAAAAGACGCTTGATCGCATGGCTCGAATGAGAGCCACCTATCACAGTCTCAATGGCAGGCCAATCGAGGAGGTTCTCCCCCGGATGAAAAAGGTCGGTGAAATGCGCCGCAAGCTTTATGCCGAGCAGGCGCAATATGAGAAACGGATCACTGATGCCTACGACGCTGGCGAGAACGACAAGGCCAAAGCGCTCACGACTGAACTCAAAATGAAAGACCGTGAATTCATTCGGCGAAGCCGCGAAATCGTGCTGGTGGACCTCGAAGGCGGACAGACTGTTCCCTCTGCCATGATGGCAGGCATGACTGCGGATCTTCCAGCCGATTCCTCGATAAAGATCGCAAAAAGCAGGGCAAGAAAACCTCCGGAAGGATTGGACGCGTCGGAGCGAAAAGAATGGCTCGAACGCGAACATAAGAACCTCCGGCACTTCAATGAGAGCGCAAGAGGCATGGCCCGGGCCGTCGAACTGGAATCGCCAGCAAAGCGGGGACATTTCCTACGCGACTTTGGTCAATCCGATCGCGACGTTATCGATAACGCCTCCTCGAATGCCTCCGTCCCTCAGGCGCTCTATCTTCTGAACAGTCCCTTAAGCATCGCAATCTCCAATCCCAACGCGGTCCTTGGCAAGCAGCTTGAATCCGCCTCATCCCCTGAGGAAAAAATCGAGACAATCTATCGGGCCATGCTAACACGAAAACCGACTCAGCGAGAAGTCGAGCGAATCCTAAAAAACTTCGAAGCATACGGCGAAGAAACGTTCGAAGATCTCGTCTGGGCCTTACTCAACTCTCGACAGTTCCTCTTCATCCAATAACCCCTGCCCTTCTTCATTATGGATAGATCCGATTTAAACCGTCGCCGATTCCTCGAGCTTGCCGCGGGAAGCTTTCTGGGAGTGAGCACAAATTCCCTTTTTGCCGCCGCCGGTGACAAAAGCCTGATCTCCCCTCGCGAGAAGCCTGCGAAGCAATTGATCTATCTCTACATGGCCGGTGGCATGAGCCACATCGACACTTTCGACCTGAAGACCGGCCATGAGAACCAAGGATCGACCAAGCCGATCAATACCAACGTCGATGGCATTCGCGTCTCAAGCCACCTGCCAAGTCTCGCGAAGCACGCCGACAAGCTCTGCGTCATTAACTCGCTCACCTCGACCACCGGCGACCACGAAAAGGGAAACTATTTCATGCATACCAGCTACCAGCAGCGAGCGACCATCCGCCACCCTGGTCTCGGTGCTTGGAATCAAAAACTGAATGGAAAACTGAACCCGACGATGCCCGGTTCCGTCTTCATCGGAAAGGAAAGCCGGTTCCACGGGAGTGGTGGTTTCTTCGAGCCCGAATTTGGACCGCTCGCAATCTCCGACCCAAAGTCAGGACTCAAGCATGCCCATTCCTCACTACGCGGGGATCGGCTTCAACGACGGATCGACCTCGCCAAGGATCTCGATGTCGAGTTTCTCGAACGCTATCACTCCAAGCCCATTCGGGCCTATGGCGATATGTATGCCGACGCGGTCCGCCTGATGGAAAGCCCCGACTTAGCAGCCTTCAGCATCAACAAGGAGGACAAGAAAACACGTCAGCGCTATGGCGACGATCCATTTGGCCAGGGTTGCCTCCTCGCGCGACGTCTGATCGAGAGCAATGTCCGCACGGTCGAAGTCAGCTTCAGCGGCTGGGACACTCATACGAATAATTTCACGTCGATGCCCCTTTTGTGCCAGACGATGGACCAAGCTATGGGCGCATTACTTGAGGACCTCGAGAGCAGCGGCAAGCTGGATGAGACCGTGGTGGTGTTGACCACCGAATTCGGGCGCACTCCGATCGTCAATCGCAACATCGGACGCGACCACTATCCCCAGGCCTTCACCAGTGTTCTCGCGGGAGGAGGATTCAAAGGAGGCTACGTCTATGGGAAGACATCCGAAGGCGCTGAAGAAGTGGTGGAAAAACCGATCACGATTCCGGATTTCAATGCCACGATTGCCTACGCTCTCGGCATCCCTACCGACCAGGTCCTCTACAGCCCAAGCAAGCGTCCCTTTTCGGTGGCGCACAAAGGCCAACCCGTTCTAGATCTCTTCGCATGACTCGGACTCCGGCACTCGCGTTCCTAATTCTCGGGACAGGGATTATCGGCGAAGCTGCTGAACGTCCCGCCCAACCAAACATCGTCATCATGATGGCAGATGACATGGGACTGGGCGATACCAGCGCCTACCTCGGTAAGTCACTCGGACCGAATGCCAAGCCCATCGCAAGGACATTGCGAACTCCGAATCTTGAAGACTTCGCGAAGCAGTCGGTCTTGTTCACCGATGCCCATGCGCCGGCCTCGATGTGTAGTTCGACCCGATACTCCCTGCTCACCGGAAGATACGCTCATCGAGCTTATTTAAAATACCAGGGATGGTTGCCGCACGGACCGAACACGCCGATGATTCACCGCGAATGCCCGACGCTTCCCGAGATGTTACAGCGCAATGGCTATACCACCGCCGGAGTCGGAAAATATCACGTCGGCATGTCCTTCGATGACGGTTATGGCAAACCCGCTGACGAATATGACTTCAGCGATGTGGATTTCACCAAGCCCTTTCTCGATGGCCCGACCCATCACGGCTTCGACGAATATTTCGGGGTGACTGGCAACACCGAAGATCCCCTTGATCTTGAGCCGAGGATCTATTTTCGAAACGATCGATGGACCTTCACCGATCGTTCCAAAATGCAGCGAATAGGAATGAAAAGCCGGGCAGGACGGGTCCTTGCTGCTCCGGACTGGGACCTCTCGAAACTTGGACCCGACTACTTGCGAGAGGTCCTGGCATTCATCGAACGGCAGTCCAAGGCATCGAACCCCTTCTTTCTCTACTACGTCCCCAACGCCAATCATTTCCAAAGGCATCCCGAAGGCGATTATGCAGTTCCCGATCGAATCGCCGGCATCCAAATTAAAGGTCAAAGCCGCTATTCAGACGGAGCACCTGCCGGAGATCGCGAGGATATGGTCCTGGAAAACGACACCGCTTTCGGCGAACTCATCAAAACACTCCGTGGAACCGACGACCCCCGCTGGCCGGGCCACAAGCTCATCGAGAATACCTTGATCATTTTTACCAGCGACAATGGACCCAACGTTGGCGACAACCTTGGGACAAATCAGGAGAGCGGCGGACTTCGCAGTAAAAAAGCCAAAATTTGGGAGGGTGGAATTCGAGTCCCCATGATCGTCTATTGGGAAGGCTATATCGAGGGAGGAAAGATCAACCGCAATGTTTGTTCGCTCACGGATCTTTACGCGACTTTGGCGAACGTAGCAGGCCATACTCTCGCTCCAAATGAGGCCCACGACAGCCTCGATTCGCTGGCGTATTGGAAGGAAGATAAAGAAAACCCAGACAATCGCGCCCGCGTCTTCTTCTGTCACCTTGGACCGCCTTGGTCGAATGATGTTTTAGCGATTCGAAAAGGTCATGAGAAACTGCTTGTCGATGGCGGACTGGCAATGCCTTCTATTTCGCCGGGCCAGAGAGGCGCCTCGATTCCAAAAGCCTACTACGATCTCGAGTCCAATCTCTACGAGGAAGGGAAAGATATTCCGGAAGCTCACTCCGATCGGGCAAAAAAGCTGGCCGCAGAGTTGCTGAGAATTCACAATCGAGGTCACAGCCGGGAATTGCATCTCGAGGAAAGCGACAAGCTCATTGTCGATGACGGCTGGCACAATCTGCGTAATGATGTCGATGGACACGTTGGCTTCGAGTTTCGCCTTCGAGCAGATCGAATCGTCAGTCACCTCGGCTTGTGGGACGACCAGAATAAAGACTCTCCCGCGAGGCCGGCCCGGAATGTAGCAACCGAGTTTGATCGAGATCAGCCCTCCCTGGGAAACAACAAAAACAAGAGCGGTTTGGCGGCGCCTCATGTGATCCGTTTGGAAAAACTCGATGCGTCGGGTAAAGCCAGAATACTTGCAAAGCTGGATATTCCCGAGGGTTCGCAAGGCACGCTCGAAAACGAGTTCCGCTACTTCTCATTACCCGAAGCCGTGCCTTTACACACAGGTCAGACCTATCGCCTCACCATGACCACTGCGCCTGGAGATGGAGACCATTTTCATGATCCGGGTTCCTTCGACGGCCTACCCCCGGTGGTGCATAGAGATGTTGAAGTAGTTCGCGCTGTTTTGGTCCGGGACCGTCATTCAGAGGCGATTCCGGCCTTCGCTGACATGCACGAAGATTACGCAGCCTTCCGCTTACCCGTCGGGCCTACCCTGAAATTCAATTCCAATTGATTCCGCGAAGACCTTTCCCGGTAGATAGAGACCCTCGTGATTCTTCTGCAAGAAAGCGGAAAGAGATTGCCTCCGATTGTGGTAAACAGAGACATGCACGTGTTTAGAACCTCCACTTCCTTCGCTGCCGCCGTTCTATTATCTTCCGCCTTGTCCCCTCTCCTTGCAGAGGACTGGCCTTCCTGGCGAGGGCCTTCACACAATGGAAGCCGGGCCGGTGAAAACTACCCGACCGAATGGAGTGCCGACAAGCTCGCCTGGAAAGTTGCCCTCCCCGGGAAAGGAGCTTCCTGTCCAGTAGTGTGGAAAGACCGCATCTTCCTCACCGCACCCAAAGAAGGCGTCGATACCGCGCTGGCATTTGATCTCGACGGGAAACAAATCTGGAAAACCGAATTCGGCGCCGAAACCAAAGCCAAGCACATGAAGCTCGGTACCAGCAGCAACGCTTCGCCGATAACCGATGGAAAAGGCGTCTTCGTATACTTCAAGAGCGGCACCTTCGCGGCTCTCGAAATGGACGGGAAGGTCCGCTGGAAACGAAACCTCGCCGAAGAGTTCGGTCGGCAGGATCTATACTGGGACCAAGGAAGCTCTCCCATCATCATCGGGGATCTCGTCATTCTTCCCCGCCTGCATTCGGGAGATTCCTGGGTCGCCGGATTCGACAAGAAGGACGGCAAGATTCGCTGGAAACAAAAACGCAACTACAAGGTCCCCGCTGAGAACGACCAGGGTTACACCACGCCCATTCCCATTCGCCATGACGGCAAGGACGCTTTTCTCATTTGGTGCTCCGATCATCTCACCGCTTATTCGGCGGAAGACGGAACTCTTCTCTGGTCGAGCGGCGGATTCAACCCCAAGGGGAAAAAACTCTGGCCGCCCATCGCGACTCCCGTTGTCGCCGGCGACATCGCGATCGTCCCAGTCGGTCGGGACGATCGGAAACAAGCTGAAGTCCACGCGGTTCGCCTCGGTGGAAAAGGCGATGTCACCAAGACTCATAAGGCCTGGGACACGAGCGACTTCGGCGTCTTTGTCTCCAGCCCGGTCGAATACGAAGGCAAGGTCTACCTTCTTCGCCACAAGGGGGAAGTGGTCTGCCTCGATCCCAAAACCGGAAAACCGCATTGGACGGCCAAACTTCCCAAGTCACTGATTCCCTACTATGCTTCCCCTGTGGTTGCCGGCGGCATCCTCTACGCCCCCCGTGAAGACGGAGTTGTCTTCTCCGCCCGCATCGGCGAAAAATTTGAGCTCCTTGGAGAGAATGATATGGGAGAGCAGATCCTAGCCACCCCGGTTCCCTTTGACGGGAAGCTACTCATCCGCACTTCCGGACACCTCATGTGTGTGAAGTAATACCGGCGGTTTTCCTCACGGCTTTGCCGTCCTATTGGAACAAAGCCTTCAGTCGATCCTGGAATTCATGGCCTGCCTTCCATGTCAGTCGATCGATACCTCACCACCATACGAGACAACAAGGCATGATCTTTTTTACTCGAAGAGAATATGCCTACAGCGATAGAAGCTCCGAAGTCGGGGGACAACAGCTTCGGTCTGTGATGAGACTGTTCCTGTTGCGGTCACAGCGGCGCCAACTTTTTCCCATGAATTCGTGGAAAGGTCGTCGGTTCCCTCGAGCTGGTAGGCGGCGCCGGGAGATGAAGTCCAATTCAGAGTGACCTGTTCATCGACATATTGAATCTGTGTGATGACAAGGGGCGCCACGAACTCCAAGGCACCCATGTCTACGTCGCCGTTGACAACGCGCGAGATGCCAACGTAATCGCCGCTTCCCGTCATCCAAGCCTGATTGCTCCCGGTGTTCCGGCACGGGGAAGATTCGCTTAGGCTGTAATCCGCCGCGACCCGGGGATCGCTACTAATGTTGCCGTTCGTCAACCTGGTCCCGTCCTGAATACAATTGTGCTCCAGCGTGACGACAAAGGCTTCCGCGGGCAAATTGAACCCGCTGTTAGAGTAAAGGATATTGTTGCGAATGACGGTTTCGTCCACCGGGTCGAATGAGGACTTCCAGAAAACACCCCCGGTGGTGTGAGATGAAAGATTACCGAGCACAGTGCAGTTTTCTAGGCTTCCCCGTCCTTGGATATAAGCCCCCCCGCCATCCGATGGCACGCCAAAGTATCCCGGAGGATTCTCTGGGTCGTAGTGACTGAGATTATCCAAGACGAGGCAGTTTCTCAACGTCCCGTTTTCGATGTAGGCACCGCCCCCGATTCGACTACCGTTGTTTCGAATAAGACACCGCGTGACGACACCCCCTTCGCTGATATGCACTCCTCCACCCTGATTGCTCGGCGTGACCGCGCTTCCGACGGTAATGGCGACCACACCCGGGGAGCCCTCATTGTCGAAGATTTGGCAATCACGCATGGTTCCCCCGACCATGGTGACACCCCGGTATTGATTACTGTAGATCTGGCACTGCACGACCGTTGAGTAATCGCAGTCCAAGGCGCCTACCGAGGTGATATTGTTGCGGATGATACAACGCTCGATCAAACTACCGTTGCCGACATGGACCGTAGAAGGATCCGAAAAACCATCGCCTCCTTTGTTGTTGTCGTAAAAGATGCAATCGCTCACGACGCTACCATCCCGGGCGGCCAGCGCGGCGCCGGCAGGCAGAATTCCGTGAAGTCCCTGATTGCCTCCGTTCTCCCGAAAGACGCAGTTGCTGATCACGCAATTTCTGGCGGACACTCCCCCGCCGTATTTCCTCTCGGGATCTCCAAGGAATCCCCCCTGCACAAAACCATGTTGAATCGTCAAATCGACGAGGTTCGCATCATTGATATCAAAACAGCGAACATTGTTCCGTCCATCAATCACGCAATCATCCGGGCCGCTGAAGCCCTTAATGGTGATGGCTTTATCCACGGTGATGGTTTCTTTTAGTAAATAGGTATGGTCAGCGAGATAGATGGTGTCACCTTCCGAAGCAGCGTCCACTGCGGCCTGAATGTTTCTGGAAGCCTGAGCCCAATTCGCGAACGGCGGCCTATGATTTCCATCGGGACTTACATAAAGGTCAGCAGCCTGAGCCGCAGCTGTAATTACCCAACTCAAGGCAGCAAAAATGGACAGAGGTGTGTTTTTCATGGTGCTGTTAGAACTCTACTTCATTTTCGCCGTAACACGAAAGAATTTCCGCGATGCAGGAAGGGTCGAAAAGATGGCAGACAAGTTGTTTCCATTACCTGCCAAAGGGAGACCAAGGTCACTCCAAGTGCCGTCCAGACTGTCGCTGAATTGTATCTGGTAAATCGCACCCAGTGCGGACAACCAAGTCAACCTGATCTCATCGGGCGGGAGCACGGTGACGCTCGGTCGGAGTGGTAGGGACAACGTGGGGTGAGATCTTGCCTCATACTCCTCGAGGTTGGTCGTCCCGTCGCCGTCCGGGTCACCGGCAGCTCCCTGGTAAGGATCGACGCTGCCGTCGTCGTTCGGATCCAGCCCGTAATACGTTTCCCAACTGTTGGGCAGGCCGTCCCCGTCGTCGTCGTTGCCGTCGTAACGCAAGGTAAAGACCTGTTCCGGCGTTTGATACGCACGGTTGCTCAAGGGCTGGGCCGCAAGGCTTAGAACGGCGTCGCCCTGCGACAGGGTGGTGCGATAGCTCCAACTTCCCTTGATCGAATCCAGCGACACTCCGACGCTGCTCTGATTGACGAGGACAAGGTGGGTGTCGGGCACGACGACGCCCGAAAGCTCCACCTCAGGAAACGGCTGCCAGTAGATCCCCCCGATTTCGGGGGCGAGCGGTTTCGGAGCGAAGCTCGCGGTGGCATTCACGAGGTCGCTGATCTGCTGGTCCACGACGTCACGCCGTAAGTTGAGATACCCGCTGGTTGTCGCCGGCGATCCCTGATCCGGCGCGCTCAGTCCGCCGGGGTCAATTAAGTTGAAGTGGTCGTTGATAGGATCCGTCAGTCTGGAAGGTAGAAACCACCCGTCCAGTTCATCGGCCAAGATCTGGTAGTAACGTCTCTGAAAATACGGAGTGCGCATCAAGGACTCCACCGCTTCCATCCCCGGAGACCACTCCGGGCGCGGCAGCGGAGTGTCCACGTGAACCGGCATGCCGAGACTCGCCGGTTCCCACGTCGCATCGAGATCGAGCGGCTCCAACCTCAGAAGACCGGAGTCCGGATACAGATAAACGGCGTGATTGCCACTAATGCCGCCGAGGATCGTTTCGTTGTTTCCAAGCAAGACCATCGAGGCAGCCCAGGTCAGCCACTGGTCCGGTTCGATGACCTGCCGAACCGCCGCAGCGTAGTCCAGCTGGTTCGTGTTACGAACCACATCGAGCACCCCCAGAACTTCAGGAGAAACAACCCCCATGTCTCCCTCCCCCCAACTTTCGTAAAAAGTCCCGGTGGACGCGCCGCGGTAGTTCCTTTCCAAGTAATCCCCTCCGATTCGCTCTGCCCACAAATACGGTCCCTGATCTCGATGGTTCACATGCAAGCGAATGGCCTGGAGCTCGGGGACGGCGAAGCCTGCTTCCTTGACGTATTCCGTGGCCAGCCACTCCGGTCCAGGTCGCTTACCGTTGAAGTTTAGGCGGTCTTCGCCCGCAAACGGATGATCGTGCTTTAGGTCGATCCGATAAGACTTGACCGACCACTGCCGCTTGAGTGTGCCCCGGTATCGATACCGGGCAAAAGGAAAGACCTCGTCACCATAAGTCATCGTGATGGGCAGTAGCTCGTCGCTTGAGAGCTCGCGCGCCTGCAATTCGTCCAGCGTCTCATGCGGAACCAGCAAGCGAAACGAAGGCACGCCACTCGGCGCGGGAGAGTCCAGGCAAAGGTAGCGCAGTGTGAAAGGAACCTGTCCTCCCGAGGCCAACTGAAAGACCGGCGCACCCGGTGGCCAGGTTGCAAGATTGCCGGCATCGCCTTCCGCCTCGATGTAATATTCGATCAAATCCCGGTCGGTCTGCGGGGGTATTACTGCGACCAGGTACGCGCCCGAAACCGGCGTCATGGTAATCGTTTGATACACTGCATCAGCATTTTCCTTCCAACGCAGGTGAACTGGGCGCCCCCCGTTCGATACCCGGGCGCGGATGGTGACCGCCTCAGCGGATGTTGGTGTTACAGGATAGTGCCCTGCAGAAAAAATGATGGCGGTGGCATTCGCCCCCGAACCATTGGCGGCTCCGGGCGTTCCTTCCGAGGCAACGCTGCCCGCCGTCCAGGCTTCCGGGAGAGCATTATCCATCGTCGGCGATCTCAACTCGAGGGAAGCGCCTTCCCCGTCCGCCGCTCGCGGCCACCGTCCGCGATCCCGGTAAAAGACGGCGTCCACCACATTCCCCAGCGCGTCGTGCAAAGACAGGTTTTCGCCCCGGTTGGAGAGCCGGCGCGAGTCAAAAGGCCCCAGCGAATCATCCAAGGCATACTTTGCATTCACCGAGTCAGGATCATTTGCCACCACCAAGTGAGACCCCGGGGCGAGGGTCGCGTCCCCTCGGAACTGGTAGCGTATGCCGCCGTCAATGGTCCACTCGGACAAATCCACCACTTCGGGGCCCGCATTATACAGTTCAACGAACTCTTCCGCGTCATTATCGCCCGCAGGATGATACATGATTTCGGTGATGACGACAGCTGGGGTCGTCGGTGGGCCGTTTGATGCACCCGGTGTACCGTTGGCGGGATAGTAACTCCAAGATGGTGAGCCGTCCGGATAACGGCCCCGCGTCACATCGGCATTCTGGGCGCCGAACGCGACCCGACTCTCCACCGTGGACCCGTCGGAACGGGTCAGGAAAAGTTCCTCGCCTCCGGCCGATATCCCGAAATTGAGCGAATCGAAAAAAATTGCTTCGCCGGGTTGTAGGACTGTGTTCGGAGGGATGATCCATTCCGTCAACGTCGCTGCGTCGTCCGTCAAATACCACCCGGAAATATCCCGCTCCGTGTCACCGCGATTGTAGAGCTCAATCCAGTCCGCTGCTCCGAGATCCGAGGACGCCAGAAACTCATTGATCACGACGGACCCCTCCGCCACAGCGTTTTTGCGCCCGGGAGTCCCGCCCCGTTCCACACTTTCAGCCCAGTGAGATCCGATGTTGTTGTCGCTGTTTACGTCAATCAACTCCAGGGACGATCCGGAACCATCCGCCCCCACGGGCCAGCCATCCGAGTTCCGGTATTCCACCGTGTCCACGTCGCCGCTGTTCCCATCGATCAGGCGAACCACCGCAGACTTGTCGCCCAAATCGCCCGACCAGGGCCCTAAGACAGCCGAAAGACCGTAAGCGGCCTCGATCGAGCTCGGGTTTGCTGCCACCACCAAAAACGAACCGGGTAGGATCGTCGTCCCAACCGGGAAATCAAACAAAGTTTCATCCACCAACTGCCAACCCGTAAGATCGACTGCAGAATCACCACGGTTATACAATTCTAGATATTCCAGAGCGATGGCATCATTGTCGGGGCGATACATGATTTCATTGATGATCACCGAAGATTCCACCGGCAGGTCCGCTACATTCAGCGAGTTGAAGGGCAAGCCATCGGCCTCGTCCACCTGACCGTCTCCGTCGCTATCGTAACCAGTAGCCACATCTTCGAACGCACCCGCGGTGGGCGTGGCGGAGCGGGCGACTCCGTGGTAATCGACCGCAGGGGCGAGACGGGACGTGCCCGCGTTTAGGGCGGGCGAACCCAGTTGAAGCAAAACGTTATCGGTATTCAAATCTACGAATTGGGGATCCGCATTGGTATTACCCTCACCGGGCCAAACTTCGGCACCACCGATCACCGAATATCTCACATCCAGAAAAGACAGGAGGTCCAGCCGGATGCTTTCCTCGCAATTCCAAATGATCCCGTTCACCCAGTGCCCCCGCGCCCCGCCCATACCAATCTCCTTTTCGTATACGCTGACACCGACCGTGCAGCTTACTACGGTATTATTCACCATCACCGGGGCTGAACGATCTTTCACCGCGATTCCGATCGGGCAATGCAGCACCACGTTATTCTCGACCCGGGCATTGGAACCTTCACCCAACGAAATCCCTTTATCCGCGCAGCGCCTGATCAGATTCCCGGAAATACGCGCCGCGCTACTCCCCAGGTCGATTCCGTCGCCGGAACAATACTCGATAATGTTCTGCGCAATATTGGCGGTCTTCAAGCCCTCCCCGCTATATTCCAAGTCTACGTCGATGGCATCTGCGCCGTTACGAATGTGGTAAAAGCGATTGCGCGAAATATCCGCGTCGCATCGCACCGCGTTGACTCCTTCGCCACAATTCCGGAACAAAGAATCCGCCAGCCGGATTTTTCCATCGTGGCAGCGAATCACCGTGTCCGTGATGGTTTCAAACACGCAATTAGAAAACTCCAGGTCAACCTCCCAAGCCTGCAAGGCGACGTCGTTTGAGACGTATTCGAAACGGCAAAACTCGAAAACACTCCTGCTTGAAAACGCGTTCCAAACCCGGGCTCCGGAAAATTCAATCCCCGGCCAGCCGTTTGATCCAGCTTCGCGAGTAAAAAGGATGGGTTCGTTGGCTGTGCCATTGGCGAGCAACGATCCTTCAACAAGAATCGCCGCATCCTCGGCCACAATTACCGTGACCCCGGCATCAACAACCAGGGACGCACCCGGGCGGATAATGACTTTCTCGGTTACCGAAATAGGGCTGTCTGAGAGGGTCCATTTCGCGTCGGACGTAATTTCAGCTCCAGACGAATACCCAAGCCCAAGGATTAGGAAGAAACCCTGTATGCCAAGCAGCCGGTAGATGGTCGATCCCGTTATCATTGCCGTTTCCTATAAACTATTGGTCTAACCATTGGGCGCATATCCACCCCCTGCTGCCCGCCAGAGGACTGGTTCCTGAAATGATAAAACAGGACATACGCGCTTCGCTTTAATAATGCTCAGGTTGGGGCCTTTTAGGCAAGCTTTCTCAACTGCCGCATGATCGGGTGACAGCGTGAAGCAGGCAGGTTCCGCTAATGGGAAAATCAAGACAGGCGGAATGATCAACTGTCCCGAAAACACCCCACTGGCAAACCTCTGGCTGTCACAAGCCCAATTGATGGGAGCCGGCATGAAGAAATTCGCCGATAGCACCGGACCACTGGAGAGCTTGCTCGTTTAATTCAGGCGGATTGCTTTCGAGGAGGTCGAATTAGCCGCACTATTCGGCAAGACGAACAACCGGGAGAATATCTTTGCACCCTCTCTCTCAAACCTCTCTAGTGGTGGCCCAATCAATTATCATGAAACAATTTCTGGCTCTCGTTTTCCTGACCGCCTCCCTCGCAGCCTCGGCCGCAGAGAAACCCAACATCATCTACATTCTTGCCGACGATCTCGGCATCAATGATTTCGGCTGCTACGGCCAGAAGATCATGAAGACACCCCGTATCGACCAGATGGCCAAAGAGGGCATACAGTTCTTCAATCACTACTCCGGCAGCACGGTTTGCGCGCCTACCCGGTCATGTCTCATGACCGGCCAACATACGGGACGGACACGCATTCGCGGGAACTCCAAAGCACATCTCAAACCGGAAGACGTCACCGTCGCTGAAGTGCTCAAGAAAGCGGGATACGCCACCGGCTGCGTCGGTAAGTGGGGCCTGGGCGAGGCGGGCTCTCCGGGCATCCCCAATAAACAGGGATTCGATTTCTTTTTCGGCTACCTCAATCAATCACGTGCCCACCGCTTTTATCCAGACTACATTTGGCGAAACGAAAAGAAGGAGTACTATCCCAACAATCCCACCAAACGCGAAACCTACATCCATGACAGCTTTACCAGGGAAGGGCTGAACTGGATCGAGAAGCAGAGTAAAACAGACGAACCCTTCTTCCTCTATATGGCCTACACATTGTCTCATGTGGACCTCGACGTCCCCGATGACTCAATGGAGCCCTACCTGAAGACCATTAAAGAAAAAGGCCCTTACAAAAACCCCAATTCACCCCAAAAAGGATACCGCAGCCACCCCACCCCGCGCGCTTGCTTTGCCGGCATGACCTCCAGACTAGATCGTGACGTCGGAAAAATTCTCGATCTTGTCGACAAACTGGGAATCTCAAAAAACACCATCATCATGTTCTCCAGCGACAACGGACCAACGCCGGCCGGCGGTGCAGATCCAGATTTCTTTGATGGCAACGGAATCTATAAAGGCATCAAACGCGACCTCTACGAAGGAGGAATCCGCGTTCCTCTCATCGCCCGCTGGCCTGGAAAAATTAAAGCGGCATCCCGCAGCAATCACATTTCAGCCCACTGGGATCTCATGGCAACCGTCTCCGACCTTACCGACACCTCCCCCGCTGACGATCATACCGGAATTTCATTTCTACCCTCACTCCTCGGTAATGGAGAACAAAAATCTCACGATCATCTCTACTGGGAATTTTATGAACGAGGCGGCAAACAGGCCATTCGTAAAGGAGACATAAAAGCCGTTCGTCTCGACCGAATAAAATTAGGAGCCAAAGGTCCTTGGGAAATCTACGACCTGTCCTCCGACCCCGGCGAAAAAACAAACCTCGCGTCAAAACGTCCGGAACTTCAGGCCACCTTCAACAAACTGGCCAATGAAGCCGCAACAGAAAGCGCTCTCTTCAACTGGAAGCCTCGTGGCGGAAAGAAAAAGAAGAAATAGAGAGTGAAGTATTACTACTTTCTAAAATTAAAGCACCTCGGTTTGCGCGACACTGCAGTCACTGACACCGGAATCAAACATCTCACAAAATACCTCTCAAAGAGCTCAATCTCCGTGGATCGAAAGTCACCGACGAATGCATCGCCAACTTGATTCAAATGAAGAAACTCCGAATTGTCTGGCTTGGAGAAACCAAGGTGAGCAATGCCGGAGTAGCCCGACTGATGAAAGCCCTCCCAAAATGCAGCGTCAGTCTGGGAGACCAATGAAGAGACAACTTTTAAAGCTTCCGACCCTCTTCGTCATCATTGCTGGCACGGTGATTTTCGCCATCGGCATACCGAAGGCCACTAAGACTGATCGCCACACCATTCAAACCTTGCCTCCAGAGGTCGCAGACCGGACCGACAATCTTAACGATCGTTTCTGGCTCTATCTCCCGGAACGATACAAGCAAGCGAGCAAAGAAAAGCCGATGCCTCTCATCATCTACCTCCATGGCAGCAGCCGACGCGGTCGCGACGTCGCAGAGGTCAAAGTCAACGGGCTCGCGCATTTTATAGACAAGCGTGACGATTTTGAATTCGTCGTAGTCTCCCCCCAGGCCCTCTCCAAACACCCTTGGCAAACCTGCTGGCAACCGGACGATCTCATTATCCTCCTCGTTCACCTCCTGACCAACTACCATCTTGATCCCAAACGAGTCTACCTCACCGGTCTCAGTATGGGAGGCTATGGCACCTGGGCCGCCATCGGAAAACACGCAGATCGCTTCGCCGCAGCCGCCCCAATTTGTGGCGGAGGAAATCCCGCCTCAGCCAAGAGCATTGGCAAACTTCCCGTCTGGGCCTTTCATGGAGACGATGATCTCGTGGTGTCAGTCGAACGATCCCACGAGATGGTCGATGCTATTAAGACTGCCAAGGGAAACGCCAAGCTCACCGTTTATCCCGGAGTGGGACACGATTCCTACACCCGTACCTACGCGAACCCAAACCTCTACGAATGGTTCCTAAAGCACAAGCGCCCGTGACCAGACCTCACTTCAAGGGATTTTCATACCACACCACGTTCTTGCTTCCGTGCCCCGCGATGAGAACATCAAGGTCTCCGTCCTTATCCATATCAATGGTTCGGGTGTCATAACTCCCCTGATCTTTTCCGATGAGATGTGAGGTGAATATTCCTTTTCCGTCATTCTTATACCACTTCACCACACCATCTGTTTCCTTTCCGCAAGTCACAGCATCGGGATGTCCGTCTCCATTGAGGTCCGCAACATCAAGACTGTGCGGAAAGGCAATTTCAGGATCGATTTCAATCTGCTCAAAATTGGGGCCTTTAAACCAAAGAACGCCCTTCCCGTGCCCACGACTGGCGCAGTAGTCCATTTTTCCATCGCCATTGAAGTCGGCTGGGATGATATTGGAGGCACCCTCTTCATCGGTTGCCAGAAGGTGCTTCTTCCACGGCATGGTCGCGTCTTCTCCCTGTTCCCACCAGGCAAACCATTGTCCTCGCACAAAGCCTTGGGTTCCCTTCGCTCCGGCAGCGATATCAGGTCGCCCATCGCCATTGACATCACCAAATCCCATGTAGTGCGAACCGCCCGGCGCATCTTTGTCAGCAAAGACATGCCGAATCCAACTCTTGGCCTCATGGGGCTTTTTGGGAACTTCGAGCCAAACAATAGAATTATAAAACTTCGTCGCATTCGGATCCCGGAAAGAATTGGCAATCAAGTCCAGCTTCCCATCGCGATTCACGTCCCCAGTAATAACGCAATGCGTTCCGAGAATTTCATCATCAACTGTGCGATACTTCCAAGGCGCCCCTGAGAACGGATCGTCAGGACATTCGAGCCAGAAAACAGTTTGGTTGGAGCCAATGAAGTCCATGTCCCCATCGCCATCGACATCCATAAGACAGCTATGAATACAAGCCGGACGTGGTTTATTGCGGGCCAGTCCTTTCACAAATTGATGCACCGGAAACCTCTCCCAATCCGGCCCCTTCAAAACAATAACCTCACCGTTAACCGAGGTGATAACGTCGATCTGCCCATCCTTATCAAAGTCACTCGCGGAGACCCCATTGATCGAACCTTTTCCCGCTGGAACAACGGTGTGCTTCTCCCATTGTGCTGCAGATAAATGGGAAGAAATTCCCACCAAAATTCCAGCAAATATCGAACTCGTCAAAATAAACTTCATACACGAGATTGAACAATTTCTCTTTTCGGTAAAACTCAATTTTTCACCAAGCAATCACCCATTCGAAAAAACACCCTGCCATCACATTCCCTCACCTCATAAGTCTTCAACGCTTTACAAACCGGCTTACGGGCAGGACTACCATCATTGAGATTGAATCGCCCGTTGTGTTTAGGGCATTCAATCATCTTCCCAACGATCAAGCCGTCTGCCAGATGAGTCTTCCCATGGGTGCAAATCCCATCGGTCGCATACAACTCGCCCTCGCTCCCCCGATAGATGGCGTAGGTTCTCTCTTCGTGATCGTAGCGTAAGACATCCATCGACTGTAATTCTTCTCCCCCACACACATCGATCCAGCCTTCCTCATCAACTGATTTACCGGCACGTCGAGTCCTTTGAACATCCGTTCCGGCTGACTCTGGGAGAACTCTCTCCACATGATAAGCGGGCTCCCGGCACTGCCGCTCAAGGGTCGGGACAATCTCCCTCCAACATGACCAAAGGCTCGAATAAGCAGGCGGACAATCGTCTTTCATCAACTCATGGAGCCTCGGCACAGCATGGTAAGGCACCAAGGGGAACATGTGATGCTCAACGTGGTAGTTCATATTCCAATACAGGAAGCAATTCAGTCGATTCGTCAGGAAGGTCCGCGAGTTCAAACGGTGATCAAGCACATCTTCCGCCAATCCGGTGTGCTGGGTGAGGCCGTAAACAAGCATCAACCACGTTCCAAATAAATTGGGCAGGCCAATGAATAACACTGGAATCCAGCTTTGAAAAACGATCGAGGAAACGGTTACCAGTAGGTAAATCAACAGATGAACACGAGCCGTACGAGTCACTTTGGGATACTCGCTTTCCGGGATGAATTCCATCTCCCGTTCTGAGATCTTACCCACCGAATGGAGAAAGAGATTCTTAAAATATTGGGGGTAGGCGCGAATAGCGAAGAGACCCAAGAGAATCCCGGCAATATCCGGAGGCCGCGGCGCGGCGATCTCCGGATCGCGTCCCACGATGATGGTATCGCTGTGATGCCGCGTATGAGACCACCGCCAGATCACGCCCTCTCTGAGAACCATAAACGAAGCGATCTCGTAGAGGACACTATTCATCCAATCCGTTTTGAATGCTGTCCCGTGCAATGTTTCATGCCACCGGGAGTCGGCACTACCCGCGTAAATCGCGGCATAGATCAAATACGGAAAGACCGCCCACAATGATCCCCAAAGAGCAATCGTAGCTGCCGCCGAGCCAAAAAGAATTCCAAACCAGACCACGGTATCCCGAATCGCCGGGCCGTCACGCCGCACCAATAATTCCCGCATCGTCTCGCGCGGAATGGGACTTTGATACCACTCCGCCTCGGCGAGCCCGGCTTCAATAGCTTTCTGCGAATTCTCCCGATTGAGAAGATATCGCGATTGACCTGACACCACTTCACTCATGACTTATCCACGCAGACCAACTTGATCCATCAAGCGAGCCGTTTCGGTGTAAGCTTCTTCCACCCACTCCACAATACGGGCCGGGTCTGGCGAATACTCCAGCTCAATTGAAACCGCACCATCAATGCTGAGTTCCTTGATCGCTTGAAGATAAGGCGCAAACTTCACCACGCCACGTCCCGGAGGAAGATCGCCGTGAACCTTTCCATCACAGTCACTGATGTGCACATGGATGGCTTGTCCTGCGAGCTTCGCCACTTCCTCTGGCCCGTTGTCTGCCAAAACAAGATGAGAGACATCAATATTGGCCTTCACTCTTGGATGGTCGCACTCACTGACGAAGCGGGACATTTCATCGATGCTGTTGAGCAAACTCAAGCGGAAGGGCTCTAGTTCCAAGGCAATGTCGATCCCTTTAATATCCGCGTAGTCACCCAGAATTCGGCAGGATTCCAAACCCCACCGCCATTGATCTTCAGGCCCGATCACTTCGCGCTGCCAAATGTATTCTCCCAACACCAAAAGGATATTCCCCGCTCCCCATTGTGCAGCGAGGTCAATGAAATGCTTGCATCGCTCGATGTGATAATCACGAACAGGATCATTGAAATCAATCAAGCCGATCGCCACCACAGGAAGGGACAAAATCGGCAGACCTTTCGACTCACACAAATTTCCAATCCGGGAAATCTCCTCAGCCGAAAGCATCGACGGTTCGGTAAAAATATCGACGGAGTCAAATCCGATCCGGGCGATATGTTCAAGCCCGGTCACAGTATCGACTCCGGCTTGTCCAAATGCGCTGTTAATAATTCCTAATTTCATAGATTCTTAAATTGAGTCCAAGCGAACACGGCGTTGTTCCTCGGAACTTCTCACTGCCGCGTCCACCAAGGCGATGGTCTTCAAATTATCACGACCATTGAGCATGGGAGCCCGATCCTCCTGCAAGGCCGTCAGAAGGTCGAGCATCGTTCCCTTAAAAGCATCAGGAAACCAGCTCCCGTCAAGTCGTGCCGTCGTGAATCCCTCGTCTCCTTTCGCGGCATGCCGTAAACTCGAAGGACTGGTATAGGGATCCTTACACCAACCGATGTCTCCAATTGCAAGACCATCGCTTCCTTCAATACGATATTCGATTCGAATATCGCCCGGACAACCTTCCTGGGCCGGCCCGGTCCAGACATCATCAATCACGACTGCCCGAAAACCATTGGCGTATTCTAAAATACTAGTGCAAATCCCGTCCTGATGAGGAAACTCTGTCCGCGGATCAGGGCGCGTGCTACAATAAATCGCCTCCGGATCTCCATGCCAATGCCGGATACAATCGAAATGATGAATCGACATGATCTTCAACGAAGCACTTTGCAATTCAGCCTGCCAGGGTTGCCAGTGAGGAATGCCACGCATGTCAATGGTGGTGAAAACGGGGTCACCAAGCCGACCGTTCTTCAACAAGCGATCAGCCTCCGCCACTGAAGGATCGAAGCGCATGTTTTGATTCACTGCCAAAACGACTCCCGCCTTCTCACATTCCTCTACAATCGAGAGCGCCTCAGCGTAGTCAAGAGCGAGCGGTTTCTGGGCTAGAATCCCCTTGACCGTTCCCCGCCGGCAAGCTTCGCGAATGAGGTCAGCCTGATGCTGCGGAGGCACCGCAATATCGAGAACCTCGATCGAAGCATCGGCCAACAACATCTCAAAACTTTCATAAACCGTCTCGATACCATACTCGCCGGCAACCCGCTCGGCATTTCCTTTTGTCCGCGAAGCGATTGCCACGACGTTCAGCCTCAATTTTTGGTAAGCTGGAAGATGACAGTCATTGACAATAAATCCACTCCCGATAATTCCGATCCGGGTGTTTGTCACATCTGGGTTCATGGTTTGATCAGGGAGTTTGACTGGTTTGAAAAACGATATTCTGTTCGGGTTTTCTGAGGAATGCCCGGCTCAACAAGAATCGACCCAAACTCACCGCTTCCATCGAAGGCATTTGGGTATCCCTCGCATTCGAAGCACACTCCGGCACCCGCATTGTATGGAACTCCTCCTTTCCCGACAAGCTCCCCATTCAATCCCTTTCCTCCATAAAATTGAATGCACGAACAATCCGTCGCAACTTCCATCGTTCGGCCCGATCCCGGATCCCGAAGCCTTGCGACAAGTCGGACGTCATCACTTTCACCCAACCAATAAAGGTCTCCGTGCTCCTGCCAAAGCCCGGCTACGAAATCCCCCATGCGTTTACCTCTTCGAGCATCATTCGCCTGGCCTTCGACAGATCGACATTTGCCAGTCAGCCCCATTTTTTCGTCAGCGCAAAAAGCCGCCTCACTTAAAATCACGACTTCATGATCATCTGTCGCCCCTGAAGCCTCGCCAGCCAAATTAAAGTAACTATGATGCGTTAAACTCACTGGCGTGCGACAATCACTCCGTGCTTCAGTTTCGCAGACAAGACGATTATCACTCGTGACGGTATAAGTTACCGCCAGTTCTACCCTCCCAGGGTATCCATTGTCACCGTTGGCACTCATCGTGGACAAGCGAAGCGAAGGCGCACCATCAAGCCTGGGAATCACCTCTGCCCGCCAAACTCGTCGATCGAACGACTCCTTGCCTCCATGTAGGTGGTTCGGAGGATCATTTGCGAGAAGAGGAAACCGTTTCCCATCGATATTCAATTCCGCATTCGAAACACGCCCCGCAATTCTCCCCACCACCGCACCAAAATAAGGATGCTCTCCTTCGTAATCGGATGCCCTTGAAAACCCGAGCACCACATCAACCAATTCCCCGTCCGCATCCGGCACCAGAATCTCCTGCACGACTCCCCCATAAGTCAGCACCTTCGCTACCATCCCCCCGCCCCCAGCCAACGTCCACACCGCCCCGGAAAATCCAGGGACCACCGTTTCTTGAATACTAGGCATAGTGGACTCCATCGGGAAATAGCTACGGAGAGGGACAATTCAAAATCTTCATCTGAATCTTACTGATGAGATTACCACATTGTAGAATGAAAATAGAAAAAGCCTGATCGCTTCGCAACTCTTCGTGAGTCAACTGTGTCAAGGCCTCTAGCTTGATCTCGGTCACCTGATCTAAAAAGCCCTGCAACTCATCGACATTGACCGTATCCATCTGCGCCCGTTCAATTTCCAACGTCTTTTCCAGAAAGGAATCGAGATGATCCTTTTGCATCTGCACATATTCAGCATCCTTAACTTCACGTTGACTCTTACGACGCTTCCAAACGAGATACAGGCCCGCAACCAGAGCAATCGACAATTCTTTGAAAGCCGCCAGGGTCTCTATCACCTTGGCCAATTGGCCGATCCGATCAGGTGGATTAAAAAAGCCACGCGACTCAGCATGCAAGGCCACGGGGGATCTGCTTAAAACGTCGTTTCTCGAGATCAAAGTAGGAAACTCCATCTCAAGCCCCTCATCATAAATCGCTTCCATTACCGCCCGAATGAGCAATTCGCTTTCATCATCTTGCACCACCAGAAAAGCCATAGTCGAAACCGTCGGAACATCTTTTGGCGGGATGGAAGTCCCCTCACGATAAAGCCCACGAGGAATCCGGGAAACTTGAAAGAACGGATCCTTGGTTGCGACAGCCTCGGCACTCTCAATGGGCAATAGCTTGAACTCCCCCGTGGAAAGCACCCCCTGAAGATCGCTATTCATAAACCCAGTCGTCACAATCGCCCCGTCGATCCCCTCCCGCTCCAACAGGCCCTTAAAATAGACATCGGATGAACCAGTCACTTCTCCTAAAATTCCATAGTGCTCGAGCAAGCGCTCAGCACTGGCTCTCATCCCTGAACCGCTTGAACCGAAAACCACCCGATGCGACTTAAGATCCACTACTGAATCCAATGACAAATTACTCCGCGCCAAGATATGAACCACTTCGGGATAGAGCGGCGCGATAACCGACAAATCATCAAACGAACTCGAACCTCCCTGCACAATCGCAACATCAGCCTCCCCCTCCCGCAATAGCTTCGCATTCTCGACAGAACCCTCCGTCTGGATAAGCTCAACCTCTCTGCCGGTTCTCTCCTCCAGCAACTTTTGTAAGGCCTCACCAAATTCATGATACAGGCCGCCGTCCTGCGCCGTAGCGATCCGAATTGTTTTAGGGAGTGTCTCACGAGTTACGAACCACACCACCACAGAGACTACCATGATCGCAACTGGAATGATTACGATCCATCGTCGTTCGGATTTCAGAAAGTCAGCTGGCATGGTCTATAAAGTCTAGCGCTTCAATTTACGATCATGATAGGGATCGCCGGCAGGCACTCTTAGAGGCAAATGCAGACCACCTGACTTCTCCATTTCAGCAAAAAGCTGCGCCCGAAGTTCAGCCGCCTTTTCCTTGAAGGCCGGGACATTGATTAAATTGTGCCGCTCGTGTGGATCGCTATCGAGGTCGTGCAGACTGTCGATATCCCACTGCCCGTGATAATAGACATACTTCCACCGATTCGTTCGAATCGCGAGGGTCGTCGGCTGAGCCGGAAAATTCCACTCCCAGTGATATTCGTAGAGAATGTGATCCCGCCAATCTTCCGCGAGCTTCTCACCCTTGAGAATTGGAAGAAACGACCGGCCATCGATTTTTGGCGCGCCCTGTGGCACCAACGCTCCAGCCGCATCCATCAAGGTGGGAGCGATATCAATATTCTGCACCATCAGTGGGACTTCAGTTCCCGGCTTGATCCCAGGTCCTCGTGCCAACATCGGAACGCGGATTGATTCCTCGAAAGCGTCCCGCTTGTCGTAAAAACCATGCTCGCCCAAGGCGAAGCCGTTATCTCCCATATAGATCACGAGGGTATTATCCGCGAGCCCGGCTTGATCGAGATGATCCAAAACGCGACCGACATTTTCATCGAGTCCGTGGATGGTTTCACAGAAATTCCAATAGAGCTCGTCGAAGTCCGGAACCGGATCGTGATCCAGCGCTCCGGTCTCCATGTGGTCGATCCCGTGAATCCCATAGCGCCTTTCCTTAACCCAACGTGGCTGCGTCGCGTAATTCTCCTCGGTATTCGCCATCGTCGCGGGATAGTCGATTTTCTTCCCTTCGTATCGCTTGGCATGACGTGGCGCGGGGGTGAATGGAAAGTGCACCGCTTTATATGAGAGATAGAGCAGGAAGGGTTTTTTATCTTTGCGCCCCTTCAACCAATCAAGCGCCCGATCGGTCAGAATGTCGGCATTGTATCCCTCGAAAGTCTTGCGCTTGCCATTGATATTGAGTTCCGGGTCAAAGTATGTTCCCTGACCTTTAAAACTGACCCAATGGTCAAATCCCGGGCGCGGTTCGTCATTGCCATGCCCCATATGCCACTTACCCACAAAGGCCGTTTCATATCCGGCCTTCTGCAAGTGTTGGGGGAAAAACACGGTCCCCTTCGGCACCGGTCGTTGATTATCAACGACACGATGGTGATGCATATACTGCCCGGTCAAAATCGAAGCCCGGCTCGGCGAGCACAATGAGGTTGTCACAAAGGCATTTTTCATATGCGCTCCCTCTTCAGCCAAACGATCCATCGCCGGGGTCTCCAGCCACTCCGGAGCCTCCTCATGAAAGCCCATCAAATCATAACGATGGTCATCACTGAGCAAAAATACGATATTCAGAGGATCTCCTGTAAGAACACCCGGAATCAAAGCCGTTAAAATAAATCGAATCATCACACCCATTGAAAGGCCCGACGGCTAATTCGTCAAAACAAGATCCCCGCCCGTTCTTCTTTTCCAAAACCAATGTCCAATCGTTCAATTCTTCTCCTGCTCCTCCTGTGGGCCAACAACGCAACCCCTCTTCTGGCTCAGAACGATTTTCCCGTCGCCCCCGAGGACTTTCAGGTCTCGCTCTTCGCCCGCGATCCCATCGTCAGAAATCCCTGCGCCATCACTTTCGATGCCAAAGGACGACTCTACGTTGGCATGGGCCCCCAATATCGCTCCCCAAAGCCCAACACCAGGCCCGACTCGGTTTGGATTATCACGGACGAAGACTCCGACGGGAAGGCCGAGAAGCGCCATCAGTTCGCGACGGGATTCAATTCCATTCAAGGCTTGGCCTGGAAGGGCGACTGGCTGTGGATTGCCAACGCTCCCGACCTTACCCGCGTTCGTGATACCGATGGTGATGACTTGGCCGACGAATATATCCGCGTCTTCACTGATCTGGGAAATCTTGAGCACGGACTCCATGGGCTCAACTTTGGACCCGACGGTCGTCTCTACATGTCCAAGGGAAATTCCAAAGGGCTCACCCAACTTCCAGATCGTCTTGCGCCCGCTCCATTCCGAGAACTTTGGGGAGTTCATGTTCCCCCCGGAACGGCGGAACCCAAACCAAGGTCTTTCACATCGAAAAATTACCAAAAGAACTTTCACGATCCCCGCGACGATTGGGGCATCTCCGGAGGAATTCTAAGATGCGACGATGACGGTTCGAATCTCGAAATCATCTCACGAGGTTTTCGTAACCCTTGGGACATTGCTTTCGACGATCACTTCAACTGGCTCGGCACCGATAATGACCAAACCCACGGCGACAAGATTTTTACCCCTTTCTTCGGATCGCACTTTGGCTGGGGACATACCTGGAGCTACGCCTGGAAAGGAGACAAGCACCTCCCCACCGCCCCCTCCAGCGGGCCGCTCTTCGAAGGCTCGGGAGCTGGTGTGATCTACGCCAACCATCCCGACTATCCCGAAAAATATCGCGATGTTTTCCTCATCAACGACTGGCTCAACCGGGAAGTCCTCATCTACAAATCCCGCTGGGATGGCGCCTGGCGAAAATCTGCCATCACTCAGCTCCCCGTCCTCGCCCATGCCGAGGGCGGACGAAGCATGCCCCTCAGCAAGGGCCGATCCTTCGATCCGGTTGACATCGAAATCGGTCCCGATGGAGCAATTTGGATCTCAAGTTGGGGACGCCAATATGGCGCTCACTTTGAACACAACAAGCTCGCCAATGAAGGCCGAATTTACCGGCTGTGGCCGAAGGAGTTTTCACCAGCCGTTAAAGCCGAAAAAGCGAATACCGTAGAGGCACTCATCGGGCAACTCGGAAGCCACCTTCCGGTTTGGCGAAGTAATGCCCAAGAGGAACTCATCAATCGCGGGAACAAAGTAAAATCCCAACTCCTTGCTGCGCTTCGCAATCCCAAACGCACGACCGCACACGAAACCTGGCTAGTTTGGACGCTCGGAAGGATCAATCCCAAGTCGTGGTTTGATTCCACCCCGAATCAACTCATCCAGAGTATTCGTCTTGCCGCCTTCAATGAGAGAATGGATCTCAAGATCCTCGCTGCGCTCAAAAACTCCAATCCGCAGGTGCGTCTCGCCGCCGTCATTGCTCTTCGCGAACTCGACCAAAAAAACTCCTCTCAATCGATTGTCGACCTCTTGGCCAAGGAGTCCGACCGAGTGGTCTACTACGCAGGCTGGGGAGCGCTCATGGATCTCCTCACAATCCCCGAACAAAAGAGACTTCTGACCGACAAGCGCCCTCAGGTTCGTCTCGCAATTCTCCTCACTCTCCTCGAAAAAGACGCCCTCTCCGACAAGGAAATTATAACACTGCTCGACGACACCCATCCTCCCGTCGCTCAGATCGCCGCAAAACGTCTCGGAGGAAAACATCAACACGAACTGCGTGGCCGTCCGCTGGATGCGGAAGGAGAGCCCAAACATCAAGCTCCCCTCGTCGTTCCATTCTCCGACATCACACCAAGCTCGGGCCACCTTTACCGCACCGCCCTTCTGCAAGCAGGAACCCGATTATATACTGACCGGGGATATCGCATCACCAAGGTTCCGCCCGAACTTGCCGGTTTGGCATTTCTGCAGACTGCCTGCAGCGATGCCGACGCTTCCAGTGGAACCAAGGTAGGCCTCAATCTCAAATACCCCTCCACCGTCTATTTTATCGATGACGCTCGCGGTGAAAAACTTCCAGGCTGGGCACGTGGAAAATGGGAAGAAACTCCGCTCATCATCGAGGGGGACGATCCCAAGAAAATGAGGGTCTATCGCGCAGACCTCCCAGCAGGACCATTAACGCTCGGATCAAATCGCGACGATATTCGGGCGAGGAAAGGAAACTATCTCCTAGCCGCGCGACCCACTCTTCTCTCATCCGACGGTAAACTTGCCACAGAATCAACCATCCTCCCTCTTCTCAAAGAAGCCGATCCAACCCGAGGACATGATCTCTTTTTTAGTCCTCTCGGAGCCAACTGTAGCTCTTGCCATCAGGTTCTCGGCCGGGGCAACAATCACGCACCCGACCTTTCCGACATCGGTTCGCGTGCCGATGCCTCAACCATCATCGAATCAATCATCAAGCCCAGCGCGAGCATCGTCGAAGGCTTCGCAGCCCACCAAATCACCACCCATGCAGGCAAAACCCATCTCGGCATCATCCTTCAGGAGACAGGGCGGAGCGTAACCCTTGCTCAAACCGGCGGATCCACGGTAGAGATCTCCCGCAAGAAAATCAAAGCCCGTTCCGCACTGAGTGTATCTGCCATGCCCGAAGGATTCGGAGCCATGCTCACCAGTCAACAGCTGGCTGACATCACCGCGTGGATGCTGACGTTAAAAAAAACCAAGGCGCTTCAACCCGCAAATGGCGTTTTTAAATTCCACAAAAAGGACAACGAACTCCAACTCATCCTAAATGAAAAACAAATCGCGAGCTACCTGCTTGATCATCCCAAGATCACCCGGCGGGCCTTTATCAATTTCAAGACGCCTTCCGGAATTCAGGTCACCCGCAATTTTCCCGCCCGCACTCCGGAAGACCTGGATCGTAACGGGAAAAGCATCATCCATCCATTCATGCACCCCGGGCTTTGGATGAGCTTTGGCTGGATTGAAAGCAATGACTACTGGAGGTTTACTTCTCCGGTAGTTCTCGAAAACTTCTCCGAAGTCCCGATCAACAAACCCGGTTGGGCATGTTTCGAAACCCGCGATCGCTATCTCGCCCAGGATCGTACGGAAACAATCTGCATCCAAGAAACCCGCTATTACTTTCAACACGTCGAGGAAGGGATTCTCCTTCACTGGGATTCAAAATTCTACAACGACGAACGCGATTTCACCTTTGGTGATCAGGAGGAAAGCGGACTCGCTCTGCGCATTGCCAGCCCTCTTCGCGTCGAGGGAGGAAAGGGCCGAATCACCAACAACCGAGATGAATTCAATGGTTCGGGGACCTGGGGAAAGAAATTCCGTTGGATCGACTACTCCGGCCCGATCAACGACAAGCAAGCGGGAATCTTGGTCCTCCCACACCCCGAAAACCCTCGCAAAAGCTGGTCCCACAGTCGCGACTACGGAGTCCTCGTTTCCAACCCATTTCCCAAGCAACCAAAAGAACGAAGGGAGCCCTACATCACAACTACCGTAAAAAAAGGCGAACACTACCGTCTTCGCTACTCCATCTTAATTCACGAATCAGATCCCTCCTCCTTCGACCCAGCCATTCTCGCTAAGCGCGTAATAGCTTCTGGATTTCCCACCGAGTAACCCCTCCTGTTAGATTAAAAGATCACTCAACACATGACCATGGACATCGGTAAGACGTCGCTCGATACCGTTGTGATAGAAGGTCAGGTTCTCGTGATTCAACCCAAGTAAATGGAGGAGGGTCGCGTGAAAGTCATGCATCGTTACGACCTTATCCACCGCCCGGTGCCCGAACTCGTCGGTCGCGCCATAACTCATTGGAGCCTTCACGCCCGCTCCCGCCAAGAAAACAGTAAAGCCATCCGGATTGTGATCGCGCCCACTTGCGCCTTTTTGGAATGTTGGCATGCGTCCGAATTCGGTCACAAAAGCGAATAACGTATCGTCGAACAAGCCACGTGATTTGAGATCACGAATCAAGGCCGCCACTGGTTGGTCGAGAATCGCTCCGTGGATCCCATACTGTTTTTTCAAAGTCCGATGCCCGTCCCAGTTCCCGACACCCTCACCCATGGCGTAGGCTCCATTAAACACCTGCACAAATCGCACTCCGTCCTCCACCAGCTTGCGGGCCAGCATGCAATTTTTGGCAAAGCCTGCCTTCACCGGATCACGACTATCCGCTCCATAGAGTTTTTTGAGCGAAGCGGGTTCTTTTGAAAGATCGGTCACTTCGGGCACACTCAACTGCATTCGCGCCGCCAGCTCATAGCTCGCAATCCGTGCCGCCAATTCCGTATCGCCTGGAAACTCCTCCTGATGGCGTTGGTTCAAAAACTTTAAATATCGCCTCGCCGCTTCGTCAGTCTCTTTGCCCACTCCTTTCGGACTTTGTAAATTGCCAATCTGCTTTTGCATATTGAAGGGCGTTCCTTGAAACACCGCCGGAAGAAATCCCGGCCCCCAGTTGTTCACACTCGACTGCGGCACACCCCGGGGATCCGGCAGAGCCACAAAGCCCGGAAGATTTTCCGATTCACTTCCCAAGGCGTAGGTCGCCCATGCCCCCATGCTTGGAAAACCATCCAGGGTAAACCCGGTCGACATGAAATTCTCCCCTGGCCCATGGGTATTCGTCTTGCTCGTCAGCGAATGAATAAAACAGAATTCATCCACCAGGTTTCCAATCTCGGGGAGAAGATCCGAAGTCATTTTCCCACAATCCCCTCGGGGACGAAACTCAAACTGCGGAGCCGCCAAATTTCCATTCTCTCCCTGAAAACTCTTAAAGCCCTCCGCCATCGTCGGGAGCGGCTGCCCTGATCGCTTCACCAACTCCGGCTTGTAGTCAAAAGTCTCCAACTGGCTCAGCGCGCCCGAGCAAAAGACCATAATAATCCGCTTCGCCGGAGGGTCAAACTCAGGCTCCCGGCGGGCATTCGGTTGGAGAGGATCGACCAAGGCATTTGCCAACAATCCCTGTGAACTCAAGAGTTGGCTCAGCGCAATTCCACTAAGACCTGAACCAGCCCGACTCAGGAAATTTCGTCGGTCCATCATCGCGACACGATAGGAATCAATCATGGTAGAAAAAGAAATTCGTTGGTGTTAAAGAGGACGCGACAGAATTGCGACAAACCATGTTGATTCACAAAATCCAGACCTTTGCTTACCTCCTCCGCCGTAGGCACCCGTCCAAAACAATATTGGAAAGCCAAGACAATCTGCCCGTTAACTTTTTCTCCCGCTTCTGCCACCAGACGCTTCGAAAAAATCTCAGACTGCTGCTCCACGAAACGACTATTGAAAAGATTCAAGGACTGCAGCGGCGTCGTTGATTGCGTTCGCTTCGAACAAATTAATCCCGCGTCCGGTCGATCAAACGCCCCAAATACCCCATCCTGCTCCATCCTCACGCGGTGCCCGTAAATCATGCGACGCCATTCCAGCGGACCAAATTCTTCCTTGGGATTATAAACCCGCACGTAATTCGTGTTAGGCTCGAAGAAACTGAATCCCGGCCCACCCATTTTGAGATCAAGGGAACCCGAAACTTGCAAGATCGAATCCCGAATCGCCTCAGCTTCGAGTCGGCGGGGTTGAAAGCGCCAAAGCAATCGATTGTTGGCATCCTTCTCCATGCCCAAGGAATTTGGACGTCCGGATTGCTGGTAGGCTTTCGAACTTAGAATGAGCCGATGCAAGTTCTTGATCGACCATCCGTCCTTTACGAAGCGCACCGCCAACCAATCAAGAAGCCCGGGATGCGAGGGCTTCCCGCCCATCCCACCAAAATCGGATGGCGTATTCACTAGGCCCGCTCCGAAATGCAAATGCCACACCCGGTTCACCATCACGCGCGCAGTGAGCGGATTCTTTGGCGAAGCAATCCATCGGGCTAAACCCTTTCTTCGATCGACATCACTCGTGGCAGAAGACATTTTCAATGAACCAAACACCTCCGGAATCCCTGGAGAAACTTCTTCTTTCGGCTGCGTCACATCACCCCGATTGAGAAGGTGCATCGGCGGTGGCTTTTGAAAGACTCCTCCAAAAATCATCTTCTTTCCATCGAGTCGGCGACGAGCCTCGCTCAGGCTTTGGTGATCTAACACCGCCGAGCGCTGCGCCCCTCCCAGCTTACTTGGATCGAGACTCATCAAGCGACCCTTCGAACCTGCGACCTCCTGCCAAGCACCCTTGTCTGCGGCAACCTCGATGACATAATCAATCGGCAAGCGATCCTTGTAAACGCCCTTTCGGTCCCTACCCCACGTCACACGATTGATCAGGATTGGCTTTCCAAAATCGAGTATGACCCAACCTCCCTGGGTCTCACTGGCGATCCAACTCCGGCCATTGCCGTACTTACCATCATTAATGTATTCCAAGCGATGCTTCGACGGGTCCTGGTAATCTCCCGAGGAACTTGCGACGACACCATTTGATGCCAGAGCAACATTGGTTGATTTCTCTCCAGAAGACCAAACTTCCAACTCATCAATGCAGGGCTCTACGCCATTGGTCTTCCGAATCGTGAATCTTAAATACCGAGCCAAAATTGGAGCAAAACTTTCCGTATTCAGAAGAGGACTTACCGGAAGACGAACTCCCATCTTCTTCAGCCCCTGCTCAACCAAAGCAATCTGCATATCGAGAGATCGGATTTCCTCTTCCCGCTTTTCGGAATCATCTCGAAGCGGGCGATTCCCGTAACGAACACCACCGAAGATCGCTTGCATCCGATGGTAGTCCTTTTGGGAAATGGCATCGAATTTGTGATCGTGACAGCGTGCACAATGAACCGTCAGCCCCAGAAAAGTCGCCGAAGTATTGATGACAATCTCATTCAACTCATCCTGACGCGCCCGCTTGATCGATTCGTCATCCTTCCCCACCTGCCCCCGTAAAAGAGCTGCAGCTGTCACCAAAAAACCTGTGGCCGCGTCTTTCGACACCGTATCGCCAGCCAGTTGTTCGAAGACAAACTGGTCGTATGGAAGATCCTCATTGAATGCCCGAATCACGTAATCACGATACGGCCAGGCGTTGGGGCGCGGAGTGTTCACCTCGAATCCATGAGTCTCAGCAAAGCGCACGGCATCGAGCCAATGCTGACCCCAGCGCTCCCCATATCGGGGAGACACGAGTAACCGCTCCACCGCAGAATTATAGGCTTCGCTCGCATCTTCCTTCCAAGATTTTTCGAACGAATCAATTTCATCTGGCGTCGGAGGCAACCCGGTCAAATCCAGAAAGATACGTCGCAACAGATTAACAGGCTCCGCACGCTTCGAAAATGAAAGCCCTTCCTCCTTCAACCGCTGCAACAAAAAACCATCGATGCCATTCTTCTCCCCGAGATCCGGAACGCTCCGCTCCGCCACCTCGTGAAACGACCAATGATTGGGATCAGGCTTGCTCCAAACTTTCGTCACCAAGGCCCAGCCAACGAAAGCTAGGACGAGGAGACGAATTTCTGAGTTCACGATTCAAAAAAGCTCTATCGAATCTTCTCGTCAGGTAATTCCCCCTTTATTCCCTCATCCATGGGCATTTTATCCTTCTTCCCGGGATTGGCCTCTTGAATCCGCTGGTCCAGTTCCTCACGCAACTTGGCAACCAACGCCTCATAACGGGCATCCTTGATCAAGTTCCTCGTTTCACCGGGGTCGGATTTCAAATTGTAGAGTTCCGCCATGTGCTTGTCCGGAGAACCATCACCATGGGGATAGCGAATATACTTCCACTCATCGGTCCGCAAAGCACGCACGTTGGGTGTGTAGGGAAATTGCTTCTCGTAGTTGTATTCGTAATACCAACTGGTTCGCCACTCGGGATCTCCGGTGGTGATGAGCTTCTTCCATGACTTACCCTGCGTCTTCTTCAAAGGCGGAGCTCCGCAGATTTCCAAAATCGAGGAAGCAAAGTCCAAAGTCAAAGTTTGCGCCTCGATTTTCTTTGGATACTTGGGCGAGACCAAGGCCGGATAGCGGACAACCAAGGGAATCCGCAATGAAGGCTCGTGACCCGTTCGCTTGTCCACCATCCCATGCTCCCCTTCGAGCAAACCATTGTCGCTGGTGAAAATGAAAAGCGTGTTGTCGAGCTGACCAGTCCGCTTGAGATAATCGTAAATGCGACCCACCGAATCATCCACTGAAAGCAAAGTCCCCCAGTAAGCCCGCACCATATCCTCAAAGTGAAGCATTCCTGCCGCCGAAGTATCCGGGAACTTCTTCCGCCAATCGAAAAGCGGTCCGTAGATCCCATGCCAGGTGCTCAGGCGCTGCTTAATCCAAGTCGGCTTGTCATCCAACTGAAAAGCCGTCTGAGGATATGGCACGCGAACTTGATCAAAAGCATTCTCATACTTCGGCTCGGGAAAATAAAAACTGTGCGGCGCCTTGTGCCCCAGCATCAACATGAAGGGTCTCTCTCCCCCCTCCTGCTTTTCCATCCAATCAATTGCCATGTCTGTGACCACCGTGGTGTAGTAGCCGGGAACCACTTTTCGCTCGCCATCGTTGGCCCGAAACTCCGTGTCGAAATACTTTCCCTGTCCCCGGTGTGTCACGAAGTGATCAAAACCCGGACGCTTGCTATCGTCCGCTTCGCCCATGTGCCATTTACCAATGTAGGCTGTGGAATATCCCGCGCCCTGAAGCTGACGCGGAAAGGTCGGAAGCCCCTTTGGATAGTCCGTGAAATTGTTCACCACCCCGTGCGAATGCGCATACAACCCTCCCAAAATCGAAGCCCGGCTCGGTGAGCACAAGGAAGTCGTGCAGAAGTGATTCTTAAACAAGACCCCTTCCGCCGCCAACTGGTCAATCCGGGGCGTCTTCAAATGAGGATGCCCCATACAGCTCAATGCATCGGACCTCTGGTCATCGGTCAAAATGAAAACGACATTAGGACGAGCAGCTTCAACTAGGCCCAATGATCCCAGCATGAAAAACCCTGATAAAATCTTCAAACGCATCCCTAGTAATTTAGCCAAGGCGAAAGCCCCGGCGAGCAAAATCAACCAGACAGAGGAGTCACCGAGCCGCACTCCCTATTTTCCGAGCGCCTGCTTGCAAGATCCTCAATTTTGCCTTCAATACGCTCATGAGATTCCTCGTCACGTTCTTCTTCTCGGCTTCACTCCTCGCAACCGCCGCTCCGCAGATCAAACTCACGCAAACTTTCGAAAACCAGAAACTCAAGCTCCCGGTCGACCTCGCCATTCCGCCCGATGGCTCAGACCGCCTGTTTCTCGTTCAGCAGTTTGGCAAAATTACCATTCTCCCCAAGGATCGCTCCTCATCCAGAGAAGTCACCTTCCTCGACCTCACCACGCGCCCCCTCATCGACAAACAATTCGAAGAAGGTCTCCTCGGACTCGCCTTTCATCCTAACTTCGCAAAAAACCGGAAATTCTACATCTACTACACCCTTCAGGAACCCAAGCACACCGTGCTGAGCGAAATGAAGACCTCCGTTAACAATCCGTCCAAAGCTGACCCCTCCACCGAGCGCGTTCTCCTTCGCATCCCGCAACCTTTCTGGAACCACAACTCCGGGAACATTCTCTTCGGACCCGACGGACTTCTTTACATCGCGGTTGGCGATGGGGGAAAAAGCAACGACGTGCAACGCCTCGCGCAAAACACCTTCGCCTACAATGGTAAGATCCTCCGCATCGACCCCGACTCGCGCAGCGGCAACCGTCCTTATGGACTACCAAATGACAATCCTTTCCTGAAAAAAGAAGGCTGGCATCCGGAAATCTACGCCCTCGGACTTCGTAACCCCTGGGGACTTTCCTTCCATCCCAAAACCAAACAACTCTGGTGCGCCGACGTAGGCCAAGGGCATTACGAGGAAATCGACATCATCAAAAAAGGCGGCAACTACGGCTGGTCCTTCATGGAAGGAACACACGCCAAAACCATTCGTCAGGATGACCCGCCCGAAGGATCAAGCTTCATCGATCCCATCTTTGAGTATGGCCGCCAAGACGGCATCTCCATCACCGGCGGTTACCACTACCATGGAAAGTCAGTTCCCAAGCTAAAGGGCCACTACATCTACGCCGATTGGGGATTTGGAACGATCTGGGCCCTCGACTATCAGGAAGGACAAAAGCCCAAGAATATCAAAATCTACAACCGCCCCGAAAAGATGGCCAAGTTCCGTCCCACTGCTTTTGTCCAAGACGCCTCGGGTGAAATGCTCATTCTGTCGCACGACCACAAGATCTACACAATTTCATCCAAATAGTAGCGCCCGATGAAATCCATCCTATCGCTCCTTCTGTATGTCGCGTCAATTTGCGCTCTTGAGGCAAAGGAGCCCAAAGAACTCGACAAAGACGTTAATTACGACGAAGAAAATCTTCCGGCCTACGACCTACCCCCTCTCTTAACTTCTTCAGAAGGAAAGCCAATCACAACACCCGAAGAATGGTTCAACATTCGGCGTCCTCAAATCATGTCCCTCTTTGGGAATTTGGTATACGGTACTGTTCCAAAACCATCCTCGCCAATCAAGACGAGCTTCAAGGTTCTCAAAGAGGACAAGAACTTTCTCGGCGGAAAAGGCACTCGCAAAGACGTCCGTATCAGATTCGAAAATGAGAGAGGCCGGGTTGACATGCTCATTCTCGTCTTCGTTCCCAACAATGTCGATAAACCCGTCCCAGCCTTCATGAAACACAGTTTCAGCAGCACTCATGGAAACGATTTCGATGTTCACTTCCTCAAAAGAAATTGCTTCAAAAACGGATGGCCCATCGGAGAGTTTTTCAAGCGCGGCTACGGCTTTATCGCGGTCTACCAACAAGATCTCGTGAGACACAATGAAGTGGAATTCCTAAAAGGCATTCACAAGCTCTTTTACCCCAAAGGGCAGAGTTTCCCGAAGGCATCTGAATGGGGCGTTCTCTCCACAGTGGCCTGGGGCGCTTCACGGGCGATGGACTACCTCGAAACCGACAAAGACATCGACGCCGAGCGGGTCGCAATCATGGGACATTCCAAGATGGGTAAGGCAACTCTCTGGACTGCGGCCCAAGACCGACGTTTCGCTCTCGCTATCTCTGCTCAATCCGGTTGCGCCGGCGCCGCCCTGTGGCGACGCAAATCAGGCGAGACGCTTGAAAAAATGGTCACCCGATTCCCCTACTGGCTTTGTCGTAATGCCTGGAAATTCGTCAACAACGAAGATGACCTTCCCGTCGATCAACACATGCTCCTCGCATGCATTGCTCCACGCCCCATCTACGTTCATAGCGCTGTCGGAGACACCTGGGCAGACGGCAGAGGAGAATACCTTTCCGCCTACCACGCGAGCCCAGCATACAAACTCCTCGGAAAAAAGGGCCTTGAATCCGAAAATTGCCCGCCAGTCGGTAGAGCCATCATCAAGTCAGACGTCGGTTACCACATCCGCAACGGAGGCCACTCGATTGAAACGTTCGACTGGACTCAGTTCATGAACTTCGCCGATCATCACCTCAAGAAATAGGCTACGAGGTCTTTCCTTGGGGAAACCTTACCTCCGGTTTTAGCTGCTAATTTTTTTAGCGATTCGGTCAGCAGCTCTTCATCGAGCAAGGCAGTGTCGAAGGGCGCATTCAGGGTGAGAAGAGCGGCGATGTCACCATACTTAACCGCACCCGGAAGGAAATTGGCGTCCCAGTGGTTTTTCAGATTGGCGAATCTAAACCCACTCGTGTCGATCCACGCTTTTTGAATCACCTCTCCCCCGACCACGGCCCGAACCGCTGCCGCCCAATGCCCGGCACCCTTCGGAGCGACCAGGGAAAGTTTCTTCACGTCATAGTTTTCGCTGTGCTGCGCAAATGCCACCGCAGTCAGCACATCATGAACGCGACGAGCGAAGGTGCTGTGGTTGTAGCCATAGTAGTAAACCGGAGATCGTTGCCAGCTATCGGTGGGTAATTTTACATTCTGATTCTTCGAGTATATGACGTCGGCATTCTTACCCCTCGATTTCGCAAGAGCCGCTGATTTCAAAAACTCACCCTGCGCAAAGAGATCCAAGCCCATCACCGCGACACCTTGCTTCAAGAGCCTCCGTACTTCGTTAATTGGTTTATCGCCACTTTGAAACATCCCTTTCTTTCCCTCAGGCGACAGCCAAATTACCAAATGGCCCGACCACGATCCGAGCGGATAGAGAAAAGATGCTGGAATTTCTTCACCATGCTCCGTGTTTTGAACAAGACCACTCAGCTCCATGAAACCATCCCGGGTTTCCTTGCCAACCAGTTCAAAATTCACCTCCCCAACTGAAGGCAAACCCCGCCCGATCATCACCTTCAACGCGCCACCGACCACTTCCCGGGTCTTTGCAAATTGCTCGGACGTCTTTGGCGTTAAAAGCGCCTGAATCTGCCGGTCCGAATCCTCGGCCCACCATTCATTGAGGGCTTTCTCATGAGGCAAACCAACTTGTTTTCCCAAAGGTTTGGGATGGACTTCATTGAACACCGATAACTCCTTCTGCCCGAGCAATTCAAAATCACGCTCCAACACGGGCGACTTCAGCCCCAGGGCGAAATGCCGATTTACAAACTGATAAAGATGCGTCCGCGAGACGTGGTTGTAATTGTGCTTATAATGAACGTCGAAATGCGCTTCATAATTCCGGGGAGCCCCGACCATTTCATAAAGTTTCTTCAAATCGGGATGACCTTTCTCCTTCAGTTCAATCGTCCAGTCGTCAGCAGCCGTTAACCCCAAGGGACGAGGAGCAACAGCCGCCGCGATATCGACATTCCCCTGCCCTATTCGCAAGTAGTGCCCGTTCTCACAAGTGCAACCGCCTTGCATCGCAGTGGAAACCATGACGCAGGGGAAAGCCGCTTTCACCCGCTCATCGAGGGCGCTGACCATCATCGTTTGCGTCGCACCTCCACTCGCCCCGGTGACGAGAATTCGCTCCGGATCCACGCCGTCCAATCCCAGAACAAAATCCAGTGAGCGAATACTATTCCATGTCTGCAAACCAAAATTTGTCTGCAATCGCGCCGAGGCATTTTTTGAGACAAAGCCCCACTCGCCCATTTTCTCGCCATTGGTTTCGGGACGGGGCCCACGGCGGTGTTCGGGAAACTGCATCGAGTCGGCATTGCCCAGCATGTCGTAAAAGAAAACAACACACCCCATCCGCGCCAACTGAACACAACGCGCCTGATGAACAGATTTACCTCCATTCAAAAAACGCTCGGCTCCAATCGCGATCTCTCGCTTCGCATGGTCATCGGATTTGTGCGCGTAGCGGGCATCGTGCCAATGCCCATGTGCGCAGAGCACACCGGGACGATTGCCATTTTTCACCCCGATCTTCAGGGACTCACCGGCGGGACGATACAAACTCCCTGTCACATAATGACCCGGCATCGATTCAAATAACACTGCTTCAACAGTATAGTCCCCTTGATCAATCTTTTTGTGAATGACGGCATTGAGCGGCGTCTTGGTCGGCTGTGGCCACAAGCCACAACTTACCGCAATCCGACGCACGATTTCCTCCTGACGTCCCCTCCATTCTTCTTTGGAAGCAACCGGACGAAAGGGATGGTAATCGTGAAGCGTCACCGGAGCCTCCAAACGGGAGTCATTCGGAGCCATGCCATCGGGAAGCGCGGAGAGACCTTGCGCCCATAGCGGACTAGGGAGCAAAAGCCCCACCAATATCAAACGAATCATAAGAGTCATAAAACCCTCCCGCTCACCATCCGTCAAAACAAGATCACTTCAAGGTTTCAAGATACGAGGTCAGGTCAGCCAAATCTTGGGCGCTCAGCCCCAATTGATCGGCCGAAAGCATCAGCGAATGTGCCATGTTGCTCACTTTCTCAACCTTGTCGGCAGGAATCATCTGCACCAGTCCACCCTGGGACTGAACAATGACTGGATTCGACTTACTCAAGACCAAGCCTTGCACTTCGCCACCCTCCTTCAACTTGACCGACGAGCCAGTATAACCTTGCGCAATCTGCTCGGACGGATTGACCACGGAACGCAAAAACATCTCTTTGCCCTGCCGCTCAATCCACCCCTTCAGATCAGGACCAAAGTTCACGCCCTGTCCTTCGATCTGATGACACATGATACAACGCGCTGCCGTCGTCTTCCCCCGGGCAATATCGCCCTTCAACTTCATTAAATCCTTCAGCGGAGGAAGCGACGATTTCGTAGCCTCAGGAACAAGCACCGAAACAATCTCCACCTTGCTGGGGTCGTAAATACCTTCTTTCTTAAGAACATCCTTCACTCCGAACTGAGACCACCGGGTATTGGAAAGATGAATCAACCACTGCGAAGCCGACGCCCCCACCGGACCGGGAACTTTGGCCAGAGACGCCATCGCGGGCACCGACTTAACGTCATCAATGAAGGCCAAGGAATCAACTGCGAACAAACGATCCGCATCTGAGAGCTTCGGACTCGCCGCGCGTTCGTGAAGCGCAGGAATCAAAGACGGAATCTTGAGCCGCCAGGCGATCCTCGCCAGGTTCGGATTCCAATCCAAAGCACCGGCTCCCTTTTTAACAAGGCGCAATCCATTCCAAACTTTTTCCTCCACTCCTTCCGCAGCAAAGCCGCAGGCTTCAAGATAGGTTCGGTCTCCGTCGTAATGATGAAGCAATTCCACAGCCAAAGGGATCTTCGCCTGTGGATCAACATCTCGTAGAGCGACAGCAACCTCCCGGCGCACTTGGGGACTCGCATCACCCACCAGAGCTTTTGCGAGCCTCACGGGATCTTCGCCAGCGGCTCTCAAAGAACGCATCGCCATGAGGCGCATTCCTGCGGACTTATTTCCGAGCAGACCATTGAGCACCATCCTTCCCTCTTTCCCCATGTATGGCAGCAAATGAATCGCGCGGGCACGAACATACTTGTTCGAATCTCTCATCACCTCCATGAGGGCAGGCAAGGCCTTGGGCCCGGTATCGCGGAGTATTTTGAATCCCGCATAGCGCACATTGATCGCCGGGCTCTTCAGCATCTTGACCGCCTCTGTGATGGAATTCGATTGCCCTGCTTGCGAAAGCTTCGGCTTAAATCCTCTCGGCGCGATTCGATAAATCGTTCCACTGCAACTTCCATCCCGATCCGCGTGGCCACCGACTCCTGGATCATACCAATCCGCAACATAAATCGCACCATCGGCTCCAACCATAACATCTGAGGGGCGGAACATATTCCCGCTCTTACTCTTGAAGAAATCAAATCGCTCCAGCTTGAAGTTCGCGCCTTCGGGCTTTGGGTGATATCCATAAACCACCCGCTTCGCCGCCTCGCAACTCAAGAGAAGACCCTCGTATTTCTTCGGTAAGGCTCCGTGTTCGTAGTAGCAAATGCCAGTCGGTGATCCACCACCATAAACATCGCCCGGCGGAAGCGTCCCCGGATCATCCTGACGCCAATGCGCGCGCGGAACCGATTGCCCCGGTCGGCGATCAGCCTGCCAGGTTCGCTTTCCATCGGGCGAAAAGAAGCCCAGGAATCCGCCTTCCATCAACCATGTAGTGCGACACGCCGGCGGGTCGTCGTTGTCATTCTGAAAGACATCTCCCATCGAAGTCACGGTGTGTTCGTAGCTATTCCGAAAGCCATGCCCGATGATCTGCACATTCTTCCCATCGGGATCCATCTTGCCAGCAAAGCCACCGACCCAGACATGGCCGTCATCACTTTTCTCACCGCCGAATTTAATATTATCGACGAACCACTCTCCCCCACCACCTCGATACGGCCCGCCAATCTTGAAGGTCTTGCCGTCCTTCGAGGTAAACATCGCCCCACAGTTTCCCTGGTTGAAGTACCACTTTCCATCTGGACCGGCAACCACAGCATGAAGACTATGATCGTGATTCTTGCCATTGAAACCCGAGAGAAGATTCTCCCGCTTATCGACCTTCGGGTCGAATCGGAGATTCCGGTCAACGTCGGTGTAAACGATCAGATGAGGCGGCTGGGCCACCACGATTTGATTATCGAGCACACTCACGCCAAGGGGAGCGACCAACTCGGGATCCTGCACAAAGGTATGCGAGCTATCAGCTTTTCCATCACCATTGGTGTCTTGGAGGACGACAATGCGATCTCCCTCGGAACGACGCTTTTGATGCCGACGATAGTTCACTCCTTCCGCCACCCAAATCCGCCCCTTGGCATCCGTATCCATATTCGTGGGATTGTAGAGCATCGGGCTCGTGGCCCAGACGGTTACCTCCAAATCATCCGGCACCTCAAAGGCAGTAACGGGAACTTTTTCCGCCTCAAGCGAATCGGGGTCAAAGGCTTCGACCTGTCCCTCGGGAATCTTGGCAGGCTTTTTATCAAACACGAAAAATCGCACCGAGGCCGGCGTCCTCCCGCCATCCCTGATTGCTCCACCGTCATCCAAAGCCACCTTGGCTTGAAACCTCTTCGCACCCTCCGGTAGTCGATAGTGAATCATTGACCGGGCATGCACTCCGATCCCCTTTTGATAAACCTTGCCTCCTGCGCTCAGCGGCTTTCCCTCACAGTTCCTCCCGATCTGAACCCTTGCGTGCCCGGTGGTTGCCGACTCCCATTTGATTCCAGTGAGATCAACAAGGTTTCCATCCTTGAGGGTAATCTTCGGCTCCAACCAGTCAGCCCAGTCGTGACTAATGTCTCCCTCACCGGATACTGCCAAATAGAGATCTCGTTTTTTAAGCGGAAGATCGATCTCCGCAAACTTCACTTTCCCGCCGCTTTTTATCAGCGGACTTTGGTAAATCCATTCACCCTCTACTTTTTTTTTGAGCCCGACTGCGACACTTTTTTCTTCGGCTTGGCTTCGTTCTTAAATCCTGCTTCGCGTGCTTCATTCACCTTGGCCGGCGGCAGCTTTTTCCAATCCTCGACATTCGGAAGCTTCAATCGCTTCTGATTCTTCCCGTAGTCGTCCAAATTCGCGTTGAGATCATCTTCAGTCAGCGACTTCGATTTCACACCGCCCTCGGGAACCTCAATCCCCGCCGTCCACACGATAGCATTCAGCACCACCGTCCGAAACCCATCAAGAGCCCAACCATGATGATAATGCCCGCCGGTGAAGCCAACTCCACGACCTTTTCCTCCGGGGCGCTCGTATCCCCACATGAGTGTTTGCTCTTTATTCAAGCCATCAACTCCGTGTTGATTCCACAAATTAATGTAGCGATGCATGTTGTCGCGGGTCGGTGTCGCCGTGACAAAGTTGTGCACGCTCTGGCGATCATCCACAAAGCGCATGTTGTAGTAAAACTCATCCAGGCAGGTCACCACATCAGGCACTCCGTTGGAAATCTCGTGCCCCTGCATCACTTTCATGTCGGCGACCCAGTGAGGATTCACAGACCAACCGGACTCCATCGCTCCGCCAATCCACGGCTGGTAGTATTGCTTCCCCTGCGCTGGATTGGGATGCACTGCGTAGTGCATGAAAGTCATTCCCACGCCCTTTTTGGCCAGTCCGTCGAGGTATTCCCACTCTCCGCCAATCCCGCTCGTGCCATCGGCAAAAATCACGATGGCATCGGCATCCTCCAAGATTGATTTATCTTTCTTCCAGTCCTTGCCCACGACCACCGCTTCGACATTCAATCCGCTCTGCTCGTTGAGAGCCTTGGCCAGCAACATGCAACCGGCCCGGAATTCGTGCTCACCCGAAGCGTGGCTGCGACTTCCCGCAATAAACACGATTTTCTTTGGATCTTCCTTCTTAGCGGAGAGAAAGAAAGGACAGGCCAAAGCCAAAAGAAGCGGGATAACGAGAGACAGACGTTTCATATGATGGGGAATATACGCAACTCAGGTCCCGACCTTCCAGAAAGATTCTTGATCTCGTTCTGACTCCTCCTACGCTCGCCCAATGACGCCAACACTACGTATTCTCGCCGCTTCACTCGCTCTCTCTACTCTCGGCCTCGCCCAGAATGACCCTCCTGTCTTCTCCGCCGCCACCGCCGATATCGGCATCGTGGTGAAAGACCTCGAAAAATCCGCCAAATTCTACACCGAAACCCTCGGACTGACCGAGATCAAGGGCTTCAGTGTTCCCGCCGAGAAAGCAGCCGGGCTTGGTCTTACCGACAACCAACCCGCGACGATCCGCGTCTTCGTCCTCAATCCGAAAGCCAAAGGACCAAAAACGAAGTTCAAGCTCATGTCATTTCCAGAGGCTCCGGGAAAAATGCAGGATCAAAAATTCATCCACTCCTCCATCGGTATTTCATACCTTACTCTCTTCGTCACTGACATGAACAAATCCGTCGAGAAACTCAAAACAGCAAATGTGAAGCTTCTCGGAAAAACTCCCACCGATCTCGGAGGCGGAAACTTCATCGCCGTCTTCCACGACCCCGACGGCAATTACATCGAACTCATCGGGCCGAAAAAATAGAAAGCTCGATTCATGGGCCTCCTCGCTCTGCCTCCACCACATCGACCCCGGCCTTAAAACCGGCGAAGTCATCTTCACGAATGCTCTGAAAATCCTCGTCACATGGATCAGTGCTTACACCCCCAAATCTCACAATTTTCATTCACTACGGGACAATCTTCTGATCTGTTCCGCTCAAACCTACAATGAACCTTCGCACGATTTCTCTCATCGGACTTTTGATAATCTCCGCCCACGGCAAGAAGGTCATGCTCGACATCTCCAGTGACAGCGGAGACCAGCTGCGCGCCGAACTCATCAATCTAGAAGATAACACGGCCCTCCTACGCAGATCCGACGGCAAGGAGTTCGCCACCCCTCTCGCCTATCTCTCGGCCGATTCACGAGTCCAACTCAAAAAACTCTGGCAGGAATATCAGATTGAAGTCTCTAAAAATCTCGCCCCGATCAACGAGGCTCTTGGCCACCAGCTTTTTTCAAAGACCGGCAATCTCTGGAATGAACCCGTTGCGGACATTGCGAAGCGACTCAAGTGGCCTCTTGAATCCTCCACCCCATACACAAGCAGCTACCGACTCTACACCCGACCTGGATACAAATTCGCCGGGGCTCAGCCCAAAACCGTGGTGGCCTACGGCAATGAAACCGGAAAAGCGGAGTCCTTTTCCCTCATCTATTCCAATAAGGGCGACAGCCTGAGCACCGTCGGGTCGGGCGAGGATCACTTCAAAGAAAATGGCAAAAGCATCGATCGCAACACCTTGAACGGAGCGATGATCTTTGACAAACGCACCATCGCCAAAAACCTCACCGCCGTCCTAGGCGAACCCACCGAGCAGCGCATCCTTGGCCAAGGGAACAAGACCCACAAAACCCAACGCTGGGATTGGCTCGATCATTCCTTCCTCCTCACTCACCTCAAAGAGGAATACGTCGGCCTCCGCATCACCAAATCCCTCTTCGCCGACAACAAAGGCAAATACGAGCGAGTCAGCGACGGTGATATGCGCAAACGCCTTAAAGGCAATGTCGTCACGAGAGAAAACGGTGACACCTTCATCGACAACATCCCGATGGTCGACCAAGGCCCGAAAGGATACTGCGCACCCGCCACCTTCGAACGCGCCATGCGCCACGCCGGAGTCGCCGCCGACATGTATCTCCTTGCCACGCTCGCCACTACTGGCGGAGGAGGAACCAATACCAGAAAACTCTACGACGAAGTCGCCTTCACCACCCGAAGCAAAGGCAGCCGCACCGCCCGCGAACTGCAACTCCGCTCGCTCTCGCCGGCCAAAATCAAAAAGTATATCGACAAAGGCGTCCCCCTCCTCTGGCAAATGTGCAGCCTCCCGACATACAACATGGTTGCCAACAGGCGCACTATAGAACGCCGTAACGTCAAAGACTGGAGCACCTATGCCTCCAAAATCGCGGGCGAAGCCGAAAGCAACCTCCCCAACCTTCAGGCCAAAGGCAACTACCACATCTGCATGATCATCGGCTACAACGCAGCCACCAACGAAGTCGCGGTCAGCGATTCCTGGGGCAAGCGCTACACCATCCGGTGGGTCCACGTCGACGAGGCCGAGGCCGTCAGCAACAAAAGCGGCTACGTCATCGATCTTTAACCCCGCTCGACATCTTGCAAAGATGCCCTAACTTTCCCAACGTGAGCGACAACTTCGAAGACAAAGCCCGTGACGCCATGGCCGCCCCTCAAAATGTGGGCGAAATGCAGGACGCCGATAGCGTCGGCACCGTCGGCTCTCCGGATTGCGGCGACATGCTCCGTATGTGGCTCAAATTCACAGAAAAGGATGGCAAGAAAATCATCGACCGCGCCTCCTTCCAGGCGTTTGGATGTCAAACCGCCATCGCCGTGGCCTCCATGGCCACCGAACTCCTCAAAGGCAAAACCCCCGAGGAGGCCCGCAACCTGAAACCCAACGACCTATCCGGGGATCTCGGTCCGCTTCCCCCAATGAAAATTCATTGCGGCCAACTTGTCGAACAAGCTCTCCAAAGTGCCCTCGACGGCAAAGACGCTCCAGCCGAAAAGCCCACCGAGACTCTCGCCAGCGGCCTCCAACCTCAGGGCGGAAAAATCAAGATCGTCCCGCTCAATGATTCGGACGATTCATAGCTCGATTCTTTTCTTTGCACTCCTTGCCAGCCTTACCGCCAAGGAATGGCCAACAAAATTCTCTCCTTCCGCCGCTCTCGGGAAGCACCAAACGCTCGATCCTGAAGGCGAGCTTCATCGTTACACCACGAAGAATTACCTCATCGAGAGCTCCGCTCCTCTTGATCGAACCAAACTCACCGACTTCGCCAAAACCATCGAGTCGGTCGCCGTAGTCATTAAGTCCATCCCCCTCCCCCTCTACTCGCCCCCCGTCCACAACCGTCCGCGCATTCTCATATGCCCGGATGAAACGAGCTTCGTGCGCGCCGGAGGACCGAAAGGATTCGCCGGATACTACAGCGGTCGCGATGCCCGCGTTCTCATCCGCTGGGACCAACTCTATCCAGCCAATGGCATTGCCCGCCCCATGGACGACCTCCTCGTTCACGAATTGGCCCACCTCTGCATGACCAACATCCTGTGGAGATGCCCACCATGGTTTCATGAAGGAGTGGCCGAATACCTCGCCGCAGCTCATCTCGGTGCCGGGCGGTTCCGTTTCACCGAAATCGAAAACGACATCGAAAACCACGTCGAAAAACACCACCCCCCGGAATCAAAAATCGCCAACGCCCTCGACCCCGCGGTTCTCTTCACTCTCACCGAGCGAGCCTGGCACACCCGGACCAAGGAGGCCCTTGATTGGGAACCCTTCGAACCCTACACAAGCTCACTCCTCCTCATTCATTACGCCTTTCACGGCGGAGCGGAGCGACGTGCCGAAGTGAAAACCTACCTCGAATCCCTCGACCAGGTGATCACCCGACGCTCCCCCCAGCCAGCCCTCTTCACTCCCTCCCAAGCAAAAGACCTAAGGGAGAAACTCACTCGCTTCTGGTCTACCAGAGGCTTGAGATTACATTTTAAGAAATGATTTTTTGATCCTTGAAAATCATCCTCCTCTTTTTCCTGTAAGGCAATCCGACTGGGAACAAAGCGGGACTGAGCCAGGTCGTATGTGGAGCTTTTGAAAAAAGCAGGCAACTAGCTAACTCGCTCCTTACACAAGGCCAACCTCGCCTCACTTGGATAGAGGTTCGCCTCAAACCGATTCATCACGAAGGCAAAGGATTCACCTGTCTTGGCATTCGCAAAGCCATAGCTCCCGCCCGCTCCGGGGTGGCCAAAGCAGTCCATATTTGGCCCCAAGCCCAGCATCATTCCGAAGCCGAAGGCATTTTCGATCCGTTGAATGTGATCGAGTCCGGAGATCCTCGGGCGAATCAATTCTTCGAGAATGTCCTGCCTCAACACCCAATCGTAAAACTTTGCCAAACCTCTTGCCGAACCTACCCCACCCATCGCCGGAAATCCCGCCCGCCACGATTTCGGTTCTTTCATCTCCGCTACGCCAGCCAAACCCGATGGAGAAGCAAAGGCCAGTCGCGTCACTGACCCCTTCGTTAGCAAGGCCTCATAGAAGGCTTCCGGCTTCCCTCCCTTGGCCACTCTAGCAGGAACAAGCTCCGCAACCCGGCCATGCTCTCTCTCCGGCAGGCCGATCCAAAATTCAATCCCATTAGGCTCCGCGATTTCCTCGAACCAAAACGCTCCCAACGATCTCCCATCCACCCGACGAACCAATTCATCGGCCAAAAAACCAATCGTCCGTGGATGATAACCGTGCTCGCCAACCGGCCATTTTGGCTCCTGTTTTTCCAGAGCCGCCACCACTGCTTCACGATCCCAAATCGAAACCTGCTCATCAAGCGCGGCCAAGCCTCCCTGATGCGACATCAACTCGCCGATCGTAACATTCGGCGCCGCCAACTCTGGCCAAATGCGCTCCACCAGAGAATCACCATCCATCCCAACCCGACGCAAGGCCATCAGCAAGCTTACTGCCATCGGCCCCTTCGTTGCCGACCACACAGGCGCAATCGTCTCTTCCGTCCACGCTTCCTCATGACGCCGATCCTTCCAGCCACCATGCAATGAAACAAACTCCTTCCCATCCTTCCAAGCCACGAAGGACATCCCCAACTCCCCGCTCTCGAGCATTTGTTGAAAGCAATCTTCGATCATGCCTCGATCAAAGTTTTGAGATGAGTCGACACGAGATAGACTCTCACTGACTCCGCGGGCACCTTCATCACCAAACCCATCGCTTCACGGTAGGCCGCCATCTGACCTGCGTATTTTGTTAGAAGTGAATCCGCATCCTCCGCCATATCGGTCTTGTAGTCATAGATACACACGCCTTCCGGGCCGACGTGCATCCGGTCAATCACGCCCGACATCCATTTGCCCGACACCATCACTTCAAAAGCCTGTTCTCGATAGAGAGTCACCTGATCTTGCTCTGAAAAAATGGCCCGAATCTCCGGGACCGCCAACGCTTGATCCACAATCATGCCCACGAGATTTTGCGGAGTCTCGGGCTTCTCGCCCTCCCCCAACCACGCGATCGATTCAAACAACTGATGAACTTCAAGACCGACCGCAGCGCCTGCTCCCCCGCGAAAGCCTGCGCCGGATGACTTCAACTTTGATGGCGTTGTCCGCTCCCGCAAGGGCACCGCATCCCCCAAAGCCGGCAAATCGGGAGACTCCTTGGCTTCACGCGGCTCAACACACTTCGGCCATTTACCGGGTGCGCTTTGATAATCTCCCACGCTCTGCCGAACGACATTGGCCATCGAGGACCAATCAGCAGCCGCCTTACCACGACTCTTGCTCTCCCTCGGTAAGAAGACATACAAGCCCTGCTTGGCCCGTGTGAGGGCAACATACAGCAAACAGAGTGCCTCATAACGCTGCTCTTCTTCCCAACACTCCTCAGCGGCCACCAAAGGAGGGAAAAGCGATCGCACCCAGGACGCCGGTGGCTGCAAGACCCATTCGCCCGGCGACCTTGCCACCTCGTATTTGGCTCGATCGGGAACCTGCTCGTCATTGAGATTCGGTAAAACCACCACATCAAAACCAAGCCCTTTTGATTTATGAATCGTCATCACCTGCACCGCAGCATCACCGGGAGCCTGACTGATTTCCAATCCCGCCAACCAATCGCGCAGCGCGCGCGGAGTGCCATTCCCCGAGTGATCAAACTCCTCTATCGACCGCAAGATATCACCCAGACGTCGACGCCCAAATCCGGACAAGCTTTCCCTAAGGGGCTCAACCAGTCGCTCGACCATCATCGCAAAGCCTTCTTCGCGAGCTTCATCCAGCAAGTCCTCCCAAGGAGATCGTTCAACATCCTTAAAGCGATGTTGAATCACGGCGTTGATCGGTGACATCGTTAAGGCTTCTCTCGCAAACGGATTCACTGGATCAGCCAACCACTCCGCCAACATCATTACTGCCGCTCCTACCGCACAATCCTCCATCGGCTTCCGACGACCCTCCTCGATGACATCAAATCCTTCTTTCCTCAAATGATCGGAGATATCCGTCACCTGCTTTCCCGTCCTCACGAGAATCCCACAAGCCAGCTTCTTCTTCCCTACTCCGATCTCTTTCAAAGTCTCCACAAGGCGCTCCATCATTTCCTCTTTGTCCACCGTTTCCACTCGAGCTTCACCGGGCATCGAAGTCCTCGCCGCTTCGTGATCATGCCAATCCCAACGCGCCGCCACCTTCTCCCCAAAGAGCCTCCCGATCAGATCAAGATTCCCACAAACTTCATTAACCAAAGCCAACACCTCCGGCGAGGAGCGATACGACTTATCCATGGGTACTGCCGTCATCCCACTGCTAAAATGATCCTTCACTTGATCAAAGAGACGCACGTCGCCTCCACGCCATCCATAAATCGCCTGCTTCTTGTCCCCCACAACAAAGAGACTCCCTTCACCATCACTGGCCGCCTCGGTAATCAGAGGCTCAAGACCATCCCACTCGGTCGGACTGGTGTCCTGAAATTCATCGAGGAACCAATGGTCATAGCACCCATCCAGACGAAAATCAATTTGCTCCCGCTGAAGTCGCGATTCCTCATTGTTCTTCCATCGCCCGAGAAGATTCTTCACATCATCAAAACCAAGCATCCCACGGCTCCGCATTTGACGCTCACATTCCTCATCGATTCGTTTCACCAAAAACCCCACGCCTTCACTCCGCTCAATCGCCGAGACTAACTCACAAGAAGCCGCCAGCAGAACAAGCTGCTTCAACAACTTGGATTGATTTTCAGAAAACTTGAGTGGTTTTCGGTAATATTCAATTTCATGAACATCACCTGCCGCTACCGCTTCGATCAAGGTTTCAAACAATTTTCCTGCCGCCGTAAGGACTCCGCTTCCTGTCGTATGACTCTTGAAATCCTCGATCAACTTAATCATCCCTTTCTCTTGGCTGCCATGTGTCCAGCCATCAAACCCCTCAAACTCGTCACTCAACTCCTGCACCAGTCCCAACTTCTGCTTTTCCCACTCCTCAACCTCAGGCAAATGATCAAAACGACCATTTCCGCGAAAATGTTCGATGCTCAATCCCACCTTCCAAAGCCCATGCCAGGATTTCAAAAACTGCTCGAGATCCTTGATGACCCGCAGCTCCTCTTTACCCATCGTGGCCCGACGAAAAGCCTGCACAAATTCATCGCCCTCCTCCGTCTCCAGCACTTCGCTCAGCACCCCGTGAATCAGCTCACCCATCACGAGATCCTGCTTTCGACCTTCGATCAATTCAAAGGTCCCCCCGCTCAGACCCAGTTCATACTGAAACCCTCTCACGATTTGCGAAAAGAAAGAATCAATCGTTCCCAGCTGAAACCTTGGTAAAACCCGCACGACACTTTCGAGAACTTCGACAACATCAAACTCGCCATCCACCGCTTCTTGAATCTCGCGAGCTTCGTCTTCATCTAACGTCCCCGCCGCCAACTTTGTCAGCACTGAATCCGCAAACTCACCCGCCGCCTTGCGAGTAAAAGTCAAGGCCACCATGCGCTCGGGATCGACCTCCTTCGCCCCGATCATCCCAATGATCCGGTTCCCCAACTGATAGGTCTTCCCCGATCCCGCCGAAGCGAGAATCATGAGATTCTTGTCCAGAAGATGCTCGCTTAACTTCATACTGTAAATGTGGGTTTGATGACATTCTCGAGTGACTTTCCGAAACGTAACTTCTCGTAATCGTCATACTTCACTTTCTCTGCAGGCGGCCAAAACACTCCGGCTTCCACCTGCCCAACAATCCATTCAGCGCATTCCCGAGCCGCTTCCACATCAGCCGAACCAAAATCCGGCCACAGATAAACACCCGCGTTTGAGCGCGTGGCTCCCAAACCAAAATAGCCCACTGAATCGAGCTCACCCATCGCAAGCGCATAGAGAGGAACCTGCAAATTCGTCCATCGCGCCTCCGCTTCCCTTCCTTGATACCCCAATGGCAGCATCGCTTTCACAGCCTCCACCTCCTTCAGGTGCTCCGGCCAATTGGTATTACTCTTGATCTGAACTGCATGAGCTTTGACCACTCCGTGATCCTTACTCTTGGTCTTATAATCCAGCACCCGTTTCGCTCCTGTCTCCTCGTTCTCTTCAATCCGGTCAATCTGGCCTCGAACTTCAATCCCACCAATCTTCAGCTGGAAATTCTTTTCCACCTCCGTGATCCGCCAGCCCTCGGCGTACTGCGCCGCCTGACACTCGGCAAACCACGAAAGCCGTTTCTTCATGACCTCCTTTTGAATGCGAATCGCCGCTGGTAATTCGCGCCCGGTCCGTTCCTGCAGAACCCGCTCCAGGTCTTGATGAATCCAATCTGTAATTTCTTTTTCCGAGGACAAGTTCCGCGCTTCTGGATCACGCCCAAAATCCTCTAACACTACATGCACTAAGGTTCCAAAATCCCGCGCATTCCACTCGATCCGCTCGGGTTCGGATTCCTTTATCTTCACGACATGCTTGAGATAAAAACGAAACGGACAGGCCAAGTAATCGCTGAACGCGGTCACACTCAGCTTCTCGGGTGGCGGCAATTTCTTTACCTGCCAATCCCAGGCCGGTTCAGGGCTCCACGACAAGCCATCTTCCGGAGGCGGCACCTCCTTAAAGAGCTCACTCACCCTCCCGGCCAACTCTTCACCTTTGCTCGCCAAAAGCAAACTCGACGGCTGTAGCACATCACCACCGCCGGTCGACTTTCCAAGTAACAGATCCACCCGTCCATTCGCTTCCCGACTCGCGATCATTCCCGCCAACAAATAGGCATCGCGCGCCCGTCGCGACTCGCAACTCGATAAACCCAACACTCTTCGCGTGCCCTCCGGCAACCACGAGTCATTGCCCGGACGCCCAGGCACCAAGCCCTCGTTCATCCCACAAATCACGAGATGATTGCCTTTCTCGAAAGACAACTCCAACCACCCCTGCACATCGAGCGCCCGCTCCTCCGGGGCATAATCCACTACTGGTTGCAGCCCACTCTGCAACAATTCCAACCAAAAACTCGCCGGACGTTTCGTCTCCCCGGCCACTGGTTCAGTCTCATGCAACCACTCCAGCGATCCGCTCTCATTTTCCGGATCAACAATCGCAAGAAGCGACCGCATCCCCTCGTGGAAACTTCCACTCAAAAAACGATCGCGCGACTTCGCCAAGTGAGCATACGTCTCCACCGTGAGCTCCGCGTCCTCCAGCGAGCCTTTGAGATATTTCGCCCGACCCTCTCCATCAGCCGCTTTGACCTCACGCTCCAGTAATTCAACCACCCGAGTCACATCGTCAGACCGTCGCACCAGATAATCATTCCGCAGCGAGGACAAAGCCCGGGACCGAGCCACACGACGATGCTTCACCAGCACGCCGGTTTCTTTAAACGAAAGCAAATCCATCACTTCAGCCGCTTCCGGCCGACGCAAGTAGGCCCGCCAAGCACTCAACCAGGCCACGAGGGAATGGTTCGCAGTCTCACCAGGATTATGAATCGTCCACCCCGCCCGACCAAAAGTCCGAACCAACTCGGCCGCCACTTCCTCATCCACCGACCCCAAAGTCACCTGATCCGATGCCCGTCCACCTCTCGCCACTTTCTCTAAGGCGCACTCGGCCTGTTGAATGGGATCACCCGAGAGAGTCACCGAACCACTCTTCGGCCACGAAATGTCACGGTCCCTCCAATGCTCCTGATCAGGCCGTCCCCAGTCATCCAAACCTTCGTCACTTCCAACAAGCACTCTCACTGGAACCGGGCTCGATTTCAACACCCTCACTACTGCCGGTGACACATCCACCATTCCAGCCAAAACGACCTCGGTTATTCCCGACGGCCAATCGATCTTATTTTGCGAGACCAAGGCACTCCGACTCTCAAAGCCCCAGCTTTCTAGTAAGCTTTCCACCTTTCTCTCCAAATCAGCCAAAACCTGCCAACGATCGGCCTCAATCGATTCCCTCATCCGCTCCGCAGCCCCGGCAATCATCATCCCTCCTTCAACCAATCCTGCACGCACTCCAAACAAAGACTTCGCCAAGGGCAGGGACCACGAAGCCTCTTCTCCAACGCCTGGCTGCTGTGGAAACGCCGCCTCATAACGGGTCCAGTCCTCAATCCCCTCCAGAACCTCCACCCAAGCCAACACCTCAACCGCTTCCGGAGCACCCTCCCCCGTATGCAGGAAATATCCTGATGTCACCACCCGTGGAGCCAAGGCCCCGCCCTTTTCAGCGAGCCCCTCCCTCAAAAGCCGACCACTCTGCGAAGTTGGCACCACCACCAACATCCCCGGCAGAGCATCCTTCCCCGCCCAAAGCCAATCAACCACCGCAGGGCCAAACAGAGAATCGGAGCCCAGATAGTCACAAGTCGGTCGCATCCCCAGCAGTCTGGCTGAAAGCACAGAATGCGGAAACTCCAAAGTGAATTGTCTTTGTCTCTATTTTACGTTTTCCTACTCCAATCAAATGAAGCCCCTCTCGCTCCTCTTCCTCATTCCCTTCATCGCGCTGGGAAAGCCCAACATCATTTTCATTCTCGCCGATGATCTTGGCATCAAAGACCTCTCCATCGAGGGCTCCACCTTTTACGAGACTCCCCACATCGATGCTCTTGCCAAGTCGGGGATGCGCTTCACCAATGGCTACTCGACCTGCCAGGTTTGCTCTCCCTCCCGCGCTTCCATCATGAGCGGGCAATACCCGGCCCGCATTGGCATCACCGATTGGATTGGGGCAGCCACCGGCACGAAGTGGAAGCGCAACGACCGCGTGCTCCCGCCTGAATACGCTCACAACCTTCCTGCTGACGCCACCACCATGGCCGAGGCCCTCAAGGAGGGCGGCTACCGCACCTTCTTCGCCGGCAAGTGGCATCTCGGAGGAAATACCTCGAAGCCCGAGCATCATGGATTCGAGATCAACAAAGGCGGCCATCATCGCGGCTCTCCTCCCGGGGGCTTTTTCTCTCCCTACAAAAACCCTGACCTCGAAGACGGCCCCAAGGGCGAATCTCTCCCAATCCGTCTTGCTAACGAAACCGTAAAGTTCATCAAAAAGGACGACAAAAAGCCCTTCTTCGCTTTCCTTTCCTTCTACTCCGTGCACGGCCCAATTCAAACCACTCCCGACCTTTGGGAAAAATACCGTAAAAAAGCGACTGCGGCCGGACTGACCAAGGAGCGCTTTAAATTCGATCGAACCAAATCAGTCCGCCAGGTGCAGGACTGTCCGATTTATGGCGGAATGATGGAATCCATGGATGACGCCGTCGGCATCGTCACCAAGGCCCTCAATGATCTCGGCATCGATGACAACACGATTGTCATCTTCACTTCCGACAATGGCGGTGTCTCTTCCGGCGACGCCTTCGCCACCGCTTGCCTCCCTCTCCGCGGCGGAAAAGGACGTCAATGGGAAGGCGGTATTCGCCAGCCGTTTTACATCAAGGCTCCCGGCGTCGCCAAACCGGGCTCAAGCTCCGATCAATTCGCCACCGGCACCGACTTTTTCCCTACTCTTCTTGAACTCGCCGGACTGAAGCTTCGTCCTGAAAACCACATCGACGGCCAATCACTCGTCAAAGCCCTCCAGGGAAAAAAGTCCGAACGCTCGCTTTTCTGGCACTATCCGCACTACGGAAACCAAGGTGGCGAACCATCGAGCATCATTCGCAAAGGCAATTTTAAACTTATCCGCTACTACGAAGACGGACACGAGGAACTCTATAACCTCAAGGACGACATTGGCGAAACCAAAGATCTCGCCCAGAGAAACCCCGAAATTGTTACCCGGCTCGGCGCAGAGCTTTCCGCTCACCTGAAAGAAGTTGGAGCCAAGATCCCTCTTCCAGATTCACGTTTCGATTCAGCCAAAAAGAAACTACAACTTCAGAAGGCCGCCACCGACTCAAAGGCCCGTCTGGAACAACAACACGCCAACTTCCTCAAGCCTGACTACCAACCCAACAAAACTTGGTGGGGTTCGCTGAACCCTGGCGACTAGAATTCCCAAGTCGTCACAGCCCCAAACCCTTCGGGCACCTTCCCACCCAGAGCGACGATAGTAGCAATCGCATCTGCATTGACAGCTTTCCTCGTTTCGATCGCAATCACCCGCTTGGCGTCGGGACTAACTCCGTTCTGAGGATTGATCAAATGATTCGCAGAAGCGGTCGCACTGAGGCGCTGTCCACCTCCGCTCGAGACAGCCAAGGCATGGCGGACGGGTATTGTCTGCCCCTCGACCTCGACATCAAAGGGATGACTCCCCACCACGCGATACTCCCCAAAATTCACCAGGGCAGACAGAACATGCTCTTCCAAAAACTCACAAACCCGGTCGGTGACATAACCTTGGACTAAAGCATTCAAACTCAACGACATTTCCGACTGCAACTTGATGTGGTCTTCTGAGATCTCAACTCGTGAGAAATCAACCAACTTGCGTCGACGTTCTGCCTCCAAATCATCAGGAATCCTCCCGGCGACATACTCGCCTTTGCTCCATTCCAGATAGGAATGAATCGTAGGATCAAACAATCCATTGCTTTTAGCATGAAAGTCCTTCGCTATTTTCAGACAGTCCAACAAGCCCTCGGACGGAGAAGGCAATACTCCTTCACGATTTAACAGACTCAACTCTGAGTTTTCATCCCATAAGGAAAAACATGCCTCATACTTTTGCGCTAGCTCCAAGGACTGCTGTCCCAAGTCCTCTGCAGTCTTCTCGGTGACATTCCTAAAACTAATTCCCACCGGGATTCCAAAAACAATGCCTTTCCAGGAATACTCACTGGATTTCTCACCACATGAACAAAGTGCGCCCCCGGCCAGCCCAAGAAAAAGTCGCCTCTTCATGACTTGCGCTTTGGAAACAATCGCAGCCCGAATATCGTCAAGATAATCGCGCCAAGCGCAGTGAGATCCGTGATCAACCAACCTGGCCATCCGAAGAGCTTTCCGGAATGCGCATCACCAATGACCCGGTCCAAAGGCATGGAACGGCTCGAGGTAATCGCTGACTTTAAATCATTCAACTCCTCATCATTCAGTAAATTAAACGTCACCGCTTCAGCTGATTCATTCCATTCTTCAAACAAAAGAAAATCATCTGAAAACGACGACCATCCGCTGTCCGTCTTTACCAGCAAGACATTCTCCGCAACGGCCACTCCTTGCAAAGGCAAGACTGGAAGAGACAGCTCATCGAGCTCGATCTCCATGGCGTCACTCCCATCGAAAACACCCACCGACTCCTTGGTTGCGATCACGAGTTTGTCCTTCACCCCCACCGCGCCAACCAATTCACCCTCGAATCCCTCGAGGAACTTCCCATCGAGATAAAGCGCTCCATCCCACTCCGCGACCAGGCGCTCATTCGCCTTGAAGGCCACCGGCTTCCCTTCAGGAAGCTGATGATACCTCTTCAAAATCCATTTGGCAGAGACCCGCTTATCATTCAGTCCGAGATCAACGATGTGATTCAAAAGCAATCCCGTCACTGACAACCACAAGAGAGGCACGGCGGCAAAAAGCCCCAACCAACGATGCCAATGACGGGCAATACGGCGGCGCTTTTTTGGTTCCGAACTCATTTTAGGGTTTCGAGATACAATGCCAAGCGGGCCAACTTGGTCAATGCCCGTACCGAAAGAGTCGCTCCAGCGATATTACGAGGATTACGGCTCAACTGGCTGTCAGACTTAACCGACACTCCATTGAATTGCTTCGTAAACGCAGTCCGCGCCACTTCCATACCGTGTGTCTCTCGATAAACCAACACTCTCATCCCTTCAATGCGACCATCTTTAACCGAGATCCCAGTGGTGATGTATTCCACCTTCCCGATCTCTTCCAAGATGAATGCCGTCTTCCCGTTGCGGGTCCAATAGCGAATGGTCGTCGTCTTATACCGCTTCCCGAGTAACCGGCTCACCGTATTCTGCTGTGCCGGCGTTAACTTGAGCGCCTGCGTCGGTGGCAAGGATCCGAGCGCCGACTTCACAAAATCCGACGGCTTCTGATACACCCGGGTAGCAGAGAAGGCGCTCCCCCCGCACAGGAGGAACGCCGTCATGAAAAAGAAACAGAGTTTTTTAGAAGCTGTAGCCAACTCCAAAGTTATAGGTTTCATTGTTATCTCCACCTTTCTTCTCAGACTGAGAGAAGTCGGCCTTAAGAACTACGTTGTCAGTGGGCCAATAATTCAACCCAACAGAATACTCATCGTATTCTCCACCTGAGGCGTTTGCGACTCCTTTGGCATAGTCGTAATAGCTATAGCGAGCGAAGACACCCACCCTCTGCTCTCCGCCAAAACTCCAAGTATAGGAAGGCTCAACAAAGTAACCCCATTGACTGTCAGCGTCATTTGCTTCGAATGATGCTCCTTCGATATCCCAACTAGCAACCAAGCCCTTCAAGCCAAATCCACCGTTGCGATAACTCACTGTTGCCCCAAGCAAGAGAGCCGAGTTGTCTTCTACGTTATCACGAGCGATGTCATTCTGGTAATTTGCAAAGGCAGACAGATCAAGCCCCTCAATTCCCGAATAACGCACACGGGCCGTCGCAGCATAATCAGAGGCATCAGCCTCAGCCACCTTCTGGCGACCACTGCGAATATTAAAGGCCTTTGACCCTGTTGTCGGCACAGCCAAAGCAGAATGCACCGCAAAGTCGAAACTTAAACCACTGTCATTAACTTTGGTCACGGCCGCTCCACCTTCCCACCAAGTCGTGGGAATAATGTTCTTTTCTACATTGTTACGCTCAACTCCGAAAAAAGTATCGGGCTCATGAGTCTCATTCAAAGTTCCCACCGGAATCAAGTACTGACCAGCTTTGACCGACCAGCCATTTTCAAGCGCAAACTCAACATAGGCCTGCTCCAATTCAACCTCCCCGGGTTTCCCATCTCCTGCGAGAGAGTGCTCCAATTCAAACTCGGAGAACAACTTGATCCGATCAGTAAATTTATGATTGAAAAAGAGAACCCAGCGGTGGTAATCGATCTGCTCTTTATCTCCTTGGTTCAGGTGAAGCTCCCCATAGCCACCTATCGAGGTCTTTTCCCACCACCCTCCTTGGACTCCGCTATCACTCCCACTGAGATAAGCTTGGTCAATGTCTTCTCCGAAAACTGGAGCGGTGGATAATACGGTAATGGATGCAATTAATGCTGACTTTGTATTCATGTCGGAGGGGACCTTATTGAGATAGAGTCTCATTATCAAGAGAAAAGTGGAGGAATTCCAAAATAAATTTTCCAACCAAGAAACCGCCTTGTATTTCCTGACACAAAAAAGCCGCTCCTAAACGAAGCGGCCCTTTTGAAATGGTTGAAAACAAGTGCTTTATCGTCGACGTCTCAGAAATCCAATTCCGGCCAATCCGAGGAGAAGAGCAGACCCCGGCTCAGGAATTGCAGTAAATCCAGAAGCGACAAAGACATCGATGTGCTGCTGCTCGGTCTTATTATCAAATGCGAAAGCGTTACTCGCATAGTTTGCTTGATCAAAAGCGCCCACCCCAGTTCCGATACGAGTCGCAAATCCATCTGTATAGTCCCAAGTCTCCCCATCCCCTAAGGTGCCAGGATCTCCGTAAACATCGAAAACTGAACCGTTGTTAAACAGTTCGACAGCGTCATCGCCATTTATGCTAGCCGAGCTATTCTGAAGAAGTGTGAAATTCTGCACGAAATTATCATTAAAGAAATTAAACGAAGCCGTAGTTCCCGCAATTACGATCACATCGCCTGCGGCAAGCGAGCCAGCCGGCAGAGTAAACTCTTCCCCGTCCGTTCCACCACCATTGTTCGCCGAACCGACACCCCAGAGGGTAAGATCGGCAACCGGAGCAGCAGCTTGTAGGATAATTGACTTGGGAGTACCTCCCGTGAGATCACCGTCGGTGACACCTGCGATCAGAAGGACAGCTTGGCTTCCAGAGGTAAAGAGGAGCGGCGCGACGACGGCTACAGCTAACTGTTTGATCCGAAAATTCGATTTCATGTAATTGGTGGGTTGATATTGAGAAAAGGACGCATCGCTAGGAAATGTCGAATCCAAGTGGAAAGATTAGCTGGCAACCCCTTCAATTCAACCAAAAATTACAGAGATTGACGAACAATTCGTAAATTGGGATTTCTGGCTTTCGATCCAGCGCACAGAACGCCAACATTCCCTCACCTTCATGGACTTTTCAGTAAAAGATCTCTTTCTCAAAGGCGGCGGCTTCATGTGGCCCCTCCTGATCCTCTCTCTCATCTCCGTGGCGATTATCCTCGAGCGGCTCGTTTTCTATGCCATACGACGATATCGCACTGGAAAAGCCCTCTCCAGACTCCAGCAAAGCCATATTCCAGAGGGTAACACCAATCCCCTGCTCTCGCTCGGAGGCGCCTTCCAATCCTCAGCCCAAGGCGGCGAGGAGCATTGTCTCAATATTACCGAGCGCCACGCCTCCCAGCTCATCAATAGCCACGAGCGCGGCCTTCGTATTCTGGCCCTCATCGCGGCCATCTCACCTCTTATCGGACTCCTTGGCACCGTCTGGGGTATGGTGATTGCCTTTTCCAAAATCGCCAAACTTGGTGAAACGGTCACTCCGGCCGATTTTGCCGACGGCATCTGGACCGGACTCCTCACCACCGTCGCCGGACTCCTCGTTGCCATCCCCGCCATGGCCATGGCCAAGATCTTCGAAGCCCGTGTCGATAAACTGGTCCACGATCTCAACGAAGTCACTTCGCACCTCCGCGAGTGGTATTTCTCCACTCCCAAGAGCAACGAGTAGTCCATGTTGATCACCCGCAAGCGCCGCATAAATGCCGGGATCGATATGACCCCGCTCATTGACGTGGTCTTCCAGCTCCTCATCTTTCTAATGGTGAGCAGTCAGTTCATCAAACCCGACCGCCGCGTCGATCTCCCCACTGGCCCCGTTGCCGCCGCTCCCGTCAGTGAAGAACTGGAATCCCTGACCCTCGTCATCCTCGCCGACAACAAGCTCCTCCTAGAAGGAAATCCCATCCAACTCAACGCCCTTTCCGACGGTCTCCGTGATCTCATTTATCACACCGACATCACTTCACTCGAAATCAAGGGTGACAGCACCTCCCACCTTGGAACCTTCATCACGGTGATCGAAACCGCCCGCGAATGCGGGATTATCGATCTCGGTTATCACAAAAAAGATGCCCCCTCGAAGTAGTCATCCCCTTACCTGGATTTGTGTGATCTTTATCACCATCCTTCTCCATGCCGTCGCTGTAGCTTGGATCGTTCTCGAGCGGGAACCTGAATCATCGATTGAAGACGAAGCTGTCCTCCTCGACCTAAGTATCCTCCTCGCTCCAGAAAAAAGGATAGAAGAGGCCTCAAAACCACCAAAGCCTGCTCCTGTTCCCACTCCTCCTCTACCCGAACCCACTCCTCCTCAACCGGAACCCACTCCTCCCAAACCAGAGCCCACCCCGCCGCCGGGACCTGAGCTCGTCAAACCACCTGCCACCGATCCTAACCTTCTCAAAAAACAAGCCGAAGAGAAAGACCGCCAGGCAGCCCTCCTCAAAAAGCAAGCCGAGGAAAAGGCCCGCGCTGCGGCCGTGCAAAAAGAAAAAGACCGCCAGCGCGAACTCGCCAAAAAACGCGTTGCCGAAAAAATGCGCAAAGACCGCGCGGCAAAAGCCGCAGCGGCCAAGCGCGCCGCCGAAGCCAAACGCGTCGCTGTCAAACCTGGCTCCGTCAGCCGAAAATCGCCCAAATACCCCTCCTCCTCCCGCCGGGCCGGCCATCAGGGAACCACCATTATCACCTTCGTCGTCGGCACCTCCGGAAGAGTCACCTCGGCCCGGGTCACCAAATCCAGTGGACACGCCGCGCTGGACCAAGCCGCCATTTCGGCCGTCCGCACATGGCGCTTCACCCCTGCCCGCAGCGGCCTCGGCCACGCCGTCCCCTACACCTACAAGCAGTCCATTCCCTTTCGACTCGAGTGAGGGGCTATCCCCAAAATTGCCCCGGATTCGCAAACACATTCTACCAGTTATTTAGCCAAGTGGCTCAGACGGCGAAAAGTGTGAGCTTGGATTGTCATCATCGCATTGAGCACCGAAACCCTTCCTCCTCGCCGGCATCCTCATTGCCATTCGGCGGGTTAACCAATTACGCAGTTCACCTTCGCTCTAAATCCGCAATATCCTTGCTCCCGCAAATCATCCCGATAATTTACCAAACATCATGAGTGCTCTTAAAGTTCATAACGCAATGTGGCCCGGTCTTGTCGGGAAAGAAGAAGGTACCGACCATCCTCCAATCTCTCTCGAGCGCATGCTCGAACTCACCACCAATTCCGAGGTCAACGGACAGAAATACGACGGCATCGATTACTTCCTCTTCCATCCCCATACCGACCCCGATGCCTCAGAAGACGATCTTAAAAAAATCGCCGATCTCATCGCCTCCAAGAACCTCAAAGTGGGCACCCTTGTCGCTCCCGTTTGGGAAGGCACCGTCGGAGGTCCCGCCTTCGGATCGCAGGACGACCGGGACAATTTCGTCCTCGCTGTCGACAAGGCATGCCGGGTCGCCAACATCTTCAAAAGTCACGGCGTGCGTGATTACGGAGCGATCCGCATCGACACCGCCGGTGGCGTGGAAGACTGGGCCAAGGACCCGGCTGGTAACACCGCACTTGCCGCAGACACCATCAAACGAGCCGCCGCCATCGCCGCCGACAACGGAGAACGCCTCGCCATGGAGGGAGAAATCTGCTGGGGCGGAATCCATTCCTGGAAGGACACTCTCGATCTCCTGGAAGCTATCGGCCTGCCCGAGACCGTCGGTTTTCAATCCGACCTCGCCCACACTTACCTCTATCTTCTCGGCTACAATGCTCCCGAGCATGCCCTGGTCAAAGAGGACCACACCGACGAAGAATTCTGGGCTGCCTATCGCCCCATGGTCGACAAGCTTCGCCCCTGGACCATCGACTTCCACGTCGCCCAAAACGACGGCACCGTCCACGGCACCGGCGCACACGACAAAACCGGCCGCCACTGCCCCGCCGACGACCCGAACGGAAAACTCGACATCGTCAGCTGTTCCTCCGAATGGCTTAAAGACCATGCGGACCGCAAAATCGAACACATCTGCTGGGACGGATGCATGTTCTCCAATGAGTTGTTAGAGGAACAACAAACCTGGAACACCATCCTCGACACCATGCTCAAGGTCCGGGACGCGCAACAATAAGGAAAACGAGTAAAAGAAATCCAAAGAATAGTTCAATCGCGGTCCAAACTTCTTCTTTTGCTCGCTATGTTCGCTCCACAGACACGCCGCCAATTCCTCAACACCACGGGCATGGGCCTTGGTGCAGCAGTCCTCGGCAACCTCGCTGCGCAAGAGGAAACCGGCACATACGGATTCCGTCTCCCAAAGTCCCCCGCCAAGCGCGTCATCTTCCTTTTTATGGGCGGCGCACCGTCCCAACTTGATCTCTTCGACTACAAACCCGAGCTCCACAAACGTTTTAAGGAAGCTATCCCTGAATCCATTCACAAAGGCCAACGCGTCACCGCGATGACCCGAGGCAAGGCCAAACTCGTCGCGCCCTCCATGTTCAAATTCAAACAACATGGTTCCAATGGCATGTGGCTTTCCGAACTCCTCCCGAACCTCGGTTCAGTCTCCGATGACCTCGCCCTGATCAATTCCACTTCCACTACCGCAATCAATCACGATCCTGGAAAAACGCTCTTCTGCACCGGCAGCGAAATTCCCGGCAAAGCGTCCATGGGCGCCTGGCTTTCCTATGGGCTCGGACGCCTCAACGAAAACCTCCCCGACTTCATCGTCCTGAACTCCGCCTTCTGGACAGGCGGCATGGGCAATGTCCAGGGCCTCTATTCCCGGCTCTGGGGGTCGGGATTCCTCCCCTCAAAACATCAGGGCGTTCCCTTCCAACCTTCCGGCGACCCCGTCCTCTTCCTCTCCAATCCCAAAGGAGTCAACCGGGAATCCCGGCACAAGATGCTCGACCTCGTTACCAGGCTCAACGAAGAGCATATGGCCAGAGTCGGCGACCCGGAAATTCAAACAACCATCGCACAGCAGGAGATGGCTTTCCGGATGCAAGCCAGCGTCCCCGAACTCACCGACCTCTCCGGCGAAAACGAAGCCCAAAACGAAAAACTTTACGGACCCGAAATGAAGAAGTCCGGATCCTTCGCCCGCAACTGTCTCCTCGCACGGCGCATGGCGGAACGAGGCGTCCGCTTTATCCAGCTATTCCATCGGGGTTGGGATCACCACTCCACTCTTCCCAAGAAAATCCGTGGACAGGCCTACGATGTCGATCAGGCCTGCGCCGGTCTCATCAAAGACCTCAAACAACGTGGGATGCTTGATGAAACCCTCGTCGTCTTCGCCGGAGAATTCGGACGCACAACTTACGGCCAAGGTAAGCTGGAACGCGACCAATACGGCCGCGACCACCACCCGAAATGCTTCTCTACCTGGATGGCCGGCGGTGGCATCAAAGGTGGCATGACCTACGGAAAAACCGACGATTATTGCTACAATGTCGTCGAAGACGAAGTCCGGGTCCGCGACTTTAACGCCACTATTCTGCACCAACTCGGCATCGACCACGACAAACTCACCTTCCCCTTCATGGGACTGGACCAAAAACTCACCGGCGTAAACCCGGCCAAAGTCGTCGAAGGGATCATCGCTTAAAGTAGCCGAAATTGCAAAATTTTGGCCCCCTCAATCAGGCGATTTTCACAAACCCTGTGCAACTCAGTCCCAACCTTTTTAACAGGCGATGGGAGGTAAGAAAAGACAGCGGAGATCGCGGACCACGAAGACCATGTTTCTCCTTCTATTCGCAGAGATCAAATGTCGACAAGCTTGCAGAAAATTGTCGAGCGCAATCTAAATAGAAGGACCATTGGTTGTTTGAGTTCAATCGGAGAAAGCCATCAAAAAAACAGTTTGAAATTAGCAAAGCACACCAATTCAACTGGCTGACTCTCCCCCACCGCCCGTCAAAAAAGCCACTGAACGAGTGGGCGGCGCTTATTCGGGGGAATCGGTATTAACAGTGTTGAAAACCAGGATCATCGCTTACAGGGGAGAATTTGTCATGAATTCACCGGGCCCCCACCCTCTAAAACACGGTTGTTCTTAGTTTGCTCAAAGAATTCCGACGGTTTATTCTGGAAAGAAGATCCGACCTTCCTAGCGTAAGGCTCCGCTATGAATTCGTCGCTCATAAAGCTTTTCCTATTACTCATCTTCACTTCACTCCAAGTCGCCTTTGCTCATCAATGGGCTGGCAAGAAATCCAAATTCCACGGCTTCGAGCAGACTGATTTCAATATTGATGACCTGAGCTGTAAAATCGTTTCTCCCAAAAAGGCCGCCAAGGGAAACCCTTGGATTTGGCGGGCTCGCTTTTGGGGTCACGAACCACAGACAGACATCGCACTCCTCAAAAAAGGATTTCACGTCGCCTATTGTAACGTAGGGGGACTCTACGGCGCACCCTCTGCAGTCGCACGCTGGGATCGCTTTTACAACCACGTCACCAAGGAACACCAACTCTCAAAAAAGGTCGCTCTCGAAGGCATGTCACGCGGAGGCTTGATCATCTTCAACTGGGCGGCAAAGAATCCCGAAAAAGTTTCCTGTATCTACGCCGATGCCCCAGTCTGCGATTTCAAAAGTTGGCCAAAAATCAACAAGGCTATTACCACCGCCTACAAGCTTACCCCCGAAGAAGCGAAAAGCTACAAAGGCAATCCAGTCGATAAGCTTGCTCCCCTCGCCAAGGCCGGGATTCCGCTCCTCCACGTCGTCGGCGACGATGACAAGGTCGTTCCGGTTTCGGAAAACACCGCCGTCATCGAAAAGCGATACCTCGAACTCAAAGGCCCGATCAAAGTCATCCACAAACCCGGCGTCGGACACCATCCGCACAGCCTCAAGGATCCAAAACCCATCGTGGACTTCATCCTCAAACACACAGGCAAATGAAGACTGTTTCCGTTACCGCCCCGGGAGTGGTCGAGATCATCGACACCCCGATGCCAAAACCCGGCCCTTACCAAGCTCTCGTCAAAACCGAATTCGCCTGCGTTTGCAACAGCACCGATAGCGAACTCGTTCATGGCCGCTTTCCGGGCATGGAGAGAGCCTTTCCCTTCGCTCTCGGACACGAAAGCGTCGGCACTGTTGTCGAAGTCGGTGACAAGGTGAAGAATTTCAAAATAGACGGTCGTGCCGTTAGCGGACTCCACTTCGATCTCGGAGTCGAGGGCATGCAATCCGGCTGGGGTGGCTTTTGCGAATACGTCCTGGCTAACGACCACGAAGCGATGGTCGCCGACGGGGTGGCCGATGAAGAACACGGCTGGTTCGAATGCTACGAAATCCAAACTCCGCTCGACGACGACATTTCTCCCAAGGAAGCCGTCCTCCTCTGCACCTGGCGTGAAGTCCTCGGAGCCTTTCGCGACTTTCACCTCAATCCCGGAGACGACATTCTCATCTACGGCGCCGGCCCGGTCGGCTTGAGCTTTGTCAAACTGGGTCGCCTCTTCGGCCTCGGCTGGATCGGCATCATTGATCGACATCCCGAGAAACAAGCGAAGGCCAAAGAATTCGGCGCCAATGCCGTCTTCGATCGCGACGACCCGAAACTCGTCGACCTCAAAAACCTCGACGCCGTCATCGATGCCGTGGGCAAACCGGAAATCATGAACTCGGGACTCCCCATGATTCGCCGTGGCGGTTCACTCTGCGTCTACGGCGTCATGGCCGGACTTAAGGAATTCACGATCAACAACTCGCTCGCCGACTTCAATTACAACATTTTTATTCATCAATGGCCCACCCGCCTTTATGAAAAGGAAGCTCAGGGTCCGCTCTGCGATTGGATCCGTGAAGACAAGCTGAGCTCCTCCGAATTCATCACGCACACTTTCGACATCGACGATATTGACCAAGCCCTAAAAACGGTCGCCGACCGCAAAGTCATCAAAGCTCTGCTCACCTATTCGTAGTTCACGAATGCGCTCACTCCTCTTCGCTCTTCTTCTGTTCCCCGTCATCGTCTGGTCACAAAAAACGCCAGATGATCTGGAGAGCGAGATTGTCTTAACCGAAGAACAGGTCCAGCAACCGGTCTTCCTAAAATTCGATGGCCGGGGGCGGCTTTGGGTCGCCGAATATCGCAGCTACCCCGAACCGGCGGGCACCGAGATGAAAAGCCGCGACCGCTACTGGCGCGCTGTTTACAACAAACTTCCCTTACCTCAGGGGCATCCGGATTATTATCCCGGCAAAGATAAAATCACCATTCATGAAGATACCGATGGTGACGGGAATTACGATCAGCACTCGACATTCCTCGATCAACTCAACCTCGCGACGAGTTTCGAATTCGGTCCCGAAGGCGTCTATGTCCTTCAACCTCCCTATCTGCTCTATTACGCGGACAAAGACCACGACGACAAGCCGGATGGGAAACCCGAGGTTCTGCTCGAAGGATTTGGCATCGAAGACACCCATGCTCTGGTCAGCTCACTGACCTGGGGCCCCGACGGCTGGCTTTATGGATCGCAGGGCTCAACCGTTTCCAGCAAAATAAAATTTCCCGGCAGCGATCAGCCGTCGATCGACCGAATCGGCCAGCTCATGTGGCGCTACCATCCGACTCGAAAAATCTACGAAGTCTTCGCAGAAGGTGGTGGCAACCTCTGGAGTTGCGAATTTGATTCAAAGGGTCGTCTTTTCTCCGGACACAACGGATCCACTCCCGGAAGCTACTATTTACCCGGCGCCTACTACGCCAAGACCTTCAGAAAGCACGGCGAATTCTCAAACGCTCACGTCTATGGCCACCTCCCTTCCATTGATCACCCCGGCTGGAAACGCCTTTCCACCAATATCGCCATTTACGAAGGCGGCCAACTCCCAAAACGATTCAAAGGCTCGCTGCTGTGGGCCAATACCCTTCATCATAAAGTTGGGGCTTCGACCCTCACCTCAGTGGACCTTAATTTCAGATCCGAATATCTTGATCCTCTTCTCTCTGGTGACGCGCCCCTCTTCCGCCCGGTCTACATCGAGACCGGACCCGATGGTGCGATCTATGTTGCTGACTGGCGGGACAAGCAAGTCAACCACATGAAAAACCATGAAGGGCAGATCAACAAATCCGACGGACGGATCTATCGAGTCCGGAAAAAGGGAGCTAAGGAATTTCAGCCCCTCGCCTTCAACAAACTGAGCACTTCGGAACTCATAGAAAAACTACGTAACTCCAATCGTTGGACTCGCGAAACCGCACGCCGGATTCTTTGGAGCCGTCCGGATCGCAACGACCTTATTAGGCCACTCCTTAAGAGCAAAAACCCCCAGGATGTTCTTGAATCACTTTGGGCTCTGGATCGGAACGAAGCAGAAGCCAAGGATATTCTTATGGATCAACGACATCATGAGGATCCTCACGTCCGCACCTGGGTTCTTCGCCTTCTCTTTGATTCATACCGCGGATCTTGGTTCAAAGAAGACATAGTGAAACTTTTCACCACCATGGACGATGCATCTGTGGAATATGAAGCGCAACTTCTCTTCGAACTAAGGAGGCAAGCCATATCCAGTGAGGACTTCTGGAATATTCTCGGTAATTTGCGCTTAGGCGACCAAGACCTCTCACTTTCGCCATCCCTCCAATTGTATTGGTGGGCTATCGAATCCCGTGTCATTGAAGACCCCGAAAAGGCCGTCGAACTTCTCGGAGTTACCCCAAACGGTCCCACAACGAACAAACTGTCATGCTATCTTGCTCGGCGCCTGATTGAGGAAAACACGCAAAGACATGCTCAAGCCTGCCTCTCACTCTACAAAAAAACTGCTCATCCCATCCAAAAGACTCCACCTCAAGAGGCCCTAATAGCTCATCAGGTATCTTTGACAAAATCAGTCTCACTGGCTCTCACCCCAGATTCAATAATCCCAGATGAACTGGCCCGCTTACTCATCCAATCAGGAAACGACTCTCTCGCTCTCAAAATCAAACTCGACGACTCAAATGCGATCGCAGAGGGAATTGCTCTCTTAAAAAATCCAAAAGCCTCTCCCCCGAAACTTCTGGAAATCATTCCAGTGATCAACTCTGCTGCGGCCGAGTCACTTTTTCTCAAGCTTACAAACCACAAAGATAAGGAAGTTGCGCGCGCAGCGATCAACGCTCTCTTTTCTTACTCCGCTCCGCAAACCGGAAAGACGCTCGTCAAAAGGTTCAATGCATTCCCCAAGAGTCTGCAGGACCTCGTCGCCAATCTTCTCACCAGCCGCCCTGAATGGACAAAACCTTGGTTGGAAGCAATTCAAAACGGTGACATTGCGAGCTCCCATCTCACTCCCCTCATTCGAGAAAACCTTCCTCAAGCACTTCGAAAGACTCTGCCTGCCGAATCGGAAGACAATTTCAAAAAAGAAATCGTTCGCATCTCCAACATTCTCAAAACCACCTCGGGAGACCCTCAGACTGGTCGCAAGCTCTACCTTGAACGATGTGCCTCTTGTCACTTCCTCTACAATGAAGGCGGTCGGATCGGTCCGGACCTAACAGCCTACCAACGTAACAGCATTTCCGACCTTCTTCTCGCAATCGTGAATCCGGCAGCTGAGATCCGGGAAGGATTCCAAACCATCACCATCACTACCAAGGACCAACAAACTCTCAGCGGCTTCCTTACCAATCAAAACAAGCACTCGCTCACTATCCGCCCACTGGGAGGAAAGAATCATCTAATCGAGCGCAGCCAAATCACATCTCAAAAGAGCTCTAACACCTCACTCATGCCAGCTGATCTCCTTTCAGATCTCTCCGAGCAACAACTGCGGGACCTCTTCACTTACCTCGGCACTTCGCAACCGCTCAATTTAAAGAAATAACTCGTCTCTCCATTCCGTATCAAACCACAATGAAACTCGCACTCGCCGCCCTGACCTTCACCCTGACTCTGGCTTACGCCGAAAAGTCCCAAAAACCATTTTGGACCGATCCTGCTAAAGCCACCAAAGAAGACCCCGATTTCTCGATCCAAGGCGAGTATGGCAAAGGCTCACCGGGTGGCCAACTCGGTGTGCAAGTCGTCGCTCTGGGAGATGGGAGGTTCGACGCCTACATTCTCGAAGACGGACTCCCCGGACTTGGTTGGGAGCGCGGGAAATCCCGCGTCAAGCTCAGTGGTGCGCTGAAAGATGGCACGGTAACCTTTGCCGCCCAAAAAGGACTCTCCGCCCAAATCGCCAAAGGTAAAATCACCATTCAACGCGAAGGCAAAAATTCACTCACGCTCCCTCGTATCGAACGAGCCAGCTCGACCCTTGGCGCCAAAGCGCCCAAGAGTGCCGTAATACTCTTCGACGGCTCGACCGTCGAACATTGGAAAAATGGAAAAATGGAAAACGGCCTCCTCATGGCCACTGGCTGCACCAGTATTCCCACCTTCAAGGACTACCAACTCCATCTCGAATTCCGCACTCCTTATCGTCCATTCGCACGCGGTCAGGGGCGCGGCAATAGCGGGGTCTATTTCAGTGGACGTTGGGAAACCCAGATTCTTGATTCATTCGGACTCGAAGGAAAGATGAACGAATGCGGAGGAATCTATTCGGTGGATCAATCCCGCCTCAACATGTGCCTTCCTCCCCTGAGTTGGCAGACATACGATGTCGATTTCACATCAGCGAAATTCGACGCCTCCGGAAAACGTACCGCCTGGCCCCGCATCACGGTACGCCTCAATGGCGTGATCGTTCATGAGGATGTCGAGCTAAACAAGGACTTCACCACGGCTGCTCCGATCAAACATCCCCTCAAAGATGAAGGCAGCCCGGTTTATCTTCAAAACCACGGCAACCCGGTCTTTTTCAAAAATATCTGGGTTCTCCCCAAGAATTAATCACTCAAACAGGTCAGGGCGATTTTCGCGCGTGCGTTTGACCGCCTGCTCCTTCTTCCATTCTTCGATCTTGGCGTGATGGCCGGACAGGAATATTTCGGGGACTTTTAACCCACGAAATTCAATCGGCTTGGTATAGGCCGGAGCTTCGAGAAGATTTGGATCTGAAAATGATTCATCCACCGGCGAGCGTGCATCACCGAGGGCTCCGGGAAGAAGACGCACGATGGCATCCGTCACAACCGCCGCGGCTATCGCACCATTCGTCAAAATATAATCACCAATCGAAAGTTCCAGATCCACCAACTCTTCGATCACACGATGATCTACTCCTTCGTAGTGTCCGCAGATAAAAATGAGGTGCGAGGCTTCTGAAAGATCGCGCGCAATCGCCTGCTTGAAAACCTTCCCCTGCGGCGTCAGCAAGATGACCTGGGCTTCATCCGAGCGAAGTTCTTCAATAGCCGCGAAAATTGGCTCGGGCTTGAGTAACATCCCCTGACCTCCACCACAAAGATAGTCATCGGTGCGTCGATGTTTATCTGTAGCCCAGTCGCGAAGGTTGTGTGCGTGAATTTCAACAATTTCAGCATTCTGCGCCCGCTGCATCATGCTCTCACTGAGAGGAGCCAAAGCGATCTCGGGAAACAGGGTCAAGATATCAATTCGCACGAAATCGGGGGTTCGTTAATTCACATCCACCGTAAGATCCGATCCAACCTCTTCCAAAGCATTAATCAGTTCAGTAATTTCCAAACCTTCGGGCAATCTGACTTCACCCTTGGCACAGAAAATCGAATGCCCGGACATCGGAGCGGATTCGAGAGAGGTTTCCAACTCCTCGACGTTGACATTTTCCGCCGCCAGAACCGACGCGATTGTGTTGACAATCCCGGGCTCATCGTGCCCCGTGATGGTGATCACGACGGACTCTCCGCTTGATTCATCCCTGACCGAGCCTCCCGCAACTTGCACATGGATTTCCTGCTCGGCGAGCTTTTCAAGGTCACCCACCAATGAGTCTTTCGCAGAGGCCGGGCACTCCACGCGAAGAATCCCTGCGAATTGCCCTGAGAGATTCGCCATCCGGCTTTCCATCCAACTTCCGCTATGACTTGAAATCACATCAGCGAGGGCACCCACCAAACCAGGCCTGTCCGGTCCGTGAATTATCAACACGAGAGAAGCCTGCATTTCTACTCTACAATGACGGGAGTTCCAACTTCAACGTTTTCAAAAAACTTAATCGCCATCGGCTTGGGCATCCGCACACAACCATGGGAAGCCGCGTATCCAGGAAGATGACCCACATGCATTCCGATCCCTCCATTGAATCGCATGAAATAGGGCATGGGAGCATTTTCGAAAGTCTGCCCCGGGCCCGCCTTGTGCTTCCGCGTATCCGCGTCGTCATTCACGACTTGCCCTGTGGCATTGTCTCGAATCACTCCGTAAAGCGAGGACTTATGATCTTTGCTCTTCTGGCTGATTTTGAACGTCCCGCCCGGAGTAGTATGAGTCGTCTTTCCAGTAGCCACCGGGCTCATTCCCACGATGTGTGTTCCTTTGTAGAAATAGGCCTTTTGTTCCGATCGATGAATACGGATTGACGCTGGACCGTTGATCCCCTCGGCATCCCAAAAGCCCTGCTCATGCGGCAGGCCTTCACGAACGGGTGCGGCATGGCGGAAGGCTGCGAGATATCCTATTGGAAGACTCGTTCCTGTCGAGGCACTCATTCCTGTTGAGACAAATTCTGAACACGAGGACAGCAGAAGAGCTATCGGAAGAGAGAGGAAAATCGCTTTCATGTGATTTAATTTGGTGAAGCTTAGCTTACCTTAACTTTCCCGCTGGTCAAGGAGCAGAGCGGCAAAGGCCCCGTCGCATTCGTCCCGGAAGGGCAGCAACTGCTTATGGTCGCTCAATTCCAGCTCCGGATGAGCATTGGAGAACTTTGTCATCAACTCCAGGTTCTCTTGGGGATCAATCGAGCAGGTTGAGTAGACAATTCGCCCTCCCGGCTTCAAACAGGGAAGCACTTGCTCAAAGATCTCATTCTGAATCCCGACAAGATCGACGATATCCCCTGGCTGAAGTCGCCATCGCACATCAACCCTTCGACGTAACACCCCGGTATTTGAACAAGGCACATCGACGAGAATCCCATCAAAGCGACCGTGCCATTCTTTCGGAGCGGGATTGGTCCAATCATGCTGCACCACTTCGGCAATTTCCACGCCACAACGCTCAAGATTCTCCCGCAATCGAGGAAGGCGTTTTTCATTCGAATCCGAACACACCAACTCTCCTTGATTTTCCATGAGGCCGGCCAGATGAATCGACTTCCCGCCCGGCGCGGCACAGGCATCGAGAATCGCCTCACCAGGCTTCGGAGCCAGCAATTCGGGAGCATAGGCAGTCGATGGATCGGTAATATAGTAGTGACCTGTCGCCACCGCATCGCCGGCATTCTCCGGTTCGGGAGTATCGAGAGGCGGAGGGTTAAGAAGATTGGGACGATAATAAGTCTCCGCTGGACAATTGTTCCAATCCATCAGGACGGTAGTGTTCTTTGCCCCGTAGAGTTTTCGAAAATGTTTAAAAAGCCAACCGGGATGCGAATACTGCGTGGCAAGATCTACATTGGGAAGCTCCCGCAGAAGACGCGCCCGCGAGTGAGCAGCCTTGCGAAGCACCGCGTTGATCAGACCCCGCACCGGAGCGCGGGCACATTCCACCGTTTCATAAATCGCAGCGTGGTCGGGAATACGAAGAATCAATAACTGACATAGTCCAACCCGCATAATGTCGCGGTTTTCCGCATCAAGCTTTCCCTTACGAAACAAGCCGATCCAATAATCCAAAAGACTCCGGTTACGCAGCACCCCCAGCAGGATGGCTTTCATCAATGCCCGATCCTGCGGCGACAAATGATTGCGCTCGGCGTGTCGTTCGATCAGAGAATCGGCATAGGCATGTCCTTTCGCCCAAGCTCTCAGCGCCGAGACTGCCGCACGACGGACATTTTTTCCAGATTTCGGCATCTTGGTTTATGAAAGTGTCGCCGCGATCTGGCCCCATTCCTCGGCGAGTGTTACGTCCGATGCCGGCATTTGCTTCCCGGCACGGTGATACCAGTAGGAAGCATTTCCAAAATCACCCTCCTCGCGATGGAGGTAGGCGTGAATCCAAGCTCCCGCCGGATCAGGCACATCCTGACAAAGATCATGGGAATCATCCCAACGTCCGGCTTTCGCCAACCAGAGCGCCTTCTGTTCGATGGAAATCCCGGCCGGGACCTCATCATCATTTTGAGCGGATTGAGCAAGTTCAGCTGCCGTCATGCATGAATATCTCTCTCAAAACAACGCTCTTGAAAAGACCGAACTCTATTCGTTCAACGAGAAAACCATGCGGAGGAAGGATTTGCCGCCGTCGTAGGGAACTTCCAGTCCCTCGGCGGATTGGGTAAAACTTGTCGGTGTCCAGTTCACCAAGTCCGTCGATTTTTCAACCGCGATCGCCGCATCATTTCGCGACGGAAGGTTGCCAACCGGAAACAGCACAATTCCGTCCACCAGCTGAATCGATAAGTCAGGGATAGATAAGAGATCCGTCGGGTCGGTATCCAGAAGGTATTCCGCAAGCGCACTCAGTCCATCGCCATCCTGATCAACTTCAGGGGCATCTCCCGGCATTGCATACGATGCTGCCCAGGAACCAAATCCCACCAAATCCTGAAGGGTAACCGAGTCCTCCCCGCCGCCGCCTGCTAATGAAAGCGTCAAAACCTCATCGCCTTCGCTAAGCCCATCGTCCACGACAAACAAGAAAATCGGCACCCTTGATCCCCCCGCGAAAATCGTTCCGGAGAGATCCCCATCGAGATCAGCCAAAACCGCTTCTCCACCCACCGACAAGAGCACTTCCTCGGCGAGAACCAGAGGCAACACACTAGAAACCTCCACCTCTAATTGCGCTCCTTCTTCGACAATTTCCTCGGTAGCATGGATGGCAAGCTCGGGATCATGCAACTCACAATACGACGTGCTGGTTATCAATTGCACCTCGTCAAGATACCACCCACCCGAGGCAACAGTACGATCCGAAGCAATGATCCATCGAATTTGCACCTCGTCTCCGGCCCAACTCATCGGCAACTCAACTTCCGTGACCACGAAGTCGCCACTCGCCCCGGTCCATGCCCCCCGGTTCGCCAGCCCTGAAGTCGAAGAAGACCGCATCGTGCTATTGTATCCACCGGAGGCTACTACTGCCTCGCTATCCAAAAGGTCAAACCAACCCCCGCCATTACGGGAAACCTCGAGAACACAGCCATCCCAAGCAAACTCCATATCATAGGAGTGGTGAAACATCAGATTCCCACCTTCACTTCCCAGAGTCACCACTGGCGACTTCAGAATGGACTGTCCGACCTCCCCAACCCCCTGACAAAACATTGCGTTTGGAGCACTTGAGACATTTACCGAGGGAGAAACCACCCAATTTGTTCCACCTCCGGTGGAGGAATTGCTCCATCCATCAGGAAATAAACTCGAGCCATCAAAGCCCTCGTTCACAAGTTCCTCGGTGATCACCTCACCCAAAACGTAACTCAACTCGAATTCAACCGGATCCATCAAAGAATCATCCACGGTGAGAGTCAGTGGAATTTCAATTCCACAAGGTCCCCGCAGCCCAAAGACAAGTTCCACCATCCCCGTCTCATTAGGAGCCAAGACCGGCATCAATACCTCACTCTCAAAAAAAACAAGATTTGGCGGACCAGACAGGAAAACCTGCAAATCCTCTGTTGCAAGATTGCCCATGTTTTTCAACTCAACCTGAACCTTGAGTGTTTCATCAGGGTCTGCTCGAGCGTTTTTCACCTTTCCCGACTCCATCACAATGGCCGAACCGACCATGTCGACCTCAGGACTCGGCGGGCGGTCTTCGGTGAAAATATCGAGGTCGTAGATTTGAGTCGCATTGGCTCTACCCCCATTAATTCGCAGGAAATAATTCCCATCCTCCAGTATCTCAAAATTGGTGATGCTTTCCCCTTCACCCAATCCTCCCGAAGAGGCAGAGGCCAATACCTCCACGCCATTGGCCCCCAGAATATCCAAAGTCAGATTATGAATCGCCCCGGGATCAAAATCCTCTCCTCCCGAACAATCTTCCCCAACTTGCGCCCCTTCCAAATAACTCCCTGAAGCAGGTTCCACGTCCACCGAAATTTTTTGTCCACCCAACAATGAGATTCTAAAAAAATCAATGTCGCTGTTATCATCAATACTCAGCCTAGTATAACTCAAAGTGTCACCCAGCGGAAGAATCAGGGGAGTAGCATCAACCGGGCTGTCGTTATCCCGCTCGTCCGAATGATGCTCCAAGGGGTCGCCATATTGTCGTTGAAGGGACTGAAACTCATCGAAGCGAGCCCCCCGGAACTCCTGGCTAATTAGCGGTTCCATGAGCTTTGTTCGGTTAATCGGGCAAACGTGGGACAGCCCCATGGCGTGCCCCAGCTCGTGGGCTACGACATTGTGCATCCGGATCGATGATGACCCGACAAGGTTGAAAAACGAGTCAGAGGAATCGATCACCAAATCTCCATATCCAGGTGCATAGGCAAATGCCAGAGTCTCGTTAACACCATCCAAAGCTCGGGCGGCCAGCCGAATATCTCCCCTCGTTCCAAGCTCACCATCCGCAAAAGTAGAGATTGCAATCCCATCATCATTCTCCTCAAAAACAAATTTCACGCCACATGTTTGCCCCATGTCATCAAAGGCCGATTTCAGCACGGAAAACCAAGGTTGATTCTGCGTTGACTCCCCGGGATTGTCTCCATAAATCCCATCTAAAAAGGAACGTAAATCCGAAGCCGCTGCCGACTGGCCACTGATTCCCGGAGCCATTGTCCCATCAGGCACGATGCTCCAGGTGAGAACAGCCGGCCTTCCCTGGTCGGATGTCGTTCCATCATGACTCGCGACACTACCCCATCGGCCAGTCCCAAGAAACTGGTTTGCAAACAAGCCAACCCGTCCCGGATTCAACCCGATCAAGCTCTCTACTTCATGGTAGAGGAGCGCTTTCTCCCGGGACGCCCCGGGAGCCCAACACCGCCAGGTTAACTCGCTTTCGTCCTGAACCCCCACCAACTCACCAATGTAGGATCTCAAGTCCTTCCTCTCCTTTCCGGTGAAATCCCGGGGAATGGAATCCTGAATTCTGCGCCACACCAAGGCGGCCTTTTCATCGACAGAAAGCTCAGCACTGCCATTACTTGAGTCCAAAATCGATTCAGATTCATCTTTAAAAGGCATTGGTTCAAAAGCGAAATCACTTCTTCCACCCCTTTGTTTTACATGCCTTGATTCTCTCTCAAAACCCTCGGAGAACCTCTGCGGACTTACCTCTGCGAGGGAGACATCAGACCCTTGACCACTCTTTATCACCGACGGCCTCGAGATCATCACCAGCCACAGGACGGAGAGAGGAAGAACAAGAATGATCAATCGAGGCATTAAAATTGCGAATCGCTGAAAAACCCTCCCACTTTTTTCTCCTTTCGTCATCCAGAAATCTCAGAGTTGTCAGTTGGGAATTAGGCGCTATTGATTGAGCAGTATCATGTCAGATGAGCCCCTCGGACAAGCCCGTAACTCCAGACACCCGAAAATAAGAATGGCTCTCAAGCCCTTCCTCGCCGGGATGGCTGCGGTAATCCCAATTCTCGCGACCGGTTGGATCATCGTCCTCGTGTTCAAACTCCTGCATCGCATTGGACGGGCCATCATCAACCTCGCCCTATCGGGACTCAATACCCTCCGCAGTGCAACCCCGGAGGAAGCTTGGAAAATCGAATACTTCCCTGGCGACGATTTGTTGTGGCTTTTCATTCCCCTCGCTCTCCTCTTTGTCATTGGCCTGGCCGTCATGAACAAACCGGGACACCGGCTTTCAAGCTGGATCGATGACTCACTCACCCGCATTCCCCTCCTGGGATTCGTCTACGGAACCATTAAACAATTCGTCGATGCCGTGCGCAATCTCGGCGGACCAAGGAAATTTAAAGGTGTCGCCTATATCGAATATCCCAGCCCCGGTTGCCGCCTCATCGGCTTTGTGACCGGGAACTTCCACGATCCCCAGACCAAGAAAGACGTCACCTCCGTCTTTATCCCAACATCCCCTAATCCCATGACCGGATTCGTGATCATCGTGGACGACGAGAAAGTCTACGACAGCGAAATGTCTCTCGAGGAAGCAGGAAAAATGATCCTTTCCGCCGGACTGGTCGCGCCCGAGTCCTACGAACTCAAATAGCCTTCCGGGAACGAAGCCCCTGAAGAGATTTCCCCTCGGCTTCCCACTGGATCTGAAAGTCAGTCTTGGGATAAAAGAAATCATCTTCCTCCCAGCTCAGGCGTTCCAGCTTATCGAACGCCACGAGATGTTCCTCGCTCCACTCAAAGTATTCCTCGTGATCCGTTTTGAAGAGAAACTCCCCGCCCGGCTTTAACACCCGCACCACCGCATTGAGAAACGGCTCCTGGAACAAGCGTCTACGATGATGCTTCGCTTTCGGCCACGGATCGGGACAAAGAAGGTGCAGCCTGTCCACGCAACTCTCGGGCAACAGCCATTCCAGAGTATAAAGACTTTCTAAACGCAGAACCTTGAGATTCTTCAGGTCCATCTTATGCGAACGCTTACACACTTTACGCACCCGCCCGAGCAAACGCTCCACCGCGAGAAAATTCCGATCCGGATAATGTTCGGCCATACCCAGAATAAACGAGCCATCACCGCAGCCGAGATCGATCTCCAGAGGTGCGTCATTCGCAAAATACTCCTCCAAGGGAAGCTCCTTAAAATAGTCAGCCGGGACGAGCTCGTTGGGCTCTACCGGACGATCATAACGTGATTCGGTCACCATCATTACTGGGATTTAAAATAATAGCCTTCATAGCTAAAAGGCAGGATTCGGGCCCCTCCTTCGGTGAGGATGTCGGGTTCGTCCTTAAAGGCTCGAAATCTATGCGGAATGGGAAGACCCTGCGGCACAAGGGTTTGGTAATCCTGGGGATTGAAGGAGTAAATCAACTCAAGGTAATCAATTTCCAATTCACCACTGGTCGCTTCGATCGCAATCGTTGCAGCATACGGCCCCTGGCTTGGCGAGTAGGTCGCCTCAAAGGTTCCATTTCGGACAGTCTGAACCTCGGGCTGCATTCGGGGAGTCACAATCACGGGAGACAAATCACTCCCCGGAAACCAATCAGGATTGGGGCGGACTGTGTATCTTTCAACAAAACTCGTATCCACAAAAGTCCCCCCCGTTCCCTCAAGATTAAAAAGCAACGTCAATTTCCCAATACTGTTGCCCGGGCCCTCTACAGTGAACTCATAGATGGCATTTCCGGTAGTCACATCTGCCGATGGCCAATACGGATATTCCCAAGCTGTCGCTTTAAAAAAACCTCTCGGCCCGGCAAAAAAATTGGCATCAACAAATTGCTTGGCAGGCTCGGTTAATCCCGAAGCAATTCCTGCTGTTGTCACGAAGTCATACTCCTGCAAATCATCTCCGGCATAGATCCTCGTCAACAAAGATGCAGATTCATCGGTTCCCTCCTGCGAAGAAAATGCCCGCAACTCTGGCTTCCCATTCACCGTTGCGATTGAAAGATCAACATTATCGGTATAGCCCCCCGGTAAGAAATTCTGGTAATACCCTTCGAAAAAACCGACATGAGTAAAGGTCGCGTCTCGCTTCACCTCAATCGAGGTAATCAACACTGTTCCTGGGTTCGAACCAGCAATACTGATCAGCTCCGACACAAACAATCGATCTGCTGAAAAAACATTTCCAAATGCTGTATACTTCCCGTTCCAATCCTGGCCACTTGGTTCGGAGACACCGGTAATGAAAAATCGGCAGCCATTGGTATTCGGACCATCATTCGCCATCGCCAGCACGTAAGGAACATTGAAAGGCTGCCGGTGGGCAATGTCCGGAATTTCGGAGAGAACGTTGGGCACCCGGGCCAGCTCATCAGGTAAAAAATAACCGGGATCGGTCACAGACTTCCCGCCAATCACCCGCGTCCCAGCAGACAACCACTGTCCCGCTGGCGCACTAACAATCAAGTTTTGATAAAAAGTCTCTTCTGTCTCCTCACCAAATATCGGTTCAAGCCAAGGTCTGGGATATTTAATCGCCACCCGCCAACGGAATGGAAACGCAGTCTCCTGCCACATCTCAAGGCGCCCCCTCCCGGTCACATCGAGATAAACATCACCATTGGGAATCGCCGACACCCGCCCCAGTTCTAAACTCTGACCTTGGGTAACGACCTGATACTCCTTAATCATCAGAGAGCCCTCAGACTCCACGATTGGCCTTACCACAATATTTTCCCGTCTCTCCCCCACAGTGATCGACCCCAGCAACATCGTAGTAAATCCGCCCGGAACAACAGTCGGTAAGGCGGCTCCTGACGCAGCTTCCCAGATATCATCTGGCTTCCCCGCCAACAGGGAAAAATGCGTCACCGCTAAAGGCGCATTCACTGGATCCAGCAAAACACGAAACGTGCGTGGTTGATTGGCGGCATCCTTTTGGTTGGTCGTAAACTCCGCGTAAATTGACGCCTGCGCGAGCCCCCCGATGAGCAAAAACGCAAAAAAGAAAAACTCTCTAGGAAGGGACATCGGGTCAAAAAATGCCGTATCTCATCAAGATAACAACATTGAATAGGGCTTCTTTTGCAGCTACGGGAGAGGAGTCATCGTAAATCCTCCGCTCAAAGAGATTCGATTGGCGGTAAAGGCCGTTCCTGTCATTCTCCCACTTGGGGCACTACTATTAATCGGAAGATCGGATCCCAATCGAAATCTAAAGGGCACAAGTCCATCGGTATAAATAAAGAGGGTAACGCCATAACCATCCGTAACAATACTACTTGATTCCATATTGATCAAAAACGTCCCATTCCCCTCCAAAAATAAAGTAGGCTCGTCTGAAAAATTCAGAGTGAAATTTAATCCGTTCAATGGAGACTCAATGCCAATACTCCATCCCGTCAAATCACTTGGAAAATTAGCTTCGGTCGGCCAATCAATGATGACCGAGCGGAAAAACTCCTGACTTTGGTCAACCGGCACCCCGATCCCGCTCAAGGGCAATGAACCCAGATCAAGATGCCGGCTCTGCGAACTCCAGGCAACCATGTCGGAACTTTGAAAAACCTCCAGGGAAGTTCCCACCGCTTGATCAACGGTGAGATTCAATCCGCTTTCGGAATTTTCGATTCCCAATTCGGCTTGCTCCACCTCGGGAAGCCCCTGTGCCGTAACATCAAAGGCGTTTGCTTCCGGTCCTTCCCTTCTAATCACCACCGAGATGATAGACACATCAACCACAGGGCGGGTTGAATCGAAGTTTCCATTAAATATTTTCCCCACATCCACATCATTGATCGCATCGATCACATCTGTGCCGGAGGAAACTTTTCCAAATACGGTGTGGATTCCGTCGAGCCAGTTAGTCACCACCACGGTGATAAACAACTGCGAGCCATTTGTATGCGGACCCGAATTTGCTGATGACAAAAGATAGGGCTCATCGTGCAACAGGCCGTTATCCACTTCATCTGGAAAATTATAGCCAGGTCCGTCCGATCCAGTCCCCTGTGGTGACCCCACTTGATTCATGAACGCATCAATCACCCGGTGAAAAATAATCCCGTCAAAATAGGGCTTATTCACCTGCACAATCCCGGTTACTGGATCAATCCACTTTCGGGATCCCTCTGCCAAACTTACAAAATTGGCTACTGTTTTCGGTGATTCTTCATAAAAAAGCTCCAGCGTAAAATCCCCCATCGTTGTGGTGACATCGGCATAGAGTTGGGCATGCAGCGGAGTCGCTATGACTCCTAGAGCAAAAAGAATGGCCTTCACGGAGAGGAATCTACCCTCACTTTACCCAAATTTAAAATTCCAATTTGCCCCCGATCTTTTAGCCTTCCAAGAGTGCCTCGAAAACACGTCCTCTTCGATCTCGACCAAACGATCATCCCCTGGGATACCCAGCTCGTTTTTCGGAGCTATGTTCTTCAAAACGAGCCAATACGACGCCTCCTCACCTTCATTTTTATCGCCTTTCTGCCTCTCACCAAAGTCCTCGGCACGGGCGGGATGAAGCGTGTCTTTCATTGCTACCTCTGGGGCATGAGTCGGCAAAAACTCGACGCCCACGTAAAAGGTTTCCTCACCGACTGGCTCCCAAAACTCCCCTACCCTGAAATTCTCGATGAAATTGCCAAACACAAACAGGACGGAAACATCCTCGTTCTCTCGTCTGCCAGCCCGGAGCTCTGGGTCAGCGGTATCGGCAAAGCTCTGGGCTTTCACTTGAGCTTTGGCACCCGATTCGATTGGGGTGAAAAAATCGCGCTCTTCCCCGACATGAACGGCGAGAACCACAAAGGGCAGGAGAAAGTCCTTCGTCTCGCCCAACACAACATTAACAGCGGCCTCGCCGGATACAGCGACTCCAAGGCCGATCTTCCCCTCCTCGACCTCTGCCAGGAAAACACGCTCGTCAACCCCCTTCCCGGCGTTCGCAAAACCGGAGTCGCCAATCAATGGCGCATCCTAGAACCAGCCAGCCCTTGGAAAAATCGCAAGGCTTTCGCCTGGGGCTGCGTCCTACAACTCTTCGGCTTCTGGAAACCATGATCCATTGCCTCCATGGCTCGGCGGGATGCCACACCAACTGGGATCTTTTCGAAAAATCCCTCGGCGAGGAAATCAACAGCATCGATCTCTGGTCGCTCTTCGAATCCGATAAACAAGTCACCCTTCGCGAAGCCGGAAGACTCGTCACCGAGCAAGCCAGTGACGGGGACCTCCTAATGGGCTATTCCATGGGCGGGCGTATTGCCCTGCACTCTCTGCTATTCTATCCCGAAAAATGGCGGGGTGCCATTATTATTGCCGCCGACCCGGGCATCGCAGACGGTCACAAAGAGCGGAAAGCCCGGGACGAGGAATGGGCCCAACTGGCGGAAACAAACTGGGAAGCATTTCTCAAGCATTGGAACGAGCAAGCACTCCTTAACTCCCCGCACGGAGTCTCAATGGCATTTCAGCATCCTTCCAGCGAGAGGAGTTCTCAAGTAGCCCGCAGCTTCCGTGACTGGAGCTTGGGCCGGCAATCCGACCTCCGCCCCGCACTCCCAAAAATCACCTGCCCCGTCCTCTGGCTCACCGGAACCAAGGACGAGAAATTCAGCGCCATCGCTGAAGATTCAGTCTCCCGCATCCCTCGTGGCCGCATGATTTCCGTCCCCAATGCCAGCCACCGCCTCCCTTGGCAACAACCCGATTCGTTCGTCAGAATCGTCAAAGACTTCGTCGAGATCTCCAACCCCTCCTAGTCCCTTACAAAAATACCCTAGAATTCTCCTCGTCTCTTCTTGCAGTATGCCCATCGCTGGCACAAAGTTTCCCTAACATTTCCAAGACTAATGTTTAAACGTATCAAAAATCTCATCAAAGGCTTCTTCGGGCTCTTCATCGGCGGACTCGAAAAAAGGAACCCGGAAGCACTCCTCGCCAACGAGAAGGAAAACCTCCGCACGCAAATTTCCGAGTTCAACAAAGGCCTCTCCGCCCACGCCGGCATGGTCGAGAAACTGATTTCCCGGGCCAAGAAACTCGACAAGCAGGAAAGCGAGCTCCGTGCCAAGACCGCCGCCAATCTTAAAGCAGGGAACCGTGAAGCCGCCGGTAAGCTCGCCCTTCAGCTACAAACCGTCGATAAGGAACACGACGAGGTCCGTGAGCAAATGGAGACCGCCGACGCTCGCTACAAGGAACTCGTGAAAGCCCGCGACGTCAGCATCAAGGCCGCCAAAGATCGTATCGAGCAACTCCGTCGCGACCTTGATGACATGAAAGTCTCCAAGGCAATGGCCGATCTCAATGAAATGGCCGCCGGCATGGTCACTGAAATCGGTGGCTCCGGAGACACTCTCAACCGTCTCGAAGAAATAGTCGAAGACGAACGAACCAAAGCAGCCGGACGCGCCCGTGTCGCGCGTGACCAGCTTGACCTCTCTGACATCAATACTCAGGAAGCAGAGCAGAACGCTCTCGCCGAAATGGCGCTCGCCGACTTCGCTGCTGCCGAAGGAATCGAACTCGAGGCCGACGCTCCTGCCGACGAAAACAAGCCCGCTTCCGAAACCAGCCAAGGAACCATGGGACCAGGCGAATCTGCTTAAGTCCATCTCATCGTAGATGAAAAAGAAACTCCTCTGGCTCCTCACCATCGCGGTGATTTTACTGGCCGGGGGAGTCTGGTGGTTTAAAGCCTACGCCGACAAACGAATCCAACACCACGAAGATCCCGGTCTTCCTCAGGGCTTCTCCCCGCCACCCGATCCCGACTCAGTAGAATGAAGACCTCCATCCCGGCCTGGGCCAAGGAAACGATCGCTCGATACGAAAGTGGTTCCGCCGGATGCTTTGTTCTCCACGGAAATGTCAGCGACCGCTTTCTCCTTCCTCTAAAAACTCCTCGCCTTGGAAGCCTCAGCGACTTCCTCAGCGAAGTCCTCCTCCCTCGCTTCGATGTCGTCCTCAGTTACGACCTCGGCCAAGGAATCCGGGTCGAACGCGGCAAGGAAATCTTCTCCGAGTGGCCCAGCCTCAAAAAGGAAGCCCAACTCCCCACCCAACCACTGCGCGCTTCCCGTTTCCTTGGACGCTACCTTACCTACACCCGCAATCTTGAAGCAGTCGGAGTCAAAGCCCCCCGCGTGGCCCTAATTTTAAAAGGCGCGCAATTAATGTGCCCTTCCCTTCCGAATGCCCTCAACCATGATCTCCACGCCATGGCCAGCATCTGGCGGACCTGGGCTTCTTCCGACAATCTCGCCTCTCACGGGCAGGCCGTCTTTCTCCTCTCGGAGAATCTCAACGAACTCCACTCTCACGTCGTCAATGATCCCTCCGTTGCGGATCTGGAAATCCCGCTTCCTTCCGTCGAAGAACTCACCGGCGTCATGAAAGCCCTTTCAGATTCCTGCCCCGAGGCAGTCAAAGATGTTCGCGAGCGACTCCCCTGGGCCGCCGCTCGACTCCGCGGCGCGACCGTCAGCGCAGTGGAAGACCTCCTACGCCGTCGTCATTACGACAAGAGACCACTCGTCGAAAACGACTTCAGCCAACTCAAAAAAGACCTCGTCGAACGGGACTGTGCCGGATTAATCGAATTCGTCGAACCCGACCGCTCGCTCGACGACATTATCGGACTTGATGGCGTCAAGGACTGGCTCCGGCGTGATCTTGATCTCTGGCGCCGCGACGAACTCAGCGCCATGCCAATGGGCTACCTTTTCTGCGGCCCTGTGGGCACCGGCAAAACCTACCTCGCAGAATGCCTCGCCGGAGAAGCGGGTGTTCCCGTCGTGACACTCAAGAATTTCCGCGATCGCTGGGTTGGCAGCACCGAGGCCAACCTCGAAAAGATCTTCTCCCTCCTTCACGCCCTCGACCGCTGCATGGTCTTCATTGACGAAGCTGACCAGGCCCTCGGGAAACGAGCCTCGGGATCCGGAGACTCCGGCGTTTCCAGTCGGGTCTACTCCATGATTGCCAAGGAAATGTCCAATCCGCGGAATCGCGGCAAGCTTGTTTGGATTCTCGCTTCCAGTCGTCCTGATCTTATTGAAGTCGATCTCAAACGCCCCGGCCGCATTGATGTCAAAATCCCCATTTTCCCGGCCTGCGAGGAAAAAGAAGCCCTCTTACTCCTAAAAGCTCTCTGTGGAAAACGAGGCGTCAAGCTCGCCGATGAGGAATGGAGTCAACTCCGCGAATATCTTCCCGAACTCGTCACCGCCGGAGGAGCCGAGGCCCTCGCAGTCAAAGCAGTTCGTCTGGTGAAGACCGGGACCCATTCACCGTTCGAAGCCCTCCATCACATTCTCACCTCGAGTCGGCCGCCCATTCCCTTCGAAACTCTGCGTGCCCAAATGCGGCTCGCCATGAACGAAGCCACCGAAGGCGAGTTCATTCCCGATGAGATCCGCGCCATGCTCCATTCATCGTGAACTGGAAAATCTACGCCGCCGGAAAACCCGCCCTCGCCTACGCCAAAACCGGTATCGAGGAATACCTCAAGCGATTAAAGCGCGGCGCCAAGGTCGAACTCATCTACCTTAAATCCGGAGATTCCGAAGCAGTCTCAAAAGACCTCCTCACCCGCTCCGAAGGAACTTTCCGCATCGCCCTGGACGAACGCGGCAAGGACTGGGACACTGATCAATTCGTGGCGAGGGTCAACCAATGGGAAATGGATCCCGGCATCAAAACAATCTCTCTCCTCATCGGAGCTTCCGACGGTCACACCCAGGATCTCCGCACCCAATGCAACGCGGTCTGGGCGCTCTCTCCGCTAACCTTACAGCACGAACTCGCCCTCGTCGTTCTTTTGGAGCAACTCTACCGCGCCTATTCCATCAAACGCGGCGAGCCTTATCACCGCTAACTCAAGTGAGCTGCCACAAAGCTCTCCGGCAACTTCACAACTTGCCCCGGTTTGATCTGGAAAACATCACCACCATCAATTGAGACTTGGGTCACTTCAAGATCCGTTCCATGGATCACCAAATGATACTCGAAGTACTCCGGTGTAAATTCGCCCACTCGACTCTGGCTTAATGTCATTCCATTTGCCGTTCTCTCCAATCTGAGCCGCTTCGAAACCGATCCCTTTTCATCGCGGTAGTCATAGCCCTCTCCCGAGTCTTCATAGAGCGAACCTTCCGCTGAGCCTTGATCCGGATAGAGATGAAGCTCCATGTGGGAAAGCGGCACGCTGCTATTCATCCTAACGGGCGCCAGCGGCAAGATCGATCCACCTCTCACATACAAGATGGTTTCGTCCAGCGGGACATCCCGCCACACTTCATCGCCACCGTCCATCTTATTCCCATTCCAAAAGTCATACCACGTTCCGCCCGGCAGATAAAACCATCTCCCTTCGATTTCTGGATCGGAAATCGGACAGGTGAGCAAATCCGTACCCAGGGAAAACTCCTCCATCCGCCCGTGACACTCGGTGTCATTCTGGTCGAGATTGACTAAAGAGCGTAGCATCGGCGTGCCCAGTCGAACATGCTCTTCAAACACCGTATAAAGATACGGCAGAATACGATAGCGGAACTCAATGAACTTTTTGGCGACTGCGGTATAAGGGTCACCGAACGACCAAGGTTCCTGTTCATTTTCATCACCCGAACTATGAACCCGACAGAAAGGATGGAAGACTCCCATCTGCAACCAACGAACAAACAGTTCTCCATCGGAACGACCGGAAAAACCTCCGATATCGGTTCCGACAAATGAGTATCCTGAAAGGGAGAGACGCTGACATTGACCGTTACCAATCTTCAAATGCTCCCAGGTAGACTGAATATCACCGGTCCAGGCAGAGCTATAGCGCTGGGTCCCCGCGTATGCAGACCTTGTGATTACGAAGGGTCGGCGATCAGGCGACGCCCGACGTAAACCCTCCTGGGTTGCCCTCGACATCTGCATGCCGTAGACATTGTGCGCCTTGCGATGGGAGCAAGCATGCCCATCATAATCGTGACGCACATCACGAGGGAAAGTTTTGTCCTCATTGAAGACAGCCGGTTCATTCATGTCGGTCCAGATCCCAGCCAAACCGCTCTCCTCGATAAATGGAGGAAAAAGATCAGCCCACCAATCACGCGCTTTTTCGCTTGTGAAATCTGGAAAGTGACACGGACCGGGCCAAACGCTTCCCTTCAACAAAGGACCATCCATGCGACGACAGAAGACGTCGCTTTCAATCCCCGACTGATACACGTGGTATTCAGGATCAATCTTGATGCCAGGATCAATAATCGCCACCGTTTTAATCCCGTCCCGCGTAAGAGCATCAGTCATGCGTTTCGGATTTGGATAGGCATCCTCAGCGGAATTCCAGGTGAAACACCTGAAGCCATCCATGTAGTCAATATCGACATAGATTGCATCGCAGGGAATCTCCAGGGACTTAAATCCGCTGGCGATTTCCATCACCTCATTTTCACTCTTGTATGACCACTTGCACTGGTGAAATCCCAAAGCCCACAATGGCGGGAGCTCGGGCACTCCCGTGAGTCGGGAATACGACGACACGACGTCCGCGACTTTCGGACCGTCCATGAAATAAAAATTCATTTCACCTCCCTGAGCCCAAAAACTCGCCACACTCGAACGTTCTTCCCCAAAATCGAAACTGGAACGAAACGAATTGTCGAAAAAGATCCCGTAAGCCCGGTCATGATGAAGACCGATGAAGAACGGAATATTTTTATAAAGAGGATCGGTGGAGGCATCATAGCCATACACATCACTCCCCCAAAGCATACGACGCTGCCCGCGAAGATCTTTGTGCCCCGGCACATCGCCCAGACCATAAAAGCGTTCGCGAGCCTGAATATTTCTGCTGAGTATGACGTTCTCCCCACCAAAGTCCTCATTATCATACCAATGAAATCCCTTCTCGTCCTGGCTAAGGATGAATCCATCGTGATCCTCCACTCGAATGAGTAATCCCATCTTCGCAATAAAAACCATGAGGGATTCCGTTTTCAGAACGAACTCCTTCTCCCCCTCTTTCACCTCGAGCTTCATCCCGGACTGGTCCAAATCTTCTTTGATTGCGTAGGAAAACCCGTCACTAAACTCCCCCGTCGGCGCAAAGCGAAACCGAATCGTCTTGGGATCGATCGCGATCACCTCCAACTCACACCGGTTGTCGCATACAAAGAGATAGCGCCCCTCAATTTCCTCCATCTTGACGACCTTGCCCGGGAAGAGTTCGCCTGCATTCTTAGGCATTCCGGTTTCGATGTAATTGTCTTTCTCGAAGGCTGGTTCCATTTGCGGCGGACGCTAGGATAACACCCCCACTTTATCCACTGATTTTCCAGCTAATTTCTAATCCTCGGATTCATACCAAAAACCTGCCAGACTCATGGAAATCGGTATGCAAAAAAAAGTCCTAATGCTCGGCTGGGAGTTCCCTCCTTTCATCAATGGTGGGCTTGGAGTCGCTTGCGATGGCCTGACCAGAGCTCTGACCGATCATGTGGACCTCGCTCTCATTCTCCCCGAAACAAGTCAGCTTCATCCCTACCATGAATCCCAGAATGCCTACTCAGGTGATCTCGCCTCTAGGGTAAGCCGTTTCACCCGAATGGCCCTCGAGCGTTCCAAGGATAATTATTTCGATATCATCCACGCTCACGACTGGATGACTTTCCGCGCAGGACTCAAAATTAAATTACTTTTCAATAAGCCACTCGTCCTTCACATCCACTCACTCAGCTTTGACCGGGCCGGCCCAGAAGTGCGTGATTGGATCTTCGATCTGGAAAAGCTGGCTATGACCGAGGCCGATCACGTCATCACCGTGAGCGAATACACCAAGTCAATATGCATCGAGCACTACGGAATTAACCCGGACAAGATTCAACCGATTCACAACGGTGTCGTCTCGATCACCTCCACCCCATCTCAGCCAGAAAATCTCGTCACCTTTCTCGGACGAATGACCCAGCAAAAAGCCCCTCTCAACTTTCTCAAGATCGCAGACAAAGTCCTTAAAAACATCCCGGACACCCGCTTTGCCATGGCGGGCACCGGAGACCAACTTGAAGAAGTCATTCAAGAAAGCATACGCTTACAGATAAATGAGCAGATTCAATTCCCCGGCTTTATCGACAGAGCAAAAATTAATGCTCTCTTCGCCCGGACTTCGGTTTATTGCATGCCCTCGGTCTCCGAACCCTTCGGCCTCTCTGCTCTCGAAGCAGCTCAATTCGGCATCCCAACCGTGATTTCAAAACAATCGGGCGTCGCAGAAGTCCTCACAAATTCCCGCATCGCCGACCATTGGGACTTGGATCTTATGGCAGGCCACATCATCGAACTCCTAAAAAACAAAGAGGCCCACGCCAAGGCTGCAGAGCATTCCTCACAAGACCACCAAGCCTGCACCTGGGAGCGGGCCGCGAAGCTTGTCCATGAGACATACCAAAACCTTCGCCCCTCCTAATCAGACTTAGAATTTGACCTTGGGCTTCATTCGTCATTTTCCGATGAAGTGGCGGATCGGTCGTAGAGTTTCTGTTGGCGGGCAGTGTGGTGGATCTGCTTGCAAGTCTCATCCACTTTTTGGGGGACCCGGGCGTTGATGCCTTGATTGCGGCAGCAGTCGACACTGGAGCGATCCGGACGAAAACGCTCGCGCTATATCGATTTTTAGTCGATCGTCTTTGAGCACTATTGTTATGTCACACTCAAAGAGTTCAAGCCTTCTCGCGGGAGGCCTTTTTCTTGCCTGTTCGCTCTT
>JAAEZT010000011.1 GCA_018222765.1 bacterium | reverse complement strand
GCCGGCGTGGCGGAATTGGTAGACGCGCGCGATTCAAAATCGCGTTTCCTCGGAAGTATGGGTTCGATTCCCATCGCCGGTATTTCATTTTCTAAATGAAGGCCTCTGAAATTCAGAGGTTTTTTCGTGTCTAGGTGGTGCTTGGCGGTTGGAATTCCCATTCATTGCCCTTTAGATGCAACTAAATGCAAGGGAAACGGGCATTAAAAGGGCAACGATTTTAACGGCGCTTTTGGCTAATCAAGATCATGAATTCTGATCAGTAGCCTAAAATCAAAAAGTCTGTTTATACTTTGGTATAACAACTCAGGGTTGTTTCATAGGAAAAAAGCCGTCTCTTGATGAGTATCAGGGGGCGGTTTTTTTTCAGAACGACCAATTCTCGATTAATGAAAAACATGAAATCCACTCATTAGCACTGGAATCAAAAATGGGATAATAATACCAAGCCACAATGTTGTTTGAGGTGTGTATTAGCCGTCCCCTTCCGAGGGGGCGGTTTTTTTAATCGCCCAAATCTCACTGCTAGAAAATTGCTTTTGGCGGAAAGGCCGTGAAAAGCAAAATTAGTTGAGATTCCTGGGGGAGAAAGTGGGTGATACCGAGAAAAAATCATCCGTTGAAATTGCAGAGTTTTTCGTGTGGCCATTAGCTTTTATAATGTGTTGATGCTTCGAGGAGGATCAAAGGCCTCTCCCATCTTGACACGATCAAAACATCGTGGAGGGTTGAGGCGGTAACTTCATCTAAGTGAGATTCATTATGCCTTCTATATTTTCTTCGACTTGTAGTATTTTTCTTTCTGTAACTTCCATCGTGTGGGGAGGGAATTGGGCTCACTGGAGGGGGCCTGCCGGGAATGGTTCTTCACCCGATGCCAAGCCGCCAATTGAGTGGAGCGCAACCAAGAATGTAAAATGGAAAGTTCCGATTCCCGGGCGTGGTTCAGGTTCCCCGGTGATTTGGGAAAACAAGGTCTTTGTCGTTTCCGCGGTGGCAGCGAAAGGAGGCCGGGGGTTTGACGGAGAACGCCTCTCGAAGTTGGCCTTCAAACTTTTTTGTTTTGATCGGGAGACTGGAAAAATTCTCTGGCAAAAGACTGCGATTACCGCGACGCCCCACCAAGGAACCCACTCCACGAATGGTTTTGCTTCCGCCTCACCTTGCACGAATGGCAAGCATGTTTATGCGCACTTCGGTTCTCGCGGGCTCTACTGCTACACGATGGATGGTGAGCTTGTCTGGAAGCGCGATGACTTTGGAAAGATGGACACTCGTAACGCTTTTGGTGAGGGGAGTTCTCCAACTCTTGAAGGTGGCAAGATCCTTGTGCCATGGGACCATGAAGGGCCTTCTTCCCTTTATGCGCTAAATTGCCTCACTGGCAAAACGATCTGGCAGACTAAGCGGGACGAGCCGACGAACTGGTGTACCCCTTTTGTTGTTGAGAATCGCGGTGCCAAGCAAGTCGTAATGAATGGTCAGACATGTATCCGTGGTTATGAGCTCGAAACTGGGAAAGAACTATGGCGTATTGCTGGGAAAGCCCAGAGACCTGTTACTTCTGCCGTGGCTATCAATGATCTGGTTATTGTCGCCAGTGGCTTCCGTGGATCCTATGGCGGGGCATTTCGCCTAGGCGGACGAGGCGACCTTAAAGGCACCCAGAATGTCGTGTGGAGTTGGGATAAGAATACGCCCGATCTCGCTTCGCCTCTGTTGTCTGGGAAGCTTCTCTATATGCATAAGGCCAAGTCGGCTTCACTTTCTTGTGTGAATCCTCTCACTGGTGATGCTTATTATACAGCCGCAAGACTTCCAGGTCTCTCGACTCTCTATGCTTCTCCAGTCGCTGCAAACGGTCGGGTCTACATCACTGGACGAAGTGGAACGACCGTGGTTATTAAAGATAGTAAGAAGCTGGAGATTATCTCCACCAATTCACTTGATGAAGGAGTCGACGCAACTCCAGCTCCGGTCGACGATCAGTTGTTTATCCGGGGTGAGCGCCATCTGTTCTGCATTGAAGACTTGAATTAGTGGTTGAGTCGTTTCTGCCACAGCAGTTGAGTAATGTGAAGGCGGCGGCAGAAGCCGTGGCTCCGGGAGTCGGGGTTTGCATGCCACCTGACATCTTTTCTGATCAGTATTTTCCGTTGGTGCCGAACATATCCTTTTTGGAGGGACGGGGGCGTTTTCTCACAGAATGATCCGGGGCGCCGGTGACGCGGTGGAATTCGTCGGGAGTGCGTTTGGTGGGGAGGTAGTCGTTAGTCTTCTTGGACCAAGCGGCGAGGGCGCTTTGCATTTCGAGCAACGTCGCTTGATGTTCTTTGGAGCCGGCGAGGTTTTTGGTTTCGAAGGGATCGTTTTTGAGGTCGTAGAGTTCGAACTTGGCGCGGGGTGAGCTGAAGCAACGAAGTTGGGCCGCGTTGAGTTTGTTGTCGGCTCTGAGCTTGAGCATGGATTGCCAGGTCGGGCTGCGTCCGGCGTCGGCGGACGGTGTGTTTTGCAGATCGACGTAGCTGTTTCGGATGAGTTTCCATCGTTGGTTGGCGATGGCGCGGCCGTGGTCTTCATAGTCGTGCCAGTGGTCTTCGGCGAAGGCGTAGTTGCGGGCGGTGACAGTGGGGTCCTCGAGGATGGGAGCGAAGTCGACCCCTTCGTAGGTCTTGCCCGGGGTGAGGCCGGCGAGTTTTAGGAAAGTCGGGGCGATGTCGACGGAGCTGACGAGACTTCTGGTTCTCTGACCGGCTTTGATGCGGGCGGGCCAGCTGACAATCCAAGGCGTGCGGATGCCGCCGTCGTAGAGAGTGGTTTTGTCGCCGGGGAAGGGGCGTCCGTTGTCGCTAATGAAAAGGACGAGGGTGTTGTCGGCGACACCTTGCTTTTTAAGTTCGGCCATGACCTTGCCGACGTAATTGTCGAGGCGTCCGATTTCGTCGTAGTAGAGTTGGTAGTCACCGCGGACTTCGGGGGTGTCGGGGACGTAGGGAGGGAGGCGAACCGAGTCTGATTTGTGAGGAGGCTGGAAGGCGTCCTTTTCGTATTCGCGATGGGGATCGAGGGCGGCGAACCAGAGGAAGAAGGGTTTTTTCTTCGGGCGGTTTTGCAAGGTGGAGAGCCAGTCTTCGCAACCGCTGGGGGACTTGGCGATCATCTTGCCGGATTTTTTGTCGGCTCCGGTGGGGAGAATGAATCCGGCGGTAGAGGCTTCAAAGACGTCATCGAAACGATCAACGACGTCCTTGCCGAGATGCCACTTTCCGGCGGCAGCGGTGTAGTAGCCGGAGGCCTTGAGTTGTTCGACGAAGGTAAGGGACTCTTTGGGAAGCGGCCAGTGGAGTTGCTCTGCGCCGGTGTTGTGAGGGTATCGTCCGGTGATGATGCTGGCACGACTCGGGCTGCAGGAGTTGGCGGTGAGGTAGGCGTGTTCGAAAAGCATGCCGCCTTTGGCGAGGGCGTCGATGTTGGGGGTATGAATTTTTGGATGGCCGTAAGCGCCGTTGTCGTCCCAGTTCATGTCATCGGCGATGATGAGAACAATGTTGGGTTTTTCGGCAGCAAGAGCGGAGGCGCAGAGGAGAGCGGGGATGAGGAGCTTGGCAATCATGAGTGAGTGGTGGGACGCTAGGGGGATTGGGGAATGATGCCAATGGGAAATACGATCTTAGCTCAGAGCCGGCGTGCTTTCTTGGTAGGAGGGGGATAAGAACGTTGATCATCCCGAACGAGGCGAAATGGGAGAGGGCTACTGTTCTTTTCCTATTTTTCGCCAGCCGAGGGTGAGCATGAAGAGGGCGGCACTCCAGGTGACGATGGAAATGCCCCACCAGATTCCCCAGAGTCCCCAGGCGAGGGTGAAGGTAAGAGTGTGGATGATGAGGATGGGCGCGATTAGTTGGCGGTAGAGGCCAATCCAGAGGCCGATCATGGGTTTCTTGAGTCCCTGGAAGGCGAAGACGGTGACGAAGAGAATGGGGTAGGCCGCGAGGGTGACGGCGGAGACGAGGAGGCAGTCGTAGCCGATGGCGATGACCGCTTCGTCGTCGGTGAAGAAACGAAGTCCGGGCTCGCGGAGAAAGTAGAGGACGAAGCCTCCGACGAACATGATGATGGCTCCGAATTTGATGTTGGTTACCCAGGCTTCGCGGACGCGGTGGGGGAGTTTGGCTCCGTGGTTTTGGCCGATGATGCTGAGGGCGGCGAAGTTGAGGCCGATGGTAGGCATGAGGATGATCTGTTCAACACGCATGGCGACTCCGGCGGCGGCAATGGCTTCCTTATCGAAGTGTTGCACAAACCAATTGATGACAAACATCCCGATGGCGATGGTGAGCATGTTGAGTCCAGCGGGGACTGCCTGGCCCGCAATTTTTTTGAGGACGGCCCAATCGGGGGCGAGTTCCCGAGGAGTGATTTTTTTGAAGAGCTCGGATTTCTGAAGATGGGCCCAAAGATAAATGATGCCGCCGAGATGGACGACGAGAGTAGCGAGCGCAAGTCCGGCCACGCCCATTTTTGGGAGGCCCCACCAGCCGAGGATGAAGAGTGGGTTGAGGAGGCAGTTGGCAATGAATCCTGCGATGAGGTAGTTGCGATAAGGAATGGTGTTGCCCTGGGAAGAGAGGGCGGAGTTGAGGACGATTGGGAGAAGCATGAGAACGGATCCGGCGAGGATGACGTTCATGTAGTCGAGACAGGTCTGGAGATAGCTTCCAGATGCTCCGAGCGAGTTGAAGATGATTGGGGAGGTGGACCATCCGGCGACGGCCATGACGAGGGAGCCGATGATGACAAAGAAGATGGCCTGTGTGAAGTAGCGTCGGCAGTCGCTGGTGTTCCCTTCGCCGAGAGCATTGGCCAGGAGAGCCGTGGTGCCCTGGCTGATGCCGCTGCCGACAGAAAGGATGATGAAAAAGACGGGGAAGGAGAGGGCGAGGGCGGCGAGGGCTTCGGTGCCGATCTTGCCGGCATAGTAGGTGTCCACCACGTTGAACATGGTGTTGAAGAACATCCCAATACTCATTGGGAGTGCGATTCTCCAGATGAGCGATGAGATGGGATCGGTGGTGAGTGAGGGTGCGGGTTTCATTTCAAGAGTCCCCGGGCGAGTGAGGAGGTTTGTCTTACCATGAAATGATCCATCGCATTTTGTCTGCAAATCACAAGTAAAACGGTTTCGAAATGCAAGTGATTGAATGCTGACGGTTGTCGTGCCCAACTAAGGAAGTTTTCCCCAAGCCATTTGACCGGAGCGGAGTAAGCTTGTTCGAGCGCTTGATGTCAACAGGCTCTCTGCATGGTGAAGCAGATCTCGGCGGTGCGAAGGTGAAGTTGGCACTTTCGAGTCGCTTACGATCTTTCCTGATCCATTCTTGTATTGTGTTTCTTTGTGGTGGTGATGTTTGCGGGTGGGCTTGATTCCGAGCGTGGAGCATCGGGCGGGGAGGATACGAAAGAAGTAGAGCCCGGCATTGCCATTGTGATGAAACAGGTCATCGTTCCGACATGTCGATCGGAGATGCCTGTGCGATGGGCTCGGCTGCTTTTTGGGCGGTGTCGGTGATTCTGATGCGGGTTTCGGGATTGCAGATTCCTCCGCTGCCACTGACGTTTTTTAAGAACTGTGTTGCGCTGGTGTGTCTGGCGCTATTGCTTCTGGGATTGGGGGAGGACTGGCTACTTGATATAGAGGTGGGTGATCATCTGCGCTTGGTGGCCAGCGCAGTTTTGGGGATTTCCCTGGCGGACACCATGATCGCGGCGGCGCTTAATCGGCTGGGGGCGAGTTTGCAGGCTCTGGCGGATTGTGCCTATGCCCCGTCGATTGCTTTAGTAGGACTGGTGATGTTCGGAGAAGTTCTTGGGCCTTGGGAATTGATCGGGGGAGCCTTGGTGATCTCGGGAGTGTTCGTCGGGGCCACCATGACGAATGAGATCAAGGTGCCGCGGGATCTCTGGACCGGCGTGATGCTGGCGGCGGGAGCCCATGTCATCATGGCAATTGGAATCTTGATGGTGCGCGATCTTTACCGTGAGGTCTCGGTGGTTTGGGTAACGGGCTATCGTTTTTTGGTTGCTAGTCTCGTAATGATACTTTGGGCCGCGCTTTCGAGACGTCAGACGATGGAGCACTTGTTTTTAGGTTTTCGGCGTCGCGATACCTGGAAGACGATGATCCCGATGGCGATTCTGGGGGCCTTTATGGCGACCTTATTTTGGGTCGGAGGATTCAAGTATCTCCCTGCCGGAAGAGCTGCCATTTTCAATCAGCTTTCGACGGTGTTTATCATCGTGTTGGCATACATTTTCCTCAAAGAAAAATTTACGATGAGGAAAGTAATCGGGACGGGTTTGGCCTTGCTGGGGTCGGCGCTGGTGGCGATACACAAGTGAATCTGTTGATCCACTTGAGCGCTGATGTGGTGATTTTTTCGGAGAGCTTGAAGTTGACTTAGTGTCCCTTGGTCTTGGCTTCGGTTTTAAGCGAAGCGAGATAAGTGATCAGGTTGCGGAGATCTTTGGGTGGCAGAGCCAGGGCCATCGGGGGCATCGCTGAGCTTGGTCCGGCGCGCTCCTTGATTTGACCTTTGGGGATCGTCTTCGTTTCGCCAGTAGGGAGGATCAACTCAATTTCGGTCCCTGTTTCTTTTCCAAGTCGCCCTGCCAGCGCCTCTCCGGACTTCGTGGTGAGGGTGAAGAGGCCATATCCTTCGGCAATCTCCGCGCTGGGGTTCACGAGGGACTCGAGAATCTTTTCGCCTGAGAGTTGTTTGCCGATGGTGTCGAGCGCCGGTCCTTGCACGCCACCTTTTCCACCGATCATGTGGCACTGCATACAGGCTCCCTGGTTCTGAAAGACGATGGCCCCTGCTGCAGCATCTCCGCCATGGAGGGAAAGTTTCTGTAGCTCGGCCGGATTGGCTGAAAATTCGGCGGCGAGCTTTTTATGAACAGCATCGTTTGAAGAGGCGAGAGCAAGATAGGCATCGAGTCTTGCTTCCTTCATTACGGAACTCGGGTTGCTCCAGACTTTGGTCAGAATCTCTTTTCCTCCGGCATCCGTTGCCAGCAATGCTAGGGAAGCGCGAACGACAGGGAGGTTCGTTGTCTTAAGGTATCCTTCTGCCGCTTTGATTCTTCCGGGCAGTTTTGCCTCGAACATAAGTCCAAGGCGGGCCGCTTGAACTTGGCCGTCCTTGGTGCCTTTTAGCCTTTCGACGATCGCGGGGATCTTTCCTTTGTTCTGGCCCGCCACGGTATTCAGGGCCGCGACACGAATTCCTGATTCTAATGACTCATCAAAGACCTGCGCTTCCAAAGCGTCGGCCGACATCGGCAGATTCACTGCCTTGGCGAGCTCAAGAGAGAGAGCTTGCTCTTTTCCTTTCGAGTTCTGCATCGCCTTGCGAAGCGGCACGGTCAGGGCGGCCAGTAGCTTGATGTCGCGTTTTTCAACCGGACGATACATCGCAGTGACGGGATCCATGGTGGGAGGATTATTCCAGCGCAAAAGGGCCCGTAATGCGGTTTCGCGCACCTTTCCATCGACCTTGGAGTCCCCAGCCATCTCCATTACGCGGGTCGCATCTTTCGGCTGCCCCATCCAGAAGCTGGCGAAGAGGATGCGACGCTGAACGGTATCGGCAAACTCCGAGGCTTTTCCCGTCAGCTGGGCGAGCGCAGGAAAACCGCTCGTTAGATGGCGATCGTAGACCGCACGGATGGCTTCGATCTGAACCTGCTTCGACGCATCACCGACAAAGCCAGCCACCGCCGGATCGTCCAGCTTCCGCAAAAGAATCACGGCGCAGAGTCTTGCTTCTTCACTCGGGGAGGACATCTTTGCGACGGCGCCCGCGTTGTCCTTGAGATTCTTGAGGGCTGAGATGCCGGCATGACGGATCCAGAGGTCCTCACCCTTGTTTTCCTCGATGAGTTTCCAGATCATTGGCGCGTCAGCGAGACTTCCGCATTTACTCAAGGCAATGGCCGAGAGGCTCCGCACGCGAAGCGAGGGATCCATGAGTTTTTCCCGGAGCACCGCCACCGCGTCCTTGCTCTTGAGATCTCCAAGTGAGCGGCAGGTGTTGGCCCGGACTTCGACGTCCTTGTCCGCGGTGAGGTCGATCAAGATCGATGCCAAAGAGGTTTCTTTTCGCGCCAGTTGTGCCAGACCCCAAATCCCGTGCAGACGCGTGGTCGTTGCTTTGCCTGACTTCGCGGCTGTAGCGAGCTTTTCTTTCTCTCCTCGCTTGACCAACTCGAACTGGGCCCGCTGGCGAACCCGCATGTCCGGATGATTGAGAAGCTCTGCCAGGCGATCGGACTTGGCCTTTCCGAAGCCGTAGGAAAAATATTGTTGGGTCTCTTTGACTGATTTGTTCTCGAGATGTTTCGGAGACTCGATCGCCTGGATGGAGGCATTCTTGTTCTTTATCCATCCACCACCGAAGTCGAGGGCATAGATGCGGCCATCGTATCCGAGGTCCACATCGGAACTGGCGACACCGCTCATAACCACCTTGGCTCCATCCACTTTGAAGCCAGCGCCGTTTGCTTGAGGCCGAACTGAGAGGAGTTGGGAGGTCTTGGAGTTACCACGGTAATTGCACACCAGAAAAGTATCGCGGAGATCTTCCGGAAGTGATTCGCCGGTCAGGTAGACGACCCCCGATGGTCCATTACCAATATTGGCCACCGGTGGTAAAATCCACTTCGGCTGCACTTCATTCCGCGGAGCAAACATCTGCTCGGAAACCCAGATTGACTTTGGAAGGGCAATGTCCGCAAAGTCGAGCCGTGACCGGTATTGGTGGGCCGCCTGGTGTTCCTCATACCAACCAGAGTCCGCTCCTTCTAAAACGTAGACCACGCGGGCCTTGTCACCAATGTCGCCGGTATTGTCGAAAGTGAAAAGGTTACCGTATTGATCGAAGGCGAGCTCCTGCGGGTTTCTCAATCCGTGGTGGACTACCTCGAAGTTGGAGCCATCAGGATCGCTGCGGAAGATCGCTCCACGGCTCGGGGCCGCGAAGTTCTTACCATCTTTGGTGGTCACGTTGTAGCCGCGGTCACCAACACTCCAGTAAAGCTTTCCGTCTGGTCCACGAATAATGCCATGCAGGTCGTGCCCCATCATACTCGTCCGCACTCCAAACCCAGTGAACATCTTCTCGCGGGAGTCCGCCACTCCGTCGTCATTCTTGTCCTCAAACTTCCAAAGGTTAGGGATACAAGTGAGATAAAGGGTTCCATCAACGGCAAGAGCCGAAAAGGCTACGCCGTCGAGAACGTCGTTCATGCCCTCGGCATATTCGGTGCGCTTGTCGGGAATTCCGTCTCCGTTCACATCCTCCAGTCGGGCGACGCGCTCGGAGACAGAGGTGAAGAAATTTGGTTTGAACTTCTTGTCAGCAAGAAGCTGTTTGCGGCGGTCCTCAATTGTCTGGAGGCGGAAATCTCCCGCCGTCAGTGTGCCTTCGCCCCGAATGTCGAGGATTCCTCCGCCGTTCAGTCGATCCGATTCAATGGAGAAGAAGCGACCCTTCTCATCAATCTCGAAGCTTGTGGCATGCTTCACCATCGGCCAAGCTGCGATTTGGTATCCCTGAAGTTGAGGATCAGTGAGTTTGCCCCGGAAGGGTTGTTTCTTGCCAAGCTCTTGGGAAAGAGCGGAACCCTGAGAAAACAGCAGAACAGTGGCGAGTGTCAGTAATCGAGGAATCATGATGTGGAATAGAACAAATATACCCAGAGAAACCGTCTTCTTTATCGCCCGATTTTCAAGGGTGAATTCCATTTGCAAGGGATGTCCTTCCTATACGAGTGATGGGGTTATTTAAGCTTCAGCTGATTTTTGAGGATTTTCAGGCCGTCGAGATTTGCCTTGAGGGCGATTTTTGAGTCGGTGTCGTTGCGATGGTCAAGGATGCCGATCGGGCCGGAGTAGCCGCTGTTGATGAGCGTTTGGAGCATGGAAGTTTCGTGTTCGCCTTGGCCGAGGGGCAGGATTTTGAATTCCGCGCTTTCTTTCATGCCATTGAGGTTGAGGCAATGAAGGTAGGGCTTCATTAAGGTGAGGTCTTTTGCCCAGGAGTTGATACGACGGTGGCCGTGATGCCAGTTGTAGACGATGCCGACGTGTCTGTGTCCGATTTCATGAAGCTTTTGGCAAACGGCAACGAGGTTGGCGGGTTCTCCACTCCATCCACCATGATTGTAAAGCGCGAGCTTGCAGTTGGCCGCGGCCGTGCGCTTAGCGAGTGATTCGAGAGACTTTGCGGCTTGGGTGACTTTTTCCTCCTGGCTGGTACCTTTGGGGGAAGCAAACATCTTCCAGACCTGAGGGGTGATTTTGTGCTTTTGAAAAAGCTGAAGGGCTGTGGGGTGTTCGCCCCAGAAGGCAAAGAATTCGATTTCGTGTTTTTTGTAGGCGAGGATCTCTTCTTCGAAAGTGGCGACGTGTTCTTTTCTCCAATCGTAGGCACTACGGGTGAGGCCAAGTTCCTTGAGCATGCTCGCACGTTGCTCGGGGGATCGCTTGGCGGCGTCGAATGGGACGATGCACCAGGCGACGAGTTCGCTTTGTTGGAGATTTTCAGGTGTTTCTTGTGCGACGAGGGAGGCACAAGCGAGGAGGAGGAAAAGGCGAAAGATCATGAAATACAAAACGGGCAGCCCCGGAAGGATGCCCGTTGTTGGGAGAGGCGACAAGTCGCCTGTTTAGCCTTTTGGAAGGATGACTGAGTCGATGACGTGAATTACCCCGTTGCTGCCCTCGATGTCTGTTTTGACAACGTTGGCTCCGTCGATTGTTACTTTTCCGTCGGCGGCCTTGATGGTGGCCTTACTTCCCTGAACGGTGGTGACTTCACCGGGCTTGACGTCAGCGGCCATCACTTTCCCGGAAACAACATGATACTTGAGGACAGCTGCTAATTTGTCCTTATTTTCGGGTTTGAGAAGAGTCTCGACAGTTCCGGCAGGGAGCTTTTTGAAGGCTTCGTCGGTGGGGGCGAAGACGGTGAAGGGACCTTCACCGGAGAGAGTTTCAACGAGTCCGGCTGCCTTGGCTGCGGCGACAAGGGTCGTGAAGTTCTCATTGCCGGCGGCGATGCCGACGATGGTTGGAGTCGCTTTCGAGCTTTTCTCTGCCTGAGCAGTGAGAGGTGCGAGGAGCGCGAGGGCGGTAGCGATGCTTGTAATCAGTTTCATTTTTCTTTTGTTAGTTTTTGAGTCTCCGTAGTTTGGGGACGACGGAAACAACCCCATTTTTTCGAGTTGTCTCGTAAAAAAATCACAAGAAAAAATATCGCTTGCAAAGCTGAGATTCCGAAGTTTCTTCATTGCCTTTTATCACGATTGAAGGGTGATCACTTTCGGTGAAAACTGTCTGGTGAGGTGGTGGGATTTGGCTGGTTCTCCGGCGCTGTTAGCTGTTGAAAGGTGCGATCGTGATGCGGGATTCTCTGCGAGGGAAGTGAGCGGCTTGGTGTGCTCCTGAGCTCAGCTTTTTCGGCCATCACCGGATCTTTCAATCCTGCACCTGGTTTTGCCTCCGAAAACAGAGGGAGGGGAATAAAGAGTCATTTTAGGAACTTGGCGATGGATCTCTCCCGAGGGAAATCGTAGACATGATTCCTTAATGAGTTCAAAATTTTCCCTCTGTCTTCTTGTTGGTTTGTCGCTTTCTTTGTTTTCGCAAGCTGCGGAGAGAAAACGGCCTAATATTCTCTTCATCATCGCGGATGACCAATCACCGCTGGATCTTAAGGTCTACAATTCCAAGTCGATCCTCGATACGCCGGTGCTCTCCAAACTGGCGGAAGGAGGAACGACGCTTGATGGGGCGCATCATATGGGCTCGTTTTCGGGCGCGGTTTGTACGCCATCGCGTCACATGGTGATGTGTGGTCGCACGGTGTGGCATTTACCGAATGCGGCGAAGTTGGTGGGAGGCAAGTTTTGTCCCGAGGGGATGGAGGCCAATACGATGGCAGCGGTTTTTAATCGGGCCGGCTACGATACGATGCGGACCTGCAAGAGGGGGAATAGTTACGAGGGAGCGAACAAGCAATTTACAGTGAGACACGACGCCACGAAACGCGGGGGGACCGCCGAGACCGGGAGCGCCTGGCATGGGAAGCAAGTGCTCGACTATTTATCGGCGCGCGAGGCTTCGAGAGACGAAGATCCATTCCTGATCTATTTTGGGTTCTCGCATCCTCATGACGTGCGTGATGGCACGCCTGAGTTGTTGGAGAAATATGGCGCGGTAAATCATACTGATAAGAATTCACTCCCGCCTGCGAATCCGAAACAGCCGGAACTTCCCGAAAATTATTTGGAAGAACATCCGTTTCATCACGGGCATCCAAATCTTCGTGACGAAGTGAGTGTAAAAGGCGTTTGGGAGAAGCGGGACGAGCGGACGATTCGGAATGAATTGGGGCGTGAGTTTGCTTGCTCGGAAAACATCGATCGACAGATTGGGAGTGTTTTGAAGAAGCTCGACGAGATGGGGGAATTGGAAAACACCTACATTTTCTATACCGCGGACCATGGGATGGCGATTGGGCGTCACGGCTTGCAAGGCAAACAGAACCTCTACGAGCACACGTGGAAGGTTCCCTTCATCGCGAAGGGGCCGGGCATCAAGTCGGGCGCGAGGGCTCTGGGCAATGTGTATCTGCTCGATGTGTTGGCGACCATCTGTGACTTTGCGGGAGTGAAGGCTCCGGCTTCGAGTGAAGGGGTGAGTTTTCGTCCGGTGTTGGAAGGGAAGAAGGACGTAGTGCGCGATGTGCTCTACGGCACCTATTCCGGAGGCACCAAGCCGGGCATGCGTTGTGTGAAGAAGGGGGATTGGAAGTTGATTAAGTATGACGTCATGGACGGGAGGGTGCGTGAGACGCAGTTGTTTAATTTGAAGGAAAATCCTTTCGAATACATTTCCGAGCATGGGAAGAAGGACGGCAAGTTGACTGATCTGGCTGAGGATCCGGCCCATGCTGATAAATTGAAGGAAATGGAAGCACTCCTGTTGTCTGAGATGAGGAAACATAACGACCCTTATCGTCTTTGGGATCAACCCAAGGATGGGTTGACTCCACCGAAATCTGGTAAGAAATCTCCGAACAAGAGGATGCAGAAGTGAGCTCTTATAATGCGCCTCTCCCCCTCCAAAAAAATTGTCAGAAGTGGTCTATGAAGCTTCTTTCCCTGATGATGTCGGGAATTGTCGAGGGTCAAACAAAGATCGCTTTGAGCCGACCGGTCTCATCGTGGGACGCGATTTGGTCTGTGTCGTGTTTTAGCGCGAGGATCCAACTCCAATGACACTTTTCAAGGACTGTAGTGCGACTCGACTGGATTTTGAGCTTCGGGTCGATGTGCCCGAATTGGCGACCTGAGTCTGGGGCCAAGATTCCCTTGATTAATCGGGTTTTGAATGAGGAAGGGATCGATATTCCGTTCCCTCAGTGGGATCTTTATTGTCATGATGTCTCTATAGGATTCTGATAATGAGCTGGTTGCATCATTTTTGATTTGTGAATAAAATTCGGTTGTAAGTTGCTATAAATTACGAGACATATGGGCCGACGTGAGGCACCCAGCCGCTGCGCAGCGAACACTAGCTGTCGTAACCCATGATAAAGCTCCCAATGCTCTCCCTTTTTTCCGCGCTTATTCTCTCCAGCTGTAGTGAGTTCATTACCGCTAAGATTGACGGGATTCATAGTCTCAACAGGTCGATATTCGCGAGAGTCGCAGGGAAGAGCGGTTCGAGTAAGAGTCCTAATGGATTCCATCCCGCTCCGGTGTGCGAAATTGCGGTCAAGAGGAGTAGCAAACTACCCAAGGACAAGTATGGGACGCCGAGTTATGGCCACAAGGAACGCAGGCGTGTAGTGCGGACGACCGCATACTCTCACATGGAGAATGAGCCCGGGGCACCAGGGAAAAAGAACGCTTTGGGAACCAATCTTAAATATGGAACAGTGCGCAGTGCCGCTGCTGACTGGTCTAAGTATCCCGTTGGAACAAAATTTAAGATTAAAGGACTGCCTCACACGTATATCGTCGATGATTATGGTTCGGCTCTCGTAGGAACGAACACTATCGACATTTACCATCCAACCCTGAGAACAATGAGAAAGTGGGGGACTCGTAAGGCTGAAATCACCGTGATTCAGTGGGGTGATTGGGAGCGGACCCTTAATGTCCTCAAAGGACGGACGAAGTATAGCCACACCCGCAGGATGTATTACGCGGCCAAAGCCAAGGTGGAGAGCGGAAAGGTAGCGAAAAACTAAAAGGCTGTCTCAATTCAGATTCCGAGCGGCTTCGTGAAATACGAAGCCGCTTTTTTGTACTTTTGTTAGGGAGGATATCCGGCATCAAGAGGACATGCTGAAAAAAGAACGCGCTGCCTACGTTCTCCGTCGTCTGGAAGAGCTCTATCCCGAGACTCCTGTTCCTCTCGATCATTCCAATCCGTTTACCCTCCTAATAGCCGTTTTATTGTCGGCCCAGTGCACCGACGTCCGGGTCAATTTGGTGACTCCGGCCCTCTTTGCAAAAGCAGATAATGCCGAGGTAATGAGGCGCCTTTCGGTGGCGGAAATCGATGCCATTGTTCGGCCGTGTGGCTTGGCACCCCGAAAAGCGACCGCGATTCGCGATCTTTCTGAAATTTTAGTCAAGAAACATGGAGGGGAAGTGCCGGCCAATTTCGAGGATCTCGAGGCCCTTCCCGGGGTGGGGCACAAAACGGCCTCGGTGGTGATGTCTCAGGCCTTCGGGCATCCGGCATTCGCAGTTGATACCCACATTCATCGCCTAGCCCAGCGGTGGAAATTGACCAATGGCGCGAACGTTAAAAAAACCGAAGAGGACCTGAAAACCCTTTTCCCAAGGGACTCCTGGAGTAAGCTCCACCTTCAAATTATTTTTTACGGGAGGGAATATTGTTCCGCGAGAGGATGTGACGGAACGATTTGTGAGATCTGCAAAACGATGTTTCCCAAGCGCAGAAATCCGGTCAAAACGAGAAAGTAGGCTGATTTCCCCAAGGTATTTTGTTTTCAGTTCGTTGGTCCGTGGACGGAATTTTTGAAGAAGATCGCGAAAATCGGGAAATCTTCCTTTACTCAGAGGTGACTCTTTTGAGAATGCACCCTCGTTGACACCAAACGTACACCAAAAGATCATGACCTGTAACTCTACACTACGAAACGCCAAAGGATGGATTGTTGGCTCGGCCCTCACTCTTCTCACCGTTGCTCCCGCCATGGCGCAGGAGGCGACTAAAAAGAAGTCCGCTCTTGATAGTTACCTTCTCGATGGAGGACCTCTTACAATTTTTATCGTGGCCGTCGGTCTACTCTCGTTGATCAGCCTGACCGTGTTCAACTTTATGAACCTTACCAAGGCCAAGTTTGGTCCCGACGATCTCAAAGGCGCCCTTCTTGAGCATATGACGAGTTGTCGTGTGCGTTCGGCCATCGAGCTTTCCGCTTCCCATCCAAGCTACCTCGGACGGATGATGGCTTATTCGCTCCCCAATATTGACGCGACCCATCCCGAAGATCTCGGCCGTGACCATGTTGAGGACGCCATCGCTGACTTTTCGATTAACGAGACCCGCAAGCAGATGACTTTCATCAACCTTCTTTCCCTCGTTGCCCAGGCTGCTCCCATGCTCGGTCTCTTCGGAACCGTTTTCGGGATGATCGCGGCGTTCGGAACCTTGGCTGACAATGCCAGCGCCGACCCAAGTGCACTTGCCGGATCGATTTCGGTGGCCCTTCTTACTACGATGTGGGGACTGGTTGTCGCCATTCTCTCACTCTTTGCCTACTTCTTCTTCAAGAACCGCTTTAATAGCCTTGTTGCAGATTGTCACGGCACTGCTGAGAATCTCATCAACGCTTCCATCCAGACTGTGAATGCTGATGCGCACCTCGCCCGCATTCCAGAGGGAATCGCGGTCTAATCCAGTCATGACGGGGGAGGGTGAATCCTTCCTCGTTCTTTTAACTGCTTAACATCGAAGAACGATGGCTACCGAGAGACTACGTGCAGCAAACGCCGACGATGGCGAAGAGGCAAAAATGGACATGTCGCCCATGATCGACATGGTTTTCCTCTTGCTCCTCTTCTTCCTTGTCGTGTCGAATCCCAAGACGATTAAGATCGATCCGCGCCTGAAACCACCGATTGCGGATGCAGCTAAGACTGCGAAGTCGAAGCACGGTAAGATTGTTGTCAATATCCATAACAGTGGCGATTTTTACGCCGAGGATACCATCACTCGATTCGATACCAAAGAAGACCTCATTGATTACATTAAAAAGGAAAAGGACATTATTGATGGCCGCGGAATCACTCCAGTGCTGCACATCCGGGGTGATTCCACCGCTGAATTTAAATTCTGTCGTCAGGTGATTCGCTCGGGCGCTGCTGCGGGGGTAAACCAAGTTGCCTTTGGGGCCTTCAAGAAAGAGTAATCCAACCCACCAATTTTTTTTCAAATGGCCCGCCACAAAAAAATGCAACGACCCGAGGATGATGAACCGGGTTTGGATATCTCGTCATTGATTGACGTTTGTTTCCTTCTCCTCATCTACTTCTTGGTTACGACCCAGATCGTTAAGAAAGAGCAGGAACTTGACATGGCCATGCCTTCCAGCATGCCATCCGACACTCCTCCGACGATCACGCCGATGTTGATCACTCTGGAATCCAATGGAGTGATTTCCATTAAGACCGACGGGCCTGAAGAGGTCGTCGAGCAAGATCCCGATATTCGTACCCTGCCAGTGTTAGTTGAGCGCCTCGAGATATACAAATCAATCGCGGACAATGCCGCGACCAAGCCAATCGTTCAGATCAAGGTGGACGGGGAATCTGAGCAGCAGCGCTTGATTGATATTCTCAACGCCCTGAATCGGACTGAAATCACGACGGTGACCTTCACGGATATTCTCGATGATACCGACCGGACCTAATCTGACCATCTGTCAAAATAACGATCAAGGGATCTAAGAATTTTGATCCCTTCATCGTTTCAAAATTAACCGGAGGGTTGATGAGCATTTCCGCTCTCAGCCTTTCTTTTCTGAAAATTACACACCTCTAACCGATCACGCACCGTATGACTGCACTCCTGACATCCCGCCGCATCGTAGCAATGATGCTCTTAGTATTTGGAGCTCTTCTGGCTCCGCTTCAGGCTCAAAAACTAGACGATTTATCCAGCCAATCTCTCACCGCCATGCGTGCGGGTGAGTGGGATAAGGCCAGAGCTCTTTTGAAAAGAGCGACCGATGCCTTCGATAATCGCGCTCCGACTCTGATTGGACCTCGCTTTGGTTGGTTTTGGTATCACCAAGGATATTGTGAGCTCAAGCTCCGCCTTTTCGATGAGGCAGCGAAGTCTTTCGAAAAGTGTTATAAAAAATACGCCAACAATTCGGGCGTCGACGACAAAGCCCAGAGTGTGAATCTTTATCACACCAAATCTCTCTTAATGTGGGGCCATGCCGCGAAAGGCGCGGAAAAGTGGGACGATGCAATCAAGATGTATAAGAAGTTCCTCCAAGAACGTGATCCGGGTCGTGACAAATACGAGCGTGGCGTTTTCTACATCAACATGGCAGTCTGTAACTTCAAGCTCCGCAAGATCGGAGAGGGGGGCAAGTATCTCGAGACAGCCATCAAGAATAAGATGACTTTCCCGACTCCCAACAAGGGAATCATGACCGCCTTCCACTCCATGGTGGAAGCTGTCATCGACAAAAAAGACGAGAAGTCACTTCTCGAATTCATTGCTAAGAATCGCGGCCACATCAAGCTTGAGCCATTTGAAGCCTACGAATTTGCACCGCTCTTCATGAAATTGGCTCAGGATGCCAAGGCTGCGGAGATGATGAATTCCACCTTTGAACTCTATGCGCTCGTTCCTAGCACGGTAGGTGCGATTGATGACGTGAAGACCCGGCTTGATTCGGTGGGCACTTATCCTCGCACGATCAAAGACGGATCGAAGGTGATCAACAAAAAGACTCTTGAGACCGATCTCGAATCTCTCAAAGATGCCGACACCAGCGGAAAGATGAACGAGGTATACGCGTTTCTGAATACCGCCGTGATGCACGAGGATGAAGGAAATGTCCGTGGTGCCTTTGCGGTCTATGAACAACTCGAACTCTACTATCCGAACGCCAAGGTCTACAAAGACAAGAAGGTGGTCGCTGCTCGTGAAAAGAATCTTTACCACTTGGTGCGGACCTCCTCTATCATTGGAGAGGTGCTTACGACCGAGTTCTACGGAAGTCGCTTCCTGAAAGATTTCCCCAAAAGCGAGCATGTCGAGGAGGTGCGCCGCATGATGCTCACCAGCCTTTTCTGGCAGGGTGAGTATGAGAAGTGCATCGAAGTGGCGAGCAAGATGATAGACAATCTGGCCAAGCCCTCAGAGCAGCACGACATCTGCCTCTTTGTTCTCGGTGGAAGTTACCACTACACGGCCCAGTTTGTGGAAGCCCAGCCATTATTGGATCTCCACGTCAAAACATATGGTGACAAGGACACCAAGCAACACCGTCGTCAGGCTGTGCTGTATTTCCAAGCCTCCAATCTTTCACGCCTGCAATACTTTACTAAATCAGCTGCTCTTCTTGATGCCTTCCTTGAGAAGTATCCCCAGCCTGGAAGCAACCCATACTACCCCTTCGCTCTCTTTGACCGCGCCAACTGCCACTATGCTGAGAGCGAACTTGAGCCCGCACTGGTTCTGGTGAGCCGGGTGGAAAATGAATTCCCGGGAGTGGAAATCATGGAGATGAACTTCAACCTGAAGGGGAATATTCTGGAGGGAACGGAGCAAGCCGATCTCGCGGAAGGCTACTACAAGAGGGCTCTTGAAATGGCGGAGCGGAAGCAAAACGAAATGGTGGCGGGTGAGGCTCTTTTTTATCTCGTGAATGTTATCGGTATGGCCAAGGTGGATAATAAGCCCGGACCTCGTGTCGAGGAATCTGTGCCCTACTACAATAAGTTTTGGGAGGAATACGGAGCCGACTCACCCTACAAGGTGAAGGTTGCGGTGGCTGGCCTACCCGGAATGCGTGTCGCAGGAAAATTTGATGAAGCCTTGGAGCGTCTCCAGGGGGTCATTGCCGATCTCGCCAGTGTCCCGGGCGCCCCTGATTTGGAAGCGGCCGTTGGCTCATACACCGAGGCTTATCTTGAGACTCACACTCCGGAGGAGCTGAAGGACCACTATTATAATTTCCCAAGGATTAAATCGAGCGACATGGCCGCCAGGGCACTTCTTCGCGTTGCGATCATTGGTGTCTTCGAGGAGGTGAATCAAGACGCGGTTCAAAAGAAAGATGCCTCGCGTGAAGCAAGCTCTCGAGCCATGGTTAAAGTTCTCTTCAATGAGTTGAAAAACGATTTTGATCTGAAAGATCTCTCGAACTACATCCTTGTTCGCGTCGGTGAGTTCATCCGCAAGAAGAGCGCGACTCCTCTTGAAGCTCGCCCATACTACGAGCAAGCCCTCAGCCGTGATGGAGACCAGAGTTACAAATTTCCGGCCCTCTTCGGGGTTGCCGATATTCTTGGTCGCGGAACAAATTCCCAGAAAGATGAAGCGATCAAGTATCTCCAGCGGGTCTTAGATGACGCCGAAGAGAAGTCTCAGAAAGAAGATGCTCTCATGCGCATGGTGACTGTCCTCTACGATAAAAAAGACTTCGCGGGAGCGATTGCCAAGTCGAGGGAGTATCTCGAGACAGATGGCTTCAGGAAGTCTCGCGGTGAAGCACGCTTTCTTCTTGCACAAGCCTATGATGGCAATGGTCAGACGGAAGACGCCCGGGTGAACTTCGGACTTCTCTGGGGTTCAAATCTGGGATTGATTCGGGTTTCCGCTCCATCAATTAAACGTTGGTTGGAGCTCACTTGGGATCGTAATGGTGATAATCCCGAGGTTGGCAAAAGCGACCGTCAACTCGCCTATGAGAAGGGTTGGAAATATGTTGATATGACCCGCCGCTTGATTCCGAAAATGAGTGAAGACGAGGTGAAAATCTGGAAGAGTGTTGAATCGCTGATCCAGGGATATGAGGACAGCAGTGAAACTGTCAGCATGGAGGAAATTAATAAGAGGAAAGGTAAATAAGAGCCTAAGAATTGAATCTCAACTAATTGATACGCGATGAAAACAATTGTTACTACCATTCTGGTTCTTGCCACTTCTCTTGGCTCTGCCTTTGCGCAAAAAGAAAAAGAGCCACGCGCCCTGATGTTTACGGATAAAGATGTCTTGAAAGGGTGGATCGTTGCAGCCAACGACAAGGTCGTGCGGTATAAGGAGACGGAAAACTCAACCGTTTACCGGGACTTGCGCCTTTCCACGGCCAAAGTTTATTTCCTCGAGCCACCGGAGTTCACTGAAGCGATGGAGCTTTTCAAAAGCCGGAATTATGCCGAGGCTAAGGACAAATTTGAAGCTTGCGCCAAGATCTACAAAAAGGTGGATGAAATCAAAGGGAACTATAGTACTCTGTCGACTTTTTACCAAATGGAATGTCTGCGGAAGCTGGAAGAGCTTGCCCAGTTAAGCCCACTGATTGAGAGTTTGAATTTTGAGTTGCTGGGCCGGACCGAGCACCATACCCAGGTGAAAATCTACTCGGTATTTTGGGAAGCCGTTCGAACGAAGAGCTGGTCACGTCTTGATGCGATTGCCTCTGACCCCGAGTGGAGAAACCTTAAGGTGTCCGGTGGGCTGCGAGCTCAAATGTCTTATTGCCATGGATTGGCCCTGGAGGGGCTTGATAAGCCTATTCAGGCGCTGACGGCCTACAACCATGCATTTGTGTCCGATTTTGCAGCATCCGAGGAGATTACCCGCAAGGCCGCTCTCAACTGTCTTCGCATTATTGATAATGATGATTCAGTGAAGTTGGCCAAAAAGCTCTATAATACGGAAGATCACAATCCTGATTCGACCGGCGCTTTCCTGATCAAGGAGGGAATTGCTTTGATCAAACTTTGGGATAAAACCCTCGGAAATGGGGCGACTCTTCCAGCAAACTACAAGGGTCTGCTCAGATTCCCACCCAAAGGCAAACCCCAGGTTGCTCCCAAAACTGCGAAGGAGGACAAAAAACCTGCTAAAAAGGCCCCCAAGAAAGACGATAAGTAAGGTTCCAGAAATTCTGATCCAATCTGAAATTTAAAAAAGCGAGGGCCTCAGGTTCTTCGCTTTTTTCTTTGGAGTTTTATTCAGCTCTTTCCCTCGAGGGATCATCCGCTAGGCTGCCTCCGTGGATCAGACGACTTCTGCGCTTATTGACTTGGCCCTTGCTGAAGATATTGGCTCGGGTGATGTCACTTCAGAGTATTTCATTCCGAAAGATCGCGAGGCCCAAGGTCTGATCGTGGCCAGAGACGAAGGAGTCATTGCGGGGGGAGAGATCGCAGCCGAAGTCTTTCGGCGGGTTGATGCCGGTTTATTCGTGAAGATTTTGTTGGAAGACGGCAGTCACGTGACTCAAAAAGCCTGTGTCATGGAGGTGCGGGGGAATGCGCGTTCGATGTTAACTGCCGAGCGGGTTTCATTGAACTTTTTGCAGAGGCTTTCCGGAATTGCCACCAAGACCCAACGATTTGTGGAGTTAACCGAGGGGACTCCAGCCCGTATTCTCGATACACGGAAGACAACTCCGGGCTGGCGGTCGCTTGAAAAGGCCGCGGTGGTGGCTGGAGGCGGGTTGAATCACCGCATGGGCTTGTATGACCGGGCCATGGTTAAGGATAATCATCTCGTGGCTGAGAATGGCGTGGCTGAACTTCAAAATGCTATCGACCATCTGAGGCGGGAAAAACCCGGGGTTGAAGTTGAGCTGGAGGCTGATCGATTGGATCAAGTAGAGGCTTTTCTCGAGTTAGGAGGAGTGGATTACATTCTTCTCGATAATATGGATAATGAGACGATGAGGGAAGCTGTCGCGATGAGAGGAAGTGAAGGTCCGAAGCTGGAGGCCAGTGGTGGAGTAACGCTTGAGACGGTTGCGGAAATTGCCCGAACCGGTGTTGATTTTATTTCGGTGGGAGCAGTGACGCACTCGGCGGTTGCTCTCGATTTGTCCCTGGATTTTCTTTACAGAGATGAATGAGGACGAGTGGAACGGGGCGGTGATTGAGTCTTTGTCCGAAGAGTGGGCCGAGAAAATTATTTTTCTGCCTGAATGTGGTTCCACTAATGATGAGGCTCAAAAATTGGCGTTGAAGGGGGCTGCGGATTTTTCGGTCGTGCTGACTGAAACTCAAACTTCGGGGAGAGGCCGTAGGGGGCAGCCATGGACGTGTCCTCCCGGCGAGGGAATGGCCTGTTCGGTGATCCTTCGGCCTGATGATCCGCCGGCCTTGTGGTCCCGCATTGCTCTTGCGACGGGTTTGGCAGTGTCGGAGGCCTTGGATTCCTTCGGATGTTCATCGGGTGTGAAATGGCCCAATGATGTGTGGATCAACGAGCAAAAAGTGTGTGGGATTCTCGTGGAAGCTGGTGATGGCTTTGTGGTGGTGGGAATTGGTCTCAATGTCAACGTGACTTGCTTTCCCGAAGGGTTGGCGTTTCCCGCTACGTCTCTGGCTCTGGAGGTGGGCACGCCGGTCTCGCGAGAGGATGTGTTGGTAGCTTGCTTGAATCGCCTTCGGGTGCGGGTCGCTCAAATCGGCTCGTCTTTTCCCGAATTGTTAGAAGCATGGGAAATGCGGTGTGTTCTGCGAGGGAAGGAGGTAAGCTTGATGGAAGGAGATAAGCTGAAGCGTGGAACTGTGTTGGGCTTGTCTCCCGGCGGTGAGCTTATTCTAGCGACTTCTAGCGGGCGGGAGAGTTTATTGCAGGCGTCGGAAATCCGGGTGATCGGAGAATAACATCCAATGATATGAGGCTCGATCGCTTGATTGGAAAATGGGGGGGCTGGGGGAAACGCCGGGTAAGGGAGCAGTTTGAAGCCGGGGAGGTGAGCGTGAATGGAGAGTGTGTTGAGGAGGCCAGGCTGATTGGGAAATTTGATCGGGTCGAGGTTTCCGGGAAGGTCGTACAGGCGGAGATAAGACGGGTGATTATATTGAATAAACCCCTTGGTGTGGTGAGTGCCACCAAGGATCCGGAGCACCCTACCGTCATCGATTTGATCGAGCGTCCCTGGGCTTCCGGCTTGCATTTGGCAGGACGCTTGGATCGTTATACGAGCGGATTGATGATTCTCACCAATGACGGAGAATTCTCCGAGTCACTCACGAAGCCTGTACAAAAAGTCGGCAAGCGTTATCTTGTTGAGGTCGATGGAGTGATTGGCCAGGAAGTGGTGGAGGTCTTTGAGGAAGGGATGTGGTTTGCGAAAGAAGAGATCACGACAGCCCCGGCGAAGGTTGAACTCATTGAAGATTCCCGCTGTCGTTTGATCATTTATGAGGGTAAGCATCATCAGGTGAAACGCATGTTCGCGCGATTCGGCCTCAAGGTGATTGCACTGCACCGCGAAGCGATCGGAGAGATCGAGCTTCCGGATGATCTTCCGATGGGTGCCTGGCGTGAGTTGGAGTAATACCGCTCCGGCGAAAGACCTGTCAGGCAGACCGTCGGGGTCTTCTATTGCTCCGTCGGCGACGATTGTTACCGGGTTGTTCCTGGCGCCCCTGGGACTGATTGCGACCTCCACCGCCTCGTCGTCCGCCCTGACCTTTTTTCTTACCACCATTGTCGCGGGTGGACTCGCTGGATTTAATTCGTCGCGGGTGGACTCGCGGGATTTAATTCCGCGTGCGTGAAGGTCGGCCAGTTCATCGTGATGATTTGGGTGTTGGTCATTCACCGGGATCTTCTTTTTGATAAGCTTTTCGATATCCATGAAGAACTCATGTTCTTCAGGAGTGCAATAGGAAATGGCATTGCCGGTGGCTCCAGCCCGTCCGGTGCGTCCGATGCGGTGAACGTAGGCCTCGGCTTCGTTGGGGAGGTCAAAATTAACGACAAGAGTGACGTCTTTAACGTCGACCCCGCGGGCTGCGACGTCTGTGGCGACCAAGATTGGAAGTTTGCCTGATTTAAAGCGATCGAGGGTTTTCTCCCGTTGTGGTTGGGACCGGTTTCCATGAATGGCTTCGGCGGTGAAGCCCTCCGAGTTGATCCAGCGGCAGAGCTTGTTGGCTCCATGTTTTGTTTTGGAGAATACGATGGTCAATTCACCGGCTGCCTGATCTCCGAGGTGCTGCATTAGGAGTTCGCGTTTGTGTTCGCGATCGACGAAGCAGACTTCCTGATCGACCTTTTCCGCGGTGGTGACTTTGGGGGCGATGGAGACTGACTCGGGGTTGTGAAGGATTCCGTGAGCCAGTTCTTTGATCGCGGGGCTCAGGGTGGCCGAGAAGAAGAGGGACTGACGTTGTCTGGGAAGCTTGGCGATGATGCGCTTGACGTCGCGAAGGAATCCCATGTCGAGCATGCGGTCGACTTCATCGAGAACGAAGTAGTCAACGCCGGAAAGGTCGATATCTCCCTCGTTCATGTGATCGAGCAGGCGCCCGGGACAGGCGACAAGAACGTCGACGCCGGGTTTCATGGCGTTGATCTGAGGATTTTTACCAACGCCTCCATAGACGAGGGTCTTGCGAAAGCGCAGGTATTTCCCGTATGTGTCGAAGCTTTGGGAGATCTGCGTGGCCAGTTCCCGGGTGGGGGTTAAAACCAGAACGCGGGCGCTTTTTCTCTGCGGCCGCTTTGGTTCCTCCAGCAGGGCATTGAGGATAGGCAGTGAGAAGGCGGCGGTCTTTCCGGTTCCGGTTTGAGCGATCCCGAGGAGATCTCTACCTTGAAGGAGAGTGGGGATTGACTGGGCCTGAATCGGCGATGGAGTGTGATAATTTTGCTCGGCAAGAGCACGCTTGATAGGAGTGGCCAAAGCCATCTCCTCAAATGAGGTAGGAGTCATAGTTGATCTGGTGATCCCTTTTATGGGGTCTGGTCTCGACGAGGTTTAGTTAGAATACCCGGAACCAATCTCTCATCGAACTAGAGTGGAAGAGGGGGTGGAGAGTCGTGGTGTGGCGCTCTCCTCATCAGGATTCATGGACCCGGCGGGCCAAGGAGTAAGGGGGATTGAGATTAATGCAAGCGATCTTTGTTGTTTGGGATTCCTTTAAAAAGCAAGAAAGCCCGGCCGCTTGTGGCAGACCGGGCTTTTGAACTTGTTAAACCAAGAGCGCTTACTCGCTCTTTTTTGGCGTTTCTTTTTTCGCTGCGTCGGTCTTTTCGGTAGTCTCCACAGGTTTTACCTCTTTCTCTTTTTTACCGGGGCGGGGAGGGATCGCGATCGGAGGAGTGACTGCCTCGATCCGTTTTCTGGGAGGCTTGCCGTTTTCAGGAGCGGGGGTACTGCCCGGAATAGGCGGAGGGTTGAGGAGGGGGTTCGGTGTGTCCGTGACCGGCCCGGGTGTCGGGACCTTGACCGGGTTGGTGGTCACGCTGACCTTTTTCGCTTTCTCAAGTTGTTGCTTTCTCTTGTTAATCGCTTTGATGTGGGTCGCAGCGATCTTGAAGTTTCGCCCCTCGAGGGTCTTCTGAAGCTCCATGTTCTTGATCAGCTTGTCGCGATTGGCGACGCGAGCCTGGTATTCGGCCTGTTGTTGGACGGTGGCGTCCTCGGCAGGTTTTTGGGGTTCGGTCGGACCGTTCAAGATCTTGAAGCTTACCACGAAATTGGAGGGCTCGACTTTTGCGGGGGGGGCTTTGTCGTCAGGCTTCTTCTCGGGCTGTTCGACTTTCTCCGGGGTGATGGTGAAGAGATACTTTGCTCCGGATGAATCAGTGATGTTGACTTCGCGCTGGTCGTTTTCATTGACGAGGTCCTTAACTTCCTGCTCGTTGAGGAGATCGGTGAAATTGACCTGAGTGAAGAAGTTCTTCAAGGCCATGGTTTCGGTGCTGTTGGTCTCCCAGCCGGCGGTACCATCCTCGAGCGTGAAGTCATCGACGGCGGTGGGACGGGAGACGGTCCAAGATTCATAAGACGCGCCTTCCTTGGCTTTAACTTCCACTTTGATCGGAGAATCGAGCAAGGTGAGCGATTTGGTAATCCAGTCTTCGGGCTTGGCTTGGAGGTTATCAAACCCTTCTTTGATAACGTAGACTCCGCTGTCGTCGTTGCTCAAGCGAATGTAGCGTCCACCTCCGCTGCCGCGTCCACCTTTAGTCTCGTTACGTTTTCCGATATAGTAAGTGATTAGGGTGTCTTCACCGCTTTTTAGAGTAATCGTTTTAGGGCGGTTGTCGGTTTTTTCATCATCGGGATCGAGATGAAATCGGTCGTAGTAGTCTTTTTCGACCGAGGTAGCCTGGATGACGTTGGCTTTTTGCAGGTCATCAAAGATGCCCGAGAGGGTCTGCAGGTTGACGGGGAAATTGCCCTCTTCCGAGACGAACCAACGATTGTCCTTAAGGGCTGCGGTAGTAGTGTCGTCTCCGGCGGTGACTACGACTTCGGTGATATTACCGAGGTCGATGTCACCGAGAGTTTTCGCTCCAATTTCGAGCTTGGTTGAGACTGTAATCTTGTCGTCTTTGTCGTTCTTCGTTTTGAAGACAACGAGTCCGGCGACGAGGGTTAGGATCCAGAGAATGAGTAATTGTTTACGTGACATTGTTTTAGTGACTGGGTTTTGAAGTGACTAAGGAATGCGGATTAACGAGCTTGGGTGCTCATGCGGCGATAGATGAATACTCCGATTCCCGCAAGAATGACGAGTCCGGGGACAATGAGAAGGGATTTAAGGAAGATGCCGGACTTGATGGCGTCGATATCCGACTGAAGTCCTTTTTGTTCTTCCCGCATTTCCCTCTCTTTGGCGGCCCGTTCTTTTTGGGCATCGAAATAGAATTTGGTTTCTTCGGCAGTGAAGCGAGCGCGGCCTTCGGCGGCCCGTTTTTGAACCAGCTCGGAGAGCTTCTTATTAGCCGCGTCGAGCTCCTCTTGAATGGCTTTGACTTTTTTTCCAATGGTCTGCTCATATTCCGCCTCCAGATCCTTGAAGACGGTGAGTGGGCGCATGACCGGAGTGCGGGCCCGCGCTCCAATGAGATGGGCCGAGTTGTTGGCCTGATCGACGATGTTGAGAAGGAAGGGACCGTTTCCTGAAAGCGGGACGGCCCGGAGTTGCACTCCCTGGGTGGTGAGAGCCTGGCGATACCCGTAGGCGACTCGGTCCATGATGAAGTCGGAGTCAGCGACGAGAATGAGGTTACCTGTAGCGGTGCCTTTTTTAAGAGCCTCGGTTTTGGGTTCTTCTTTCTCATCTTCTTTTTTCTCCTCCTCGGCTTTTTCGTCCTTCTTATCGTCGGAGTCTTTTTCTTCCTCGTCTTCTTTTTTGTCGGCGGGATTACCGTCGGGAAAGGCGGTTTCGAATTCACCGCTGAGACGCACGACGAGATCGTAGCCTTTATCTTTTGAAACCAGGCCTTTGGTGAGCGACTGGGGGTTTTGGAAGGAGGCTTTGACCCTAGTATCAGGGATGAATCCGCTGCGGTCGGAGCTTTTCAGGATGCGGGAAACTTCGAGTCCTTTTGCTTCGATGGAGGTGAAGGCCCCCGGAGCGAGGAAGACGAGGTTCTGAATCGAGGCCAGGGTGATGTCATCCTGGATCGCCATGTCGTCCTTGTTGTAGACCGAGAAGAATGGATTGTCGGGAGCGAACTTAGGGTCGAAGAGGACTTCCGATCCGCTAGTGACGATGCCATGCTTCTCGAACAACTTGGGCAGAGTGGAAACCGTCGGGGTGCCGCCTTGCGGAGGCATGCCGGGGAACTGCGGTTGCTGCGCGGTCTGCTGGGCTGCGAGGGAGAGGGAGTCGACACAGGCGATGACGTTTCCCCCGCGGAGGAGGTATTGGTCGAGGGCAAATTCCGCTTCGGGGGTAATTTCCGCAGGGTGAACGACGAGGACAACCGGAATGCGCTCGGGGTCGAGGTAGTCGGGAGCTTCGCCCCATTCGTTGGCTTCGTAGATTGCAGGGAGCTGGGTGATGACTCCCATTCCAAGGTCGGCGAGCTTTCGGGAATTTTGGAGTTCACTGTGAATTGCCTGGCCTTTTCGGCTCTGGCCGCCAGTGCTCATGTTGAGCGGGGTGACCAGTCCGATGACGGGAGGATTACGAACAGTGACTTCGGCAATGGCGCTGATGACGTCGTATTCCAACTGGGTTTCAGCTTCGGGATTGAAGTAAGGAATGACTTTTTTCTGATCCAGCGAGCTGATGGACGCTCCGAAGAAGAGGCGTCCGTTTTCGCCCACCTGGGCAATGTTGATTTCGTCCAGAATGGCCGCATCCTCTTCATCGGTATTTGCCTGAGGATCGATGAAGTTCAGGGTAATATTATCGTCCTTTGCTAGGCCAGTGATTTCCTCGAGGAAGTTATCGACGCGGGGAATGTAGCGTTTGATATCGGCCGAGGCCCCTTCAATATCGCGAGTCACGTAGTAGTTGATCGTGACGGGATCATCGAGTTCGGCGAGGATGGACTTCGTTCCTTCGGTAAGGGTGAAGCGGTCATCTTCGGTGAGGTCGATATTTTTCCGGCCGATGGCGGTATCACTGACAATTTCGGTGAAGAAGAAGACAAGGGCGGCGAGCACGGCAGTGCCGACGGCAGCCCGGGCGATGCGGTTTTCCGTATGCATGGAAAAGGCTGCTAATCCGACGACGAGTGCAGTCCAACGGATTGATTCGAGGGACTCGACTGCAAAAGACAGAAGGAGCAGAAGAAGTCCGATGCCAGCGATGGCGAGAAGAGCAGGTTTGAGAGCTTTCATTGGTCTAATATTGAGTAAGAGGAATTAAGCACGCTGTGATTTCAGAACGAGGTTGGTGCCAACCAGGCAGACCGAGATCAATCCGATGAAGTAGATCAAACTTGGCAGGCGAATGAGGCCACGGGTGGCGTCAAGGAAGTGAGAGTAGACTCCGAGGGTCGAGAGCAGATTGACAGTCTCTGCGGAACCGGAGCGTCGCACTTCATTGATGACGGGATCAATGCCGCAGAAGGTGAGAATAAAGCAGATCGCCACTGAAACGATGAGTGCCACAACCTGGTCGCGGGTAAAGGCGGAGACCAGGGAGCTGATGGCAAGGAAGGTGCAGCATACGATGAAGCTACCCAGATAGCCGGAGAAGATCGTCCAGTTATCGGGATCGCCCAGCCAGTTGACTGAGACAACGATTGGGAAGGTAAGAGCGAGTGCGATAAGCCAGACGAAGGCCGAGGCAAAGAACTTGCCTAGAATGGCGCTGCCCATGGAAACGGGCATGGTTCCGAGGAGTTCGATAGTGCCTGTGCGATGCTCATCCGACCAGAGACGCATCGTCACGGCGGGAGCGAGGATCATGAGAAGGAGGGGGTGCCACCAGAAGAAAGAGTAGCTGAGGCTGGCGTCTTCATAGCGCCAGAAGCTTCCGAAGGTAAATGCCAAACCGACGGAGAGAAGTCCGAAGATAACAATAACGGCGTAGGCAGTGAGCTGGGTAAAATAGCTCGTCAGCTCACGCTTAAAAATAGTCCAGGTGTTCATAGTAAGATTCTTAAGTAGTGAATTAAGCCGCAGGTGATTCCTGACTGGTGACTTTTCGGAAAAGCTCCGATAGGGAGCCTCCACCTTGTTTTTCCAATTCATCGGGAGTGCCGTCGGCAACAATATTTCCTTGGTCAACAATGACTGCGCGGGTGCAGGCGGCGGAGACTTCTTCCAAAATGTGAGTGGAAAAAAGAATAGCGCGATCTTCTCCAAGACGCTTGATCAACTTACGCACTTCGGATTTCTGGTTGGGATCGAGTCCGTCAGTCGGTTCGTCGAGAACGAGGACCTCGGGGTTGTGGAGAAGGGATTGCGCAAGGCAGGTCCGGTGGCGATATCCCTTGGAGAGGGTGTCGATGGACTGGCTGGCGACGCTCTCGAGAAAGCAGGTTTCGATGGCTTCATCGACAGCGGTAGCTCTCGCGGCACCTTTTAATCCCTGCATCGAAGCGCAGAACCTAAGGAAGCCTCGAACGGTCATGTCATTGTAGAGAGGAGCTGACTCGGGAAGGTAGCCGATCTTGCGCTTAGCCTCGGTTGGGCTACCGATCATGGAGATTCCGCAGATTTCGATTTCGCCGGCCGTTACGGGGAGGAAACCCGTTACCATACGCATCGTCGTCGATTTTCCTGCTCCGTTGGGCCCCAAGAAGCCAAGAACTTCACCCTTCTTCACTGAGAAAGAGAGGTTGTCGACGGCAACCTTTTGGCCGAACTGTTTTTTGAGATCTTTTACTTCGATCATTGTTGATTTTTTGGGTTTGTATTCACGATGTAAGCGTCGTGCCGCTGGAAGTTGTCGAGGAATCTTGTTTTTTTCCAAAATTTTTCAAGTCGAAAGTTGGTTGGCAATTCAGGGCTAATCTGCGAGGAATCGAGTATGAAATTGCGAGCGGGAGTTGCCGGGGCTGGATCGATGGGAAGAAATCACGCCAGATGTTATTCTTTGATCGAAGAAGCTGAGTTGGAAGCGGTATATGACGCTGATTTGGAACGCGCTAGAGCGATCGCGGAGGAGTTCGGCGCTGAAGCGGTGGATTCGCTGGAGGCGCTATCCGAGGCCTGTGATTTGGCGAGCGTCGCCGTGCCGACGGTGGCCCATTTGTCTGTAGGGGGTGAATTAATGAGGCGGGGAGTTCACGTTTTGATGGAAAAACCGATCGCGCCCAATGTGGAGGAGGCCCAGGAATTGGTGCGATTGGCCGGGCAATACGATCGCATTCTGCAAGTCGGACATATTGAGCGTTTTAATCCAGTGATGCGGGAGTTGGAGGCCAAACTGCATCAACCCAAGTTCATTGAGGCCCACCGTCTCTCGCCCTTCCCGAACCGGAGCATTGATATCGGGGTGGTCTTGGATCTTATGATTCACGATTTGGAAATCATTCTTCATCTGGTTAAGTCGCCGGTGGAAAGCATCGATGCGGTCGGAGTGCCCGTGCTCATGAAAAGCGAGGACATTGCCAATGCCCGCCTGAGATTTGAGAATGGCTGTGTCGCCAATGTCACGGCGAGTCGGATTAGTCCGGAACGACTTCGTAAAATTCGAGTTTTCCAGGACGACGGCTATCTTTCGCTCGATTATCAGGAGCAGGCAGGGGAAATGTATTGGAAGGAAGGCGGGGAGATCAGGAAAGCGCCAGTTGAGGTGGAGAAAGACGAACCGCTCAAGTTGGAACTCTCGGCCTTTGTCGAAAGCGTGCGGCATGGCAAGACTCCGGCGGTGACCGGTCAGCAGGGAACTGATGCCCTTGCTATCGCCTTTAAGATCACTGAGATGATTATGGCTTCGTGACTTTTAGGTCTGAAAAGGTCGTGGGGATGTCGACGACGCGGAGCCCGATGGTTCCTTTTTGGTAGTCTTTGTCGGTGTGAGTGAGGAGTTGGCTTCCATTGAGGGAGATCGTGAATTCGGGCCCGATACCAGTCACGCTGAGTTGGTGTTTTTTTGAGACGTCGATGGGGAGGGTGATCCGTCTCAACTCCTTCCAGCTGGAGCCATCCATTTTGCCGAAGAGGACGGAATTTTGGCTGGGTTTAATGCCGACGAAGTAGCCGCGGTGGGCATCGTATCCGACGGAAGGGGCGGTGACGCGGAAGAGGAGGCCAGCACCACGGCCCTTGCGATTATTGTGGAAGTCGAGAGTGACTGAAGCGGTGAAGTCCTGCGGAGCTTGATCGTGGAGGACGATTTTTTCTCCGGAACGGTAGTCGTTGATGAGTTTGCTTTGTGAGGATCCCATGCGAAGGCCGTCATCGGTGACCTGGTAGAACTGATGGTGGCCGTAGAAAGAGTGATCGGAGCTCAGGTCGGAGTGGTAGGGCGGATTGAGTTGTGAGGTTTTCTCCCCGGCTGGTCGGGGGTGAATTTGGCCTGATGGGATTGGTCTCCCGAAGAGGGGGCGGCCGTCTCGGTGAAACTTGAAGGGTTGGACAAAAATGGCGCGTCGCCAGCCGGGTTTGGGGTCGCGCTTGGCGTGGAAGATGTGCCACCATTCGGATCCATCTGGTGACTTGACGAAGCAGGAATGACCGACGCCGAAGGTTTCCTTGGATGATTGGAAGATGCTACCTTTGCGTTTTTTCCAGGATGTGGGATCTAGCGGATCGTCGCCAGTGAGTTCTAGTTGACCGAGTTTATAGCTGGGCAACCAGGAAGCGCCGCAGGAATAGATGAGATAGGTATGTTTGCCATTCTTGAGAATTTGCGGCCCCTCATTTAGGCCGCGGCCGTTTGGGCCGCCCTCGGTTTTCTCCCACGGATAATCGAGGTTGTCGCAAATGCGCACGCGTTTGCCGGCGAGCTTGGTGGGTGAGGCCATCTCGGCGATGTAGAGAAACTGGCGGTCGGTTTCTGGGCCGTCCCAGCCAGACCAGAGCGCGTAGAGTTTTCCTTCGTGTTGGAGCGGAGTCATGTCGATGGCCCAGAGGTTTTGTTCCTCGGTGTCGCCGGTTTGGAAAGGTCCGTGGAGGTCGTATTCGCCAAGGGGATCTTTCGTTTTTGATTTCAAGACGTAGGCGAGGTGATTCTTGTTTTGTCCGTCGGAGGCGGCGAAGTAAATGTGCCATCGCTCGTTGAGGTAGTGGAGTTCAGGTGCCCAGACTTCTTTGGAGTAGGGGCCGGATTCCGGAGCCTCCCAGACGACATGTTTTTGACCGAAGGAGGTCAGGTTCTTGCTTGTGTGAATTGAGATGCCGCGATTGCCTTCGGAGAAACACCAAAGGTAGCGATCGTTGTTGGGGTCACGAATGACCCAGGGGTCGGCACCTTCACCGATGGGATTGACGAAGTGGTTGAGTGGAAGCGCACCGACTTTGGCGTAGTCGGGATGACTGCCGTCGACGGGCATTTTCTTGTTCCAAGCTCGCAGGGCTTGGTCGAGGCGGGTGACAATTTTAGGATGCTTCCCGGCGAGGTTTTTTGACTCACCGGGATCGGCGGGGAGATCGTAGAGTTGTGGAGTGGAGCCGTCGTGGTTGACGAGGTATTTCCACCTGCCCTCGCGAACGGCGAGATCGGGGTTGTCTTCCTGGAATCCATGGCCAAAGCCGGGGCGGTCGGGAGGACGCCGCCAAAAGATGGGCGCTTTTCGGGAGGCGGTGGATTTTCCAACGAGCGTTTGCGAGACGTCCTCGCCGTCGAGATGTTGGGATGGTTTGGTTCCGGTAATCTGGTAAAGCGAGCGGTTGAGATCGATGGCGCTGAAGACGGAACTGTCGTTGGTGCTGCCTATTTTTTCTATGGGCATGAGTCCGGGAGCCCAAACGACGAGGGGAGAGCGAATGCCGCCTTCATACATCCAGGTCTTGGCTCCGCGGAAAGGGCGGGAGGTTCCGGCACCAGGCTCGTGGCCGTTGTCGGAGCAAACGGTGATGATGGTGTTGTCGCGGAGTTTGGGATCGTTGCGGACACGATCGAAAAGGCGGGCGAGTTGTTCGTCCATGGAATCGAGAACGCCATTGTAGAGTCCCCGTTTGCTGCCGCCCCATTTGTCAAGTGGCGGCCAGAATGGACCGTGGACATCGTCAGGCCAGATGTTGATGAAGAAGGGCTTTTCCTCAGTCTGGGATTTGTCGACAAAATTCAGGGCTTCGTCGATGAAGCCAGTAGTGATTTCCGACCGCTGCATCCAGATAAACCCTTCACCGAGACGTTCGGCATCCGCCCAGATTCGTCCCGTGATAGGGTCGCCGCCCTCAGGGTTGGGCTTCATGGTGAGCGGAAGAAGTTTGGGACCAATTCCCTCAAAATTGGTGAGTGATTCATCAAAGCCATAGGATGAGATGGTGGGAGCGTCGGCGACGTCGCGTTGCCCGCCCATATGCCATTTGCCGAAGTGGCCGGTGGCGTAGCCGTGGGCTTTGAGTTGTTTGGCCAGAGTAGGTGCCTTGGGGTCAAGCCACTGAGCCATGCCGCGCTTGTTATTGTCACGACGGTTGCTTAGATAGGAAGTGATGCGATAGCGATGCGGGTATTGCCCCGTGGTGAGTGCGACGCGGGAGGGTGAGCAAATGGGAGAGTTGACGTAGAAATTGGTGAACTTGATTCCCTCGGCAGCGAGCCGGTCGATATGCTGGGTCTTGACCGTGCCGCCGAAGCAGGAGAAGTCGGAGTATCCCATGTCGTCGATGAAGACGACGATGACGTTTGGGCGTCTGGCGGCGTGCAGAGAGCCGATGAGAAAGAGCGAGCAGAGGAAGAGCTTCATGAAAGAGAGCCTACAAAAGGTGGGGGTCGTTAGGCGAGTCCGGAGTGTGTGCTTGAGTCGGAGCGGAGAGGGATCTAAATTTCTGCATGGACGAATCTTCGAAAGCAGAGAGTAAAAAAGGCTCTCGTTGGAAACTTCTTCTTTGGTCCCAATTGATTTTGGTTCTGCTGTGGTTTGGCTTGAGGAATATTCCCGGCCTCGAGGAGAAGGGCGCTGTGGGAGCGGTTGACCTCTTAATGGTCCTGTTGGTGATTGCAGTTGCGATGATTTGGCTTCTCTTTTTGAGTAGGCTGAAATGGAGGGTCCGTTTAACTGGGGCTGGAGTGGTATTGGGATTATTCGGTGGATTGGTGAAGATAGATGGGCATACGGGGAGCTTCTTCCCTCAGTTTTCATGGCGGTGGTCCAAGGATCCTGCGACCGAGATCCCTGAAATGACGGGCAAGATGGCCGAAGAGGGAGCGGTGATTGAGACCGAGGGCTTGGAGAACTTCCCCCGCCTCTTGGGTTCGGAGATGAAGAACTGGGTGTCGGATGAACTCCTGCCTGATGGGTGGTATGAATCGGAACCGAAAGAATTGTGGCGAGCAAAGTTGGGGGAAGGTTGGTCGGGGTTTTCGGTGGCGGGAGCATATGCCTTTACGATGGAGCAGCTGGGAACGAACGAGACGACGATTTGCTATGAGTTGAGAACGGGGAAGCCGGTTTGGGCTCATGAGGAGGATGTTCGTTTTGAGGAATCGATGGGTGACGACGGTCCGCGGTCGACGCCAACGATCATTGACGGGAAAGTGTTTTCTTTTGGCGCAACGGGGATTTTGAATTGCCTCGATGCGAGGACCGGGAAAGTGATTTGGGGGAAAAATGTCCTCAAGGAATTTGGGCAGAGTGTTCCGACATGGGCGAAGAGTTGCAGTCCCTTGGTGGTCGATGGGAAAGTGATCGTGACTTTAGGGAGCGAGGCGGAAAAAAATCTCGTGGCCTTAGATTCGACGTCTGGGGATATGGTGTGGAGATCGGGAGACTACAAATCGTCTTATGCCTCACCAGTTGTTGCTACTCTGGCGGGGAGGCGGCAAATCGTTGCCGTTCAGCAGGGCGCGGTTGGTGGATACGATGTAGCAAGTGGCGAAGAGTTATGGTCCTTTCCGATTGGAAACCCGCAGAGTAATTGTGCGTCACCACTCGTTGTGGAAGATACTGTCATCACGAGCAGTGGTTACGGTTATGGGACACATCGGATTCAGATCAGTGCAGTCGATGATGGCTTTGAGGCTACAGAGCTCTGGTTTTCGAATAAATTGAAAGCCAAGTTTGCCGATATGGTGGTGAATGAGGGTTATCTTTATGGATTGAATGACGGACGCTTGGTTTGTTTGGAATTGAAGAGTGGTGACTTGAAATGGCGGGGTAGCAATTACGGACATGGCCAAGTCCTGGGAGTTGGGAATCACATGATCTTGCAAGGAGAGAGAGGATCGGTGTTTGTGCTCGAGATGACTCAGGAAGGTGAGAAGGTGACTCAAGAGGTCGAAGCCTTGGATCATCGAACGTGGAATCATCCTGCGCTGGCAGGAAGAATTCTTCTCGTTCGCAACGACCGGGAGGCGATCGCCCTTGAGTTCTAAATGAGGTTCGCCCCAGCCCGGTTTACGGTTTTTGTTTCGGGTCGACTTCGAATTTGAGGAGTTCAACTTTTCCAGCAAAGGGATAGGGAGAGGAGTAATTTCCAACCGGCGATTCCGGGTCGGATTTAAGAGTCTGACCTTCATTCGGGTTTTGGGAAATATGCCCGAGTTTCTTACCGGTGAAGAGCTGGTTGTCGTCGAGGCTTAGAATATCGATAATGATACGCCCTCGCGTGTTCAGCCCTGCCGAGATTGTGAATTCTTTTTTCGGCCGGTATTGCTCGACAACGAGGGTTTCGAGTTCCTTATTTCGACGCACTGCGAAGTGAATCTCCCCATCTTTCATGTAGAGTGAATAGCCGTGGTGGTCACCTCCATGCGAAATGATGACCCCATCTGTTTGCTTGGGGTCGGGGGTGACTTTTAAGGTGACTCCAAATGATCGATTGGTGATGTTGGGGTGCTTTTTGTAGGTGGTCTTTTGGGGCGCTTTTCGCGTGAAAGGAGAATCGCGGGGAACTCTGCAGTTTTTGGCAGCGGATTTTGGGAGGTGGGAGGCGAGGCGTTCGCGAGTCGCTTGGTGGTCAGCGTGGGTCGCCAAATTGTGAAATTCATTGGGATCGGTTCTCAGATCGTAGAGTTCTTCGAAACCATCGGCGTATTGAATGTAGCGATAGCGATCATCGGAGAGAGCATGAGAGGGAATTTCCGATTTCATATCCTTGTTAAAAACAAAAGAGGTGAGGGCTGGCTGTGATTTTGCAGTCGAGGGGGCTTTGAGTTGGGGGACCAGAGAGGTTCCAGTGCATTGCTCGGGAATCGGGACTCCGGATAGTTCACAGAGGGTGGGATAGAGGTCGGTGAGGGTCGCGGGTTGTTTTGTCTTTGTTCCGTCCTTGGAAATCCCCGGGGCGTGGATGAATAGGGGGGTGTTGGTGGTTTGATGCCAGAGCGCGAACTTTTCCCAGTTGGATTTCTCGCCAATATGAAACCCGTGATCCGTCCAAAGAACGATGATGGTGTTGTCCTTCATTGGAGATGATTCAAGCGCGTCGAGGAGTCGTCCCAGTTGGTGATCTACATAGCTGACGCTGGCGAGGTAGCCTTGCATGAGAGGTTTCCATTGATCGTTGTCGGTGACCCATTTGTGCCAAGAAACCCGGTCAGCGGGACGGGCGTCGGAGAGGTCATTTTGGATGTCGGCAGGAAGTTGAACCTTATCGAGTGGGTAGAGGTCAAAGTATTTCTGCGGGACTTCGAAAGGGATGTGTGGTCGGAAAAGTCCCACGGCGAGGAACTGTGGTTTGGCGGGTTGTTTTTTGAGTTTTTCGATCGCCCAATCAACGACGAGATGATCTCCATAGCTTTCCTCGGCTTGCGGTAGGGGTGTCGCTCCGAAAAGGAAATTGCTCAGCGGGCGTCGTCCTTTGAAGCCGTGGTTGTCGTTGTTGGAAAACTTCGGCCTTGGCCAGTCGGCAGAAATGGGGTCGAGGGGGTCGCCCCGGTATTCGTCCCAGGCCAAGGGATCATTTTGTGAGTCACCAGGAGTCCATTGCAGGGTGTGGAAGATTTTGCCCGCTCCCGCGCTGTGGTAGCCGTGATTGCTGAAGTGCCTGGAGAGAACAATCGCGTCGGAGAGAACAGGCGACTCGTGGCGCCATCGCGGACCATGTGCTCCGAAGAGGTTGCGATAGATCCCTGATTTGACGGGATGCACGCCCGTCATCACCGCCACGCGCGAAGGATGACAAGCAGGAGCGGCGCAATGGGCGTTGGTGAAAGTGACGGACTGTTTGGCGAGGCGATCGAAGTTGGGCGTGATGACCCCCGGGTGCTTGGCGAGAGGTGAGATGTAATTATTAAGATCGTCGACCGAGATGAAGAGGATATTTGGTTTTGCCTCCTTGCCTAATGCACCCAAGGGAAACACCAAGCATGGTAGAAGTTGCCTAAGAAGTAATCTCATAAGCAAAGATACTGCGACCTCTTGAGAAATTTGACAGGCTATTTGTCTGATGTGGCAGCCAGTGAGGGAGGAAATGGAGGGCGGCTGGCTTGATCGCGAGGGTTGAGCGAGGGTTTGGATGTGTCCCTCTACGCAGGTCCCGAGAAAGTGGCGGCGATTGATTGTTAAAATTATTTAAGGTGTATGTCGCCGAAGTTGAGATACTGCTCCCAATCGTAGTTGGTGAGATCGTGTTTTCCGGATCTGATGTGGTAGCCGACGTGACCAGAAAGAATAGGCTTGTTGGGGGGAGGCATTTCCATGGTGGCGAGTCCTTTGAGACCGAAGAGATTGTAGACGGGTTCGGCGTAGGCGGCGGCGAGGAATTCACCTTTGGGGTCGGCCCAGTCGTCTTTAGTCGCGCTGGCAACGTAAACCGCTCGGGGGGCGATGAGCGCGACCAGTTGGTGTTGGTCGATTGGAAGGTTGTCTTCTTTCTCGTTGAAAGCGTTGTAGTTTCCACAGAACCAATGGGGGAACGATTTATTAATGCGTGCGACGCGTTCGCCGTGTTTGCGACGGGCGATAGCAGCTCCGGTGCACCCTGAATTGTTGGAAATAGTGAGCGCGAAACGTTGGTCGGTGGCTCCGGCCCAGAGGGCGCATTTTCCTCCACGGGAATGGCCGATGATGCCGATTTTTAAAGCGTCGATGTCGGGCGTGCTTTCGAAGTAATCGAGAGCGCGGGAAGCCCCCCAGGCCCAACCGGCAATGGTGCCCCAAGCGTCGCCGGGACGTTCACTGTTGTGTTGGTCGAAGGCTTTGTGCACGCCGTTGTCGAAGTTGAGGTTTTTGTCGGTGCTCAATTCCGAGTTATGGAAGGTTGCGGCGACATAGCCCCGGGATACGATGGTTTCGGCAGGCCAGAAGTCGTCCTTTTGTTTGCGGGTGGGGTCAATGTTTTCGCGATCCCGGTTACAGATGAGGAGATATCCCGGAGCGGGTTTTTTCACTTTGTTTGGAATGAAGGTGATGAGCTTAAAAGAACTCTCGCCGCCGGGGCCGGAGTAGGAGATCTCGATGATTTTGAGAGTGGCTGCACCCTTCATGGCCTTGGGATCCTCCTCGATGACTTCGAAGTTGAGATTTTTAGGTCTTCCAATCGGAGCGCGTCCGTAGACGTGTTTTTTGAAGAGCTCGAGAGTTTTGGGGCGTTGGGTTTGAGTCCATTCTTCCTTGTTCTTGGCCGGTGGAGTGCCAAGGACGTTGGGAAGCTCCTGGGCGAGGGTGTTGCTCAGGAGAAGGGTGCAGAGGAGAATCTTAAAAGGAGACATAGTTCTGAGGTTGGTTATAGGAAAAGGGTCTCTGGTAGGGTTTTGATTAGCGGGTGTAGATCATTTCGAGTGAGTTGACGAGGGCTCAGATGAGGTCTTTGAATTGTTGACGCCCTGCCGGGGGCGAGTTGATTTTGGGCTGATCGTAGAAGTAGCTCACCGGGTTCCTTTTGAGAGCAGTTGAATCATGTGAGAGATCTAATCATCATTTGATTTCGCAGGTCGTATTGGAACCTCGCAGAAGGTAAGCGCCGCGGTGTCGTTTGAGCCCCAGATGATGGCGTCCTCCTTCCTCCATTTCTCGCCTTTGACGTAGGACAGACTCTTTGCTGTTGAGGGATCTGCCAGTTTCAAGGTGATGATTCTTCCGGAGCCGCCTACGGCGATTAGATCCGCAGAGAGGTCATCGAGATAGAATCGCTCGATAACTTCTACGTCCCATTTTACCTCTTGATCGAATGTCAGGGTGATTTCATCTCGAGCGGTGCCGGAATACGCGACGCTCTCGAGATTTGGCGCTGTAACAGACACTTTCGAATCCACCCCGTAACTGTATTTGTTCACCAGCGGAAACAACTGCCTTGCCATCGTTGCATAGCCTTCCGCCAAAAAGTGGCAGCCGCCGCCCGGCCGGATTCCGAGAGTCGACATGACGCTCATATTGGAGAACTGCTCGGGCAAACGTCGCTGCTGCTCGCGCAAGCGGTCGCTCTCCACTGACCGGCTACCACAGGCGCCCGGCCAGATCTGGTGGATATAGTAGTGGTTGATATTCGGGTAGTCCTGCTTCCAGCTTGCAGACATGTGGATGAAGTAGTCCTGATAATTCACCCAGCCGAAAGCGCCGGTTTTCCCTGACTCACCTTGGTCGTTTTCTCCCTGATGCCACAGCACGGCGCGAACTCCGTGCGTGAGTTTCGCTTGCTGCAAACGCCATAACAACCTGCCGTAGATGGTGGTCACGTCAGTGGGATCTACCTCGTTGCGTTGGTGCTGGTCAATCCGCGTTCCACCCTGTGCTCCATTGATGATGCAGACAGGAACCCTGTGTTTTTCGATGAGCATTTTGCCTAACTCAACGCCCCAGTAGCCAATCTGAAAATGATGATGATTCTCGCCCCCGTTAAAAGACAAGGCATTACCCCAGACTGCGTCTCGGGCTCGGTCCTTGTTCGTACTCGGCGTGCCAAAGCTGCGCAGCCAAGGGCTTCGATAAGGATGGACAACTCGATTGTCTGTCCAGGCTTCAGCATTGGACTGGCCTTGGATGATAAAAACGTCGCCGCAGACCAGATCGGTTGCTTTTTCCAAAATTGTTTCCGCGCCGTCACGCTTGATGCCGAACTCGGTGCGATAGGTGACCAAGCCCGCTTGCAAGCTTGTGGACAAGGCATATCTGTTGGCGGCCCCGATTTTTTGCCTCTGCGTATCGATCAGCCTCTCGCCGGCATAGAGTCTCAGGAATACCGAATCAGCAGATTCCTTGAGCGCGCCTCGATAATGAAGTGTGCCCTGCCCATTGTCGTCCCGAGCGTAGAATTGGTGGTCTACCGGTTTTTCGTCAGCAGAGGGATTACGCTTTACCCAAACATCCTGCCTTGGTTCGACAACGGAGATCTGGACGGAGCGCGACACGGTGGCTCCACCATTGTCGAGGGTGAGCTCAATCGTCAGGTCTCCGCTATTTTGGGCCCGCTTCAATATCAACTTTCCCGTGCTGGTTTCGCTGATGGTGGCCATGCCCGAAACTTTCCATGAGTAATTCAAGTTGCCAGCGCCTTTGGACTTCATCTCTGCCAGATTGCTGATTAGGGGTGAGATCTCCAGTTCATCCCTGCCATTCCACTTTTCGGGAGCCTGGAGCGTGTAAACGGGATCTGGGATGCTCTCTTGAATGGAGATTGGAATGGTTCGGGTTTTCACACCGGATGCGAAAATTGCTCTGACCTGCAATGCGACGGTTTTGTTTTCAGTAACCCGATTAGCGTGAAAGGTATAGTTGAAGCGGTCGACGGCCAGGATCTCCTCCTTGTCGCGATCTAGCAAGACCCAGTAGACTTTTCTCGCTCCCCCCGCTTGTGCCGACAGAGCGACCGAGGCTCCTTCCCTCATTACCAAGCGTGACTCTGAGACCGAGAAGTCGTTACCATCCTGAACAAGTGGACCGACCAGCGACTGGAACGGCTTCTGATTTTCGAAACAGAGTTTAATCCAGTTGGCCGAGCGCGCCACTGATTCGAAACGCACTTCGTCGAGTGCGCCATTGAAAGGTCCGCGCCCGTTTCCATGATCACCCAAATCGACGGGCGTTGAGGTCGGGGTCTTCAAGGTGCCGAGCTTGCTCACCAATTTGCCATTGTTATTGATGGTCTTTTTAAGAATACCATCAACGTAAAAGCGCACCATGTCTCCGGAGACGCCCAGTGCGATATGCCGCCACTCATTACGGGGCAGGGGACTGGCACATCTCGGGTCAAAGCCGTAGAGATGAAAGCGGGGCTGTCCTCTTCCGGTGAGGGTTAGATAGGATAACCCCATATTTGGCTTCTGTCCACGTTCCGGTTCACCCCATCCCCCAATCGTCGCCGACGCCCAGTTGCGGCCCTCGAAACTGGTGGGGTTAACCCAAGCCGACATCGTCCGGTCGGCGTTGTCCGAGGGCATACAGGTCACCCGTCGATCCGGCTTGGCTCCGAGTGGGCGGATGACAAGAATTTTATTAACGCCGAACTCCTGAGCCTCGCCGATAATTCCGGTGGTATTGGTGGTCGGTTTGTCGGGTCTGTTGAAGCCGTCCAAATTGTTTGAAGTGGCGTCCTCTAGATTCTCACCCAAATGCCAGACACCGGCGAATCCTTTCGTGGTTGGGAACACATGCTCTCCGTTGCTTTCGCTGGTAGCCTTGTCATTGCCCCAATGCATCTTGATCGCCTGCTGGTCGTTCCCCTTGATTGTCGGGATCCGCACCCAGACTTCGGCATTGCCTCCCGCGGCATCCCAACGCTCGATCTGGTAAGTCAGTGGGTTGCCATTGGCGGAGAAGCGGATGTCCTCTCCCAAGGACTTGGCCTGGCTGAAATCGAAAGAGTCCCGGTTGAGTCTAACCAGTAGAGGAAAGTCTTTTTCCAAGGCCGATGCCGGTAGGTTCGCTCCCCCGGAAGTCGTGACAAGATACATTGAGCCCGAGTGTTTCCAACCGCCATACTGGGCCGAAGCCTGAGTAATGATTCCCAAAAAAATCAGGAGAAGGGTCGAAGGGAGTACGCCAAAGAACGTACTCCCGGCCAGGGACTGCCTTGTTGCGGGGTGTCTGTGTTTTGGCGCGGCGATTTCTTTGGAAGGAGAAATTTTAGGATTACCTTGTGTTTTTAAGGGATCGGAAAATCTTAACAGAATTTTCATTGTTTGGAGATCATGAAGATCCTTTTTGCGTTGCCAAGATCATAGATAGGAGCGGTTTTTAGTTGGTGGGAAAGGAAACTTTCTTTTTGGAAATATCGAGGACCCATTCCTCGATGGCCTGTCAGAACAGGGAGATTGAGCTATTTCGTGATGCGTCAGAGCATGGCTTCGGCGTAATCCGGGTGATCCTTAACCAGAGTGACTTTTTTCTGGGGGTCAGAGGTGGGATGGTAGGTTTGCAGTCGGACCTCATTGGTGTTGAAGGCATCGCCTTTGACTGCAGAGAGGAAATCAAGGCCGTGGACTTGATCGTCTGCAGAGAAAACCGAGAGCGGTCCCGCGGCTGAAAGATCTACCCTTAGGGTAGGGGTTACAATCACAAAAATCGATTCCTATTTGCAAATAAATCCGCCTCTCGCCTGTATGACTCCCAGAAATTATCATGGGAATCAAATACGATTCAAGTGGCCCTGCGAGCGAAGTCCAAGCTCTGATTCAATAGCGATTTTCGCTCGAGGGGAAGGATGTTTGGCGTTTTTAAAAAGGTAAAAAAGGATGTTTAGAATCTAGAATCGGCTCGGTTTAGAGAGTAAGGCTTATGAATATCTCTGGGTCGAACCAACTCATTGCGGATTCTATGCCGACAATTCATCGCTTTCTCAACAATCACTCAAAATAATCTTATGGAAGAAGCCATGAACGATCCAAGCAGTCCCGAGAGCGGCGTCCAAGCCGTGGAAAAATTCGGTGAAGCGAGAGATGGAGTGGTTAAGGAATTGCCGAGCCACCCCGGAGCCCGATGAAAAAAGTGAGGAGAGGGAAAACCTGCATTAAAAAGGGCAGGCTATTTGCTGGTTTTTGTTTTAAGAACCGTCGACGAAGCGATACTCCAACGAGCGTAAGATACCCAAGGATGTTCAAATGAAACTGCTAGACAAGATAAGTAGAATTTTGGATCAAATTGACCAGCTTTTCCAAAAAGCAGGCTGCGCATTAGTGAGCGTCCTATTACTTACGGGAGTCTCTTTCGGGCAGGATCTTGCAGGCGAAGAGATCCTTTATCCCGGAGGTGAATTTGCGAAACTTGATACTTTCGAAGGGGTGAATTTGGAGGATGCCGACAAGCTTTTCGGAAAGAAAGATTACAAAGGTGCTTATGCCGCCTATAAGGCGTATTCTTTTGAGTTCGCGAAAAGCGCTGCGCTTCCGTATGTCCTTTTGAGGATGGGTCGGTGTTTGCATAAGCTGGAGAAGCGAAATGCTGCTATCAAAGCCTATCAGGATGTCGTTGATTACTTCCCGGATGCGGTGCGATATGCTGCGGCTTCCCTTTATTATATGGGAGAGTGTCACGGTCTCAATGGAGACGAGGCCAAGAAGACGGCGACTTGGGCCAAGATGGTCAAAGACAATGAATACGTCTCCCAGCCCAATTCAGGAACTTCTCTGGCATACCTCGGGAGGGTGATGGTCGAGCGGGGAAAATTCGACGAAGCCACCGAGTATCATTGGCGAACCGCGGTGGCTTTCGTGAAAACGAACACCAGGGCTGCGTCGGATGCGCGGAACTCGGTAATTGCCCATTACGTGTGTCGCGCTCCTAATCACGACAAGCTGAAAGAATTCTATATCGAGGCCAGCGGTTTTGACGGGCGTGGGGAGAAAACGGAAGCTCCCGAAGAAGATCATCGATACTGGACGGTCGTGCTCGCGGCGGCAATCGCTACCCGGGCCGATGAAGGAGAGCGCCAAAAGGTCTGCACTTACTGGGGTGCTAAAATGGGGGACCGCTTTGTCGAGAACGACGCACTTCGAAAGCAGTGGAGCGATGTTCTCTTGCTGGGCGATAAGGATTCGGCCGCTTGGAAGGCCAGAATGGACAAGCAGTTTTCCCAGCAACCGGCCACCATGAAGCGAATTCTGACCTGGTGTGATTACTACAAAGTCGACCGCGAGATGAGGTCGGAGTTTTTTGCGGAAAAGAGCAAACCCCTTTTGAGTGGCATGAAAACCGAGAACAAGATGGCGCTCATGAATTCACTGAGGCATCCACTCGGAATGCATGATGAGGCGCAATCGGTGATGCGGTCGATCCGAACGGAGGGGCTGAGTGACGAGGACTTGGCGAGGTATGGCGCCTTTGTCGGCAATTATGAACCGGAGGAAACAGTCCTTCGATACTTTGGACGAATTAAAGATAAGTCGATGGCGGCGAAGGCCCGCTTTGATTACTACAATCAGCGAAGTCACCGCAATCCGCCGAATATGGAAAAGGCTCTCGCTGAGATTCCGGTCTTATTGAAGGACCCGAAATACGCGGCCGGACTTGTCATGCGGCGGGCTCAATTTCAGCAAGATCTTGGGAGGTTCGAGGAAGCAATAAAGTCCTATAATGCCGCCAATGAACAGCCGTCCTCAACCTGGGGCGTAACCGATTGTCTGGTGGCGCTCAAGCAATATGGTAAGGCGGTCCAAGTCGTTCAGCAATTGGAGTCGGTGGGTGGGCAGCCTGCCTCCCAGGCGGGTTTGAAGATTGCCGATATTTACCGAATCAGTGGAGACAAAGGGAAAGAAGTAAACCAGTTGAGATTGGTTTTGAAACGCTATCCCAAGAGTGGCCAATCGAGTGAAGCCCACAATCGTCTCGAGAGTTACGGCGTGGCATTGATTGGTGGAGAAGCCGAAGCCGAAGAATAAACAGAATTTTTGATGATGAGAGATTTTAGAATGATTATGAGCGCTGCGGGGATTTCTCTCGCACTATCAGTGTTGATGCCAAGTGGTGCACTGGGTCAGGATGCCGAGGAAAAGCCCGGGCGTGAGCGAGCCGCCGCTGGGATCGATCGACGCGCCAAGCACCTTTACGACAAGGCGATGGAGTTGATGGAGTACAAGCAGTATGAGCGTGGTTTGGCCATGTTGAATACGGTGGTACGTGACAATCAGGGCGAGTTATTGGCGCATATGGCTCATATGGAAATGGGACGTCATTATTCGGAGCAACGAAAAACCAAGGAAGCTCTCAGTCATTTCATGTTGCTGACGCGTTTGCTAGCTCCGGAGGTTGGGGTGAAGCAAGCAGAGGATGTTGTCGCTCTCTATCACGAGGCTCTCTTTCAAGCCGGATTCAGCCAGTATCAGGCTGGGCAATATTCGGCATGCTTTCCTTTATTCCGTCGACTCACCGAAGTGGCGGCGCGAACCAAATGGGCTAACATGGCCTACTTCTATATTGGAATGAGCCACTACCAGTTGAAGAACTGGAACAAGGCGATCGATTCACTCTCGCTGGTGGGAACGGAAGTTGAAGAAGCCGGAGAAGGGCAGGATGATTTGGGGCGTATTGAGATTGGCCAGCGTTTCTATTCCAAGATCGTTGATGCCGATGTTCCCGTCATGCGGAAGCTGGGAGTTCCGGTGCAAGCTCAGGTGAAGGTCAGCAGTGGTGACGTGGAAACGCTAACGGGTGTTCCGGTTCCGGGAAAGAAGCATGAGATGTTAACGTCCGCGCCCACCGCGCTCGGTGCTCCGAAGCCGGGTGACGGAGTGTTGCAGATGGTGGGCGGAGATACTCTCGATGTGACCTATGTCGATGACAGCACTCTTGATGGAAGCAAGGGGGTCGCGAGGACCGGAAAAGTCCGGGCCGTGAGCACGGGGACGGTTGGTTTTTTCCTGGGGGACAATTCCACGCCTGCTTACATCGCTTACCCCGGGGAGCCTCAGGTGTTGATGCTTCGCGATGCGGATTTGGATACTTCGAATGGAGCCGAAAAGGTCACTCTGACGGTGAAGTCCTTCTTCAAGGTCGAGGCGGCCGCGGCGGCTGAAGATGACGAGGAAGCGATGCTCGATATTTTCGCCTTGGACGACGAAGAAGAGGAAGTGTGGAAAGAGCGGGATAGCATTACCCTTACTCTGATAGAGACCGGGGAAGGCGCAGCCATTCGCAGCGGTATTTTTGTGGGCAAGGTGGCTCTTGCGGCCCTCGAAGAGGGGACAGTGCCCAATTCCGGAGACAATATTCTTCATTGTGACGAGCTGGATGAACTTTCGGTGTCGTATACGGATTCGGTTCACCTTTACGGAAATGAATCGCGGACCAGCGAGGCCCGCATCAAAGTGTCGGGTTCGGTGAATTCAGGTGTTACCGCAGATCAGTTCGTGGTCTTCGAGGAATTGCTCAAAGCGCGCAAAGGATCGGTCGAAGCGGAGGCTCTTTCGGGATTGGGTGGAATTTATAAAGACATGGGATTGGATCAACGTGCCGCGCAGCGCGCCATGGAGGCTCTGGCCAAGGTGGATCCTATCATTATGAATCGGAAGAAACTGCCGGGTGATCTGGTTGAGAATGCCTTCCGCTTGAAGTGGGAAAGTGAATTGCTGAAGGATGACTTTGATTCGGCCACCGCAACCTGTCTGGCCTTTAATCGGCTCTATCCAGAGTCCGTCCTCGCGGATAAGGCTCTTATGACCTTGGGTCGTAGTCTCACTGATAAGGAAGAATTCGAAAAAGCGGTTGATGTCTATCAGCGGGTATTGGAATTAGAGAATCCCATTTCAGCAGCCGAAGCCCAGTTCCGGATTGGAGAAACCTTGCAGAAGCGCGCGATCGATTCAGTGGAGAAAGCCGACGCCCACAATAGTAAGTGGGGCAAGGCCGGCTTAACCAAAGCGACCGCTCTTCAAAATGCCATGGGGCCGGCGGTCGCTGCCTTTAGGAGGACTTATGAAAGTTACCCCGAAAGTTCCTATGCTGCGGAAGCTTTGGGTCGAGTGGTCAGACACTATGTCGATACCGAGGCCTTCGCACAGGCTGCGGACTTGCTGGAGAATGTCTTTAACGACTATCCGGATGCGGCGTTTTTAGATGAGATGTTGTTGCTCTGGGCCAACGTGGGATACCGGATGGGGGACAAGGAAACCGCCAAAGGGAAACTGCGAAAGTTGATTTTTGATTATCCGACCAGCAAGCATGTCACCGAAGCCAGAAAGAAATTGGCCGGTCTGGAAGCTGAAGAGGGCGAATAGGCAAGCGAATGGAATTCAGCATGATCTTCGATTTGAATAGTATGAAGCGCGTTAGATTTGGCATTCAGGTTTCGCTTGGAATCATTGCCATGGCTGCGTTTCCTGACGCATTCGGACAGACCTTTGCTGAGAAGCGGTCGGCAATGTCCTCTAGCTTGGAAACACAGTCTGAGGCTGCCATCCTGGATCTTCTGAAGTCCGGAATTTCCGAAGGGAAACCGACACAGGCGATTGCGGAGACGCGTCGCTGGTTGCGGCAGAATATTCCTGAGAATACCACCTTGCTTTACCAGGCTGGGCGTGCGGCCGAATTGAGCGGTGACGCCCGGGGAGCGGCGGCTTTGTATCAACAGTATCTCAAGAAGGCGGACCCCAAGGTTGCGAGCACCGGCTTGGCGATTGTGGCAGCTCACTCACTTTTGAAGGATCAACTGAACGATCCCGGTTCGGCGTATTCCTTTAATCGTTCCACTTTGAACCGCCACGCTGCTAATGATAATGCCCGGCAGCTCGATCAATGGTTTCTTGCGGAAGCGATGAAACGCAAGGACGCAGAGGCGGTAGCCAGGCGCTTGCATGCCCTGCTCAAATCTGGAATTTCAGAAGACCTTCGCTCGATTTTTTATGATCAGTATTTCCGTTGGTTGCTCGAGCAGTCGGACGTCTATGTCGAGCGACCCGGCGCGGTTGTGGTGACGGATGCTTTGGTGACGGCATGTCAGCAATTGGCCGCCGCAATGAATTTTAATGAAGAGTTGGCATTGCAACTCGACTGGGCCATCTCGGTTCGGGCTTATAATCTGGCGAAGCTTTCCGGAAAGAATGTCGTCCCGCCGATCGCCAAGGCAACGGCCTTATTGGAGAAGTTTCCACGGTATGCCCGATGGGTTCAGACTGGGTGGGCCGGTGGTGGCAATGGGCAGTACTACCGCAACGACCCGAAAAATTACTGGCCGCATGAAATCGAGGCCAAAATGGCGCCGGTCGTTGCGGCCGCGGCGAAACTGACGCCACTTCAGCTTGCTGACCTGATGGACTCGTGGCGCGAAGGGTATTACCGGGATGGGACAGTGCGCCCTACCGAGGTCAAGGTGGTTAGGAAGGTCTATCACTTCGAGCGTTACGGAGACAAGCTGACTAGCCGTAATGGCATTTTGATCTTCGGGAAAAACTGGGATGAGTTCACTCCGGAAGAGGCGCAGCAGAAGGCCGCGCAGTTGGCGCACGTGGCCGATCCGCAGGCGTCGCTGATCCGTTCCATCGCTGCCGGTGGCAAGGAGAAAGACCTCGACAAGATGATCGCGGCTCTCATTGGACCTGAGGCCTGGCGGCTGGGTACCCCGGAGCTGGATGGGCGCTCTGCGGATCAGCTCTGGCACTATGCCGGGCGGCCGGGAGATTCTGCCAAGCGCGATCAGGTAATCGCCAAGTCCAAGGCGGTTTCCGACAAGGTCAAAGCGGCAGCTCTGACAAAGGAGGCTGCGCTGGCTAAGCGTATCGGTTTGTTTAGAAAACTCTGGGTCGACTACCGGTCGGGTCAGCCGAAGATCCCCGGAGTCGTCGGACAACTCAGGGCAATACTTACCATCACGCCCGAGGCCATTCCCGAGTTGCTTCGGGCTCAAAGCGTAGAGGCGCAGATCTTCGCCCGCGATGCTCTAGCAACTGGCTTGGTAGGGCCGGAACCAATTTGGAAGGAACTAGAAGCGACTAATAAAGTAAACGTTACTAGCTACGCGCCCGGGGTTCTCTACCTCGCCAAGCGTCACGCCGGAGGCCCTATTTCCGAACTCAAAAGACGTTACCCGTTGAAGTGTGTCGCTCATCCTTTGGAGCCTGCCCTCCGAGAAGCGGTCGCAAAGGGGCTGCAGGAAAACAAACTCCAGCCATGGCAGGTGATCGCTTGGGTCAACATGCAGTATTCCGAGAATAATGCCGCGCAGATCAATCTCGCCCAGAATTTAATAAATTCGCCGCAGTGGAAGGCCTTGCCCTTCGAGGTTCATTTTGCCGTGCGGCAGTGGTTTGGAAAAGAGGTGATCATTCCGGCGCAGGCGGCCTTGGTTGACGCCGCCGATCATGCCTTCGTGAGCCAGGATCTTCTCGCACTCAAAAAAGAACGGGAGACTGCCGAAGAGAGGAAGACCAGGGAAGCTGCCGAAAAATCCGATCCGGAAGCTGCTGCCGCTACTGCTGCGGAATTGGCAAAGGCAGACGTCGCGGTGGCCGTGCCCGCTTTGAAGGTAACCCTCGAGAAATTGCGTAAGGCGCCGGTGAGGATACTTCTTTCGGAAGAGGCTCTCGAAAGTCTTGCGACACTTTCCCCGTCGGTGTTTTCAGATGAAATAGTGCAGGGATTGTTGCTTCAGTTGATCGATGAAGTCAAAGCGATCCCTCCGGCGGCGCGATTCGGCTCCCTGCTCTTCGAGGCGATGAGTGAGAATCCCGATCCGCTCGCGATTCACCAAGCGACGCCTTTTTTCTGGCAGCACATCAATCGGCATACCCACAATTTTCCAAAAATTAAAGCGCTGGCCCAATCGCTGGTTGAAGAGAGCCCTTCTGCGGCAAGTGCCTTGGCGAGTGCCGGATTGGATGCCATTGCCCGTCACCGCGGGCATACCTATTTCAATCGCGAGGTGGACATCCCGTTCTTCAAATCAATTCGGGGTAAAGCTGCGATGAAGATGGGCTTGGTCGAGATTCCCGTTCCGAAAGGTGATCCGGCCTATCCGGTCTATCAATCGCAGGCTGACTGGATCACTGGTAACGAAGAAAGCGCCTGGGATCTATTGAATGAGAATTGGGAAGAGTTCTTGCCGATTCATCGTGAGCTTTCGATTGCTTTTATTAAGTGGGCACTACAGCGCGTGATTTACAGTCGTGACGAGGCTCGGCAAGAGGAGTTGATCAAGGCGCTCATGACGTGGTCCGGAGAGCCGGGAAGTCCATTGAGTATTCCCGAGAAAATTGAGATCGAGATTTCCTATGGCGATATTGCGATGCAACGGGGTCAGCTGCGAGAGGCTCATGAAATATACAGCCGGACCGCCAAGAACGAAGCCTATCAGGATTATCCGGTTCGCCATCGTTCGACCTTGCGTAGAGCTCGTGCCGAGAGGATCGCCAAGAACTTCGACGGCGCCTTGCAAACGCTCAACGAGCTTGAGTTGGAGCGGGTCCCGGAATTGGCGACCCAGATCAAGTATGCCCGTGCCGAAGTGTATTTTGATATGGAGGAGTTTGGTGATTCTGCAGATGAAATTGAAACGATCCTGACAATCGAACCGAATCATCCCGACGCGAAGATTCTCTTGGGGAAAGTGCAATTGAAGCGCCAAAAATTGATGGAAGCCACCGAGGTGGAGCTTGGCTCGTCAAGTGGTCAAAAATCCATCGTTCCCGGCGAGAAACTCAAGGTGACCTTGAACGATCCCACGCTGGCAGTTTCCGGAGCGGGCACGGAAATCGAAGTGGTGGTCTGGGCTACTTCGGGTGATCAGGAGAAGTTTTATTTAAGGCAATTTGGTGATCAGAAAACAAAGTTCAGAGGCGATCTCCAAACAGCGCTCGGGAAGCCAATCGAGGGCGACAAGACTCTGCAGGTGATTGGCGATGACGAAATCTTCTATGCCTACTCGGAGCGGTTCCGGACCCGCATGAATAACCTGCCTGAGCAGAAAGGCGGCCCGATCACCGTGGCTTCCGATGCGGTGGTGATGGCTTCGGCAAGGAAACTGTTGAGCGAAGCCGAACAACGCCTTGTTGATATGGAAGCCTTGATGGCTGAGCTGGAAAGCAAGAATATCCGCAATGCCGAGCAAGTTGCGAAAGCCAGAATGGCGGCCGAGTCGCTCGATGCCGAATCGCGGGCCAAGGGTGCTGGAGGCGAGGGTGAATTCCAGAGTCGAGTCGCCCGGATCGTAAAACCGGGGAATGCCATTAACGTGCGCGTGACTGATCCCGACCGAAGCCGGACCGGCGGGGTGGATGAATTGATGGTGAGTGTGGCAAGTTCAAGTGGCGACTCGATTTCACGGGTCATCTTAAAGGAAACCGGGACTCATACCGGTCGTTTTGAAGGGAGAATTCCCACCACTGGTGCGCAAGCAATGGCCTTTGCGGAAAACTCGGAACCCGGACGCAATCCAAATATGGTCATCAGCCCGAATGCCGACTATCCGGCCTGGCGTCCGGTGGCGATCAAGGATGTCACTCCCGAATTTAAGATCGACCTCAATGACAACGTCGCGCTTGGAGAGATGACGATTACCGCTGCGGATGAGAGTGCCAAGTTGAAGACCTTTGCTCTGCAGACCGGGATGAACGAGGGAGCTATGACCACTGTTGGAGTCTTTCCGAATCATTTGGCTGCTATTAAAAACCCCTGGCATCCCTCGGTTGTCGTTATGAACGACACCGACCATCATCACACTCGCAATGATCGCTCGGTCTACGATCTCAATGAGTTGACCGAGCACATGGAGTTCGGCTGGATTACTCAGCAATTTCAGGCTGTGGCGACCGGAAACGTCGCGGGTCCCTCGGAGGCGATGTCAGCAGAGATCCCCGGGAAGGTAAAGTGGCTGCGCCAAGGCAGGCATCACAACTCCCATGTAATCTATCGGTTCCGCGCTTATTTTTATGAACCCACCAATGTGATCCGTCGATTCAAATTGAATCTTGGTCAGTTTCAGGTGCCCGAGAAGACGCACCCCTCGGTTGCTCATCCGCCCCAGTTTCTTCTGGCCGTCGATGGGCGCCCCATTACTAACCAAGAGGCACTGGATCGATTGGAAGGTCAGATCAACTTGCGAGCCGGTCTGCATCGTCTTGAGATTTGGGCCACGGGATGGGATTGCACCATCGGCTTTGGTCGTAATGTCAAATTGTTGGCCAATCTCGATGACTCCGAAGGGCTTGTTGATTGCCCCGATCAGTTTTTTAATCCTGAGTCCTTTCCATCCGGTGTCCTCAACCATCGCAACTCACCAGCAAAAATTGTTTCCGATGAAGATGGAAAAGAATTTAAGGTCAGTTTTGCTCCGGGATCACGGGCTCGTTTGCTGAGATTGGTGTTCCTGGAACAAGAAGGTCCGGTGCCCGTTGTTAATCGTATTGCTCTCAACGGGCCCGAAGGTGAAAAGATATTGCCGGTGGCGGAGGACTTTGCCCAACTGGGGAAGAATGAGGTTCTGGAGATTTTAACGAGCGATAAAATTTCCGTGCGCTACGTCGATGATCGGTTCGTGACCGAGAGTAAGGAAAAGCAGGAGCGTTTTCTAGATGTCGCATTTACCGATGCGCGGGTTGAGTTTGCTGACATGGAGCCGCGTTGGAGTGGGCGTCATGGTGAAGAGCGGCCTTTTTATGAGAAGCTACTTCGCTTCTCCTACGATGAGCCATTGAGTATTGCTGTTCAAGATGCCGACATGGATTCCACGGTGGAAGCCGATACCGTCCAGGTGAGTGTTCAAAGCGAAACCGGTGGGACAAAGAAACTGGTTGCTACCGAGACCGGACCGTCTACGGGAGTCTTTCAGGCGACCATTGTTCCTGTGGAGGGAAATGCTTCAGGTGATGACCAGATTCAGGTCGCAGAAGGTGGGCGATTGCTTGCGGTCTACCTGGATGCAGAAAACAACCGGCCGGGAGTTCCAATCGAACGTCAGGGAAAAGTAGTCCATGCCGGGTTCCAGACACCGGAACTCTTGGTAGGAAATTCGAAGGCCGAATTTATGGCACGCGATGAATCGCTCAAAAGAGGCCGAAACTATTGGTTGGTTAAGAGTGTTTTGACCTCATCGGAGACGGTGTCTGATGAAGGGATATCGCTCATCCATGGACAAATGGCGTATCTTGAACTTTGCGCTTCCCAGTTGGCCATGAGGAGTTCCTCGACTGTGACAATGTATGCCCAAAGCGAAGCGGGCCGGAGGGCTGCCGGTAAGGGGCCTAATGATGAATTCGATATTCAGGTGCCGGGAACAGTTTCCTTAAATGGTGTTCTTTCGTCAAGATGGACCGGCAACCAGTGGCGCGAGCTGCAGGATTGGCGGAGCCGCAACTATCGGGGTGGAGGAGTCGAATGGAGTGTTTCGAATTCGGAAGCGGATGACCGTTTTCGATTCTCGGTGCCGCTTGTGGCAGATGTTCTTCCGGCGCGGGGCGTTCTCAGTGATGATGAGCGAAGCGAATTGCGTAAGCAGATCGAGACCTCACGCAGTGCCGCTCGCATCCTTGAACAGCTTGGTGGCGGACTGGTCGTGAAGCCCGGGGAAAAGGTCTATTTTGGTGCTCAGTATCAGGATCGCGAAGGGAACAAGAAATGGATGACCGCTTCCGCAAAAGTGACCACTCATCCGATTTTTGAGGTGTTGGACGAGGATTTTGAGGAAAGAGTCACCACCGCTTATGCTGGGGAAACCCTTCATCTTCAGGTGCGTGATTTGGGGGCTGATTTGACCGACGGAAGCGACCTCGTCTCGGTGTTATTGCAGGCGAAGTCCGGAGCAAAGGGGAGGATTGATCTGCGTGAGACCGCCCCACACAGCGGAGTTTTTACAGGCGGCTATCTTCTGAGCTACGACAAGACTCCAGGGAGTCTGCCCGAAGATTACAATATGGCGCGGCAAGGCCTGCCTGTGGCCTACGGAGATATGGTGGCGGCCCGTTACACTGATTCGAATGGTGTGAAGACGCCGATTGCTACGGTTTCAATCAGCAAGGGAGCGGATGGAACCATTCAGCCTTTTTCCAAACAGTATGAAGATCCCGAAGTTGCGATGCGTACCCAGTTTTCGTTGGCGGAAGCCTACCTCGAAATTGCAAAGCGTCATCGTCGCTTGGGCGAAACCGAGTTGGCGGCACGCGAGTATGAACAGGCAAAGCAATTATTGGCCAATGCGATGGAGGATTTCCGTGACCCGGATACCCGTGCTCATGCTGAATATCTTCTGGGGAATCTCACCCTGGAAGAGGCTGACACCACCGAGGCCGGGGAATTGAAGGAAGATCGATATCGAGCGGCCCTGTCACGGTTCATGACCGTGACCGGGAGTTATCCCGAGACCTTGCATGCCTCAAGGGCGCAGTTCAGGATCGCGACGATTTATGAAAAATTGAAGGAGCCTGAAATCGCCGCACAGGAATATGTGAAGCTCGCCTACAAGTATCCCGATTCCGAATATCTCGCCACTTCGATGGCGAGGCTGGGGAGTCATTTCCTAAAGAAGGCTGCGCAGTATGAGGCCGAGTCCAAGCCTCTTCTTGAGCAGGAGGATGACAAGGATGCCTCATTCAAAGGAGAGGCTCTGAAGAAAATGGCGTCCCGTGAGTATCTTAAGACGGCCCAGATCTTTTCCCGAATGCAGGAGCGTTTTCCCGATCATGCGATGGCTGGTGCTGCCGGACTTCGGGCGGGACAGGCCTATATGCGGGCTGATAAGTTGCCTGAGGCAATCGGCGCTTTCTCGATGGTGATCAATGAGGAAGGTTACGATGGGAAGACGATTAGGTCGCAGGCGATGTATTGGTCGGGCAAGTGTTATCAGGATCAAAACGAACAAATGGCTGCTTACTCGATCTATAAGCGCCTGACTTATGATTTCCCGGAGAGCGAATGGGCGGCATATGCACGGGGTGAACTTTCACAAGGAAGTTTGTTGAGGTTGGAAAGTGAACTGGAGCTTGAGCGATTGGAGCAGGAATGAAGAAAGACAGAGATATTCATCAATTCAACGACTTCGGAGATAAACGAATGAGTCGATCTTCTCTTAGGTCACGCATGGTAGCCCTTGGGGTATTGTTCATGGGGTCGATGGGCCTTTCAGCCTCACCTCTGGATGATCAAATTGCGGGCTTCAAAAACGCCACCACTCAGACTGAGGGTGCGGTCTCCCAAATCCTGCAATCTGGAATTAAGGAACATCGTTCGGCACGAGCTTTCGCGGCGGTGAAATCGTGGTTGGCTGCGCATCCGTCGTCCTCTCAACAACTGCTTTTCCATGCCGGCCAATCTGCCGAGCGGGCGGGGGATTGGTCATCGGCTGTCAGTTTCTACCGAAAGCTTTTAAAGAACCCGCAGGTCGACGGGCGTTTGGCTGGAGAGGCGGCGCCGGCGGTTTATCGACTTCTGGTTAATTATCTTGGCGACAGCGAAGCGGCCTATCTTTTCATGAAGGAAGATGGTGACCGCTTGCGGGGATTCGGTCGCACGAAGCAGTTTGACGCTTGGTTTCTCGCTCAGGCGGAAGATCGATCTGACCTAGCTGCTATCGCGAATCGTTTGGCCGCCATTTATAATAGCAATGATTCGCTGGAACCATTTACGAATACTCGCGCGAAGTTGATTCGTGAATTGGAAACCTTTCGCCATAGCGGGGAGACTTTGTTTGCGGCTCTCGATCGTCTCGCTGCTGCCAAAAGAACGACCGCCCAGGACAGGGCCCGGATTGCTTGGGTTAAGGTGATTGTGCCGCTGGCTGCGGTGATGGCCGAAAAGGTGGGAGCCAAAGAAAAGATCGCCGATGAACTCATGGATCCCGCTTTGAGAGCAGCTGATTCACTTGTGCGGATTCTTCCTTATGAAGGCTCGATAGCAGTTGCCAAGGGATGGATGTTTTTTAGAGCTGGTGATTCGGGGGTGTTTGCAACCTTCGTCAATCCGCGGCGTGAGGAGAAGGCTGCTCCAGTGCTGCGGGCTCTGGCTGGTTTATCGGCCGAAAAGGCGCGTGATGTGCTAAGTCAGCAGTTTCCGGATTCCAAAAATCGTAAACTCGCTGAGTATCTCTTTAGTAAAGAAGAGTTGCGAATATTGGTGACCAAAATTCCGGCAGTTTTCAATGATTTATCCGCTCCGGATGTTCCGTTATTTGATAAGACTTTGACGCCTGAAATGGCAAAGGCGATTGCTCCGCATCTCGCCCGTAACCCGCATGCCCAGGCGGCTATGGTGCGGGCATGGGCCAAGCCGGAACGCAAATACAGTGCGGTCACTGATGACATGATGAAGTCGGAGATGTGGCGCTTTACCGAAGTTAAGGCGCTTACACATGGTCTCTGGCACAGCGGCATGTTCGAGCGTGATGTTGAGCACGATGTGCCGATCAAGAAGTATGAGAAACTTGATACCCTATTTCAAAAGTTGAAAAAGCAGACCAGTAAAGAAGCCTCGAGCAAAGATCGCCTCGCTGCTTTCAAAGTTCTGCAGGGGGATCTCCTCGGCGCTTCTCCGCGCATTGTTGGTTCGTTGCCACTCTGGAGTGAGCTCTTCACTAATGCGCCCGATCCGGACAAGGTCACGATGCTCAAATCCATGACTGTTAATCTGCAAGGTGGGCGGGATTTCCTGCTCCGCCGAATTTTACCAAACTGTCGATTTGGAAAGAGTGGCTCTATTTTTTGGCAGGCAGAAGTCTATGACAATCACTTCCGCTACCATCAGAAGGAAACGCGGGAAAGTGGCGCGGAATTGCTCACGCATTTGACCCGGACGGTGGAAGCTCAAGCCAAAGCTGGCATTTTTTCCGAAACGGTCTTTGGGATGTGGCTGCACAGCATCGATGTCCGCGATGAGAAGATGCGGGACTTGATGAAGGTGATCGCAAAGTCGCCCGCCTACGCGAAGCTCGACCCGGCCTACCATCGGGCAGCGGCGGATCAACACCATTTTGGAGAGATCGCGATGACGCCAGCCCTGGCGGCTGCCGACTCGCGACACCTTAGCCGCGAGTTGCTCGCCTTACCGAAAGAGGCCACTCCCGCTCAGGTGGAAGCGGCATTCAAGGCCGCAGTGGAGCGTGCGTCCAAGGCGCCAGCTACGACCACGGTCGTCGGTCTGAGTCAGGTCGCCGCCCTGCCTGAGTGGTCCACAGCGACCCGGAGCCTGGTGCTTTCCTTGTTCAAAGAAAACGCACCGATTGGCAACTATCCAGACCGACAGGGTTATGAGCCACTTGTTGTCCGGATCGCGAATGACGCAACGGAGAGTAAGAAATGGGAGCCGCTTGAACCATACGCTGCCGGCTTGTGGCAGGCGGCTGCGAGTCCGGATCATCCGAGGTCACAAGGTGCGGCGGTTCTGTCGACTCTTTCCGAGGCCATGCTCAAAGGAAATTCTCCTTCGGTAGCTTCATCCTTTTGTCGAGCCGCCCTCCGTGGTCCGGTTGGTCGGATACTGTTTAAGAAGCAGGACTCGGAGATTCCGAAAATTGCGGCCCGAGTCAATGGTGTGAGCGGTCCGGCGGCTTTGGCGATTGGAGCGGTCGAAATTCCGGTCGATGAGACCGATCCAGCTTATCCAATTTACAAGTCGAACGCCGAGTTCGTGCAAGGAAACCTCGACTCCGCCTGGGATCTCTATCTCAAGAACGCAGATCAACTCCAGCCAATCCTGCGCGAGCTTTCGGTTGATTACGGATTTTGGTTGCTGAGTCGAAATACCCGTATGAACCGCACTGACGAGGGGGAGGCTCTTGTCAAAGAGTTGACGATTTGGTCGCGCCAGGCCGAGGGAACATTCAGTCTGGAACAAGAGGCGGAGCTTAAGATTGCTTATGCTGATCTTGCCTTTCTGAAAGGTGCGCTTCCGACCTCCCGTGCCTACTACCGACGTGTCGCCGACGCCGAGGAATATCAAGGTTCTGAGATGGGGCTGAGAGCGGCTTTGGGTTCGGTGAAAGTTGACCGGGCATCCAAGAACTTTGGCGCAGCGATGACGGAGCTCGATAAATTGTTACGGATCAAAAATGTCTCTTTCCGAAACAAGGTTCGTTATGCCCGGGCCGAGGTCTTCATGGATCAGGAAAACTACAAAGAGGGATTGGATGAAATTGAAGCGGTCCTGCTTCGCGATTCCAAACATCCTGATGCCTTGATCCTTCGAGGCAAGATTCACAACGAGATGCGCAAGCTGGTAGAGGCGAGTGAAATTGAACTTGGACCCTCGCAAGAGAACACGGTCATTGTGCCAGGAGAGGCCGTGAAGATTAATCTTCGTGACCCGACGCTGCGGGTTTCAGGAGTGGGTGCGGATATTGAAGTGGAAATTTGGGCCAAGTCCGGAGATCGGGAGCGGGTCATGCTTTATCAGCTTGGAGACAATAAGGAGAAATTCCGGGCCGAAGTTCCCACCTCATTGGGGCCGCCGGTTCCGGGTGACAAGACGCTCCAAATCCTGGGTGAAGACGAAATTCGCTTTGGATATTCAAAGCGCTTCCGTGCCAAGATGGATGATCTGCCAGATGATCCTACCGTGGTGATCAGCGTGGCTTCTGATGCCAGTCTCGATCTGACCGCAGGTGCTTTTCCTCCACGTGAGGGTGAGCGGCTTCTCGCCATTGAAGAACTCGGTTTGTCCACGGCTCAGACTGCTTTGGGAACCAGGTCGGTTCGGCCGGGGAATCCGGTTTACCTACGCTTGACCGACTCGGATCAGAGTAAGACTCCGGGAATCGATGAAGTTTTTGTGACGTTGGTGGCGTCCAGTGGTGATGAGATTCGACGCCTTGCTCTCAGAGAGACAGGGCCGTTCACCGGAGAGTTTCAGGCCATCGTTCCCACCAGCGGAGCCCAGGCTCTGGCCTTTGCCTCTGAGAGTGCGCCTGGTCGCGATCCCAACATGACGATCAGTTCGCAGAACTATCCGGGCTGGCTGGGCAAAGTGGGGGACAAAGAAGAGCTTAGGATCTTCGGGGTTGATTTGAATGACAATGTTTCTCTGGACAAGATGTCTCTCTCTGAAGGAGAAGGCGGCCGGGCTCTTACTCACTTTGTGCTTCAGACTTCGATGAATGGAACGAGCTGGACGACGAGGTATCGTTACCCCGTAGATTCCGATGTTGAGCAATGGGATGGAACTCCCATGGTGAGTTCGTTTCCCACCTACCGTGGTGGTATTGCCATTCCAGCTCCGGAAGGAAGAGCGTTGCCTTCCGAGTGGGCCGAGGCGATGGAGCTGGGATCAGCCAAAGGATCTTGCAGATTTCTTTCCGCAAAAGTCGGAGGTTTGTCGGTGGAGTCCCTACCCATGGTGAATACCGGTCATCCGGGGTATTCGGGCCTAATCCGATATCGGGCTCTCTTCTATCAGCCTGCGGCAGCGATTCGCCGGTTCCAGCTTTCAGGCTATCCGGCCAAGGATGAAAAGGGGAATGTGAATACCATCTTTTTGATCGACGGAGAACCGGCTGATGAAGATGCCGAAGATCCGATGACGATTGAGCGGGAGTTGGCGCCTGGTCTTCATGAGATTCAAATTTGGCGTCATGAGGGAAGAAACGAATTACTGAAGCGAAAGCCCGTCTTGTTGTGCGACGAAGCAGGGAAGGATGAATTGGTAGCATGTCCGGATTCGATGTTTGACCCGGAATCATTTCCGGAAGCGGTGCAAAAGTTAATTCCCCAGCCTGCGGAAGTATCGAAAAGCGATAAGGGATATGATTTTTCCTTTGGCAATCAAACCCAGGCTCGTTTGGTTCGACTCGTGATTGCCGGGTTTGAAGGTGTGGCGCCTGGGATTGGGAAGTTGACCTTGAGTGATCGGGAGGGGGCGGCGCTCCTTCCGGTGAGGCAGGATTTTAAGTCTCTTCGTGAAAACACCGAACTTGAGGTTCTCCCCGGTGATCAAATTACTGCGCGCTACGAGGACCCGGTGACGGCCACTCCGCGGAGAACCCGCCATGAAAAGCGACTGACGGTTGCCTACAATAATGCCGAGGTCACGGCATCATTCTTGAATTATGAGACGACGGAAGAGGGCCGGGTGTTGGTTCTGGAGCCCATTCGCCGATTCCGCTTCGATGATGCCGTTGCAATTGTGATTGATGATCCTGATATGGATGCAAGTCCTGAGAGGGATGTCATCGAGTTTAAGGTGACGACCCAAAGTGGCGGAAAGGCCACGATCAAAGCACTTGAGACTGAAGATCATAGTGGGCGATTTTTGGGGAGAGTCTTTCCGGTTGAGGGTGACCCCGGAAGGGCTTCTGAAATTCAGATGTCAAAGGGGGGCTCATTGACTGCGACCTATCGGGATGAAGAAAATCTTGATCCGGGAATTCCTACCGACCGTTCGGTGACGATCAGTCATGCGGCATATCAAGCCCCGTCAATCTCGGCATACACCATCGCTTCCAAAACGTTGGAAGTGCCAGTTGTAGAAGAATCGAATGCCGTGAAAACTTCCGGGAAAAGATTGGCGCCGGAGATTGTCCTGCCGCGTCGTCGATTGGACTATTCTCATGTTGGAAACGCCGATTCGGCTAAAGAACCGCTGCAGGGGGTCGTGGGAGCAAGTCTTAGATTTGACGTTGTGGTTCCGCACCTCGCACTTGCCGGAAGTAGTGAAATTCGAGCCTACGTGCAAACCGAGGCAGGGCGGGAATCGGCCGAGGGAGCTTTGAAATCTCCCTTTGATGTGGGCGTTCCCGGCACGATGAAGCTGACCGGAGTGCTCAAAGGAGTGGAGCTCGTCGAGCCGAGTGGATATGAAGTCGGAGAAAGCCCACGTCCTCCCTCGAATGAACCTCCGCTTGAGGAGGGTCGCTTTTCTTTCTCGGTGCCTCTCGTTCTGGGAGACCAACCCACGCGGAGTTTTGCCAACAAGGCCGCGGAGTCACTTCCGCGGAGCTCAATTCCAGAAGGTCTGATTGTGAAGTCCGGAGATATAGTTCATCTCGGATATCCATACAAGGATGTCGACGATAGCGTGAAGTGGAAGACGACAACCTTTCGGGTGGGCAGTCATGGCTTCCTCGATGTCATGGACGGGAACTACAACAGTGCCCTGACAAGTTCCTTTGTTGGGGAAAAAATCTATGTGCGTGTTTTAGATCGTGGTCTGGATACCGGTCCGGCTCGTGATATCACCAAGGTGACGCTGACTTCGAGCAGTGGAGCGGAAACTGCATACGAACTCAATGAGACCGAGCCTCATTCAGGAGTGTTTAAAGGAGTCTTCGCATTGAGTTACGCTGATGAGAAGCTTCCTTCAGAGCTTCCTCCAGTTGCTTTGAACGGCTTCCCGGTTCGCTATGGTGACGATGTCACCATTTCCTATCGAACCGACGACGGAGAGCAGTCGTCTCAGGTGAATGTCAACAAGGGCGCGGATGGGCTGGTTGAGCCGTTTAGCAAGCGCTTCACCGGTGATAGTATGGCGGTCCAGACCAGCTTTACCCTAGCGGAGTGTTTCTTTGAATTGGCCAAAAAACATCGGGAGATGGAACAGGAAAGTTTGGCCCGCCGGGAAATGTCCCAAGCTCAAAAACTTTTAGCGGAAGCCGTTGCTACTCATCGTGACGACGAACTTCGGGCGCATGCGGAGTATCTTCTGGGTAACCTGGCCCAGGAATACGCGGACCTTTCCAAGAATGATGAGGCAAAGCTTCCGATGTATCAGGATGCCTTGTCTCGCTTCTCAAAAATTCCCGCGGATTACCCGGACACGGAATTTGCATCCAAGGCGCAATTCAAGACTGCGCTCGTTTATGAGAAAATGGGAGAGATCGACAATGCAGTGGAGGAATACGTCAAACTGGCCTACAAATACCCAGATGATGAATTAATTCCCGAAGTGATGTCCCGTTTGGGAGGGTATTTCCAAAAGAAGGGAATCGCGCTCAAGAAGCAGGGTGATCCGCTTCGTGAAAAGGAAGATGCGGAATCAAAGGCGGAAGTTCTTCGCCTAGATGACCTTTCTTATCCCGAATTTCTGAATGCCGCGATGGTCTTTGGAAAACTCGAAGAGCGATTCCCGGATGATAAACTTGCTGGATTGGCTGGCTTGCGGGCTGCGCAGAATTACATGCGCGCTCTACAATATGAAAAGGCGATTGCCGGATTTGAGAAGGTATACGGAAATGAGAAATACGATGACCGGAGCGTGCGTTCCCAAGCGATGTATTGGTGTGGCCTGAGCTATGAGCGGAGCGTGGAACCCGAGATGATGGAGGCATACCAACTGTATCGTCGAATCACCTTTGATTTCCCCGACAGCAAGTGGGCAAAATATGCCCGTGGTCGTTTGGCTGATCCTGCATTCGCCAGAATTATTGAGATAGAAAAGCAGGAGCGGGAACGTCTTATCGAGGCCTTAAAGGAGAGTCGGAAGTAACTATGAATCAGAAAGAACGCCAGCTCCTGCGTGAAGAGATCGGTGATGCCAAACCGGATCTTTGTCTTCGTAGTAAGGCCCGGATCGACACCGGACGCTGGTGGAGAAGGTCTCCACTCTGGCTCTGTGTCATATCAGGGCAACTGATCATGCTGTCGGTAGGGCGTCGCCGATACTCCGCCCGGCTTCCTATCTCCAGTTGTGGCGAGAGCCACTATAACCATGCTACGGGAGAGTTTGTCATTGTTCCGGGCGAAGGACTTAAATTTAGGCAATTTCCACTCTCACCACGCGAAGCTCTCGAACTGCTTCGGCATTTGAAAATTTTAGAAGTCACCACTTTATCCGAATCTTAAAACCCGTAATAAAACTATGTTAGAACATCTTTTAAAAGGAGGCCCCTTGATGGTCCCGCTTATCTTGTGCAGCCTGATCAGTCTCGCTGTTGTCTATGACCGATGGTTTGCCTTTCGCGAAAATCGAAAGGTTAATACCCGCTCGCTGCGCTCGAAGGTTCTCGGTCATCTCAGACAGAATGATATTGAGGCTGCCGCCCGCGAGTGTGAATCTACAAAAGGTCCGATCGCATCGGTGCTTTTGGCCGGGCTGCGTTCTTATCAGCAATTGAGTGAAAAACAGGAGAGTTCGGAAACGATGCGCCTTGTCGTTGGTCAGGTGATGGAGGATTACAGCACTCAGGCCATGGGTGTAGTGAATCGTCGACTCGATGTGCTCACCACCATTGGGACAGCCGCTCCCTTGCTGGGGATGACCGGAACGGTGACAGGGATGATTGCCTCGTTTGCAGGACTAGCCGATGCCGGAAGCGTTGGTGGCAGTGGCGGGGCGGTTGCAAACGGAATCGCTGAAGCCATGGTCACCACCGCGGTGGGCTTGATTGTGGCGCTTCTCGCCGTCATTCCCCAGAGCGTCTTTAACCGTTGGAGTGATGAGATTGAACTCGAAATCGAGGAAGCGAATAGCGAGGTTGTCGAGTTTATCCTGACCCATCACTAGATCGAATTACCGGCCAGGTTTATGAGAAAGCGCGACCGTAGTGAGAAGAAGCACCGCAAGGGAGAAATCCCGACCGGGTCATTCTCGGATATCGCGTTCCTGTTGATCATCTACTTCCTGGTCGCGACGACCCTGGTGAAAGTGAAGAGTATCACTGCCGACCTGCCCTCGGGCGAGAAGTCCAGCCAGACTCAGTCAGACAAAACCCCCACGATCAATCTGAAGGACGATGTCATCATGTTTAATGACAAGAAGGTTGACCTGGCGGAGCTTAACGACCGATTGGCCGCTCTTGAACTTGCAGAGTTGGAAGGAAGCAAGCGGGTCATTCTTTTAGAATCAGCAAAGGGGACTCCTTATGAAAACTATTTTCAAGCCCTCGCGGCCATCAGTGCAAATGGTGGCGTGGTCGCTCTCGTGGAGGACGATAAGTAAGCGATGAACAAGCGAGCACAGCGAAAGAAGAAAAGACGCACGATTCCAGTGCCGATAGCCAGCATGGGCGATATTGCCTTTTTGCTGATTATCTTCTTCTTGGTGTGCAGCGAGGTGGCCAAGGATAAGACTAACCTTCAGGTGACGCTTCCGAATTCGGAATACGTTGAGAAAACGAAAGCTTCGGTCGCAGCCCGCGTGGCAATCGATGCGGAGGGCGTGATCTACTTCGACGGGGCCCGGGTGGACAGCTCCAAAGATGTTGAGTGGGGAGTTCGGGCTGTTTTGGCCAGTACGGTGTCGGATGAACAACGTCATGTTCAATTCAAGTGCGACGCGGCCTTACCCAAGGAAACTTTTGAACCAGTTATGAAAGCCATCGCCGAAGCAGGAGGGATCCTGGAGGCGGTGGGAGAGAACAATCAGTAGTTAGAAAAATCAGATGGAAGAACAAGAAACGAAAAACAAGTCGGGTAGCGACGAGATTTCACCGGATGAATTGATGGAGAGCTTCAAAGGACGAGGCTTAAAAACGATTATTTTATTCACGGTGGTGATTCATGCAGTGTTGCTTTTAGGGACGAGCATTCCTTTCCTTAAGAAGGCTGTCACCGGCAAGGATACCTCCGAGTTGAGTGAGCAAGAGAGGATGGAGTTGGCGATGAAGGAAGCGACAGATTCATTGCGTGATATTGCCGAGGAGCATGGCCTGAACGTGCAGGATATTAGTAACAACTTTTCAGATAAGAAGAGTTCCGGCGGTGCGCAAGCTCCGGAGGTTAAGACGCCAAAAACTCCAGGGGAAACACGACAAGGAGAAACTTCAGATCCCAAGTCGGACATTGAGAAAGATCTCAAGATTAAGAAGGACGGTCCCGAAATCCCTAAAGTTGATGAAGAGGAAGACCTCTTCAAGTAGGTCCTGATTTTTCATTTTTTTGGCACGATGAATCCCCAACCTAAAAGCTCTCTTCCGACCGAATTGGTCGGCGAGATCCCAACCCGCCCTTCACCGCTCAAGGCAACGGTGGTGAGGGTGGCAATGGTGATGCTTGCTTCCTTGGGTTGGGCCTTTTGGTCCTGGGGGCCGCCGGCTTTAGCGATATTCCTTGAGCAAAATCCCGGAGTCTCGGACCTGTTTGATTCCCATGGCTTCACCAGAGCGTTTGGCCTTTCTTTTCAGGCTTTTGGATTGGTTGGCTTGGTAAGTGGAATCGTGGGGACGGTTTCCGTTCTGAAGAATAGGCTGACGTATCTACTTTTGCGAAATTCGCTGTTTCTCGTTTATGCGGCAGTTCTTTTATATGTGGTGACCGCTTGGCTCGGTCTCTTTGCGGTTTTGAATGCGGGAGTAGAAATCGATGCCTTGAAGCAGGATCGCGCGACTATTCTACTCAGATGGTGGTCGGTGTGCTGGCCTGCCTTGGCGATTGGCGTCTATGCCTTTTGGCTGCGGGTGATGTTGCGCAGTCGCTCTGTTTATGTAGCCTTTACCCGGAAGGCGGGGGAGCCAATGTCGGGAGATCGGGTTCTCGAAGATTTGCGAACGCATGGACGGGACCCAAGGCATCGTCGGAGTCTTTATGCCAGTGTCTGGACCCACATCACGATTCTCATCATCATCCCGTGGTTGCTCAGCCTTGGTGGTAATGTTGAACCCTACAAGGTTCCCAAAGGCAGTGGCAACCCGGTCGTCGCGATGGTGAAAATGGTGAAGCCAAAGAAGAAGAAAAAGAAAACGCTCACTCTGCGCGCCAATTCCGACATCATCATGGCAATTCCCGATCTGGATGAAACCGAGGTGGATCGGGAGATGGAGAAACAAACCCAGGCAACTTATGAAGCGGGGGCGATTGCCAAGGCTGGCAAGATCGGAAAGGGAGGAGGGACCGAAGGTGGATGGCCGGCGGGAATGGAGGATTACAAGGTGCGCTTTATCCGCCTGGAGCATGGCGGTGCCGGATGGGATGATGGGATGAATGAAACCGGTGCGGATTTGAACTTCCTCCGTTCATTTGCGCAGGCCACTGGCTTCAAAAAGATTGCCCGGAAAGGTGAGAGTCATTCCATCGCGCTTCTGAAAAAATATCCCAAGGATGGGTTTCCTCCCTTTGTCTACCTCACTGGGAATAACAGCATGGGGCGGGTGAGCTCGGCGGACATAAAAATTCTTCGCGAATACTGTTTGGGTGGCGGGATGCTCATTGCTGATGCGGGAAGTGCCCGTTTCCATAGCTCCTTCATCCACTTCATCAGGCAGGTGTTTCCGGATAAGCCACTCCTGGATATCGCAGACGACGATATCATCTACCAACTTCCTTATCGTTTTCCAGAAGGTGCTCCTGCGTTTTGGCACCATGGCGGACGTCGGGCCCTGGGGATCAAGCATGAGGGTCGCTGGATGGCCTTTTATCATCCGGGTGATATGAACGATGCCTGGAAGTCCCAGGGATATACCGATGTCACATCCGAGATGCGCGAGGCCGCGACCAGTCTGGGAGTGAACCTTGTTTACTATGCCTTCAACCATTGGGACGACGCGGTGACGAAAGCCAAGAAATGAATTGGAATCCGGAATACTTTAGCTCGATTGGATACTTCGGAGTTCTTCTCACCGGAGGAGCTCTCTTGTTGTGGATTTGCTACATCGTGAAGCCCTTGCGGATCGCGAGTTTGGTGGCTCTGGGATGTGTGGTCGTTGCTTTTGTCTGCGCGAGGACGAACTCGAAGACTCATGTGAATCGCATTCAGCCTGATCGTAGCGAGGAGCTTGCAAAGCAGGTGGCCCAAGAGGAGGCGAGGAAGCAGGCTCTTCTCGACAATCGAGGGGACGAGGTTGCCCAGATTCGCTTTGCGGAAGATGGAGCCAATGATTTTCTGGATCGGGCCGGGATGGATGATGCCGATCTCAAATACTTTGAGAGTCAGGGAGGGCTGGGGGAACCCGAGTGGAAGAAGGAAAAGAAGACGCGCAGCGGAGGAGGTGGAGACGACAGTCTTGAGTCGGAGATTGGAGGGGAAGGCGTGATTGGTGGAATACAATCGGATGAGTTTGATGCGGATGAGAGTAAGGAACCCATCATTATGTCAGAGGCTGATCTCGTCATGGCCAATCGATTGGATCTGCTGAATCTCAAGCTCACGCTGATCTTCTTGGTGGTTGGAGTAGGTGTCTTTCTTTTCGACTACCTTCGACGGGCCAATATCTATGGCAAGGCTTCCTGGCCTTTACCTCTTCCTAGTTCCTTGCTGAATGCCTTGACGCCGATGGCTCCCTTGGTGATCTCAAAGAAGCGGTGTCGAAAGTCTGCCCGGGGTGAGCTGGCCCGGTTGGTAAAGCGGGGTGATTCCTTTATTTATCTGACCGATGATTCCGCCCGGGCTGCGAAATTACCCAAGTCGATGAGAAGGCTGCCCTTCGTTGGAGGGAAGGAAGAGTTGATTACCGCGAGCGCTGAAATTGATGAAGGGTTCATTTTCGAAACAGTTTGGTATGGTCGCAGTTCGTTTGTCTCTGCCGACCCGGAAAGGGCGCTTACGTTTCTTAACGTTTTTCAGGCAATGCTGGAGCAGCGAAAACTCTCCCGGGCCAAGGTTTCCCAAACGGCCCACCTTGTTTGGGATCTTCAATCGCCTATGCCCCAAAAGACCCGCGCAGACTTGCTGAAGCTGGCGGTGGCGACCGGGTTTTCAATTTTGATCCTCCGCGAGAAGGTATCCAAAGCATCCTCTCATCAATCCGAACTCATCCCTTCATGAAGACACTTATTTCGATTACTTTGCTCTTGTTCGTATTCTTTGCTTCGGCAGACGAGCGCACCCTGACTCCCGAGCAGATGGAGGCCCTTACCAAGGGAGAGGATCTCGGGCCCCAGGATGTTCGCCGTCCCAAAAATCTCGTGGACTTAACAAAAGGTGACCTGCCTCCGGAGACGACGGATAAGCCCTGGACTCTGGGTCCAACCGGAATTGTGGGAATGTGGACGGGAAGGTTTTCCGGGGATCAGTTTCAGGTGAAGACGACGATTAAAGGCTCACCGGCGGATGGGATGTTTCTCCCCGGTGATGTGCTCGTTGGTCTGAACGGAAAGAAATTTGTCACGGGCGGGCATCTCGGGCATTTGATTGGCAAAGCTATTATCGAGGCCGAGAAGAAGGTGAATGGCGGCAAGATCAGCTTTCAGGTTTGGCGCGATAAAAATTACATTAAACGTTTTGGCAAGAAAGACATCGCGGGTGTCGATATTGACAACCTTTTCGATAAAGCCCGTGACGACAATACTCTCTACGAATGGAAGCCAGAAGAGGCCCGCGAGAGGGAGGCACAGGGTTTTGACGAATTCCCAGTGGAGCCCACGACTTTCGAGGTTGAACTGAAGCTCAGGGTCTTTCCCGACTACAGCGATACTGCGCCCTACGACTGCCCGAAGACGGATCAGATCCTTGAGGAAGCCTGGAAGGTTCTGGAGAAGAGGTTTGTTGTTGATCCAAAAAAGCCACGCAGCGGTCGCGGAGGAATGCTGGAGGCGATTGCCTTGGTGGCCTCGGGTAAACCGGAGCATCGAAAGATCGTTCGTGAATGGGTGCGTGGTCCACATGCCAAGCAATGGCATCCGCCGACTGTGCCTGCAGGGGCGATGTTCGAGCCAGGCTATCGGGGTTATAAAGGTTACCAAAGTTGGCACCACGGATTCATAGGACTTAATTGTGCGCTCTACTACGAAGCGACAGGAGATGAGTTCGTGCTACCCGCTCTGCGGAAGTATGCTATTGATACGGCCTTGGGGCAGAGTGGTGGCGGTTCCTGGGGGCATACCTTCGCCTTTCCTTCGTTTAACGGCGGTGAGTTCCACCGCATGAATCCCGGATATGGTGCGCTGAATGCCGCCGGTAACCGTTGTTTTTTTCTGATCACCCTGGCGAAGCATGTTGGGGTCGAACATCCGGAGATCGATCAGGCGATTGAGCGTGCCCACAAATTTTTTGGCTCCTATGTCGATCAGGGTGCCATTCCTTACGGCGACTTTGGAGCGGCCGCCACCGATGATAGTAACGGAAAGAATACCGGAGTGGCGTTTTCGATGAAGCTACTCGGCGATGACTATGGCGCGAAGTATTTTGCGATGATGTCGAGTCACTGCGCGTTTACCCGTCGCGGGGGACATGGTCATGATTACCATGGCAACTGGTCGTCTTGGGCTGCGGGTATGTGCGGGCCGCAGGTTCGCATTTATAATGAGCGCAACTTCCGCTGGCGCCGCACACTCTGCCGGATGTTTGATGGCAGTTTTGTCTACCATTCCCCGACCTGGGAATACGGGGCCTTGCGTGACCCAACCGCAACCGAGATTCTTCATCAGGCTGTCGCTCTTAAGCAGACCCTGATTACGGGAAAGGATCCCAACGAAGCGCTCTACCCGACTGAACGCGAGATGAAGCAGTTGATGACCACCGCGCGTGCTCAGTTCAACGATCCGTGGCTCATGGAGATTGACGGCACTCCATGGCAGGAGCGCAGCACCGAGGAGCTCATTGACCTCCTCGACATCTTCAAGCCCAAGGTGCGTGGGATTTTTGCCCGTGAGTTGGCCAAGCGTTACCAGGCCGGAGAGAAGGAAATTATCTCCAAAGTAGTTGCTTTGTTGAAGAGTGAAGAACCACGCTTTCGCGATGGTGCTCTCCGCACTCTTGGGGCCTGTGGAAGCGATGCGGTGTTGCAGAATTTGTCGAAAGTCACTCCGCTGCTGAGTGACCCGAAGGACTTTGTGCAGATCACCGCAGTGCGGGTGATTTCGAAAGCCACCGATGCCGAGGATACCCAGTTGGCCATGCTAAAGGCAACTTTGGAAGAGCCCCAGACGCTCTCACCAAACGGAGTGAGGAACTCAACCCAGTATGCTCTTTTTGGAAAAGATAACGTCCTCGCTAATACTCCCTTTGAATCCGACTTCGACGAGGAACTGGTGCGAAAGGCTCTGGAGGAGCTTATTATCCTCGATCCGGCCTTCAAGTCCTTCACGGCTTCCCGTCTCAAGTCATGGGGTAAGGATACCATTGTGAAAATCGCCGGGCCGCTGACCTTTGCTGCCGAGGAGGAGCAAATCGTTGATCAAATGTTTGCCAATCGTTGCGAGCCCTCGCAGGCCTTGTTAGGAAAATTCGGATATCGTGAGGGGGTTCATAGCACTGCCCATCGATTGCTGAAAAAGGCCGCCATTCCTCGGCACATCCGCCCCCACGTCGGATACAAGCGCAACCTGATTGACCCCGAGGCGGTGGAAAAACAACCCGGCGCCTTTCATGAGTTTTTCGATCAACTCGGAGTTGTTCTTACGGACGATCCTTTGCAGACGGTGATGAAGCTGGAAGGGGACAAGAAAATTTCCATCAATCTGATCAAGTATTACGATCTGATCAAGGCGTCGAAAAAGTCACCAGCTTTGCCCAGCATCGCCGTCGATGTGAAAAAGATGTTTCAGGAGAAAATCGATGCTTTGGATGGCACCGGCGCCAAGATCAAGTTGTGTCGAGCCGAGCTCAAAGATCCGTCACGGAAAAACTATTTCCGCAAGATGGCGGCGATGGATTTCCTCAATGAACTTCTTGGAGAAAATGCCTTGGAGGATCTACTGCCATATCTCGGTCACGACTATTGGAGACTTCGCGAGCACAGCCAGAAAATTGCAGTGGAGCTTGTTAAGGTGGCGGGTTCCAAAATACTGGAGATGCAGTTTTCACAGAGCGCTGGTCCGGCAAACGCCTCTGGAATTCTTGAAGTGTTTGTTAGGGCGAAATCATCTTCGGCCCTACCGCTGGCTAAAGAGGCAATGAAGCACAAGGAGCCCGTGATTCGTCAGGCGGCGGTCAAGACGGTGTTCGCGCTCGGTGGTGAAAAGGGTTTGCCGGAAGTCATCGCTCATCTGAAGCAGGCGACGACTCAGGAGGATCTTCGAGGCTGTGAGGATGCGCTCTTATCCCGGCGTGATGACGACGCTTACGCGGCGCGCATGCGGGATGCTGTGATCGGAATGATGTCTGATGCGAGCGATGTCGTGCGTCCATCGCTCTATTACCTGCTCTCCCAGATCGGTGATGCCGAGAGCATCGCGGCACTGGAAAAAGCCGCCGGCACCGACAGCGTGGCGGAGCTTGAGGAGATCATTTTTGCGTTGTCCTACTCACAAGGTCGGGCTGCCGATAATCTGATGCTCAAACTCGCTGGCCTGGACAAGCAAACGGCGAGAGTGGTCGGAGAACAAGCGGTGCGTCGCATGGTCGTGGGGCCTAAAGGCTTCGGTGATATTACCAATGCGGAACGTCTGGATTTTGCCGAACCATTGCTTAAGATTCATCTCGATAAGCGTCTCATTAGTTTCCTGGCTAACGTGCATGAAGCGCGTGCGCTACGGACATTGATGTATTGTTTGGAAAAGGGAGTCAAAGAGGCTGCGGAAAGTCTGATCTCCAATGCAGAGGGGATGGAGGATCTTTCTGCCAAGGATTCTAAGATCGCTGCCAAGGCCATTCGTGATGTCATCGAATACATGGAAGTGTCCCATCTCCGTGGTGGCCCTGAGGCTCACAGCAAGGTGCAAGATAACTATTATGGCTGGAAAGCTCTTCAGGCCAGGGCAGGGAAGGTTCTGCTCAAGATTCACAAACCTGAGGCTGCTCCTATTCCGACTTTTGATCCGCTCGATCTGGAATAGTTTACCATGGGTAAAAAAATCATTCGCCGACTGGTCAATGGGCGAAGGGCGTCAAATTGAAGTTTGAACGCGTTTATCGTCGTCGGCGAATACCGGATCCTAACTGATGAGAACGAGAGTGACTTCTCGTGATTGCTACCTCAAAATAGAGATTTGTTAGACTGTCTTCGCTCAGGGTTTGCTTTTAAAATCCGGTTTCAAGTTGGCGGCCGCTTTGTGGGCCTTTCTCGTATCCAGAATCCCCCCTGGATCTCCTTGGTCTCTAAGTTGTTCATCAAGAATGATGGAGAGCTTATTCTTAATTTCGGCGTGAGTAGGGTCGGTAGCCAGATTGGTCATTTCAAAATGGTCCTCGGTGGTGTGGTAGAGCTCTTCGGGAGGGCGATTCATGAAGCGGTTGACGAGTTTTTCGTGTTGGGGATTTGAGAAGGAGGAGAACACCCAGCTTTGCCAGTAGGGATTGTGTTCGCTTTTTCCCATGAGGTGTTTTTCGATGTAAAGGTTGTCGGGAGAGAGGTTTCGGATGTAGCGCCACTCGCCATTGGTCACCGAACGGATGGGATAAGACGGGCCTTCGGGGAAGTTGTTGTGCATCCCGAAGGCATAGTCTCGGTGATTGGCTTGCTCGCCGTAAAGAACCGCAGCGAAACTAGTGCCGTCGAATTTTTCGGGTGTCGCTTCAGCTCCGGCGAGATCGAGGAGAGTGGGAAGAATGTCGGCGTATTGCACGATGGCTTTGGTGCGGGCCGTTGCGATTTTTCCCGGCCAGCGAGCGACGAGAGAAGTGTGGAGACCGTTATCCCAATTGGTCCACTTGCAGCCGGGGAATTGAGCACCTTGCTCGCTGGTAAAAAGGACAAGGGTGTCGTCGGCGAGTTTGGTTTTATCGAGGAGAGCCAAGAGTTCGCCGACCTGAGAATCCATGTAGGTGATCTCGGCGAGGTAGTCGGCGTATTGTTTCCGCGTCATTGGAGTGTCGGCGAGATATGAGGGGAGTTTGATTTTCTTGGGCGGGTAGGCCGAGGCGTCGCCCATCACCCAAGGTGCGTGTGGTTCGGTGAGAGCGACGACGAGGCAGAAAGGTTGCTTCGGGTCGCGCGTAATGAATTCCTTGCTGCCGGAGAGGTCATGCGGATTGGTGGGATTTCGGACACATGAAGGATCGAATCCGGGGACCTTTTCAAAGGGAAAGACAGACTTGGGTTTCACGTGAGTCTTGCCGGCAAGTCCGACACGATAGCCGAGTGGATTGAGAAGGTGGGGCATGCTCTTGGTTTCGGGTCGGCAGGTGCCGTGATTCCACGCGCAGCCATTTCGGTGAGGGTATCTCCCGGTGTAGAGTTCGGACCGGCAGGGCGAGCACATCGCCATTCCGAGGTAGGCTCGTTCGAAAACGAGTGATTGGTTGGCAAGCGCGTCAAGGTGGGGAGTCTGGGCATTCTGTCCGCCGTTGAGGGGGAGGTCGCTGAAGGTACAGTCGTCAGCAATGATGATGAGGACGTTGGGTTTTTGATTCGCGCGCAGAGCCGTAGAGAGGCAGAGGAGAAATAGTAAGGTGAGTGATTTCATGAGAAAATTTAAAAGAGTTCGCCTTGGATGTGTCGAGGAGGATTTCTCAGGAGTGGATTTGAGGCGTCGTTGACTTCTAAGGAAAGGACGGAAGGTTCCAAGGTGGAGAGTGATTGGGAGAGGTATTGGTTCTGGTCTTTCTGATCAAGGAAGACGGGCATGCGGTGGTGGATGGGGGAAACGAAGTCATTGGCGTTAGTAGTGAGCATGGAGACACAGTCGCCGAGTTCGGCGTTGGGTTCCCAGAGGCCAGCGGCGTAGAGCCATTGTTGGGCGGCGCTGCGGAAGAGGTGGGTGCGTTTGTGGGCCTTGGGGCCGGACCACTCGTAGTAGGAGATCAAAGGGATGAGGCAGGGCCGTCGGGCGAAGGATTCTTTCCAAACCGGGCTTTCGAGATTGTCGCTACGGGTGTTATTGATGATACCGAGGCCTTTGCGTTGAAAGCCCCAGCGCATTTCGGTCAGGGTGCCGTCTGGAAGAATGACGGGAGTAGGATCGGTGCGACGAATGAGTCGGGTTTCCGGTTCGTCGGAGAGAGAAACGGGCGGATTGCCACCGAAGGGGAGAGGGATCTTTTCGGTTTTCTTGGCCGTGTTGAAAGCGTTGCACATTCTTCAAATGAGAATCTGCGCATTTATAAGGAGGCTTTCAAGGAGATCATTTGTTCTCGATCCGAAGCTGAGTGGGCCATATCTGACAAGCTATCCGCAAACAGGGGGAGAGTGGATTGTGAGAATGTGGGGGCAAGGATTAGGACATAAAAAAACCCGTGAAGACGGAGCTTCTCGGGTTTCTGAAGAGATTAGTTCGCGCCTCTCGGGATCAGCCAGCACTGCGCACCTTCTTGATGATGCTGCCTACGGTCGAGGAGGGCTTGGCGCCAACGGCGAGCCATTTGTCAGCTTTCTCCAGGTCGAGGGTGTAATTTTCACCTTCGGTCATGGGATTGTAAGTGCCGAGCTGCTCGATATAGCGACCATCACGGCGCTTGCGGCTGTCTACAGCGACGATTTTGTAATAGGGCCGGTCTTTGGATCCTTGGCGAGTGAGTCGAAGTGCTACCATATGATTTGGTGGTGGGCGCGGAAGCTGTGCGAATTTGGCGGGTTTGCCAAGAATTATTTAGTTTAAATCGAGGGAATATTACAGGAGTGCCTTTCGAAATGGTTGAATTGGGAACGAAAATTGCTTGGTAGGACAGGGATTTTCGTTTAGTTAAGACACGTTAACTATACCCATGAGATGTCCCCGATGCGTGCAAAAAATCCATCTAGCGGCGACATCCTGTCCCCACTGTGGGTTTACCGTGGAGCATGCCGACGAGCTTTTTGGTGATCAGGACGTATCCCTGCAGAAATTCAGTGACCCGGCAGGAGTCCTGCGGATGAAAGAACGCAAACCAATGCGTAAGTTGATGGAGCGCTTTGAAAAGAGGTTTCCGCAGCTGTTTGTTTCGGTTTATTTGGGTGCTTTTGAAGAAATGACAAGTATTCGCCAATTTGGTTTTTGGCTGCTGAACCGAGCCGCTTTTTCCGATGTCGATGTCAACCGCCCGAATGAGAATGGAATTTTAATCGTTGTTGATGTGACGGCGAAAACGGCGGGGGTCACCTACGGATACTCCTTGCTACCCTACCTCGATGACGAGAGCACCTTCGACGCCCTGTCCGCAGCCCATCCCTATTTGATTCAAGGTGAGTTTTTGCGGGCGATCGACCTCACAATTCGAAAGCTGGAGACAACATTAAAAAAAGGCTGGCGGAGGGCAAAGAGGAATCCCGAGAAGGTGTTGGGTGAGATTGGTCAGAATCCGGTTGCTCGAACCAAGGCCTCGCTCAAGGGAGTGCGTGTGGGAAATAGAGTGAGCGAACCCCGTGAAAAAGTGGAGGTGGAGGAGTGATGAGGTTGGGGGCACTTGTTATCTTGAGTTTGGTTTCTTGCCTGATGGGGCAGGAGGCGACTCCCGATACTGCCAAAGAAGTTGCTGAGTTGCCTCAGTGGAAAGCGGAGGATTGGGAAATGTTAAAGACCGGGGAATTGATTCCCGGTTCGACAATTTTTGGTGGAATTGCTTTGGAGCGATTGTTGTCCGGAGATCAGGAGCCGATTGAGTTGGATCCGGTGGTAAGGGAAATTCCCGAAAAGAAGCCAGTGGAAGAAGAATGGCCTACGAAGATCAGTGAGAAGTTTTTGAGCCGCTATTTCCATTATGCTCCCGAGGCTTTTCTGGTTGATCCCCAGGATTTGCTGACTGATCAGCAAAAGCAGGAGCGCGAGAATTTTTTAAATTATCATGCAGATGATTCAGGGTTTGATCTTTACGTCTACCTTTTCGATACCAAGCAGGAGGTTCCAGTGGGAGAATCGTTGCAGGGAGTCGTTCTGGATCATTTCGCGGACAAGGAGTCTACAGCCGTAGTGTTTTATTTTATGGGTGACCCAAAAAGGTCTGAATTGGCCTTTTCTGAGGACCTCAGTGGAGAGATCAGCCGGGGAAATATGCAGGATCTCATGAAGCTTTCGATTGAAGAGGCCATGGAGACTGAAGAGCCTCTGGCGCAGCTCGAGTTTTTTTCGGGTCAACTCGCCAGGCGCTTGTCAGGGTTGGAGAAAAAGTTGAAGGAGGATGGAGTGCTCGGCGAGCGCTTGCGATGGATGGGCGAAAAAGAGGAGGAGAAACTCGGGAGTCTGGACTCTCTCTGGCATAACTTTCGAGGGAATTCGGAAGCGTTTCTCGCCGTGGTTGTCTTGGTGAGCTTTGCTCTTTCGGTCGGTCTCCTTCTTTTCTTGAGGTATTTGGTGGACCGCAATCGGGCATTTGTCTTTCCCGATGCCCAGGGGAGTTCTCTGTTGGGAGCTCCGCATGCTCCGGGCGTGGGTAGTGTGATTTCCTACCATAACCGGACGCAACCTCCGTCGCTCCAGCGGAATAACTATCCGGATTATTTGCAGCGAATGTGAAGAGGTGAGCCCTCCCTGATTTTTGTTTTTGACTCTCGTCGAAATACAGGTGAAACCTTCGTTTCTGAGGCCCGACCGGCTGTTCAAGATACGCAGATTCGGGGGAGTTTGCGGAGCGGCGGTCGGGTCTTTTTTGTTCTAACAACTGAATTTTGCCCATTGCTATTCGCGACGTCCGCTTTTAAATTAACGCCAATGAAGTTGCGCAAAGCAATCTATATATTTCTCGGAGTGCTTTCCATGCAGGCTTTGGCGGATCGATTGTATTTCAATGATTTGGCGACCCCTAAATCGCTCGATGATCTTCGAGCGATCCAGGAGGCGATGCAGTCCAATCTCTCCCGAGCTCGGGAGGCCACGGTTTGTCTTCAAATTGGAGAGGGATCGGGAAGTGGTGTGATCGTGAGTCCGGATGGTCTGGTGCTGACTGCAGCTCACGTGACGGGAGGAGTTGGGGAAGAGGTCACGGTGGTCATGGAGGATGGCACCGAATATCAGGGAGTATCATTGGGATTAAACGCCAAGACAGATGCTGCGATGCTGAAAATTACCGATTCGGGGCCGTTTCCCTTCGTGAAATACGACAAGGATGATGCGACCAAGCTGGGCGACTGGGTTTTTTCTTTGGGCCACTCGGGCGGATACGATAAAGCGCGGGGAATTAATGTCAGGATCGGGCGTCTGGTGAGGGAAGCCGAAACCACCATTCAGTCGGATTGTATGCTGATCGGCGGAGATTCCGGCGGTCCTCTTTTTGATATGACTGGAAAAGTGATTGGGATTCACAGTCGGGTCGGCGCTTCGAAAGAAGAGAGTATGCATGTGCCGCTTCGTGAGTTTCAAGCCCACTGGGAAGAACTTGAGAAAAGTGACTTCGTGGGTGAAGGTCCATTTGCCAAGAAGCCTGTCCCGGGAAGTGGTTTTCTGGGGATGATGGTGGAGGAGGATTCGGAAAAGAAAGGTCTGCGCGTCACGGAATTGTGGGAAAAGGGACCGGCGGAGAAAGCTGGTATTAAAGTGGGTGACTTGATTTTGGAGGTCGAGGGGGAGAGTGCGACCCAGGAATTATTGAAGAGCTCTCTTGGGCAACTTGGTTCCGGTCAGAAGATTTTGATCAAGTGGACCGGCGGCAAAGAAACCAAGGAAAAAGAAGTGAAACTGGAAGACCGACCATGAAGAGTATTATTACTTCAATCATTCTCTCTTCATCTGTCCTTGGAAATACTCTTCCCTCGGAGCAGCGGAAGACCAACAAGTCGATGCAGGCGACTCTCTCTCCGGTGCAAAAATACCTTCAGGAGAGTAGTGCGGTCTTTTATGATTCGAAGAGAAGAGTGCCGTTTGTCTACGGCACGATTGTAGGTTCGGACGGCTTGATTTTGACCAAGGCGAGTGAGCTCGACGAAGTTGAGGAGTTTTATATTCGGATTGGAGCCGAACGCTACAAGGAGCCTACAATTTTGAATAAGAATGAGACCTGGGATCTCGCCCTTGTGAAGGTTGAGGCGGAAGGATTGATTCCGGTCAAGCTGGATGGAAATAGTGAGGTGGAGTTGGGAACTTGGACGGTGTCTAACGGTGCCAGTGACCGAAAAACCCGGCGTCCTCGTCCTGGGATTATCAGCGCCAACAAACGGGAAATTAAAGGTGGGAGTCCCGCCGTGCTTGGCGTGGGATTTAAGATGGAGGATGACAAGATCACCATCACCAAGATCACGGAAGATTCCGGTGCGGAGAAATCGGGATTGGAGAAAGGGGATATAATCATTGGTTTTGATGGAAAGGAAGTTGGTGATGACAAAGAGTTTATCGAATTGTTAAAAGCCAAGGCTGCCGGTGAGATCGTGAAGCTGAAAATTCAACGGGACGAGGAAGTCTTGGAGTTGGATGTTGAGCTGATGGCCCGGCATAAACTTTTTGGCGGACCCCAGAGTCGGAACGATTCCATGAGTGGTGATTTCTCCGAACGTAGGAGCAGTTTCCCCATGGTGCTACAGCATGAGACCATGTTGTCGGCGCGCTCCGTGGGTGGTCCCTTGTTTACTCTGGATGGACGGTTTCTCGGAATGAATATTGCAGCAGCGAATCGGGTGGAGGCCTTCGCGATTCCGGTTGAAAACCTCAAGAGCAGCCTCTCCGAGATGAAAATAGCCTCGGGGCTTTAGTTTCGCTCGGACCGATGTTTCTTAAAGAGCGCGAGGGTGACTTGTCTTTCGTCCGCATGATCCAAAATAGGGGAAGGGTAGCCTTTCGCAATTGGCAGTCCGTCTTCAGGCGGGGCTTGGAGGCTTTTTTCCGGGACATCGATTAGTTCGGGGATCCAAGTACGGATATAGTCTCCTTTGGGATCGAAGCGCTTGGTTTGCGACCATGGGTTTTGAATCCGGAAGTAGGGCGCGGCGTCCGCACCTGTTCCGGCGCTCCATTGCCAGCCTCCATTATTTGAGGCGATTTCACCATCGACGAGGTGCTGCATGAAAAATTGTTCACCAAGTCTCCAGTCGAGGTGGAGATCTTTGGTGAGAAACATCGCGACAATCATGCGAACGCGGTTGTGCATGAATCCCGTGGTAAGGAGTTCCCGGACGCCAGCGTCGACGATGGGGAAACCGGTTTCTCCTCTTTTGAAGGCCTCAAATTTTTCGTCGGGAGCGAACCAAGGCAGGCCTCTCCAGTCGGGGTTAAACTCGTGATGCAAGACTTCTGGAAAATGGTGGAGAATCTGAAAGTAAAATTCCCGCCACGCCAATTCTTTGAGGTATTGCGGTGATCCACAGGAGCGGGCATTTTGGTAGAGTTCCCGAACCGAGATTGTTCCCCAGCGAAGATCTTGAGAAAGTCGGCTCGTTCCGCTGGCGGAAGGAATATCCCGCAAAGAATCGTATTTTGAGATGCGGGAGGATAGCGCTTCTCGCATTCGGGCTCTGGCCGCTTTTTCTCCTCCCTCCAGACAATTCGATGAATCACTGTCCAATTGCCAGTGTTCAAGGGTGGGAAGGGGGAGCGATTCGATGGTGAGCGAGTTCCTCAGGGTTTTTGGCTTCCCTCCGGGGGGTGTCTTTGGGAGCGGGAGCCAACGCTTGGAGTAAGGGGTGTAGACCCGGTAGGGTGTCCCGTCGCCCTTGAGCACCTCAACGGGGCCGTGGAGACTGCTGTCTTGGTGAGAATGGACTGGAATGTCGAGATGCTCGGCGAGTTGGGTTTCGATTTTCTTTCCAAAGGGATCGACGTCTTGATTGAAAAAGACTGCCTCGGCATTGGTTTCATTGATTAGCTTGGTGAGCTCTCCGAGGGCCTCCCCCTCGCGAATGACAAGTGCGCCTTGGAGGTGATCGATATTTTTTGAGAGCGATTCGAGGCATTGGCAAAGGAAGAGTTGCCTCTTGGGCCCGGTCCATGTGTGCTCTTTTGCCCAATGACTCAAAATGTAGACGGGGATAACCTCCTCAGATGACCCACAAGCGGCAAGGAGTGCGGTGTTGTCAGTGAGGCGTAGGTCTCTGCGGAACCAATGAATTACCCGGGTGTATCGTTTCGCCATACCCCCTTTTTTAGCTCAGCTTCAGGAGCTTTGTGCCTTTTGAAACCGTTGTTTTGCTGAGCTTACCGTTGACCCGACGGGAGTTGTCTACCAGCTGAATGAGGTCGGTTCGGGCGTTTTCGGCCGCATTGAGCGACTTTCGGGGCCCTCCGTATTGTTTATCCGAGAAATATCTGGTGAAGGTGGTCCCGGCCCGGCTCAAGCAGAGCCGCCATCCTTCGAATGCGGTTGTTTCGTAAGTGAAGCGAGTGAGGTTCTTGCGCGATTTCATGATTTTGACCGATTATGGGAGTAGATACTCCAATGTGGCGGGATTTCATCTATTTTTGGTCATTTTCGCCCGTTTTTCCGAAGAATCTCTGAGAAAAGGATTGCAACTGCTTCCCCGTAGTGGTTCTTTCCGCGCCCGCGAGAAGTTTAAACAGCCGTAGGTCCTCTGAATTCACCAAAAATGGGTGGGTTCACTCGCGAGAGGGAAACCCGGCAACCAAAAAAAACAATGTCAGATACTGATACCACTACTCCTGAAGAGCAGGATGAAAACAATCCTGTGAAGCTTAACCGCTTCGAACTCCCGAACCGTCTCGTCAAAGACGAAGACACCGCAACCGACACATATGCTCGCTTCACAGCCGAGCCATTTGAGCAGGGATTCGGTCATACGATAGGAAACTCTCTCCGCCGCGTTCTCCTTTCCTCACTGGAGGGCGCCGCCATCACATCTGTGCGGATCGCCGGTGTGCAGCACGAATTCGCCACGCTTCCCGGAGTTGTCGAAGATGTCACCGACATCGTGCTGAATCTCAAGAAGGTCAAATTTATTGCTCACGGCAAAGAGCCACGTGTTCTTACCCTCAATGTCGAGAAGGAGGGCGTTGTTACCGCCGGAGACATCCAAGGCGATAACATGTTTGAAGTCGTGAACAAGAAGCAGGTGATCTGTACGCTCGACAAGAAGGTGAAGTTCGACTGCGACATTGAGGTTCAAGTCGGCCGGGGGTTCAAGACCGGCGACGAAAACAAGCGCGACGGTGCTCCTATCGGCGTCATCGCGATTGACTCGATTTTCTCACCTGTTTCTCGGGTGAAGTATTCCGTGGAAGCTACTCGTCTCGGTCAGATGACTGACTTCGACAAGGTGATCCTTGATGTTTGGACCGATGGTCGCATTGAGCCACATGATGCCCTCCTTCAGGCCTCGGCAATTCTTCGTCACCACCTCGACGTCTTCGTTAATTACGACGACGACGCTGTTGGATTCGAAGAAGCACCAGCCGAGCAGTCCGAAGAGAATGCCGCTCTCAAGAAGCTTCTCAACATGAGTGTCAACGAGATCGAACTTTCCGTCCGTGCAGCCAACTGCCTCAACAACGCAAACATTACCTCCGTTGGTCAGCTTGCGCTTAAGACCGAGGCTGAAATGCTCAAGTATCGTAACTTCGGTAAGAAGTCTCTGAACGAAATTAAGGACAAGCTTTCCGAGCTCGGACTTGGTCTCGGAATGAACCTCGATCCATCGCTCCTTACTGGTGCCGCTCTCGGCGCTCCTGCTGCTCCACGTCTCGGCGTTGAGGAAGAAGCTCCTGTTGGTCTTGCCGACTTGATCGCTCAGAATCTGGACCAGTAATCCACACACCCTAGAAAGAAAATTCACCGATGAGACACCGTCGTAAAACACTTAAACTCCAGCGTAAGGACGGTCACCGCCGTTCGCTGCTTGCCAACCAAGCGTGCGCTCTGATTCAGCACGGCCGTATCCGCACTACCGTCGCCAAGGCCAAGGCCCTGCGTCCTATCGTGGAGAAGCTCGTGACTCTTACCAAGAAGGAAGACGGCGTGCATGCCCGCCGTATTGCTTTCCGTTTCCTCGCTCAGAAGGACGCTGTGAAGCGCCTTTTTGATGTCGTAGCTCCAGCCGTGGGCGATCGTCCCGGTGGGTATACCCGCATCACCAAGCTTGGCGCCCGTCCGAGTGACTCCGCTCCAATGGCCTACATCGAGTGGGTGGATATTGAAAACCTCGCCGATGATGACATCGAAGAGGATGAGGTCGCCGAAGCTGGCGAAGAGTAAGATCTTCTCACGCTGAGAATCATCTCATAACGACCGTTCTCTTGATTGAGAGCGGTCGTTTTTTCGTCATGCCATGAGGTCTGAGATTGGATTGCCTCCGACGTCGGTGAGGCGGAATTCACGCCCCTGGTGGAAGTGGGTGAGGCGTTTGTGGTCGATGCCCATGAGTTTAAGAATGGTAGCATGGAGATCGTTGACGTGGACGGGGTCTTTCACGACGCTGGTACTGTAATCGTCGGTTTGGCCATAGGTGATTCCCGGTTTGGCTCCGCCTCCCGCCATCCACATCGTGAAGCATCCGGGATGATGATCACGACCGTAGTTTTTCTCGGTGAGCTTGCCTTGTGAGTAGACGGTGCGTCCAAATTCGCCGCCCCAGATAACGAGAGTGTCGTCAAGCATGCCTCGCTGCTTGAGATCCCTGAGGAGTCCTGCGGTGGCCTGGTCGGTGTCGCGGGCCTGACTGCGCATTTGGCCGGGGAGATTGTTGTGCTGATCCCAGCCTTGATGGAAGAGTTGGATGTAGCGCACGCCTCGTTCGGCGAGTCGGCGGGCCATGAGGCAGTTGTAAGCGTAGGTCCCGGTTTTTTTGGCCTCCTCGCCGTAGAGATCGAAGGTGTCTTTTGGTTCGTTGGCAAAGTCGAGCAGGCCTGGCACGGAGGTTTGCATGCGGTAGGCTAATTCGTATTGGGAAATGCGGGCTGCAATTTTAGGGTCTTGTGTAATAGAAAATCGGTCGTGATTAAGTTTCTTTAGCGAGTCCAACATGCGACGGCGCATCTCGCGGCTGACGCCGGGCGGGTCGTAGATGTCGAGAACGGGATCGCCCTGGTTACGGAATTTGATCCCCTGATACTTGGCCGGAAGAAAACCCGCCCCCCACAAGCGATCGTAGAGAGGTTGCCCGGTTTTTGCCTTACCTCGGGAGCTCATCGCGACGAAGGCGGGGAGGTCGCTATTGTTGCTCCCTAAACCGTAGTGCATCCAGGCTCCCATGCTAGGACGGCCGGCGATTTGGGAGCCGGTTTGCAAGAAGGTGATGGCGGGATCGTGGTTGATCGCTTCCGTGTGGAGAGATCGCATGATGCAGAGTTCGTCTGCCATCTTTGCGGTGTGCGGTAAAAGTTCACTCATCCAGGCGCCGCTCTCGCCATGTCGGGTAAAGTTGAAAATGCTGGGTGCGGTGGCGAAGCTGCTTTGGGCCGCCGACATTTTGGTCTTTCGTTCGTCGGGGTAGATTGAAGTGGGGACTTCTTCGCCGAAGCGTTTTTTCAGCCCGGGCTTGTGGTCGAAAAGGTCGAGTTGAGAGGGGCCGCCACTTTGAAAAAGGTAGATAATGCGTTTGGCCTTTGGTTTCGAAACGACCGATGAATGAAGCCCGTGCTCTGATCCTAAAAGAGAACCAAGTGCGAGAGAGCCCAGTCCGGCTCCGCCTCCTTGCAGAAAGTAACGACGGGTTAAGTTAAAAGGGTCATTCACGAGTCAAAGATTCATCGAGGTTTAAGATCGTTGTGGCAACAATGGTCATGGCGGCGAGGTCTGTTGGATTCAAATCTTGATTGTAGGCCTTATCTCCAATTTTGAGCAATTCGGCAGCCTTATCCGGAGTGTTTTTAAAATCACTTTGGTAGGCCTTGTAATCCTGGGCGAGCCGTTCCGTGGTTTCTTTCGAAGGAGTGCGTCCGGAAAGGATTCGATATCCGATTGCGATCTTTTCTGAAGGACTTCCTTTCGTCCGCAAGATCCGTTCAGCGAGAAAGCGGCTTGCTTCGACGAAGGCGACGTTATTCATCAAGGTGAGAGCCTGTAATGGAGTATTGGTTCGGCTCTGTTGGATGGTGCAAACTTCGCGGTCCCCGGCATTGAATGTCATCATGGTGGGCGGAGGAATGGTGCGACGCCAGTATGTGTAGAGGCTGCGGCGGTACAAGTTATCGCCGATGTCTCGCTTGTATTTGTTGTTGGAAATTGCGCTCCAGATCTTGGGTGGCATGTAGGGCTTGGCGGGAGGGCCATATTGTTTTTCAACGAGGAGATTGCTGGCGAATAAAGCCTGGTCCCGGATTGCGAAAGCGGTCAGACGCAAGCGGGGTGCCCGGGCCAAAAGGCGGTTCTCTGGATCAAGGGCTAAGAGTTGGGAAGTCGTGAGCGATGATTGTTGGTAGGTCATGCTCATCACAATGAGTTTGTGGAGCGCTTTCACGTCCCAGCCGTTTTCAATGAATTCGACAGCCAGCCAATCGAGTAATTCCGGATGAGTGGGGGCTTCGCCTTGCGCACCAAAGTTTTCCGGAGTGCGCACGAGACCTGCCCCGAAGAAATGCTGCCAGTATCGATTAACGGCAACTCTGGAGGTGAGGGGGTGTTTGGGATGAATGAGCCATTGGGCGAGGCCTAAACGGTTCTTTTCAAATTTCTCCTCGCTGGTATTCAGGCTGCTTGGTGTCGAGGGTTGAAGTTTTTCGGATTTGTCAGGATCGTTGTAGAGGCCTCGATTTAAGAGATAGGTTTCGCGAGGTATACTCTGCTCGTGCATGACCATGACGGTATTCTCCTTGCCGGGTACCGGACGTCTGACCCCCCCGCTGTATTGCCCTTTCTTTTGCCAGGTGATGGGCTCTGGGGTTTGGGCTTTGTTGGTCGCTTCATCAATGTTGGGATAATCTTTGGGAACAGGGATATAAGGCGGGCTGTTGCCATTATTGGGACCGGTTCCAAATTCGGGGATGTTGTTGAAGTAGGCGAAGAGTTGATAGTATTCCTTCTGCGAAATCGGGTCGAACTTGTGATCGTGGCAACGGGCGCATGAAACGGTGAGTCCCAAGAAGACCGTGCCAAGAGTATCGACCCGGTCGGCGACGTATTCAGCCTGCCATTCTTCGGGGATCGATCCGGCTTCGGAATTGATGCGATGGTTTCGGCAAAAGCCCGTTGCGATTTGTTGATGCAGGGTGGTGTCGGGAAGCATGTCTCCCGCCAGTTGGTGAGTAATGAATTTATCGTAGGGAAGATTTTGATTCAGGGCGCGAATGAGCCAATCCCGCCAAGCCCATTGGTAGCGGTAGCGGTCGTTTTGATAACCATCGGTATCCGCGTAGCGCGAGGCTTCCATCCAGAACGCGGCCATGTGTTCGCCGTATCGGGGTGAGGCTAGGAGTCGGTCGATGAGCTTTTCGTAGGCGTCGGGAGAGGAGTCGTTCACGAAAGCGCTCACTTCTTCAGGCGAAGCAGGGATTCCTGTTAGATCTAGACTGACGCGACGAATGAGTGTTTCCTTGGAGGCGGGAGAGGAGAGCGTTAGATTTGAATCCCGGAGGCGCCTGATGATGAAATAGTCGATGTTTCGTGGTTCGTTTTTCCGGGTCGCAGGGATGAAGGCCCAATGAGGTTCGAATTGGGCGCCTTCTTCAATCCATTTTCGGAGAGACAGAATTTCCTCGGGAGAGAGGCTCTTATTGGTCTCAGGCGGAGGCATCATTTCCTCATCATCAACGTGGGCGATGCGAGCGATCAGTTCGCTTTTGTCAGGTGCTCCGGGTTCAATGACTTTGAGAGCGGACCCCCGTTGATCGAGCCGCAGTTTAGCTTCGCGTGTTTTGGAATCGGGACCGTGGCAAGCGAAGCACTTATTGGAAAGAATGGGGCGGATATCACGATTGAACGAGAGCTTTCCAGCCGCGCCGAGCGTGCCGAAGAGGAGAACGATGGAAATAATTCGCATGGAAGAACGCCTCGAAAAAAGCACAAGTCCTACTCCTCCGCGAGAACCAACTTCGGGTCTTAGAGAGCTTCGTGTTTCGTGAGAAGAACACGGACGTCGCCTACGAAGACTTTGGCGCGAATTTCAACCGGGATCCGCCAGGTGTCATCAGAGATCCAGAGAGTGGCGGACTTGAGTTTTTTGTAGTCTTTGAGACTCATGTCGTCGTCGATTTTCTGGAGGGCGATACTCATCTTGATGCACTTGCGGCCTTGGTGCATTTCACGGCCGAGGACCCTGAGTTTACAGAGATACGGCGTCGCGATCGGATGAAAGGGCATCACTACGGTGTCTCCGTTTTTGAGAGACAGACTCCTGACCTGGAGGAGACCCGCGAAGAGGTCGAGGGAGTGAGGGTAGTTAAAGGTGCTTTTATCAAGGTCTGTTTTGCCGTTCTCGGTTTCGATCTTTGATCCTTTGACGCCTTTGGAATCGAAGAGGTATTCCAGTTTACTGATCTCTGCACGGGCTTTCTCGGTGCCGATGAACATGAGTGGTCTTAGATTTGAGGGCCGGAGGAAGCTGATGTAGTTGAATTGGAAGGGGTAGAGGACATGGGCCCAGCCGGTGCTGCCGCCGTAGGCATGAACGAGGAAATGCTTGGGGTATTTGGGGTCTTTTTTTCCGAAGAGAATGTCAAAGTTGCCAGCCTTGAGTCGTCCGTTCCAGGACATGGTGTAGGAGAGCTTGGTGGGCGAGATTTTTCGGAGCGGAGCTTTTGGGGGAATATTGGCCTGTTTGAGCCAAGTGGGGGCAGCCGAGACAGGAAGGACGAGAGCAAAAGAAAGAAGAAGGAATTTCATGTGGTTGTGAGACCCCGAACCAGCGCCACTTATTCACAATCGTGTCTTTAAAAAGAAAAAGGCGTGACGAGAGGTGGGGGAAGGTTAAAACCCGTCTGAAGCCTATGGCGAACAAGGTCACCTACCAAGAAGCTGGAGTTGATACCCAGGCCGCTGCGGCACTGGTCAACGAGATTAAATCGGACGTTGCCCGGACGCAGAAACAGCGCCAGTTGCATAATTCCTTCGGCCTTTTTGCGGCGGCCTTTGACCTGAGTGAGTATCGCCAACCGGTGATCGTCACGGGCTGCGACGGAGTGGGAACCAAGATTGAATTGCTTCTGGAGCACGGAATGGAATCCGAAGCTGGGAAGGATCTGATCGCCATGAGCGTGAACGACATTATCACGACAGGTGGTGATCCTCTTCTGTTCCTCGATTATATCGGGATTGAAAAACTCCATCCCGAGCGAATCAAGCGCCTGATTTCGGGAATGTGCGATTACCTCGAGGACTGTGGCTGCATTTTGGCTGGAGGTGAGACTGCGGAAATGCCGGGCCTCGTTCCTCCTGATGTTGTGGAGCTTTCAGGATTTTGTATCGGCGCAGTGGAGAAGGATGAAATGATTCAGCCTGATACTGCAGCATTAGGAGATGTTTTGGTGGGATACAAATCCGACGGGTTCCACGCCAATGGCTGGAGTCTCTGTCGTCGCATTCTCAGTGAACATGGATCTGAATTTAGCGATGAAGAGATTAAGTCGATGCTTGCTCCAACTCGTTTGTATCACGACGTGACCAATGGCTTAAAGTCAGCGGGTGTTCGCGCGAAGGCCTTTGCCCACATCACCGGTGGTGGTCTTCCTGAAAATTTGGAGCGCTTGTTCCGGGGGATGGGGGCGGACCTCACGATTCCTTATTGGGAGAATGAGCCGATCCAGAAGCTTTTGCTCCACACCGATCCCGAGGATCGATTTAATGCCTTCAATATGGGCATCGGTTGGGTCGCGGTGGTGGATCCTGATTCGGTGGAGGCGGCCTGCGCGGTTGGGCCGGGTGGCATTGTGTTGGGCGAACTTCGCGATGGAGACGGCATCACTGCCACCGTAAAATCCTAATCCTGATTATTTATGAGCGATCCTCTCAAACACGAGTGTGGAATCGCCGTTGTGCGATTGAAGAAGCCACTGGCTTATTATCAAGACCGTTACGGGTCGGCTCTCTGGGGCTTCAATAAGTTGTTCCTTCTGATGGAGAAGCAGCACAATCGCGGACAGGACGGGGTTGGAATTGGTTGTGCCAAAATTGGGATGCCAGCAGGGCAACCATATATTTTCAGACGCCGGGACTCCAAGAAGGATTCCTTGGCCAAGCTCTTTCGGAAGGAGCTCAAGGAGCTGCAACGAAAGCATCGCGAGGGACTTCTTGATCAAGAGAACCCGGATGATCTCCGCACGAATTTTGATTTTGCAGGAGATGTTTATATGGGGCATCTGCGTTACGGGACGTCGGGAGAATTTGATGACGGTTCCTGTCATCCCTATCTGCGCCGGAGTAACTGGCCCACAAGGAGTCTCATGGTGATGGGAAATTTCAACATGACCAATACCAGCCAGCTGAACCAGCGGATGTTGGATCGTGGTCAGCATCCGGTGTTTGGAACGGATACCCAGACGGTGCTGGAGGAAATTGGATTTCATTTGGATGAAGCCCATACGGATATTTATCATGAGGTGAGGGACGAGGGGATTGCCGGCGATCATACCGCGGAGCTAATTTCCGAACGTCTTAATCTCGCGCATATCGTCGCGGAGTCGGCGAAGGGCTGGGATGGCGGATATTGTATTTCCGGTGTGGTTGGAAATGGAGATCTTTTTGTGATGCGGGATCCGCATGGCATTCGTCCCTGTCACTATTATGAGACGGACGAGGTGATTGCTTTTGCCTCCGAGCGGGTTCCCTTGATGACGGTTTTTGAAGCCGAGCAGGATGAGGTGAAGGCGCTCGCTCCCGGAACCGTGATGACGATTAAGAATTCGGGTGAGCATCAATCGGAACGCTTCGCGGAAAAGGTGGATCCGAAGCCGTGTTCGTTCGAAAAGATTTACTTCTCCCGGGGAAATGATCCTCAGATCTACAAGGAGCGTAAGGCGATGGGAGCGGCTCTCGTGGAGCAGGTTGTGCAGTCCATCGGGTATGACTTTGATAAGTCGGTCTTCTCCTTTGTTCCCAATACTGCGGAGACAGCTTATTATGGTTTGATGGATGGCTTGCGTCTCTATCGACGTAAAAAAGTTCGTTCGGATATTCTCGAAGCACTTCAGAAGGGAGAACTCACGGAGGAAAAGCTCGATGATTTGGTGCTCCGCAATTGGCCCGTGGGTGAAAAGATTGCCCACAAGGATATTAAGTTGCGGACCTTTATTTCCAAGGAAAGCGGGCGCAATCAATTGGTCTCCCATGTTTACGACATTTCTTATGGTGTCGTGGGAGAAGGGGATTCTCTGGTGGTTCTTGATGATTCGATCGTTCGCGGGACGACGCTGAAGCAATCGATCCTTAAGATTTTAGCCCGAACCAAACCCGGGAAGATTGTTATTTGTTCAACAGCACCCCAGATTCGTTATCCTGATTGTTATGGAATCGACATGTCGGAGATGGGCAAGTTCATCGCCTTTCAGGCAGCGATCAATTTGCTGGAACGCTCGGGAAGAGGGGCCTTAATCGAGGACGTTTACAAGGATTGCATTGCCGAGCTCGAAAAGCCGGCTGAAGAACGAATCAATGCGGTGAAGAGGCTCTACGCTGACTTTACTGACGATGAAATTTCGAGGGAGATTGCCTCAATCGTGTATCCCGAGGATATCGATTGGCACGGTGAAGTCGAAGTGCTTTATCAGACCGTCGATAACCTTCACGACTCGATTGAAGGGCCGTCGGGAGATTGGTATTTCACTGGAGACTATCCCACAAAAGGTGGGGTGGCTGTTGCGAATAGGGCCTTCATTCACTGGCGCGAAGGGAAGGTCGGCCGTAGTTACGATCTACACTTATAAAATTTCGACAGCGCGTGCACAGCGGAGGATCGTCTGTTCTCCGAGGTGTGGTCCGAGGATCTGAAGTCCGACCGGCAGCCCGTCGACAGGTTCGAGAGGCACAGAGATCCCGCAATTCCCGGCAAGATTCGCGGAGATTGTGAAGATGTCGGCGAGATAGTGCTTCAGTGGATCGCCCGAAGCAGCTCCCATTTTTGGAGCTGCGTCCGGAGCGACCGGAGTCAGGATGGCGTCCACTTTTTCAAAGGCTTGAACGAAGTCTTGCTTGATGAGCGTGCGAACCTTTAACGCGCGGAGATAGTAGGCATCGTGATAGCCGGAGGAGAGAACGTAGGTGCCGAGAATGATACGACGTTTCACCTCCGAACCAAATCCTGCTTCCCGGCTGTCGGTATAGAGTGAGAGCATGTCCTTGGGGTTCTCGGTGCGGTTGCCGTAGCGGACGCCATCGAAGCGCGAGAGGTTGGATGATGCCTCTGCCGGAGCAATGATGTAGTAGGTCGCGATGGCGTATTCAGTATGTGGGAGGGAAATTTCAACCAGTTCGGCTCCCTGGGCTTCGAGGGCCTTGGCAGCGCTCTCGACACGCTCGCGAACCTGGGAGTCAATTCCGTGGGTGAAGTATTCCTTGGGGAGTCCGAGTTTCATTCCGGCGACTCCTTGATCAAGTCCCTCGGTATAATCTGGAATTTCGGCATCGAGACTGGTGGAGTCGCGTGGGTCGACTCCGGCGATGGCATTGAGGAGAAGAGCGGCGTCTTCAACGGTGTGTGTGAGTGGTCCGATTTGATCAAGAGATGAACCGAAGGCAACCAGGCCATAGCGGGAAACCCGGCCGTAGGAAGGTTTCAACCCTACCACTCCACAATGGCTGGCTGGTTGGCGGATTGAGCCACCTGTGTCTGATCCGAGTGCGGCGGGAATAAAGTTGCCTGCCACGGCAGCTGCTGAACCTCCGGAGGAGCCTCCGGGGATGTGTCCGGGAGCGGCAGGGTTTTGGGTGAGCTGAATTCCAGAGTTCTCGGTGGATGAGCCCATCGCGAATTCATCTAGGTTAGTGCGACCAAAGGGAATCGCGCCGGCAGCTCTCAGGTTTTTGATGACGGTGGCGTCATAGGGTGAGGTGTAGGCCCCGGAGAGGAATTTGGAACCACAGGTGCATGGTGATCCTAGAACATTGATGTTGTCCTTGATCGCGATGGGCAGACCACCAAGAGGGAGCGAGAGGTCGGCCTTGTCGGCCTCTGTTAGAGCTGTTTTAGGTTCGGATGAAATGAAGGCTCCGATATCTCCATCTCTGGCGGAGATTTGTGCGACGGCATCTTCGATGATGTCTCGGGAAGAGATTTCGCCGGCGGTGAGTTGCCGACGCAAAGAGCTGAGAGATTGAGCTGCGAGAGACATGTATCTGGGAAGTTTAGGCGTCGACGACTTTTGGGACGCGGAGCTGGCTGTTCGCTTGATCGGGAGCATTTTGAAGGAAGCCTTTGGCAGGGAGGCTTTCCACCGGCTCGTCCGGACGCACTTTGTTTGAGGTGGTGTTGGCGTGAGACATGGGCTCGATGCCCTCGATGTCAACTTCGGAAAGCTTCTCGATGTGCTCCATGACTCCAGTGAGTTGGGAGCCGAAGCGCTCTACTTCTTCTTCGCTTAAATTGATACGCGCGAGGTTCGCGACGTAGCGGACATCGATGGGTGAATCAGCCATGACCCAAGAATGCACCGCTGATGCGTGTGAGGGAATCGCAAAGTGCGAATCTCACTGAAGAACTTTGTTCGCTACGAGCTCGGCGTAGATCCACCAGCAGACCGAAACTGTGGCTGCGGCGAGGAGAACGAAGAGCACGGTATTTCGCGTGCGGTATTTGCGTTCGTTGCGGATTTCATTACGAGACATCTGGGCATAGAAAGCACGCTCTCGGCGGCGCTGGGCGAAATCGTCCGGCGCGGGCATGGTAGTGCGTTCCTTTTCCATTTGTTCTCGAATCCGCTCGGGAGCTTTCTCGATAAAATCCTCATATTTGGCGATTTGAGAATAGAGGGCCTGCTCTTGGCTGGCCATTGGGTTGCTGCTTTTCTTTTTAAGGAACATGGGTCTGGTGCTCTATTTGAGGAAGTAAACGACGAGGGCGAGTGAGCCCAGAAGGATCACGGGGAGATTAAAGGCAAGGCCATTGAGGAGGGTCGACTGGAAATCAGATCCAACACGTGCTCCACGGGAAGGGGAGGAAGAGCCGCCGAAGACACCGCCTCGCTTTGAGCCGGTGAAGTAGGAAACAGCTTGCTCGTATTCATCTTCGGCTTTGTCGAGAGTCAGGAGAGCCGATTGGAGTTCGGTGTTAAGGTTGTCCTTGGGCCAAGCTTCGGGATTGAGGGTCTCGATTTTACGAAGGTGGGTTGTGAAGGCCGACTTGGTCTGCTCCAGGTCTTCCATTTCCTGTTTCGCCTCGAAAAGTTCTCTCTCGATGGTGGTAATGGCCGAGGAAAGTTTTTCGGTGAGGTCGAGCTGACCGTTCATGAATTCCTGCTTGCGGTGATTCAGGTCTTCGAGAGCAAGCTTCTGCCTTTCGAGGTTTTTGCGCTGGGAATGGAGCATTTCCAGCTGGGTTTGGGCGTCTGCCAGCTTGCTTTCGAAGTCCTCGGTGAAAGCCGGGGCTTCCTCGGAGATTTCGAGCTGGGGGTCGTTGATGCTGATCTGTTGTTTGCGCTCGAGTGTGGTAGCCATGACAAAACCCATCATTATCGGGTTCCTTAGACTACCAATTTCAGGGGGCTTCGACGAGTGATTTATTCAAGAAAGCTTAAATTTCTTAATTAATTGACCTTTAAGAGTCGTTCTCTTCCTGAAATGGCTTACGATACCAGGCCCAGCCTCTTCTGAAGAGTGCTTTGAGATCTTCGAGCATGAGGTAGGCGGAGGGGATGAGGAGAAGAGTGATCAAGGTGGCAAAAAGGATACCAAATCCAAGGGAAATGGCCATGGGTCTCAATAATTGGGCATGGCGGGCTCCGTCGAAAATGAGGGGCATCAGTCCGGCGAAGGTGGTGATGGAGGTGAGGAAAATGGGTCGGAAGCGTCGAATTCCGGAGATCTGCACTGCTTCTTTAATGCTCATGCCTTCTTCCCGCTTTTTGTTGATGAAATCAACCAGCACGAGGGAGTCGTTCACCACTACGCCCGCAAGGGCGAGAATTCCGAATACTGAAAGCCATGACGGGGTGACATCCATGATGATGTGTCCGGCGTAGGCTCCAATTACACCGAAAGGGACGGCGAGGAGAACGATGAGGGGTTGGAGTAGGGATTTGAAGGGGATTGCAAGAAGCGCGAAGAGCGTGAGCATGAGAGCGGCGAAAAGCCAGTCGGTGCGGCTATCGGCTTCGCGGTTTTCTTTGATATTGCCTTCCCAGATCCAGGAGATGCCCGGGGCGCGATCGACGATCGCATTGATTTCTGGTTCAAGCTCGAGGGCGAGCTTCATAATGTCGGTTTCCTTGTTTTCCGGCTTGGCGTAAACGGCGATGACCTGAGAGCCATTGATGAGTTCGAGTTGGCCGGGCGCTCGTTTGAGTTCGGCATTGGCGACGGTGAAGAAGGGGACGTTGGTTCCACCGGGCGCCTTGATGTTGAGGGTTTCGAATGTTTGGAGTGATTCACGCTTCTCGCGGGGGAGTCGCACAATGACCCTAAGCTCGTCGCCTTCGCGTTGGATGCGTTGGGCTTCCTCTCCATAAAAGGCCTGACGAATTTGTCGGGCCAGATCGCGTTGGGCGATTCCTAGTTCCAGTGCGCGGGGCTTCAGGGTGATAGATAATTCTTCACGACTGCTTTCATGATCGGCGTGTCCCCATTCAATTTCCCTGTGATTTTTTAAAAAGTCTTCGAGTTCTTCGGCGATCGCAGTTTTGAGTTCACTGCCGGGACCTCGAAGTTGAATTTCCATCGATTCATCTTCTTCTCCGCCCGAGCGGCGTCCGCCGCGGCTCCCGTCAATTCGAAAGCTTTCGACGTTCGAAAGTTCGCCTACTTTGTCGCGCCACATTTTCGCGATCTCGTCGTTGGTTGGGCCCGGCTCGGAGCGGAGTCCTGGAGAGAGAATCTCCATATATACCCGTCCCTCCTCCGGGCTTCCTCCGCGTCCGTAGCGTCCGCTTCCGATATCGCTCAGAACATTCAAGATAAGAGGTTTTCCGTTTCCGGGATCAATGAGTTCCTCCTGGAGTTCGCGGGCGCATTGGGAAATGTAAGCAATTTTTTCCTGAGTTTCCTCGAAGGGAGTGTTCTGCATCATGCGGAGTTTCGAGTAGATGATGGATCGCTCGATCGATGGGAACACCTCGAATCCAAGATGTCCTCCTCGTTTGTATCCAAATGCCGCCATGGCAAAAGCCAGGAAGAGGGTGCAGGTTGTGTAGCGATGTCTCACCGACCAACGCAGGATGGGGGCGTAGAATCTTTCGACACTGCGTTCCAGCCCATCGGCAATCCCTTTTTGGAAGCGAGAGAAGAGACTGAGTTTAGCGGTGTCGCGATCACGTTTGAGGTGCTTCAGGTGGCAGGGGAGGATGAATTTGGATTCGATGAGGGAAAAGATGAGGACAGCCCCAACGACTGGTGGGATTTGCGCGGCCCAGACTCCCGAGTGACCTTCAATAAACATTAAGGGGATAAAGGCGACGATGGTTGTAATGACGCCGAAGGTCACAGGGGTTGCTACTTGTTTCGTTCCGAGAACGGCCGCGTCGAGCGGGCTGAGGTCATCCTTTAATCGGGAGTAGATGTTTTCACCTGTCACAATGGCATCATCGACCACAATTCCGAGAACGATGATGAAGGCAAAGATGCTCATGGTATTCGCGGTCAGGCCAAAATAGGGCATGAGCATGATTCCGCCTGCGAAGCTGACGGGAATCCCGAGGACGACCCAAAATGCCAGCATGGGACGGAGGAAGAGACCAAGAACAATGAGAACCAAAAGAGCTCCGATCATCAGGGAGTTTCCCAGGGTGGAGAGGCGGGTGCGGATCCGGACCGATTCGTCATCCCAGACAAAAAGATTAATGCCCTCGGGGAAGCGTTCAGCGGACTTCGCGATATAATTTTTGACGGCGTTCGAGATCTTGATGGCGCTCTCGTTTTGTCCCTGCAGGACATCAAGCATGATCGCAGGGGCCCCATTGAAAAGCATGGCTTGTTCGTTTTCCTCAAAGCCATCCGAGATATTGGCGAGGTCGGAAATTTTGAGAAGGGCACCATCGGCAGCGGTGACTACAATGTTTCCAAAGGCTTCCGTGTCGTAGGCCTGACCCTCGGTGCGGATCATCACTGAACCCGAGGGGGTCTTGACCGATCCTGCAGAGAGGGCGAGGGATGATTGCCGAATAGCATTGGCAAGGTCCTGAATGGTGAGGCCGTAATCGCGTAGTTTTTCGTCGTCTGCTTCGATACTGATCTCGAGGGGGTGGGTGCCTCGAAGATCGGTCCGGGAGACTTCCGGAAGGTCGAGAATGTCCGTTTCTACTCTCTTGGCGACGCGGTAAAGATCGAGGTCGGACAAGCTCCCGGTAATGGCCACCGTGAGAACTTCGCGGTAGTTGGAAGTATGGGGAACAGTGATGCGCGGTCGTTCGGCTTCGGGAGGAAAGGTGTTGATGGTGTCGACACGAGCTTCGATTTCATCCCGCAATTCCTGAAGATCGACACCTTTCTCGGCAGTGATGTCAAAATTGGCCCCTCCCCGGTTGGCATGCGCCTGAACTTCCTTGATGCCTGGAAGGTCTTGCAGGGACCGGTTGATGGGAATGACCACCTGTTCCTCAACATCCTTCGGGCTGCCCCCGCGATAGGTCATCTTGATATCGACCTCACCCCATTCGTAGGTCGGTTGGACTTCCAGAGGGACTTTGTTGAAGGCCGCAAAGGCGCCACCAAGAAGAATCGCTACCAGCAGGAAGTTGGAAGCAATGTCATTTCGAGTGAACCAGCGGATCATTGGAGGTGGCTAATAACGGAGAGAGACGGGAAATCCTGTCGGGATCAGAGAGATTACTCTTTCCCGAGAGTATCTCAGGAGGCTACTGGAAACCTTTGCTCGGGTAAACGCCGTCGAATTGGAAATAGATTCTTTCGTCCTTTTGCAAGCGCCCAACCCCCGGAACGGAATAATTGTAGGGTGCTACGTGCCTGATCTCTCCAAGATTACAGCTCTTCAGTTCTCTTGCTATTTTTGGTTAGGTTTTTCGCTGTCCTCTTGTTTTTTCGGAATTCTGAAAAAGCCGGAACCCGTGGAGAGGCTCCGGCTGTGAGAGCGGCGGGAAAGGTTCACTTGTCGTTGACCCGTGCGAATTGCTTCAAGCGGAGGCCGTTCAGAGCGATGAAGCCGGTGGCGTCGTTCTGGTTGTAAGCTTCTTCCTGCCCGCCCTCCATGGTAGCAATGTCCTCGTCATAGAGGCTGTTCGGGGAACGGCGACCGGCGTTGATGACGTTGCCTTTGTAAAGCTTAAGCCGGACTTCGCCGTTGACGGTTTTTTGGGTCTCGCTGACGAGGGCCTGGATCGCCTCCCGTTCAGGAGCGAACCAGAATCCGTTGTATACGAGTTGGGCGTATTTGGGAATCAGGCTGTCGCGAACGTGCTGGGCTTCCCGGTCGATGGTGAGAGTTTCCAGATCTTGATGGGCGGCAAGAAGGATAGTGCCCCCGGGGGTTTCGTATATGCCGCGTGATTTCATGCCGACAAAGCGGTTTTCGACAATGTCGATTCGTCCAATTCCGTGCTTGCCGCCGAGGTGATTAAGAACCCGCATCACGCCGTAGGGAGTGAGAAGGGTGTAGCCGTCTTGCTCACCTTTGACTTCGAAGTCATTGAGCTCGGCGATGTAGTCGGCGAGTCGGTCGTTTTTGAGTCCGATGATGTTCCCGTTTTCGAAAAGGAACTGCACGTATTCCGGACTATCCGGCGCATCCTCGGGAGCGACGGAGAGAACATACATGTCTTTGTCAGCTTCAGTGGAACCGTCATACCAGGTGTCTTCGAGCGCACCGGCTTCAAAGGAGATATGGAGGAGGTTGCGGTCCATGGAATAAGGCTTTTTGGTAGAAGCCTGGACGTCGATGTTGTGCTCGGCACAGTAAGCGATCATCTCGGCTCGTCCTGGGAATTGCGCGCGAAATTCGTCGTCACGCCACGGAGCGATCATCTTAATGTCGGGAGCGAGCGCGTTGAGGGAGAGTTCGAAGCGGACTTGGTCGTTACCCTTGCCGGTCGCGCCGTGGGCGATGGCGTCCGCTCCCTCGGCGATGGCGACATCGAGCATGCCTTTGATAATGCAGGGGCGTGCAATAGAGGTCCCGAGAAGGTAGCGGCCTTCATAAACGGCGTTGGCCTGGAACATCGGGTAGATATAGTCCGCCGCAAATTCTTCCTTCAGGTCACCGATGTAACATTTGGAGGCTCCGGTGCTGAGGGCTTTGGCCTCCAGTCCATCGAGTTCTTCAGCTTGGCCGACATCCGCGCAGTAGGCGATGATCTCAGCATTGTATTTTTCTTTGAGCCAGAGGAGGAGGACGGAGGTATCGAGACCTCCCGAGTATGCGACGACGATTTTCATCGCCGTTGGGATAAGCCAGAGAGGTGGGATTTGCGAAAGCTTTTTTTGGCTCCGGACCGCTTTTTAGGCCCCGATATTCGGGACAGCGTAGTAAAGCGGTCTGATCATCAAGCGGAAGAATTGCCTGACGGATCGGGGAATGGTCGTTTCGAAGGGTTCGGTTCCCGACAAATCGGTGGTTTCCGGGCTGAGTGGGTTCCAGCCATCACTGGTAAGTTCTTCATTTGCCTCGATGGTGTAACTGAAACTATCCTTTAGCGAAAAGCTTAGGGCGAGGTCATTAGCGTTTCCCTTGGCAATTTCCAAGGGAGTCGTGGGGACTTGGCCCATGAGAGTGAAATTATCGAGCCCCACGCGGGAGCCAATCGCGTCATCAGCGGCGAGGGGGAGAAAGTCGACGCCAATTTGGCTGATATCCGAGAGAATTTCATCGGTAATAAGAGTGTCCACGAAAATGCCATCTTCGATGGTATACCAAGGGTCAGTTGTGAATGAGTATTGCAGAAGGGACCATCCGTCATTGTTTAAAGTTAATGGGTCGCTGAAGTAAAAAACGCCGTCGTGGAGGAAGAAGAATTCCACGCTTTGGATTAAGGAAGCGGCCTCGGCAAAGATATCGCAATCAAGACCCTCGATTCCAGCACCGTAGAAGTCGCCGGTAAATGTTCCCAGCGAAGAAGCTTCGTTCGCGATAAAAGAAACTCCGTTTCCCACTGTCAATGTGGTGGATGCCTCAGGATTGGCGCCTCCGTCCACCGCATTCCAGTCAGGAGTCGTGAACCCTCCGGTTTCGTAATTGTAGATGAACCACCGGGATGTGTTGATGGCCGTGTTGAATTCCTCCGTGGTGAAGGGGCTGGCGGCGAAGAGTGAGGTGGTGAGTAGTGAAAGGAGAGCTAAGGGAACCTTCATTAAGAGCTAGGACGTTGAAGGTCCTGCTTTATTCAGAAATTGAATGAGAAAATCCATGCGTTTTCGGACTTCGGAGGTTTCCAGGAGTCGTTGTCGGTCGTTTGGGTCGTGAATGAACTGCTGGGCTACAGCATCCGCGCAGGATCCCGAATCGCCTGCTTGATCCAGGATCTTGTTCATTTGTTCGTTCACTTCGGAGGGGAACCCTGAAAGCGCGCGGTTCATGGATTTTCTCAGGCGGTCAAGGTAGGAAGCCTCCTCCTGAGAATCCAGGGTAGTATCCATGACCGGGCGGATCTCAGCATAGGGATACGGTTTTTCCCTCAACCATTTTTTAAATTGCACTCTGATTACCCCGTGGAGGAGAAGATTAGAGGTGCCGTCCTTTGCTTCTCGCGACGCCCGGATGAGTCCGATGGCCCCGATGGGAGCGCAACTGGTCTCGGGGTCGGAATCATTAGAACCTATCAGATTGCCAATACAAAACATGCAATCACCCTCGACTGCCTCTTCGAGCATCTGCCGATATCGGGGTTCGAAGATGCGCAGGGGCATCGCCCCATGTGGGAAAAGAACAGAGTCGGGGAGCAACATGACACCGCACTTTTCCGGGATGGTGAGGGAAGACATGGTGAAGGGTTTAGACCGACGCCAATGCCTGTTCAAGGTCTTCGAGGATGTCGTCGATGTGTTCGATTCCGATGGAGAGGCGAACGAGTTCGGGGGAAATTCCACCAGCGAGTTGCTGCTCTCCGGTGAGTTGGGAGTGTGTGGTCGTTGCAGGATGAATCGCGAGGGATTTGGCGTCTCCAACATTGGCAAGGTGTGAGAAGAGCTTGAAGGATTCGATGACCTTGGCTCCAGCTTCAGCGCCACCTTTGATGCCGAAGACTACCATCGAGCCCCCTTTGCCTTTGAGGTATTTTTTGTTCTTCTCGAACTCGGGGTCGTCTTCAAGTCCGGGGAAGCGGACCCAATCAACCTTGGGGTGATCTTTAAGGTGCTTGGCGACGGCGAGGGAGTTTTCGCAATGGCGCTCCATTCGCAGGGGAAGTGTTTCGATGCCCTGGAGAAGCGTCCAGGAATTGTCAGGTGAGATGCAGGCTCCGAGGTTGCGGAGTGGGCCGGTGCGCATCCGGAGAATGTATGCGAGCGGAGCGAGCATGTCCGGGAGATCATGCCCCCATCGGAGCCCGTGATAAGATGAATCGGGTTCGTCAAAGAGTGGGTGCTTTCCTCCGGCCCAGTTGAAGCGTCCGGAATCGACAACCATTCCGCCGATGCCGGCCCCGTGTCCGCCAAACCATTTGGTCATCGAGTGAACAACGACATCTGCGCCGTGATCGAATGGTTTGGTGAGATAGGGTGTGGAAAAAGTGGAATCGACGATGAGAGGAATACCGTGAGCCTTGGCAATGTCGCCGACGGCATCGAGGTCGGTGATTTCGAGCGCGGGGTTGGAAACAGTCTCGCAGAAAAGGGCACGCGTGTTTCCGTCGATGGCTTTAGCGAAGTTTTCAGGATCGTTGGAATCGATCAGACGGACTTCAATGCCGAGAGCGGGAAGGATGTCGTTGAATTGGGTGTAGCTGCCGCCGTAGAGATTTTGTGCAGAGACGATATTATCACCAGCTTTGGCAAGAGTGACGATGGCGTTGAAAATGGCGGCGGTTCCCGAGGCGTGTCCCAGACCGGCCATCTCGTGCGCCCCCTCGAGCAAGGCAACGCGTTTTTCGAGAACGTCGGTGGTTGGGTTTTGGAGGCGGGTGTAGACGTTGCCGAGTTCCTTCAGAGCAAAAAGATTGGCCGCGTGCTCGGTGCTATCGAAAACATATGACGCGGTGCGGTAGAGTGGGACGGCGCGGGAGTTTGTGGTAGGATCAGGGGAGTAGCCGCCGTGGAGACAAAGAGTTTCGTGTTTCATCAGGGCGATTTCTATCACCAAACGACGTGGAAAGGAAAGCGAGAGTATTACAAATTATTAGGTCGCAGGAGCGATTTTCTGAAGTCCCAGCGCCAATAAGGCGAGAATGGGACAGGTAAACCAAAGATGTGGAGCAAGGGGGATCACGAGAAGGCAGTCGACCAAGGGGATGGCGGCCAAAGTTCGTGAGACGAATTGGCCGACGTTATGATTGGCGCGAACCGATCTCACCGAGAAGATGAGAACGACAAAAAAGAGAAGAAGAGGTGCGGCTGCGTTTCCTGTTCCTCCCAGGAGAAGTAGTCCTGAGATGAAAATTGAAGGAGCACAGAGGCAGGCAACGGGAATGGCCTGTTCTTTTGGTGTCGGAGGAGTGGGGAAGCTTTCGCTCTTTGCCGTGAGGGAAATCCCCAGAATGTATCCTCCGAGCCCCAGGGCGATAGTGACGAATATGGGAAGTAATTCGGGAGAGATTGCTTGAAATCGTTCCCATGAGAGAAAGCTGAACGCTGCTGTCGGATAGATCAGCGCGCGGGCTCCGGCCATGAAGAAAAAACTCCAGGCAGTGCGCTTGTGCCATTTGGTGTAGGCTAAGATGCAGATGATGATTCCGGCGGCAAAAAGTCCTGATGCCGCAGAAACAAGCAAGCAAAGGCCCAGACCAAGTCCCATGAGAACGACCGCAAAAGTGAAGATGGTTTTGCGAGACCATCGACCTGCGGGAATGGGACGCTCGGGGCGGGTCTTCTCGTCGAATTCAAGGTCGTGGGCATCGTTGAGAAAGCAGCCGCCTAAATAAAGAAATGAAAGAGCAAGACCAACTGCAGTCAGGCACAGAGGGCAAATCGACTCAGTGTTTCTCTCAAAGAGCGTCAATCCAACAAGGGTGCCTAAAAGTCCATTCGACCAAACGGTGGGGAGATTGGCGAACCGGCTCATCGCCAGCAGGTCGATGAATCGTTCCCGCGAGATCATTTTATGGAAAGAAAGGGCGCGGTGAAGGCTTCTTCAAAATCAAAGATCTCGGAGAAATCGTCGATGGTATCCGAATCCTGTTTGCCAAAGACACCGTGTTCGATAAAGAGAAAGACGATCTCGCCGATGTTCCTGCAAGAGGTAATGCCCCAGTCCTCGAGCAGGGTGGCTCCCATCGGACCGTATTCTTTCAGAACAAAATCACGAAAACCGATGAGGAGTTCTGGCCCGGTCACGTGGCGTTTCTCACCTTTGTTTTTCTTAGCGAGTCGCTCTACGGTGAAATCTAGAATATCCCTCACGAGAAAATACGCGCCCGGCTCGAAACGGGATTCGTGTTCGAGGATCGTCGCGACGGCGCTCTCAAGTTGGATCGGCTGCACGGAGGAATAATGAAGAGTGATTGTGGAGTTGGGAAGAATGAAAAAGCCCGCGGACCAATCGGTCGGCGGGCTTTTGAAAGATGGTGAACTTACATTGGCAGCTCGATGAAGCCTTCCAGCTTCCGGATACGGGTCGGGTGTCGCATTTTCCGGAGAGCTTTGGCTTCGATTTGACGAATCCGCTCACGGGTCACCTGGAATTGGCGGCCCACTTCCTCGAGAGTGCGGGAGTAGCCGTCCTTGAGGCCGAAGCGCTGTTCGAGAACTTCGCGCTCACGCTCGGTGAGGGTGTCGAGAACTTCGATGATCTTGTCCTTGAGCATGGCGAAGCCGGCTTCCTCCATTGGGTTTTCAGCGGACTTGTCTTCGATGAAGTCACCGAAGGAAGTGTCGTCTGAGTCGCCGACAGGAGCCTGAAGTGAGATCGGCTGTTGGGCCATTTTGAGAACGGCACGGACACGCTCGACGGGAAGGTGAATTTCCTCGGCGATTTCGTCTGGGGTTGGTTCACGTCCGTATTCCTGCACCAACTGCTTTTGCACGCGCATGAGCTTGTTGATGGTCTCGATCATGTGGACCGGGATACGAATGGTTCGGGCCTGGTCCGCGATGGAGCGGGTGATGGCCTGACGAATCCACCAGGTGGCGTAGGTTGAGAATTTGTAGCCACGACGGTATTCAAATTTCTCGACGGCTTTCATGAGGCCCATGTTCCCTTCCTGAATCAAGTCGAGGAAGGAGAGGCCACGGTTGGTGTATTTCTTGGCGATAGAAATCACGAGACGCAGGTTGGCTTCGACCATCTCGGTCTTGGCCTTGAGTGCCTTGCGCATCCAAATATGGAGATTGGAATTGGTCGCTTCGAAATTCTCCACGGTGTGCCAGGACTCAAGTTGAAGTTCGCGAATGGCGGTCTCGGCTTCGGCACTCTTTTTGCGGGAGTATTTCCAGATCTTACCCTGATAATCTTCAACGACATCGCAGAAGTCTTCGATGACCTTCTGTTTAAAGTAGAAGCGAGTGTAGAGTCGGGCAACTGATTGGAGGTTTTTCTCCAAATTTGTCTCGAGCTTCTTTTTGCCCCGGGGAGATTTCACGGAGAGTTTCTTGAAAATCTCGGTGGTTTCTTCGTGAAGGGTGCGAACCTGTTCGCAAAGCTTAGGAAGAGCTTTCATGTAGCGCTCGCGGCTTTCGATTTTCTTATCGAGAATGACGCGGTCGAAGCGCTCTTTGCCGCGCATGAGCTTATCAGCGAGGGCAAGGTAGCCACTTGCGGTGAAGCCGAAGAGGTGAAGGTATTTTTGAACTTCGATCTCTGCATCCTCGATACGCTTGGAAATTTCTACTTCCTGTTCGCGAGTGAGGAGAGGGACTTGTCCCATCTGTTTGAGATACATCCGAACAGGGTCGTCGAGGATGTCGAGCTTCTGGTCTTTCGTTTCCTCCTCGGTGTCGAGATCGCCGCGCTTGCGGTCTTTAAAACGATCGACTTCGGAGGCATCGATGATGTCGAATTCCATTTGACGGAGACGGTCCAGGATGGCGCTGATGTCGTCTTCCTCAACGAGGTTTTTGGGGAGGATTTCGTGAATATCGTCGTAGGTAAGATATTCCTGTTCCTTCGCCAGCTTGATGAGTTCTCGGATTTTTTCCTGAATCTCAGGGGTATCGATACGGTTTTTGGGTCTTTTGCCTTTGGGCTTCTCGGGAGCTTCGGTAGTGGCGGGAATTATTTTGACGGCCTCTTTTTTAGAGGCTGCTTTTTTAGCGGACTTTTTGGCTGGAGTTTTCTTGGCCGGGGACGTTTTAGCGGACTTTTTGGCTGGAGTTTTCTTGGCTGGGGCCTTTTTAGCCGCTTTCTTGGCTGGAGCTTTCTTGGCCGTCTTTTTAGCCGCTTTCTTGGCAGGAGCTTTCTTGGCGGCCTTTTTAGCCACTTTCTTGGCGGCCTTTTTAGTCGCTTTCTTGGCTGGAGCTTTTTTGGCTGCCTTTTTAGCTGCTTTCTTGGCTGGAGCTTTTTTCACGGCTTTTTTGGCCGGGGCTTTTTTGGCGGCCTTTTTCGCTGCTTTTTTAGCCGGAGCTTTTGCCGTTTTTTTGGCTGCCACCTTCTTAACTGCCTTTCTTGCAGTGGCTTTCTTCGCCGGTTTCTTCTTTTTTGCCATGATGATTTTGTGAGAAAGTTGGTGTGGGGAGACACACCTCACCTATTATATGTCCAGCAGGGATTCCGCCGGGAGGCGTATGTTTGTGACGGACGCCTAATCGTCAAGTTTTTTCACACTTTGGGAAAAAAAGATTTAACGGATAAAGCGGGAGTCAAGGTTGCTTAGGAAGGATTGAAGTTCTTTGACTTCCTCCATTAGCGGGATCATCTGATCGACTGGAAGGTTGGGATCAGCCAGTTGGGCGCGGAGGGCGCTTTCTTTCTTTTGGAAATATGAGCTCAGGAGGAGGGTCACTGTTTCCTCGGCTGCGAGGAGCGGCTTTTCCGGAGGTTCTTCGGTAAAGGTCTGGAGAAGTGCCAACTGCTCGGGTTGGCTCAGGGTGGAAATGAAGGCCTGACGGGCGGCCGGGCTTTTTGGGTCGGGTCGGCGGGCGAGGATGGAGCGAAGGATTTGTCCGCCAGGGGTGTCTTCAATGGTGTCGTGGAGGGCCTCGAGTTGCTCGCACAGGTAGTCACAGGCCTCCTTTGAAGCCATGGCGAGATGGCAAAGGTAGGCGACAGAGTGATCGATAGGAGCGGGCGCGATTTTCTCGAGGAGAGGATTCTCTTTTTTATTCCGATCGGGAAACTTGCGCTTTTCAGTTTTGGCGGCGGCGACGGCCTGACGGAAATCATCAGCTCCGAGACGAAGACGGGTGGAGAGATTCTGGATGGTGGCGTCTCGCACAAGATCATCGCTCATTTCCGCCACAAGTTCGGCGAGCCCCTGAAGAAGAGTGGCGCGGTCGGAGGCGGAGGCGAGGTTGATACTCGGTAGTTCCTTGTCGAGTTTGGCGTCGAAGAAGTCCTTTGCGTTCTCCATGAGCTCGCGGAAGGAATCGGCCCCGTGGGATTTGATGAAGGTATCGGGATCCTCTCCGTTGGGAAGATGCATTAGTTTTACGGGAAGCCCGGCAGCAGTGAGTTGGGCAAAGGCTTTGTCGGCCGCAGCGAGGCCTGCGAAGTCTCCATCGTAGCAGAGGACGATTCGATCGGTGTAGCGCTTGAGCATTCGTGCGTGTTGCTCCGTAAAGGCGGTGCCGAGGGGGGCTACGGTGTTTTCGATTCCTTCTTCGTGCAGAACAATGGCGTCAATTTGTCCCTCGCAGATGAGGGCGAATTTCTGTCTTCCCATGGCCTTACGGGCCTTATCGAGTCCAAAGAGGAGTTTCGATTTGTCGAAAAGCGGGGTGTCGCTGGTGTTGATGTATTTTCCACGCTTGTCGTCATCTCTCAGGACGCGCGCGCTAAATCCCACGACATCGCCGTAGTCGTTGCTGATGGGAAAGGTGAGTTGATCGTAGAATTTGATCCACAGCCCGGCGCGAGGGTTGTTTTCGTCCCGCATGCCACCGAGTCCGGCTTGGACAATTTCGCGGCCTTTAAATTCCTTCTCACGGACGAACTGGAGGAAGAGGTTTGAGTTTTTGGGAGCCCAACCGATGAGCCATTTTTCGGCGGTCTCTCTGGAGAAGCCCCGTGATTTGAGGTAATCCCGAGCGTGCTGGGCATCGGGGGATTTCATCAAGAGCTTATGGTAAAAGCGGGCGGTCTGGTTGTTCAGTTCCTTGATTCGTGAAATGCGCTTGCGTTTCCGGTCAGCCTCGGGGTCGTAGGCATCCTCGATAATAGTGACCCCGGCGCGTTGGGCCAGCTTCTTGACGGCATCGAGAAAGGTGAGGTTTTCGTATTGCATCACGAAGCCGATAGCGCTGCCGCTTTCCCCGCAACCGAAGCATTTGTAGCTCTGCCAGGCAGGATTGATGGTAAATGAAGGGCTTTTTTCGTTGTGGAAAGGACAGTTGGCCTTGAAGAGGGATCCGGCCCGCTTAAGAGGGAAATAGGAGCCGATGAGATCGACAATATCCGTCGCGGCAAGGATTTGCTCAATGGTCTCTTCAGGAATGCGGCCCACGGAGGGGATTGAAGGCGGAAATGGCTGAGATGAAATAGGAAATTTGAGAATTTTGCATTGTGGCACTTTCAAGATACAATGCTGACATGAATCGCATCGTTTTGTTTTTGTTTGTTTTGGTGAATCTTCTCAGGGGAGAGGATGGCAATGTCCTTGGAAAAGCCGAGGAGGAGAGTTATGATGGGAAGATTGTTCGCATTACGGTAGGGGAAAAGGATCTCTCCATTGGACAGAGCTTTAAGTTTTGGGAGAGAACCCTCGATCGTGCCGAGGCGGAGGGTGCTAAAGCGGTTATTTTTGATTTGGATACCCCGGGAGGGCTGGCCTTTCCAACCGGGGAGATAATGAGTCAAATTGCCAATCTTAAGATGCCGACAGTCGCTTTTGTGAATCCCAAGGCGCTGAGTGCAGGTTCTATGATCGCGATCTCGACCGATCGGATCTACATGACGCCTGGTTCGACGATCGGTTCCTCGGCAATTGTGAATGGAACCGGGCAGGAAATTGAAAAAGTGATGCGAGAAAAGCTGGAGAGTTTTTTCGATGCACATGTTCGGTATATCGCGGAGAAAAAGGGCCACCGTAAGGAAGTGATTCAGGCCATGATGTTTCTGAATGACGAAGATCAAAGTTTCGGCGAGTTGGTCGTTAAGAAAGGAAAATTGCTGAACCTCAATTCGAGTGATGCAGTCAAGCTCCTTGATGATGGTCCGATTCTCGCAGAGGCGGAGTTAGAGGATCTGGATGCAGTTCTCGAAGCCGAAGGATGGAGTCGCGCCGATCTGGTGGATGCCACGCCGAGTGCCTTTGAAAAACTAGCCTGGTGGGTCGCGAGTGTGTCACCGATTTTGATTATTCTGGGATTGGCTGGCGGGTATTTCGAATTCAAAGCTCCCGGCTTTGGGGTTGGGGGTGTCATTTCGATCATCGCATTTTCTTTGTTTTTCTTCGGGAACTATCTCGCTGGAAATATGGCGGGATACGAACTGGCGGCGGTTTTTGTTCTGGGACTGATCTTAATCGCGGTGGAAATCTTTGTTCTTCCGGGATTTGGATTGCCCGGGATTTGCGGGCTATTAATGGCGGTGGGCTCGCTTGTGTTTTCGATGATTGATGGCGTGAAATGGCGGCAGTATGAATGGGGCAGTGGATCGCTTCTCGATGCGATTTCCGGCCCCGCGATGTATCTGGCTATCGGCATATTTGGATGGGTTGGATTACTTTACTTGATGTTTCGCTTTGTGCCGGAAATTCCGTTTCTCAATAGAACATTATTGAATGCCTCTTTGGCTGAAGGGACCGGGATGGAAACCCGCGAAGGGGAGGATTCCCGAGTCGGGATGACCGGAGAGGCCCAAACGGATTTGCATCCTTCCGGCAAGGCCGAAATTGATGGGGAAATTGTCGATGTCGTCGTCGAGGGTGGATTTGCGCGGAAAGGTGACGCGGTGAGAATCGTCAAAGAGGATGGCATGGGGATCGTGGTGAAGACGGTGTAAGGATTTTGCCGCTTTCTCGGATATTTGGGAATGATCCCGCAACAAAATTGATCGCGATTCTTTTTGGTTTGGCGCTTCCCTTGTCTGGAGGCGAATGGGGGATCTTTTTGATGGCAGGACCTTGAAATTTTGAGTCAATCAGGGTGGTGCCTACCGGACGGTCACTGTCATCCTCGATGGTAAGGAAGGGAAGCAGCGGAAGATGTTAAAGCTCCGTTCTGCGGGGGACATTGGTTTGCAGAAGAACTCGGAGAAGATCTCTTTCTGAGCTATTCGGATTAAGGAATTCGGACTGAAGTCCGAGCTTCGGAACAGATTAGGTCAGCCTAGTGCACGGGGCACTGGTTGATCTGTTTGAAGAAATCGTTCCCTTTGTCATCGACGAGGATGAAGGCAGGGAAGTTTTCCACCTTGATCTTCCAGACCGCTTCCATGCCGAGCTCGGGGAAATCGACGACCTCCTGACTCTTGATGTGTTCCTTGGCGAGAAGGGCGGCGGGGCCACCTGCTGAGCCGAGGTAGAAACCCCCGTGTTTTTTGCAGGCATCGGTGACCATTTGAGAGCGGTTGCCTTTGGCGAGCATGACCATGGAGGCGCCGTTTTCCTGGAAGAGGTCGACATAAGGATCCATGCGTCCGGCAGTAGTTGGGCCAAAGGAGCCTGAAGGATAGCCCTCGGGAGTTTTGGCCGGGCCGGCGTAGTAGACCGGGTATTGCTTGAAGTAGTCGGGGAAGTCGCCCTTTTCCTCGAGGATCTCCTTGAGCTTCGCGTGAGCAGAGTCGCGGGCTACGATGATTGTTCCGCTGAGGGAGAGAGCGGTAGTGACGGGATACTTGCTGAGCGTTTCGAGTGTTTTCTCCATGCCTTGGTCGAGGTCGATTTCGACGCCCTGAAATTTCCAGTCCTGGTATTTTTCGGGAATAAATTGAGCGGGGTTTGTTTCGAGCTTTTCGAGGAAGAGTCCGTCTTTGGTAATCTTGGCCTTGGCCTGGCGGTCGGCGGAGCAGGAGACACCTAGCCCGACAGGGCAGGAGGCACCATGGCGCGGCAGGCGAATGACACGGACGTCGAGGGCGAAGTATTTCCCTCCGAATTGTGCTCCGATTCCAACTTGGCGGGCGCATTCAAGAAGCTCGGCCTCGAGTTCGGTATCGCGGAAAGCACGACCGTGTTCGTTGCCGCTAGTGGGGAGCTCGTCGTAGTAGCGCGTTGAGGCCATCTTGACAGTTTTGAGACAGGTCTCGGCGGAGGTTCCACCGATCACGAAGGCGAGGTGATAAGGGGGGCACGCTGCGGTGCCGAGGCTCTTCATTTTCTCGATACAGAATTCACGGAGCGTCTTCGGATTGAGCAGGGCCTTTGTCTGTTGGTAGAGGAAGGTTTTGTTGGCTGATCCTCCGCCTTTTGTGATAAAGAGGAATTTGTATGCCGAGCCTTCGGTGGCGTAGAGATCAATTTGGGCAGGGAGGTTGGTCTTGGTGTTGACCTCTTCGTACATCGAGAGAGGCGCGGTTTGGGAATAGCGAAGGTTTTCTTCCTGATAGGTTTTGTGGATTCCTTTGGAGAGGTATTCCGCGTCATCGACTCCGGTGCGGACGTCTTCGCCTTTTTTACCCATGACGATGGCAGTGCCGGTGTCTTGGCAGGCAGGGAGGATTCCATTGACCGCGATGCTGGCATTTTTCAGAAGCATGAGTGCGACCATGACATCGTTCTCGGAGGCCTCGGGGTCATCGAGAATGGCGGCGACTTGTTTGAGATGTGAGGTGCGGAGTTTGAAGGAAATAGCCTTGATCGCTTCGTTGGAAAGGAGGCTCAGGGCTTCGGGGTCGATTTTGAGGATCTCTTGCCCTTCAAATTCGCTTACGCTGACGAAGTCGGACGAGAGCTGTTCATACTCGGTCTCGTCGGGGCCGAGGGGAAAGGGATCTTGGTAGTGAAAATCAGTCATGGGATAAGAATGTTAGAGGCTGCGTCCTTCGTCGACTTCGATGTAATCCATGAAGGACATGATGTCGTCGCGATCGGTGTGGGGAGTTTCTTTTTTGCGTTCGGCGAGTCGTTCGGAAAGGTCATCGCGGAAGCCGCGATTTCTCATGTAGGAATTGAACCAAGCGAGTTCGAAATCGGGGCGTGAGCGACCATGTTCCTTGATCCAGACCAAGATCTCGTCGTCTGTAGCTCCGGCGATGACCTGGGCGCGAAGGTCGTTGTAATCTACGCCCAGGAATTGGCAGGTCCAGAGATCCATACCGCGTCCTAGGTTTGCGTGGAAGTCCTCATGCAGGGTTCCGCCTTCCATGAGACGGATCTTATCGACGAGGCGGGGAAGGTAGATGATGCCCCCAAATTCGGTGCGCGCAGAGCAAGGGATTCCAGTGGGCTCGGACATGGACTTAATGAAGCTGCCGACAGGGTTCGGGGCGAGTGAAAAGTCTGTTATTCAAGTGCGATCAACCCACTTGTCCCGATACTCTGGTTTATGGATTAGGAGTTTTCCAAATGTCGTGACCGTAACCCAGAACTGCGAATTCAGGCCGGGGCTGGAGCCGCAGAAGACACAGATGCGTCTTATTTAGTCGGTGACCACCAGGCGGAGGTAGAAGCCTCCGGCCGCCGGCAGGGCGACGGAGGCTTTTCGGATTTCCACGAAATTAGAGACCGACACTTGGCTGTCAGGAACCGGAGTCCAATTGACGAGATCTGGTGAGCTTTGCACGGTGTAAGTCAGTCCGGACACGAGAAGGTTTTTGTTGAAGGTCATGGTGGCATTGGGTCCTTCGATCACAAATTCAGGGGCGAGTTCGGGGCCGTTGACAAGGGGGTTCATCCCCAGAGCGAATTCGATCAGGTTGGGAATAGAGTCGCCGTCGAAGTCTTCCGTTTCACCGCTGTTCGGCGGGTTGCCGGGGCCAAAGACAGACTCGGCCCAGCTGTCGTAAGTAGTGGTATGTCCTCCGGGAGTAGGATTATTGGTAGTCCAACTGGTGGCGAAGTTTCCGAAGAGGAAACCGGGCAGGCGATCGAGTGAATTGCCGGTGCCACCGGCTGCGGTGGGCCATGGTGCGGAATTTTCATAGATGACCTCGTCTTCGGTGACCTGGGGATAGAAGGTCGGGTCACTGGCAGGCGGAGAATCCGGGCGTTGTAAACGAACGGTGCCGGATACGTTGTCGAGTGGTCCATCAGTGAAGGGGCCAGCGAGAGGAATGGTGCCATCGATCCCATATTCACTGCGGAAGGCGGCCGCAGCTGCGGTATTGGTAACCGGATCGAAGGCGACGATGACGAGCCCTTCTCCGGGAGCGAGGTTTTGACTGGCGGTGAAGTTGAAGTCAGCACCTCCGCGAAGCTTCCAGTTCGCGAGGTTTTCTGTGACCGACCCGGTGTTGCAGATTTCGACGTATTCGAAGAAGTCTTCGGCTGGTTGATTCGGATGATACATCACCTCGGAGATGACGACCGGGCCGATCTGGGCGCCGAGGTTTTCGAAGCCGAGGGTGTTGCTGGTCATGGAAACCAAGGTTCCCGTGCCGGCACCATTGGGCCAGCGACCGAGGGCTTCGCCATTGAAGGCGGCGGCGAAATTGACGACATCAACAAAGCGGGTTGGATTACCCGATCCGTCGGTTTCGAGAAGCCAGAGCGTCTCTCCCTCCGCGGAGCTCAAGCCAAAGGGACGTCCCTTGGCCCAGCTGCCCTTCGTGGAGTGGTTGTCGAGGAAGGCGGTATCGATGGTGAAGGTGTTGGCGCCGGTGACTGTGACCTGCCAAGTGTTATTGTAGGTTCCGGTGCCGCCATAGCCTTCGATAGTGATAGTGTCGCCCGTGCTGAGGCCGTGACTGTTGTCGGTGACGGTTGTTGGTGCGGCGGCTAATGTTCCCGAGTAGGAGGTTACAGGATTTTCCGGTGCGGCATTGAAGTCAGATTCATCGTAGGTAAGATACTGTCCGGCTCCGATGGTGGCCGCTGGAAGGCTGAACGAGGAATAGGCGGAATTATCGTCACTAATAACCCAGCCTCCAATGGAGATTCCCGATCCCGTTGTGTTGTAGATTTCGATAGAGTCGGTCAGGGGGAGGTCGGTATGAGAGAGGACCTCGTTGATAAGAATGCGTCCGTCAGGACCTGCTCCAGCAGCTCCGGGTGAGCCGTTGAACTCGCTACTCGATCGCCAGTTGTCGGGATCGGTGAAGCTGCCGGCGGAGCTGATCAGTTCGAGCGACGAGCCATTGCCATCGGCGCGACCGGGCCACTGGCCGCCGTTGTCGTATGTGAAGTCGAAGATGGGAGCGCCCGCAGTGCTCTCGAGGACGATCTGCTCGCCGCCGTTGTTAAGACTTCCGGTGAAGGTGCCTGCAGGAGTCACCGATGGGTAGCGTGCGGCGAAGGCTTCGACGTCCTTGACTACCACAGCACGTTCGCCCGGGGCCAGAGTAAGCAATCCGAAAGTGAAGTCGATTCCTGCAGAGAAGGAGACCCCGTCCAGATTGAGCGTGCTTCCTGAGATGTTGTGCACCTCAATGAACTCAAAGTCGTCCGCGTTGTTGAAGGTGCGCGGTATCGCGAGTCCGGCACCAGTGGCGTTCTCTGTCGCGGTGGCTGGGTAGGGATTGTAGTGGATCTCAGCAATGACGAGATCGCCAGGTGCGGCGAGTTGTTCGAGGTAAAAAGAAGCCTCCGTCAAAGGTGACCATGAATCACCGTTGCCGACGCGGGCACGGGCGCGGACGAGGCCGCTACTGCCGGGGTTGATATTGGTGTTGAGTAGTGTGGCTCCCGCTGAAAGCCCGCCGCCCTCGAGTCGTGGGTCCGTGCCATCGGTTGTATAGTAGATGTTACCGGATGTAGCCGTGGCAGAAACGCTGCCGCCCGTGGGAACCTCGCCGCCGTGTTGGCTAGTACCGTTTACAGTGAACAGAGGCGCATTGATCGTTCCGAGGTAGGTGTCCGAGTGGCCAGAGAATGTCCTAGATTGCCAATTTGTGATGATGCGGTCGGTGCGGGTGGTGCCGCTCAAGGGGAACCACGATCCCAGCACTCCGTTGGACGGGCTCGTGCCCGGACCTCCGGGCGTTCCGTAGACCGCTCTGGTCCAGTGATTATCGCGGGTATAGGTGGTGCCGCGATCGTCACCCCAACGTGCCGACTCTCCGATGATGGCGGTGTCGATAAGCGTAGCTAACTTCTCGAAGCGCGCTCGGCTGTTTAGGTTGTTGAGTGCACCGTTATTGAAGAGATGTTTGTAAGCACGGTCAGCGAAGAGAACGCGGAATTCCCGGTAGTCACGCAGGTCATCGAAAATAAGAGCGCCGTCAAATTGTCCGCTGTTACTCGGAGGACTCGTGTTGGTCTCGCTCTCGAAGATACGCTCGGTGTCCCAGCAGTAGAATCGCCAAGGTGCGTTGGCGGTTCCGCCACCTGCACAACGCCAGTTGTCGTTGCTCTTCAGGTCAGCATTGCGGCCGAAGTATTCGGTGATGACGTAGTCGATGTAGTTTTCGACATCGATGACGGCCTTGATCTGCGTCCAGGTACTCGAGTTGTTGGTAACCACGCTGATCATCTGATTGTAGGAGGCGTTCTCCTCGGAGGTCGCGCTTCCGGGGTTGCGGCCGAGGACCTCGTCGTCCTCGTAGCCGTTGTGGGCGGCGTAGTGATCGTTTTCAAGTCGTTCGTGTAGGTTGTAGAGTCCCCAGTAGAGGCCGTTGATATAGACGTGGGCATAGTGCCCGTGTCCACCGTCGAGGTTGCCCATGTCGATCATGCTGGAGCGAGCCCATTGATCACGGATCATGGTGGCGCGGGCGCGTTGACCGGAGTTGCTGTGCACCCAGGAGTTGTTGTACATCGCGCGCAGATGGAGGCTGTCGAAGGTGGTCACATTATTGTCTTCGAAAACCGGGAAGTTGAGTTTGCCCTCTCCGTAAGAATCTCGGAAGCGCATGCTCATCGAGTGTTTGACCGCCTTGCTCGGGGTGCGACTTGCACCACCCTGGAGCTTGGCGCCGCAGTCGATCTGGAATCCACTGAGGGTGTTCACTCCATCAGTGAGCGGGTCGGGTTGAAAATATTCGGCGGAAACGGGTGCCTCGAGATTTCGATTCCCGCTGTTTACCCAGATGCCGCCGGGGCCAAAAAAGTCTAATGGGTCACCCACGAGAGAGACGGTTGGAACGGACCGCAAGCCAGTCTGAAAGCGCGTGGCATAGGTCCCGGACTGGGAGATTGACGTGTCGACTTCGTAGTCGTTGTTGCCCCAGTTGTTGGGGTAGCCTGCTGGTTTGACCTGGCTGGCGACATCAACTGGGAAGATGTAACTCTGGGTGTCGACGTCGGTTTCTTGTTGTCCGGTTTTGTAGGCGCGTGTGCGGAGGACGGTCGTGGTGGTGATGGTGATTGGGGTTGAATAAGTGCTCCCGTTTGAAAGAGTGGGCAAGGTTCCGTCGGTGGTATAACGGATGGTCGCGCCTGGGGTATCTGTGGAAATGGTGACGTCGAATGCGGAGGTGTAGTAACCCCGCTTGTGGCTGAAGTTGGTGTCGGCGACAAGCAACACACCGCCGGGATCATTAGCAGAGCCGGGAGTTGGGTTCTGAAAGAAGACGGATTCCCCGGTAACGGGGTGAAGCCCGTATGAAATATCGTCGTCTTGCGAGGGATAGTCGCTGCCGCCGGGACCGAATTCGCTGGCGATGGTTCCCGAAGGTCGGATCAGGGCGAGGTATTCGCCGCCGCCGGAGAGTTTGAAGTTGGTATGCAGATTTCCGTTGGCATCCGGCGCGTTGTCATTTGAAGCATAGACGATCAGGAACTGTCCGGAGCCAAGGTTGGTGCCCGGAGGAAAGGTCCACTTGGCAAGGTCTCCGGCGTTATCGGTCAACCGCCAACCGCCGAGGTCGAGAGTGGTGGAGCCTGTGTTAAGAATCTCGATCCAGTCTTCGCTGGTCCCCGGAACCTGATTGGCGATGGGATGCCAGCTGTTGGCGTTGTTTGACATGCCTCCGTCGTTGGCAGCCATAAATTCATTGATAACCAGTTCGCTGACCTCCAGGGTGGTGAAACTGAGAGAAGAACTCGCCCACGAGATTCCGGCGGCGTTTTGGGCGCTTGCGCGATAGAAGTGTGTTGTGAGCTGCGAAAGACCGGTGAGTGCAGTGGAGAAATCGGCCCCCTGGAGACCGAGACTAATGGAGTTGTCCCAATTGCCGGGGGTGGTCCCACCGTCGTTGTCGCCGTAATAAATGGTAATGGTGGGAATGTCTCCGCCGGTGGAAGTGACGTCGCCGCTGACTTGAGCTGCAGTGCCGGTGAGGTTGGTCGCAGCACTATTAGTGAGAGCGGCCAATGAATATGCGAGAGTGGTGAGATTTTCAGTAGACGGCGCCCAAGAAGTGCCCCCTGAATTCTGAGCACGGGCGCGGAAAAAGTAGGTGGTGTTTGAGGTGAGGTTGATGAGTTCGGAGGAGAAAGCGCCTGACTGTGCCCCGACCGTGACGAAGTTGTCCCAACTTCCGGTGTTGGTCCCGCCGTCGTTGTCGCCGTAGTAAATTGTAATATTTGGAGTTTCGCCTCCGGTGTTGGTGACGGTCCCGTTGAGGGTGGCGCTGGTGAAGTCGACGCTGCTTGCAGCGTTGTTGACAATGGTTGGAGGATTCGGTGGGGCTCCGGTGGAGAAGGTCGCGGTGGAGTTGGCCCAGTCGTCGCCCGCGTTGTTGCTGGCGAAGGCGCGAAAGTAATAAGTAGTTGCCGGGTTCAGGCCGGTGAGTCCGGTCGAAAATGTTCCACTCTGATTGCCGAGGGAAACGGAGTCGTCCCAGTTGCCGGGGGTAGTGCCGCCATCGTTGTTGCCCCAGTAGAGAGTAACTGTTGGGTTGGCACCGCCGGTGTCAGTGACCTCGCCGCCAATTGTGGCCGTGATTGTTTCAATATTGGTCGCACCATTGTTGACAACCGTGGGTGGATTCGATGCGAGCACGGTGCCGTCGAGAATCACTCCCATGAAGCGGGCTCGCGAGCCGTCGCGGTCGCCGTGGGTGAAGTTGTAGGTGACAGTGTCATAAACGCCGTCGGTAGTGAAATTGAAATTAGTGATCCAGCCATAGTTCGTATTCGGACCATTACTTCCCTGGGTTTCGCTGGCGACGATATTAGGCTGCCCGGGCCCGCTCATGGTCAAGGTCAGAGTCCAATTGTTAACGTAAGTTCCGTGGGGAATGTAGATCTGCCCGGATCCAAGCCCGGAGATATCGATGGTGCCATCAACTTCTGCGGTGCGGGCGAAAGTATTGGCTGCTCCGCCGACGCCAGTCGGATTGTGGTTTTTGGACGATCCCGTGAAGGTGATGGCCGCGCCCGGATCGTTGGTGGTCCAGACATTGGCCCAGTTTTCACCATTGCTATGGACATTCGCGGAAGGTGAGGTGGGAGTAGGGATCCGTCCGGCTCCTCCGCTGGCGTAGGTGGTCAAGGCGCTTCCTGTTCCAGCATTGCCGACAAAATTGTAGTCCAATACCGTGCCGTCTCCCAAGGTGGTCTGGAATGTAGGGGATCCTGGCTCCGAGCCTCCGTTGCCTCGGTTATTGTATTTGGCATTTCCAGGAAACACCGAAAGGTCGAAATTGGCATTATTGCTCGATACCTGCGTGCGAGAGATGAAACTCAGGTCGGCGGCTTGTGATGAGACTGCCGTCAGTAGCATGGCGGCTAAAATGGACGAAAATGAAATTGGTTTCATCGGTGATTGTTATGTGCTTGGGGGAGGAAGAGGAACCTTACTGAATGGAATCTAGTCTTCATACGGCTCGGACGAAATAGAAAAAACGCCTCCTTTTCAGATCCTGGCAACTGGGCATGATTTCCCAATGAGGGTTGATTTTGAAGGTGTAGACTGGTTCGATCATCGGAAAGGGATGAAATTTAGGAAGTCAAGTTGGTTTGTTTATATCATTCGGTGTGGCGACCTCTCGCTCTACACTGG
>JAAEZT010000081.1 GCA_018222765.1 bacterium | reverse complement strand
GCACCGGCGTAGTCCTTTGCCTCCGCTAAGGTTTGGGCCTCTGCGAGCCGCTCATAGACCTTATTCCGAAGTGCAGGGGTACGGCGGGTCTCTCGGGTATCTTTCTTAGGCTTGTCCTGGGCTACCGCCTCGGATAGCAAAACGCCCGGAGCCGCCTGATCCAATGCCACCGCACCACAGAGCGCAATAACGGAGAGAGCAGAAACGCGAAACAGTGACGCCATCGTCATAGCCAAACCTCTCATCTCAGTTTTCCAGCTCGTAAGTAAACTTGTTCTGTACGCCCGCCACCTCGATCGGCTCGCCGTCCACCACTCTCGGCTTGTACTTGAACTTCTCCGAGGCCTTCAGCGATGCCCGCTCAAAAATACCCTTGGGCTGGCAGTCCACCGCGAACGGATCTCGAATGGAACCGGTTTTGGTCACGGTGTATTCAACAATGCAGTATCCGGAAATGCCCCGTGTCTGCGCGCGCCGTGGATAAATCGGCGCGACCTTCACGATGGGCAGGTATTCACCATCGCCAGAGGACATGCCCGAGGCATTCAGATTGAGGTTAATGCCGGTTGTGGGGGCCGTATTGGCCACATTCATGTCGAGCTGTGTGTCGAACTGGATGGGTTCGAGCTCGGGTGGCGGCTCCTCGGGATCGTCAATCTTTTCGGGCTTCACCTCGTTCAGATTGGTTTCGATCGTTTTGTCCGGGACCACGATGTCAGCAATTTTGCGGGCCTTGACGTCCTCTTGCTTGAAGTCTCGGCTGACCAGGCTGTGCATGACAAAAAATAAAGCGATGGCAACCGGGACCGCAAGCGCGGCACTGACGGCGACACGAGCCGAACTACCCATAACCGTTAAGCCTCTTCATCCGTGGAGATGCAGGGCGGCGCCGTCAGAATGGGCCGCACAACATCGATCAAGTCCTCGACGACGTAAGCCGGGGTCTCTCGATCTACCTGCACCACAATATTTGCCTGTGGGGCTTCTTTTTTTGCCGCCTCAGCAGTTCGCAATGCGCGATCCAGCGGCAGCTTGTTCTTGTTATAGAAAATATCGCCATTGGCATCAACAGCAAAAATAATCGTGCCGCGCTCACAGGACTCCTGCGTTGAGGCCTGCGGCTTGAACAGCTCTACACCGGGCTCTTTCACAAAACTGGAGGTCACGATGAAGAAAATCAACATGATGAACACAACGTCCAGCATCGGCGTCAGGTCGATTTGGTTGCCTTCTTCCGCTGCGGCCGATCTGGGCTGGTCACGCATACTCATACTCTCACCCTTTACCGATCCGAGGCCCAGTTCACTGCGGCGACACCGGATTCGCGGGCAGCATCCGCCACATCGACCACAATGCCGGCCTCAGCACCTTTCTCCACCTTAATGGTGACAGGAGCTTCAGGGTCTTCGGCCAGCAGTCGCTGAATGTTGGCGCGGACCGCGCGGATGTCCACACGGCGGTTTTCCATCCAAATTTGGTTATCCGAAGCCACCTCAACCAGAATACTGGTGGAGTCCTCAGGATTATCCGGCTGATTGTCATCGGGGCGGTTGACCTCGACCCCTGCTTCCTTGATGAAGGACGCCACAACAATAAAAAAGATCAACATGATGAACACGACGTCCAGCATCGGTGTCAAATCGATCTCTGCGCCGCCCTGTTCCTGTTCTTTTGCTATTTTCCGCATCGTTTTCTCAACCTAGAGACAGGATCAATGATCCGACGTCAATTGATCTGTCAGGAGCTGTTGCTCCCGGTTGGTAATCCTCTGGAGATAGGTATTCGCGAACAAGCCAGACAACGCAGCAACCATCCCCGCCATAGTCGGGATTGTAGATCGTTCCACGCCGCCCGCCATGGACTTGGCGTCGCCGCCGCCCGTTACCGCCATCACGTTAAACACCTCGATCATGCCGGTCACCGTGCCGAGAAGACCCAGTAACGGGCACAAAGCCACACAGGTCGCAATCACGTTCATGTTGTCATTGATCAGCTCGCGACTCTCCGACAGCAGACGCTCGCGGATCTTCTTGGCGTTCCAGGACTTGCGCTCGCTACGCCCTTCCCAGGCACTGACGACCGCATTGCGATCAGCTTTCCAAACGGAAGTGAAATACCACATCCGCTCAAAGATCAGTGTCCACATGAAGAATACGAGCGCAGCGATAAGCCACAATACGTTCCCGCCTTTCTCCATGAAGGCAAGAATGACCTCGAAAATTCCCATCGACAGCTA
>JAAEZT010000010.1:92894-118244 GCA_018222765.1 bacterium | reverse complement strand
TCGAGATTGTTCAGGGTGCAGCCTTTGAGTTGGAGCCAATTCTTTTTGGCTTTGAGGATCTTACGGCGTGAGCCTCGTGAAGGATGAACGAGAGGGTTTTTGAGAGCCTGAATCGTGGGTGATTTGGAATTTTTTCCGGTGAGTTTGGAGCCTTGATAAACGACCTCTCCGCCTTCGACGCCAGCGCCGGGACCGAGGTCGATGAGGTGGCTGGCGGCGCGGATGGTGTCTTCATCGTGTTCGACGAGGAGGAGGGAGTTGCCTTTTTCTCTGAGTGCGTGAAGGGTGCCGAGGAGGGCGGTGTTGTCGCGGGGGTGAAGGCCGATGGTGGGTTCGTCGAGGATGTAGAGGACGCCCTGAAGGTTGGAGCCAAGTTGCGCGGCGAGGCGGATGCGCTGGGACTCGCCGCCGGAGAGAGTGGTGGCGGAGCGGTCGAGCTGGAGGTAGCCGAGTCCAACTTGGTCGAGGAAGTTGAGGCGTTGCACGATCTCGGGGAGAATGTCGCGGCTGATCTCGAGATCGCGTCCGGTGAATTTGAGGGCCTTGGTTTTCTTGAGCGCGTCTTGGACGGTGAGTGCGGAGAGGTCGGGGAGGGACAGCTTGCCTTTGAGAAAGACGTGGCAGGAGGATTCGCGGAGACGGGCGCCGTAGCAATCGGGGCAGACTTTGGTGTCGGCGGGGTCGGTTTTGGCGCGGCTTTTTTCCTCGTGGATTTCAGCCTCGGCTTCGGAATTGAATGCCTTGCTGTCGTATTGGATGGCGACGATGTGGCCGTATCCCCGGCAGGTTTTACACCAGCCTCGTGGGGAGTTGAAAGAGAAGTGGCTGGGGTCGAGTTCGTCGAAGGACTCACCGGTGGTGGGTGAGACGCGGGCGGTCGAGAAGGTGGTGAGTTGGCCTTTTGGTGTGAGTGCGCGGAGGGTGCCTTTGCCGTATTGCAGGGCACGGGAAATGATTTTGGGTGCGTCTTTCTTGCCAGTAATGGTTCCGACGACGAAGTCGATGTCGTGGGCTTTGTGGCGGGCGAGGGGCTGGAAATCTTCGGTTTTGATGAGTTCGCCATCGATGAAGATTTCATCCATCTCGGCGCGGGTGGCGGCCTCGGCGTATTCCTTGTGGAAGCCTTTGCGGCCGCGGAGAACGGGGGAGAGGAGACGAAGGGATTTGTGTTTGGTGAGGAGCTTGCCGAGCTGCTCGCCGATTGCTTCGGGTGTTTGGGAGATGACGGCTTCGCCGGATTGGGGGCAATGCTGCACGCCGACTTTGGCGTAGAGGAGGCGGAGGAAGTGGAGGATCTCGGTGACGGTGCCGACGGTGGATTTGCCGCCGCCGCGGGAGATGCGTTGTTCGATGGCGACGGTGGGTGGGAGGCCTTCGATGAGATCGAGGTCGGGCTTTTCCAGTTGGCTCGCAAATTGCCGTGCGTAGGGCGACATCGAGTCGAGGAAGCGGCGTTGTCCTTCGGAGAAGAGGACGTCGAAAGCGAGGGTGGACTTTCCGCTGCCAGAGAGGCCGGAGACCACGACAAACTCGTGGAGGGGAATGTCGAGAGAGATGTTTTTGAGGTTGTGGTGGCGGAGGCCGGTGAGGGAGATCTGTGATTTGGAGGCGGCTTTTTTGCGGGCGACCTTTTTGGGTGGGGCGTGGGGTGCGGAGAGAGCCTTACCGGTTTCGGTCTTGCGTTTGGCGAGTTGTTTCGGGGTGCCGGTGAAGGTGATTGTTCCGCCTTTGGTGCCGGCGTCGGGGCCGATCTCGATAACGTGGTCGGCGTTTTTGATGACATCGAGTTGGTGTTCGATGACGAGGAGGGAGTAGCCGGCGTCGGTGAGGCGATGGAAGACGCCGAGGAGAACTTCGATGTCGGTAAAGTGTAGGCCGGTGGTGGGTTCGTCGAGAATGAGAAGAGTGTTGATGCTGCCCCTGGTGTCGGTGAGGAGTTGGCAGATTTTCAGGCGTTGGGCTTCGCCGCCGGAAAGGGTGTTGAGGGGTTGGCCGAGGCGGAGGTAGCCGAGGCCGGTATCGACGAGAGGACGAAGGGCGTTTTGGGCTTTGGCGACGTGGAGCTCCTCCTTGCGGGTCGCAGCTTCGAGGGTGTCGAGGAAATCGAGTGCTGCGGTAGCGGTGAACTTGAGAATATCAGTGATGGAGCGACCGTTCAGTGTGATCTCTTGGGCGGCCTTGGTGAAGCGTGAGCCTTCGCACTCGGGGCAGGTGAGGTAGAGGTCGGAGAGGAACTGCATTTCGACCTTTTCGAAGCCGTTGCCTGAACAGCGTTGGCAGCGTCCGGGGCCGGAGTTGAAGGAAAAGTATCCCGGGGTGAGCTCGCGGGCTCTCGCGGCCGGGGTGAGCGCGAAGAGCTGACGAAGGTGTTCGAAAGCGCCGAGGAGAACGGCGGGGGTGGAGCGCGGGGTGCGGGAGAGGGGGGATTGATCGATGAGTTGCACGCCGGCGAGTTCGTCGAGTCCGATGATCTCGGCGGGGGCCGGTTCTTCGTCGGTGACGATGCCAAAATGGCGGGCAAGGTTGTTGTAGATGATGGGGTGGGCGAGAGAAGATTTCCCGGATCCGGAAACGCCGGTGAGGGCGACGAAGACGCCGAGGGGGATTTCGACGTCGAGGTTTTTGATATTGTTGACCGAGGCGCGGGTGATGGAGAGGTGGGCCTTGGGCTTGCGGTAGGATTTGGGGACGGGAATGGATTTGGTGCCGTCGAGATAGGGGAGGGTTTGGGATGTGGGGTGTTTTTTCTTGGCTTGGCGCTTGGAAAGCGCCGCCACGATGGTGCCTCCGGCTTCGCCGGCGGCGGGGCCCATGTCGATGAGGTTGTCGGCTTGGTGCATGACCGCTTCATCGTGCTCGACGACGACGAGGGTGTTCCCTTTGTCGCGCAGGGCGTGCATCACCTTGGTGAGGCGATGAATGTCGCGGTGGTGCAGGCCGACGGTCGGTTCGTCGAGGACGAAGAGAGTGTGGGTGAGAGCGGAGCCGAGGCAGGTGGTGAGATTGACACGGGCGATCTCGCCGCCGGAGAGGGTGCGGGCGGGGCGGTCGAGAGTGAGGTAGCCGAGGCCGACTTCGGTGAGGTAATTGAGGCGCGAGGTGACTTCGTCGAGGACGAGCTTGGCCGACTTGTCCAGAGGGGCGTGGGCTTGGGCGACCTCTTCGAAGAAGTCGACAAGTTGGTCGATGGGGAGATGCCAAAGGGCAGGGAGGGTTTTGTCGAGGATCTTAAAATGGAGGGCGTCGGGCTGGAGGCGGGAGCCTTGGCAGTCGGAGCAGGTGGTGTAGGCGCGGTAGCGGGCGAGAAAGACGCGGACGTGCATCTTGTAGGCTTTTGTTTCGAGCCAGTCGAAGAAGCCTTGAATGCCATACCAACGGTTTTCGGTCCAAAGTTGCTCGGATTGTTCGAGCGAGGAGAGAGGAGAGAGAGGGGTGCGCTCGCCGTACTTGACCCAGTGTTGTTGCTCGGAAGTGAGTTCGTTCCAGGGCGTTTTGGGATCGAGTTGGATTTCCCGGCAGGCGCGGAGGAGGTCGCGTTGGCAGTCTTCGCCCCGTTCACCCTGGAAGGGCTTAATGGCGCCCTGCTTGATCGAGAGAAGATGGTTGGGGATGGCTTTGTCGAGATCGATACCGATGATGCGACCGAAGCCCCGGCAGGTGGGGCAGGCCCCGAGGGGTGAGTTGAAGCTGAAGAGAGAGGAGGTGGGCTGGCGGAGGGGGGACCAGGTGGTGTTGAATTCGGTGAGCTTGAATTTTGGGTCGGAAACCTGGCAATGTCCCTTGCCGAGACGGAGGGCGTTTTCGAAGGCTTCGGTGAGGCGGGATTTGTTGCGCGAGGTGACCTTGATGCGGTCCTGGATGACGTAGATTTTTCGGGGAAGTTTTTTGAGTGCGGGGACGGAGTCGGTGCGGAGCACTTTCTTGTTGAGGAGGATGCGGAGGTAGCCCTGGGAATTGAGGAAGGGAAAGAGCTCTTCGGGCGTGGTGTCTTTGGGGACTGGAATGGGGAAGATGACGAGAATGGTTTCGTCGCTCAGGTGGGATTGGCACCACTCAAGGATGGAGGCCGGCGTGTCGGGCTGGACGGGCTCGCCGGTGCTGGGGTGGTAGCCCGTGGCGAGGCGGGGGTAGAGGAGCTTGAGGTAGTCGTTGACCTCGGTGAGGGTGCCGACGGTCGAGCGAGTGGTGCGGATGGTGTTTTTTTGCTCGATGGCGATGGCGGGCGGGATGCCGTCGATGCGATCGACCTCGGGCTTGTCCATGCGGTCAAAGAACTGACGGACGTAGGGCGAGAAGGTTTCGACGTAGCGGCGTTGGCCCTCGGCGTAGAGTGTGTGAAAGGCGAGGGAGGATTTTCCGCTGCCGGACGGGCCGGTGATGACGGTGAGCTCGCCGATGGGGATGTCGAGATCGAGGTTCTTCAGGTTGTGCTGCCGGGCTCCTCGGATGCGGATAGTGCTGTTTGCTTGGGAGGCGTCAGATTTCTTGGGCACGGGGCCAAGGTAGTCGGGGAGGTGGGCGGTGCAAGCGACCTATTTATGAAGAAAGTCTCCCCAGCTTGGAAGCGAGTCGGTTTCCGGCAATATCGGGAAAGTTATCTTTCAATGTACTGCTGGCAAGTCATCTGGCGGGAGAGGAGGGTGGATTGTGACGACTCCGTGACATAGGCGGTCTTTGGATTGAGGAGCGACTGGGTTTCTTTCATCTCACCCAAATTATGCTCAGATTCAAAACATGGATTTATCTCGTTGTTGGCGGACTGTTGATGTCGTCGCTGATTGGCGAGGAGGGAGAAAAGTCGAGTGAGAAAAAAGAAGGGGAATTAGAGACCGAAAAAGAGGATGTTGAGAACGAGGTGAAAGAATCGGTTGCTCAGAAATTGGGTCGTGCTGATTTGATATCACCAAAGAAAAAAGAAGAGATGAAACTAGCTCCGGCTTTGCCGGAACTGGTGGCTGATGAAAATGTCCCGGAGCCGCTTCCGGGGGAACCGGAGGGATTGCCGACCGAACCTTCTGACCTGGAGGAAGTCGGGTCGGGATTGTTGCCGAGTTCCGCTGCTGGCGACGGTCCGGGGGAGGTTGAAGGTGTCGTTTTTGATTCGGATGGCAATGGGATTCCGAGAGTGATTATCACTCTTCCTGACCAGGGTGGGTTTCAAGTGAGGACGGATGAAGAGGGACGCTTTAGAATTACCGGGCTTCCAGCATCAGGAGTGTCGGCGGAGTTTTTAAAATCTGCCTACGTGACAAAGGTTGATGTGATGCAGGTGAAAGAGGAGGGAATCACCAAAGTGAGGGTGTCGCTGGAGTTAAAGTCAGTTGAGCTGGCCGAGGGAGAGTATCTTTTGGAAGGACGTGAAGTGATTCTCGATTACGAAGAGGATGAAGTGACGGGAATTGGTTTGGATGGAACGAGCGGACCGGGATTGGCCGGTGGTGGTCTCTCGAAAGAGTTTCTTTCCAAGAGTGGTGCGAGTGATGCTGCGGGGGCGGTTGGAAAAATCTCTGGAGCCAATGTGGTTGGTGGGAAGTTCGTCGTTGTTCGTGGTTTAGGTGATCGCTATAATAATACCACGCTCAATGGAGGGATCGTTCCGAGCCCCGAAACTTCCCGAAAAGCAGTTCAGTTAGACCTCTTTCCTTCGGATGCGCTTGAGAGTGTCTCGATTAAGAAGACTTCATCGCCTTTTCTCCCCGCTGAATTTGTGGGGGGCTTGGTCCAGCTGCAAACCTTGAAGGAACCCAAAGAGGATTTTTTCAGCGTGGACTTTTCGACCAAGTATCATCAGCCGACGTTCACACATGGCAAGTTCTTCACTGTCCCCGGAATGGAAGTGAGTTCTGATCTTCGCCCGAATAGTCCGGTGATCGATGGAGATCCAATATTGGATTCCACCGCATTCTCCCGGCCGACGGGATCGGCCGCTCTGGCGGCCAGGCAGCGCTTTCTTCATTTAGTGAAATTTAAGCCGGAAAAGATGCGGCCCGAGCCCGACCAGGGATACGGCATGGGTTTTGGAAGGAGCTGGGAGCTTGGAGGAGGGAACTCTCTCAACTTGTTGGGAAGCTTTACTTATGAATCGAAGCAGCGATATCGCCGAACTCAGGAATCAAACTACAATTCCCGCATTACCTCCGCAGGGACGAGGGGCGAACTGAATCCTCTCTTCGTGAATCAAAAAACCTTGATGATCGAGCCTGACGGAGATCGGGTTTTTGCGGGCTTGGATGGGAATTATGAAAAGGACGGATATACGCAATCGAGAGAATACGGACTGCTACTGGGAGGCAATTTAGCGCTGGGAGATCACCACGACCTTAGCGCGACTTTCTTCAATTTCAAGTCAGGAGACTCGCAATACTCGATTATTGATAATGGGTTGACGAAGGCCTCTGATTTGGATGTTGCGGAAGACTCGCTCGCGGTTGGCCGCATCGAAAGTGAGGGGTTCTCTATGAACAGCTACCGCCAGGCGTATGAACTGAAGTATCGCGAGTTGCAGTTTTTTCAGTTGGGGGGGGAGCATCGATTTGACGATTGGCGTGAAGGAGCCCAGTTGTCTTGGAACGCGTATAGCTCTCAGACGAGTGAAGAATCTCCCCGGAGTTATGAATTAAAGGGGTCCTACATTACAGAACTCGGGGCGGCGGTTCCTTTGGAAGGGATTTCGATTCCAAATATTGGTAATCTGAGAAATCCGCAGAGTTCCGACTTTATCGAATACGTCACTGAAGATGAGTCAGGAGAATTTAAGTTGGATGGAATTCTGCCCCTATTTGAGAAGACTGATGATCGGCATTTCAATGTCTTGTTGGGAGCCGGATCATTTCAACGAGATCGAGACAGTCGACTTCGCAGTGCATCGATCAAGGCTGGTAGTAGTGTGAATCGTCCTGATGAAGCCATCGAGGCGAGTGATCGCCTGTTGAACGACCGGGAAAAGGGTACGGATTTGAATCCGAGGCGCTTCGAAGGTTTTTATGCCGTGGCGGCGGGGACCCAGGCGACTCCGAAGTATTCCGGATCGACTACCTTGGACACGACCTACATCGGATTGGATGGGAAATGGGATTCCTGGTATATGTTGGGAGGATTTCGTCTGGAGAAAGAAACGCGCTCGTTTGATGTGCCGGGAGATGCCCTGGGTGCCTTCACGACAGAAGTCGACGATGTGTTTCCTTCCCTCAACTTTGGGCGAACCTTTGGAGCGGAAGAAGAGTATGCTTTGAGGTTTAGCTATTCGCAGTCGGTGGTCCGTCCAACATTCTATGAGTATATCCCCGCAAGGATTATCGACCTGACTAATCAAAGTCTCGTGACTGGTAATCGTAATCTTAGGGAAAGTCGCTCGGAGAACTTCGACATAAACCTAACCTGGGAGAAGGAGAACGATTTCATTGGTTTGAATTTCTTCTATAAGACGATCGAAGATCCAATTTTCACGATTGTTGATCCGCAGCTTGGGGGCAGAGCGAGGACGTTCGCTAATTTGGGTGAGACGGAAGTTAAGGGGATTGAATTGGAAGCGAGCAGAGATCTTGGATCGGGTTTCTCACTGACCGGCAATGTGAGTTATATCATGGCAACGCCAACTCCCGGGAAGGTGCCGGTTGGATCACAGGAGTTTAACGTCACCATCGATAGTCTTGAGGGGCAGCCCGAGTGGTTGGCTAACCTGATCCTTTCGTATGAGCATGAGGACTCCGGAGTCTCGGCGAATCTGATTTATAATTTCACTGGAGAGTATTTAACCTTGGCAAGTTTGCGCAATGTTGACGATGCCAGTCCGGGTCTTCCCAATGAAATCAGACAGCCATTTCATACTCTCGATTTTAATCTTACCAAAAAGTGGGAGACCGAATGGGCAGATATGAAGGTGAAGTTTGCGGTGAAGAATATTTTAGATTCCGATGTGGAAGTTCTTTACGAAGGAGGCGGGGGAGTGGCTCCAGCATCGTCGTATTCACCCGGCCGTGAGTTTGGAATTTCGGTCGAGGGTAGGTTCTAAGGTGACGAAATTGTTACCCTGCTAAGGGTCACAATGTTGTCACGTAAAACGCCTCAGTTTTTTTGAACGAGTCGATAGATCCATGAGCGGAGCCAGCACCGATTTTTGGATGCAGGCATTCACCCAATCAAAGTTCATGAAAAAAACGACGAGTAAAAAACAATTCACCATGACGGCCCTTCTTGGGTTGTTCGTGGTTGGCGCGGCTTCGGCTGTGCCTACTAAAGTAGATGTTCCAGTTTCGATCACCGAAGACACGGTGTGGGATTCGGACACCGATGACGATGGTATCATCGATCAGATTTTCCATATCGATACTGCGGTATTTGTGGGAGACCTCACCGGAGCAACTCGTCCTACCTTGACGATTACTCCGGGAACGGTAATTGCAGCAAGTGGTTCAACAACCGGAACAAATGGTCTGGATGTCGGAACGCTTGTGATTACTCGTGACGGTAAGATCGATGCCGCTGGAACAGCGGAAAACCCAATTGTGTTCACAAGTGTAGAGGAAGCTGAATTTATTCACGCGATTGATATTGATGGGGTTGACGGAATCAATACCACCAAGCCCGACCCTGTCGTTGACGGTGGACTTTGGGGTGGAGTGATCATCCTCGGAAATGCTCCAATCAATTTTTACGATTCGGCAACAAACAACCTCGGCGAGAATAGTGTTGAGGGGTTTGCAACCAACGCGGCCGGTGACAACATCCTCTATGGAGGCAATGATCCCGGTGACAATTCTGGAATTCTTCGTTATGCCAGTCTTCGGTTTGGTGGGTTCGAATTTGCTCTCGATGAAGAGATCAATGGTCTGACCATGGGCGGAGTCGGAGCTGGAACCACCATTGATCATATTGAAGTGGTCGGTAATACCGATGATGGCTTCGAGTGGTTTGGTGGAACCGTGAATACCAGCCATCTTTTTGCTCTCTATTGTCAGGACGAGTCCTTCGACCTAGATGAAGGTCACCAAGGGACGCACCAGTTTTGGTTTGCGGTTCAGTCAAACTTCAGTGACTACGGCACCGAAGCAGACGGAGGCAACAAAACCGGGGCCGGCGTGAAGACCGGAAATCCAATGACTCTCGCTAAGGTCTATAATGCGACATACGTTGGAGCTCCCGATGCCAACGATGCTTTTCGCTTGAAGGACAATTATGCTGGCCAGTTCCATAACTCAATTTTCTCCGATATCGGTGATAATCTTGTTCGGATCGACGATACAGATACTGCCGGACAAGTTGGCGTGAACCTAAAGTTCACTAACAACATCTTCGGAACTCCTGGTAATGCCCAGACCCACGGTGGTCAGCCTGTTCAAGAAGCAGCGCTGATTGCTCAGACCGGAAATGCCACCGACACCGATCCAATGTTTACGACCCTCGGTGTGAACGGCGACGGTGAGGTGAATTCAATCGACCCACGTCCTGCTGCAGCCAGCCCGGCTTGGGGTGGCAGCTTGACCGCAGGAGCTCCTTCATCAGTGAGCTATAAAGGTGCCTTCGGTGCAAATAACTGGCTGAGCGGATGGTCATACGGCTCTACCGAAGGAATCGTGGTTGATAACTTTGTTGCTCCCGCGATTACCATCGAGGAACCTCCTGCAGCAATCACTGCTGATACTGTTTGGGATTCTGATACCAATGACGATGGTATTCTCGACAAGATCTACTTCGTAGACCAAGCTATCTTTGTGGGTAATCTAACTGGCGCAACTCGTCCTACCTTGACGATTGAGCCGGGAACACTGATTGCTTGTAGCGGATCAACCACCGGAACTAACGGTCTCGACGTGGGAACATTGGTCATCACTCGTGACGGACAGCTTGACGCTCAGGGTGAATTGAACAGCCCGATTGTCTTCACTAGTGTTGCTGAAGCTGAATATCTCCACGGGGTTGATATTGACGGAGCTGATGGAGTTAATGACGTGAAACAGGATCCCGTTATCGACGGTGGTGCCTGGGGTGGAGTGGTCATTCTTGGCCGCGCTCCCATTAACTTCTTCGATTCCGCGACAAACAATCTCGGTGAGAACAGCGTGGAAGGATTCGCGACCAACGCGGCGGGTGACAGCATTCTCTATGGCGGAAGCGATCCTGCCGATAACTCAGGTATCCTGACCTACGCAAGTCTCCGCTTCGGTGGATTTGAATTCGCTTTGGACGAGGAAATCAATGGGTTGACCATGGGTGGAGTCGGAGCAGGCACTACGATTAACCACGTCGAAGTTGTTGGTAATACCGATGATGGATTTGAATGGTTTGGTGGCACGGTGAATACCAGCCACCTCTTCGCACTCTACTGTCAGGACGAGTCCTTTGACCTCGACGAAGGTCACCAGGGAACACACCAGTTTTGGTTTGCGGTTCAGTCGAACTTTAGTGACTACGGCACTGAAGCGGACGGCGGTAACAAGACCGGCGCTGGTGTTAAAACCGGGGAGCCCATGACTTTGGCGAAAATCTTCAACGCAACATACGTTGGAGCTCCTGATGCCAACGATGCCTTCCGCTTGAAGGATAACTTTGCTGGCCAGTTTCATAACTCGATCTTTACAGAGATTGGTGATGATCTTGTTCGCATCGATGACACCGACACTTCCGGTCAAGTGGGAGGTCACCTCCTCTTTACCAATAACATCTTCGGAACTCCGGGAGATGTTGAAGTTCACGGAGGACAGCCTACTGAGGAAGCTGCCTTGCTTGCGCAGGCTGGAAACGTGAAGGATACCGACCCTGCCTTCTCCGCGGTTGGCAAGAACGACGACGGAGAGGTTATCCTTATTGATCCACGTCCCGCTCTGACTGGTCCCGCCTGGGGAACCACCCTGACTACCGGAGCTCAGAGAGTTGCGCCATTCCGTGGTGCGTTTGGAACAGAGAACTGGGCCAAGACCTGGACTTATGCCTCCGCTAACGGACTGTTGGTCGATGCCTTCGCTCTGCCTGAGCAGATTGAAATTGTTGCCGTGCCCGCCGCGATCACAGCTGATACGACTTGGGATTCCGATTCCAATGGCGACGGACTTGTTGACCGTATTTATTCCCTCAGCGCTGCTTGCTTTGTGGGAGATCTTACCGGAGCAACTCGGCCTATCTTGACGATTGCCCCCGGAACCGTGATTGCAGCCAGTGGTTCCACGACTGGAACCAACGGACTAGACGTAGGAACCTTGGTCATTACTCGCGACGGTGCAATCTCCGCTGATGGTGAGCCGACTAATCCAATCGTCTTCACGAGTGTCGCTGAAGCCGAATATCTCTACGGTGTCGACATCGACGGTGTCGACGGAATCAACTCGGTGAAACAGGATCCCATCATTGACGGTGGTGCCTGGGGCGGAGTGATTCTCCTAGGGCATGCTGGAATCAACTTCTACGATTCCGAAGTCAACAACCTGAACGAAAACAGCATTGAAGGTTTCGCCACTAATGCTGCGGGTGACAACATTCTCTACGGAGGAGGTAACGATGGAGACTCTTCCGGTAGCCTCTCATACGCCAGTATTCGCTTCGGCGGATTCGAATTCGCCCTCGACGAAGAGATCAATGGTCTCACCATGGGTGGTGTGGGTTCTGGAACCTCCATCCACCACGTGGAAGTTGTCGGAAATACCGATGATGGCTTCGAGTGGTTCGGCGGAACGGTGAGCACCTCTCATCTCTTCGCGCTCTACTGTCAGGACGAGTGCTTTGATCTCGATGAGGGACATCAAGGGAATCACCAGTTCTGGTTCGCGGTTCAGTCGAACTTCAGTGACTACGGCACCGAAGCAGACGGCGGCAACATGACCGGTGCTGGTGTCAAAACCGGTGAGCCCAAGACTCTTGCCAAGGTCTATAACGCGACCTACGTCGGAGCCCCTGATGCCAACGATGCCTTCCGCTTGAAGGACAACTATTCCGGTCAGTTCCATAACTCGATCTTTACCGAGATCGGAGATGATTTGGTCCGAATGGACGACACCGACACCGCCGGACAGGTGGGAGGGGATCTTCAGTTCACCTACAATATCTTCGGAACTCCAGGTGACGTTGAAGTTCATGGAACACAGCCTACTGAGGAGGCCGCTCTCTTGGCCCAGGTTGGTAACTCCACGAACACTGATCCGCTTCTAAGTCTCGTCTCCAAGAATGTTGACGGTGAAGTGGTTGTCATCGATCCACGCCCGGCCATCACCGGTGGTCCCGCTTGGGGGAGTGAGCTTCGTGACGGAGCGCCTACCGCAGTTGGCTACCGTGGAGCCTTCGGTTCTGAGCTCTGGACCGCGACTTGGACCTATGCTTCCAACGAAGGAATCGTTCAGCCTGGATTCTCCCAGCTGACCACTCCCGATGGAATCATCATTGTGCCAGTTACTGGTGATGAACTTGATGTGGTAAGCTCTTCCTTCGACGGAGGCAACTTTTCCATCACCTTCGTTGCCGAGGAAGGCAACAACTACAAAGTAACCCAATCAGCAAGCTTGAGCGGGCCTTATATTGATGTTGCCGGAGCGACGATAACTGATGCCGCCGTTCAGGAGACCATCTCATTTGCAGTTCCCGGTGGAGCTGACAAATACTTCTTCCGAATTGAGAAGAACTAAAACCTTTCGCAGGTAATCCAATAAAAGAGTCGTTCCGCTGAGTGGCGGGGCGGCTCTTTTTTGTGTCAGGTGACAAACCTGTCACAAAATCAAAACCCTCTCTGGAAGAGATCGCAGATAGACCTTTGCACACTCCAAATGAAGTTTACCCGTTCGACTCTTAGTCTCTCGTTCCTGCTCGTTTTCTCGCCAGTCCTGGTTGCTCAGGATGGTGGAAATGAAGCGAATAAAAATCTCCGGTCCACCATTCAGAAATGGGTCGCGGTGATGAAGGAAACACAATCGAAACAAAAAGAGTGGAAAGAGCAGCAGCAGATTTTGGCCGACTCCAAGGCCTCTCTCGAAGCGGAGAATGTTCAGATGGAATCCGAGATTCTTTCGGCCTTTGCCCGGCTCTCGAAAACGGACGCCTCCTCGAAGGAGAAGCTGGATCAAAAGCAGCGTTTCGATGAAGGTCGTGAGGAATTAAGGGAGGGATTGACCGGGCTCGAAGAGCGCATTTCGGCAGTGATCCCATTGCTTCCGAATGAGTTGGCCAGACAGCCGAAACTTGAGAAGGCGATTGTGGATCATAAGAACTTTGTCATTCGAAAAGACAAGGAGGCGATAGGCTTGAACTCTCGTCTCACCGCGATGCTGACCATTCTCACCGAGGCCGAGAAGTTCAATCAGGTCGTGACACCCTTCAGTGGAAAGTCCGCCGAGACCGGGGGGCAAAAGATTCTCCTCGATGGAATCTACTTCGGACTCGCGATGGGCTTTGCCGCTAATGAATACGGAACAATTGCCTTTCGCCTCGTTCCAGGATCCGAGGGTTGGGTGGAAGAAGAACTCACCGATTCCGAGGTGATCGAGGATGTGCGGGAGTTGATTGATGTTGGAAACGCTTCCGGGGAAACCCGCTTGGTGAGTGTCCCTCTCGAAATTGCGGAGTAATTTTTTTCAGTATCTAGATGAAAGGTAAGTATTTATTTCTGGCGCTGATCGGAACGAGTTTCGGGCAGACAGCTCAGGAAAAAGCGGAATTGGACCTCAAGCTTGCGCAGCAGCAGTTACAAAGCCTGGAGTCTGAAATAATCAGGGAAGAACGTCAGTTGGTCCAGGCTGTCGAGTCGATCGATGACCAGGTCATCGCCCAGCATAAGTCGCTCACCAAATTGTTGCGTGATGAAGATAATGTTATTGGGCGTCAGCGCGAACTCGACAATGAACTGGCGCGACGGAAAGGTGAATTTGAATACACTCTCTCGAGTTTGCGAAGCTACGGAGCGAGTGTAAAAAACCGCATCAATCCTGCGGAGAAGCAGGGCTTTGGTGCGAAAATCGAAGAAAAGCGCAAGATGGCTGATGCCTCGGGTGATGACTTGATCGGAGAGATCCGGAACAGATTGTTGATTCTAGGAATGTCCGCTGAGCGATTGGTCGATGCCTCCGGGGGACAACGATTTTCCGGAAGCGCGGTGGGGAAAGGCAACGTCATCAAAGAAGGCCAGTTTGCTTTGGCGGGACCTTTGGGATACTTCGCCGCTGACGATGGTTCGTTGGCCGGATTCACGGCCTTCTCGGCTGAGGGAATTGATTTTCCGTCGATTGCTTCGGTTGACGACGGAGTTGAAGCGATCACCCAATTAACGAAATCGGGAAGTGCGTTGGTGCCCGTGGATGCATCGATGGGCAAAGCGATTCAAGTCGAGCGAACCAAGAAATCAGTGGGTGACTACGTGAAGGGTGGCGGACTTGTGGGATACGGTATCATGGGCCTCGGCCTCGTTGCTCTATTGATCGCGCTCTTCAAGTTTCTCGAGGTTAGCCGCTTTCCAATTCCAAGCCGCAAGGAGATCAACCTTATCCTTGATGACCTTCTGAGTCATCGCACTGAAGATGCCCAAGGCAAGGCCAGTGATCTGAAAGGACTCGGCGGTGAGATGGTGGGAACCGGGGTCCAGTATTTCTGTGACAAGCGACGCATTCTTGAAGATGCGCTCTTGGAGAAGCTTGGTTCAATTCAACCGCGTCTTGAGCGCTTTCTCCCATTCCTAGCCTTGGTCGCGGCAGCCGCGCCAATGATGGGCCTCTTAGGAACGGTGTTGGGTATTATGAAAACCTTCGCGATGATGTCTGCGGTAGGAACGGGTGATTCCAAAGCCTTCTCAGCTGGGATTAGTGAGGCACTGATCACCACGGCGATGGGACTTATCGTGGCTATTCCCGTTATTGTTGTTCACGGAATGCTGAAGAGCTTTGCCAAAGCCAAATTCGGTCAGGCCGAGGGGGTTGCCTTGGCTCTTTTGAATGGCACCACTGAAATCGACGCCGCTCCGGATGAAGATTCATCCGACGAAGTGGACGATGTCGATGAAACTGATCTGGTCACTGCCTAAACCATGATCACGCTGGCCAATCTTCAAGAAGTCGTCGACATCTTCACTGATGGAGGCACGGTGATGGCGGCCTTGGCCATCGTGGCATTCCTGCTTTACACGACGGCTACGTCGTCCCTCTATTTTGTCACGCGGGGAAACCTCAATAGTCGACAAAAAGCGGAATGGCCCCGTTGGATTGAAGATCCGGATGATGCCGATGGCCGGGTCGGTGAAATCATTCGTTACGCGGTACATGGAAAGCGGGTGTCCATTAAGCGGGTGCAAAGGCGTTTTGATGAAGTGCGTGAAATTTTAATCCGTTCGATTGATCGTCGCTTGATCATCATTACGACCTTGATTGCAGCGGCTCCCATGACGGGGCTTTTGGGAACCGTGGGAGGAATGCTCGACATGTTTGATGGCCTCGCAGCCGGAGGAGGAAAGCAGAGTATGGCCATGATTGCCTCGGGCATGAAGGAAGCCTTGTTCACGACTCTTACCGGTTTGGTGATAGCCTTACCGGGAATGTTTATGGCGCTGATCGTTCGTGAACGACGGAACAAGATCGATAGCACTTTGGCGCAGTTGCAGAGTTCGATCGTTACAACAAAGTTTAGAAACGTATGAGCCTGAAGAGACGAAATAGCGGATCGTTTTCTGTGGACGATGACGCCAAGCCGGATCTCTCACCGATGATCGACTGTGTTTTCATTCTGCTGATTTTCTTTATCGTGACGACGGTGTTTCAAAAGCCCCCCGGAGTTGAAGTGAACCGGCCGGAAGCCAGGTTGGGATCGGTGCTCGAAAAGAACTCCATTCTTCTCGCGGTGACTGCCGAGAGCAAGGTCTTCTATGGCGGTCAAGAGGTCGGTGTGGGAGGAATTCAAAATGTGGTGAGGCCTCAATTGTTGGAGGACGACGAGATGCCGGTGATTATTCAAGCGGACGCCAATGCCTTGCGCGGGGTGGTGTCGGATGTGGAAAAGCAATGCCTCGAAGCCGGGGTGCAACAGAACAAGGTGACTTTGGCGACTCGTTGATTATGGCTTTGGGAGAGAATAGATTTGAGATCGATGACAGTGATCCGGAACCGGATTTGTCGCCGATGATTGACTGTGTTTTCATCTTGCTGATCTTCTTCATCGTGACGGCGACTTTTGTTGAGGAAGATGGCTTCCAGGTGAATCGCCCGGAAGATTCGGCAGCGGCTCAGGCGAACGACAATCAGACTTTGGTTCTGGTGGTGAATAAGGACAGCGGGGTCGAGCATGATGGGCGGACCGTTACCTTGGAGGCGATTCCGGGGATTGTGCAAAGTCAGCTTCAGGCTGAGGAAAAAAGTCCCATCATTATCCAGAGTGATCCCAAGTCGAGACACGGAGTGACGATGCAGGTTCAGAATGCTTGTCTCGAAGGAGGAGCGAAGCCGACGAAGATTACCCTGACTGATTCATGAAGCCTCGTCATGTTTACCGGCCGCCCCGGAAGAATCGCTTTCTCAGTACCGCGATCATCTTTTCAGGAGGGTTGATTTTCACCTTTCTGGTCTTCTACTTGATTCCCTTGATGCAGAAATTGGAACAGGGAATGGAGGAGGAAGAGCAGGATTTGGTGGCGAATATTACCGTGGCTCCAGAGGATGAGTATGTCGCTCCCGAGGAAGAACCAGAGCCTGAGGAAGAGCCGGAGCCAGAGCCTGAGATGGTTGAAGAGGATGATATTTCGATCGACCCTATTGATCTCCCGGATCTGGGAGCAGGCACGGGAGGAAAAGTAATGTTGGATATCACACCGAGTGCGGCCCTAGCTGGTGGTGGCGATGACTTTTCTTCCGGCGAAGTGGATGCCGAACCGACACCGAGTTCGACCTTTGATCCTTCTGTTCCAAATTCCGTGAAAAAGATTCTTTCGAAGCGCGGATCAGCCCAAGTGATCGTAGCCGGATTGGTGAGTGAGAAGGGAGTGGTGGTGGATACTTCGATTGCGAAGTCATCCGGAATTCCCGCGCTGGATCAATCGGCGATGAAGGCCTTGCGTCGATGGAAATTCAAACCAGCGATTAAAGGCGGGAGAAAAGCGAAGGCGAAGATTAACCAGCCTTTTAATTTTCGCGTGAAGTAGATTGAATCGTGACGTATTTGTCACGATTCACAGGAGAATAAATCTGGGCCAATGGGCCTATAACACGAGAATTGTCGTATGTTCCGCTTAGCACTTATTCTCTTCCCAGCTCTTGGCGTTAGTTTTTCGATTGCTGAACCGATCAAACTTTCGGCTTCTCTGTTCAAAAGCCCCGAATTTAAGGAGCGTTTTGTCGGAAGTTACGGCTTTTTGCCTCAAGTCGAACCGAAAGTGGATCGTGAAGAGGCGCAGGTGATTGCGGAACTGAGTGAGTTGCTTTCTTCGTCGAGGTTTAGGGAAGCCGAAGTGCGCCTTTTGGATTTCATTAAGGAGCGGAAGAATCCCATCGACCCTGAGAAAGAATCGAAAGATGTCTCGGCGGCGCTGATTTTCACTCTGGGAAATCTTTACTTTCAAAACGATCAAGTGGCGGATGCAGAGAAGGCCTATTTAATAGCGATTAAGCGGCACCCGGCATTTCGACGGGCCCATAAGAATTTGGCCCTGCTTTATGCTACGAAGGATAAGATCGAGCAGGCCAAACCCCACTTGATGAAGGCTATTGATCTGGGGGAGTCTGATCATCGAACCTTTGGTCTTTTGGGGTATGCTTTGCTGAAGGAGGAGAAGTTTTTGGCGGCGGAGGCGGCATATCGTCAGGCCTATCTTTTGAAGCCCGATGAAAAGGATTGGAAGTTGGGCTTGGCACAAACTTTGTTAGCTAAGGAAGATTGGCCACAAGCAGCAGCGATGTTGCAGACCTTGATCGATGAAAGTCCTGAAAATGCGCTTTTGTGGCAGCAACAGGCCAACTGCTTCATTCAAAATGGTGAAGTTCCTCGCGCGGCTGAAAACTACGAAGTGCTCAGGCTGAAGGGTTTGGCGGACGAAACGGCTCTGAATCAACTGGGTGACATCTATGCGAACCAAGATCAACCTCTTCTCGCTCTAGGTGCCTATCTAAGCGCGATGAAGAAGTCGGAGACGATCAATGTCGCACGGACTTTGAAAGCGGCCAAGTATCTCTTGCAGTTGGAGGCTCCACGCGAGGCCGAGACCCTGATCGATGAGCTTGACGATCGAGGAGGAGATTCAATGACCGATGAGCAGCAGGTCGAGACTCTACTTGTGAAGAGCGACATTGCGAAAACATACGAAGCTCTGGGAGTTGCCAGTGACTTTTTGGCCAAAGCTCTGTTACTGCGTCCAGCAAATGGTGGCGCCAGAGTGAAGCTGGGGGAATTATTTGCCGAAAGGGCCGCGCTTGCGGATAAGCCCGAAGTTGCCGCAGACCTCAAACAGCAGGCCAGAGTGAACTTTACTTTGGCGGTGGATCATACGGATGCCAAAATGGCTTTTCAGGCGAATCTTCGTTTTGCCCAGTTGTTGGTGAAGGACGGTCAGTATCTCAAAGCCTTGCCTCGACTGGAACAGGCAGTGAGATTGAAAACCGGTTCCAAGCAATCGATCGAGCAATATTTACGGCGGGTCCAACGGGCTGCGGAACGCGAAAAGGCGAAGAATGAGCGGATTGAATTGGATCGGGCCGAGAAGAGAGAGGCTGCTGAGAAAGCGGTGCAGGAAGCAGAGAGGGGGCAATGAAAAAGCTGATTGTTATTTCGGTGCTGGGAGGTGCCTTGCTTCCAGCGAATGAAGCATTGGATCTTCTTGATTCCGAGCTGCCAGGACCTCGCCAGGTTTATTTGGATTCCGCTGATCCTCCCAAAGCTGCTCAAGTCCAGGCCAAGAAGAAAACTGTTCCCCCGGATCGTGCCCTGCCAGAGCGTTGGAATATTGAAACGCCCTCTCTCGTGACTTTCGGCGATTCGTTGACGACTCGAATCGCTCCGCGCGGGGTGTTCGAATACCAGTATCAGGATCAACGAGTAGCCAGGGGTGCTAAATTGAGTCGAGCGAGATTGGGTGTTGAACTCGAGACCTATTACGGGATCGAATTGACTGCCGATGTCTTGTTGTCAAGTGATGGCGACTACGAAGGATGGGATACCTTGCAGGTGAGAGTTCCGCTCTCTGAAGATATCGATCTTTCGTTTGGAAAATTTCCTCCTCAATTTGGAACCGAATATACGCAGGATCCGTCAGCCCGATGGTTCCCAACATTGTCGCCACTCCTGGCACAGGTTGCTCCGGCGAGTAGTCTGGGAATGGTCGCTGAAGGTGATCGGGGAGGATTTGAATGGAAGGGTGGTTGGTTCAGTGGTGATGCCAGGAGGGATATCCCGGGGATTGCTGGGGATGGCTATTTGTATGTCAGTGTCGCTTCGAGTTTTAATGGAAGTGGTGGCGAGGAAATCGTGACGCCTAGATTTCAGCGTTGGCATCTGGATTATATTTATAATTTTGACGGCAATGACAGTGAGACCATACCGATGGCATACAGTCATTTGTTGGCGACAGGGATGCAGATCAGCGCCGGGAACTTTGATTTCTATTCTGATTTTCTTTTAGCGGAAGGAGATGATCAAACGGCATGGGGAGTGACCGCAGCGGGAGGATACTGGCTCGTTGAGGATGCAGTGCGATTGGTCGGGCGATACCACTACGCGAACTCTCGTGAGGATGGGGGAGTCCTCGTCGGGTGGGGAGTGCCCGGAACAGGGACGGATGCTCTGGGGCCATTTGGCTCGCCCGCTTCTACCTCGGCCAGCGAATTACATTCGATTTATGGCGGACTCAATTTCCATGTCTTCGAAGACAATCTTCTTTTGGGCACTGGTCTCGAATATCGCAATCTGTCCGGAGTTGTCGGTCGGAGCGATTTTGATTCCTGGGGATGGAATACCTGGGCTCGCTTTGCATTTTAACCAACCAACAAAATCATGATCAAAACACTGATAGTTTCCGCATTTACCTCAATCGTATTGTTTCTTCCGACTTCTGCGGTTCAATTTGACATCGAGTCCTTCGGGCAATCTCTCAACGGATGGCGAAAGAACCGCACGGCATCCTACACGATCGATAATCACGCCTATCGAACCCATCGCCCTACCATTAGTCCTACTCCCGGAGGAGGAATCTTCGTTTCAACGAGAGTCGAACATGCGCCTCGGATTGGCAAATTGACGACCTCGTACATTGAGCTGGCCTTTAGCCCAACCGGGATCCTGCTGACGGGGCAATTGAGAGTGGTCGTGAAAGGCCAACAGATTACGACGGGGATGATTACCCGGCCACCGCTCCCTACGAAGGGCGAAGGTGAGGCTCCTGTGGAAGATCCCACACCCTGGAATACCCCTACCACGCAGCTAGTTAACGACCTTTTTAAGGGGCTCGATACCGAGCTGGGGAAGTTGGCCAAATCGGATCTGGCTGGGAAGCGGGATCTCGTGAGTCGCTTATTTACTAAGGATTACGGTAGTGCGGACCTGGCTGGAGCCCTTCGTCATAATTTAAATTTGATGCTGAAATATACTCAATAGGCCTTTATTATAAGAAACTGTGACAAAGCCGTCACAATTAGGATTTGGAGATTTGTGTGGAATGTGTCTTTATCGTCACCCTGCCGAGGGAATCTTTGGCAGAAATGTGACCCAATACACAAATGAAACACAAATTGATTCAAGCAATCGGAGCTGGCTTTGTTGCCGCTACCTCAGGAGCCTTCGCAGGCGACGTGACCGTGATCCCCGTATCCGAACCCGAGCCTTGCGGGGATTGGTGCGATACACTGAAGAACATCGGCACCGTCTATAAAGACAAGGAGAACCCCTTCATTCAGGAGGTTAAGTTCTTCGGGCGTGCGCACCAGCAGTGGGGCCACACGGACGGAGAAACTGGAGGCACTGACTTTCATGAGGAAGGTGACGAGCTTCGTCGCCTTCGCTTCGGAACTTCCGTGAAATTCCTCAACGGATTCCAATTGAAAGCCCGTGCAAACTTCGAGAACGGAGGGTTTCGTAGCACCAGTATTCGTTACAGCGGTTTTGATGAGTTGAATCTGGAATACGACATTGGAGATGTTGCGGGATTTGAAGATGTGACAGTCGGATACGGTCGTTACAAGGTCGCTTTTGGAGGAGAAGAGCATGAATCTTCCAAGAAAATCAAAACGGTTGAGCGCTCGCTGATCAACAACTTCTATGCCCCTGATCGTGCAACTGGAGTCCTCATCGAGGCTGAGAGAAGTGACGTTGATTTCACTTTGGGTGTCTTCACGGTTGATGGAGATCCAGAGACCTTTGGGCAATGGAATGGTGGAATCGCTTACTACGGAAGCTTGGCTTTTGAAGCGGGAGAGGGCGACGTTACGCTTGACCTTCTCATCAACGACGCAACTGCAGAGGAAAGTGAAGTGATCGATTACGAATGGGCGTCTTCGGCAACCTTCGAAACTGAAGTCGGCGGCTTTGATCTCTTCACTAATGCCACTTACGGTGAGACCCATGCCGGAGACAATGTCTACGGGATTGTGATCATGCCTTCCAAAGAGTTGATCGAAGACAAGCTTGAAGCTGTTGTTCGCTACCAGTGGGCACGCTCCAGCGGTGCTGACCTTCTTCGCCCGCAGAGCCGGAATACCCGGAATGCTGCCGGGTTGGATGGAGTCAATATTCCTCGTGGCGATGAGCATCACTCCATTTATGGTGGTTTGAATTACTTCGTGTGCGGTCACAATGCCAAGTTGATGACTGGAGTGGAGTTCGAAACTGTTGATGGCGGAGACGCTGATACAGACGCTACCACCCTCTGGTTGGCAGCACGGATGTATTTCTAGGATCTCCTTCTAACATCCATTTTTTATAAAACGGGCACCTCGAAAGAGGTGCTCGTTTCTTTTTTGGGAGGGTGAATTTCCAAAGTGACAAAACAGTCACACGCCATCGTTATGCGAACGGTCGGATCGGGCTAATGTGGCGGTGTCGTCACTGAACGACTTCAAACAAAAAAGAAAAGACAATGAAATACACTGCGTTGATTACTCTCGGAACAATGATTACCGGATCTACTCTGGCTCAAGACAAAATCGTGATCAAGGGATCTGACACCCTGGGAGCCAAGATGGTTCCTCAACTTAAGGAAGCCTACGTGGCCGCCGGAAATAAGACTGACTTTGAAATCGCTGCCGAAGGATCTTCCCAGGCATTCACCAACCTCATCGCCGGAACTGCTGATATCGGAATGTCCAGCCGTGACGTGAAGGAAGAGGAGAAGAACAACTTCATCGCCAAAGGCAAGGCGCTCGCTGAGCACGTGGCTGCTTGGGACATGATCGCAGTTGTCATCAATAAGGATAACGGAGTTCGTGACCTTTCCCTGAAGCAGGTTGAAGGAATCTTCACTGGCGACATCAAGAACTGGAGCGAAGTCGGTGGCAAGCCCGGTAAGATTTCCGCTTATACCCGCAACACCAGCTCTGGAACTTACAAAACCTTCCAGAAAATGGCGATGGCCAAGCGTGACTACTCTTCCTCTTCCCAGAAAATGGCTGGAAACGAGCAGATTGCTGCTGAGGTTGCCAGTAACCCTAATGGCATCGGCTACGTCGGATTGGCATACGCCGGTAAAGACGGTCTTCGCGCGGTGAAAGTTGACGGAGAAGCTCCCAAGCCACGCAACAAGGCTGACTACCCGCTTTCCCGTAAGCTCTACTACTACACCGTGGGCGATCCCAAGGGTGAAGTGAAAAAGTTCATCGACTGGGCCATCAAGTCCAAGGAAGCCGCTGAAGTGATTGAGAAGGTGGGCTTTATTCCTGTGGGGGAGTAAGAACTTGGTGGTGCTGGAATTTAAGATTTGAGGCCAAAAAATGCAATTGTGACAAAACTGTCACGAGAGGCGCATCTGCGAAAGCAGGTGCGCCTTCTTATTGATTGCCATGTCGCGACTGCGGCACACACCAGATTTCAATGGCGAAGCATTTTCAAAGAAAGGGACGACGGTTTTTAGGCGTCAATTTACAGGGATGGATTCGTGGCTTCTTCGGCGGAAACGCGGCTCTGTCCATCGTGATTCTCTTCCTGATTTGCGCCTTTTTGGTGAAGGAAGCGGTCATGTTTTTCCCGCAGCATCATCGCGATCTGGAACTTTATCGGAAGACCGGACAGGAGTATGTGGGCCACTTGATTAAGGAGGTCGATGAATACACCATCCTGGTGAGCGCAACCAACCAGGCATACTATCAGGAACTCGATGCCGGATACGGAGCGCAGCGAGGAGTTGTTGATTCCTCGGGAGGGATCATGGACGCTCTCGAAGACGAGGGTGACGATTTGATTGGTGAGCTGGAGGATGCGCTGGATGATTTTGAAGACGAGCCGGACGATCCTGAGATCGCCGCAGCCTACAAGAAGGCCCAAGAAAAATGGAAGGCCTTTGCCCGGGAAACGATTGCCGGCTTGGATCGCAAAGAGGTCGACTCGTTTGGGCGTTTGGAAGGGCACGACGACCAGTGGGAAGCTTTAAAAGAATCGATGGTAGACTGGGACCCGGTTGAAGGAGACCCCACGCCATTTGTCGCCAAGGCCAAGGCCGAGATGGCAGCAGGAATGTCTGCATTTGATGCCGCCAGAATCGAGTTGGGCTCGGCTGGAAATACCCTTAAGGATCTCAAAAATAAGCTCGTTGCCGAAGCGTCCCAGATTAAGAAAGAGGCCGTCGAGGATATGAGCGCGGCGGCCCGGAAGGCGGCCATTCTGGAAGGCTCGAAAAAGCTGGCAACCGAGGAAGAGCGGATAGCCGCCGTTGCCGAGGCCGAGAAGATTGTTATTCGGGAAAGTTTCCCTTTTGCCGAGAAAACCGCGGCTTTTGGAGAAAGCTTTGAGGCACACGAATCCGCCGCGAATGAGTTGAAGGAAAAGCTGGCAGCAGCGGTGGCGAAATTGCCCTCTGATTTTAAATCCGAACCCGCCGCCGAATTGATCGTCGGCGTCAAGGAACGCACTCCGGATTTTATCGAGAAGCTAGACGAAAGTGTCGAAGAGGCCTCGCAGTGGAAGTGGGATGCTCCCTTGGGTTTCTGGGGTTCTACGATGAAGTTTTTCTTCGGTCGGGATTGGGTGACCAATAGTTCCTGGCATGATTTTTATGGTCTTCTACCCTTGATTACTGGCTCGCTGCTCATTTCCTTGATTGCTTTGGCCGTGGCCATTCCGTTTTCAATTGGAGCGGCCATTTACGTGAATCGCCTGGCATCACGCTACGAGCAGACCTTCATCAAGCCGGCGATTGAAATGATTCAAGCCATTCCCTCGGTGGTGCTGGGATTCTTCGGCATCATGGTGCTCGGCGAAGGGCTGCGTGAGTTGAGTCAAATCGGAGCTCTCTCCTGGGTGCCCGGCTTCCCAATGCAAGAGCGACTGAATATCCTCAATGCCGGTCTTCTTCTCGCCCTCATGGCCGTGCCGACAATCTTCACTCTTTGTGAGGATGCCTTGAATAACGTGCCCCGTTCATACTCGGAGGCCTCCTTGGCCTTGGGAGCCTCGAAGCTCCAAACCGTCACCAAGGTCGTCGTGCCAACGGCGATTTCTGGAATCCTGGCCGCCGTTCTCCTCGGTCTCGGCCGGATCATCGGAGAGACCATGGTGGTCTTGCTGGTGGCGGGAAATAAGATCGCCATTCCTGACTTCGGAGAAGGCTTGGGCGTCATTGCGCAACCGGCCCATACCATGACGGGAATTATTGCTCAGGAAATGGGCGAGGTCTCAGCGGGCACGCTGCATTTCCGCGCGCTCTTCCTGGTGGGACTCGTGCTCTTTACCATCTCGCTGATGATCAACGTCGCAGCACAAAGAATTATTAAACGTCTCGGACATGCCTGAAGAAACGCCATCGACAAACCCCTTTCAGGCGACTTCCTCGAAGCGCAAGGTGAAGGACCGTATCGGCACGGTGATTTTCGCAGCCTTTACCTATTTCGTCTTGGCCTGCGCTCTCTTTATTTTTGGAAAGATCACCTACGATGGAGCGCCGGTTCTCTTCACCTCGGAAGCGCCCTTCATCAATACCAAGTTCTTTACCGAGAGTCCCCAGACCTTGGTTGAATTTACCAATGGAGCAGGGGAGTTGATTCGGATGGATCAAACGGACTTTACCGTTTACAAAGAGGAGAATCCTGATGCTACGATCAATGATGAGCATACCTTTTCTTATTCCGGGGGAGGAATTGCCGGTCCACTGGTAGGAACCGCTCTTCTCGTCGTGGTCTGTATGGTTGTCTCTTTATTTATTGGAGTGGCTGCAGCGATTTATCTCAGCGAATACGCTAAAAAGGGAAAGCTTGTGGGTGCGATCCGTCT
>JAAEZT010000010.1:0-92425 GCA_018222765.1 bacterium | reverse complement strand
GGAGTCTTTTGGTTTTCCGATCTGTTGACCCAGTCTGTTCAGGCGCTTCCGTATCACATCTACACGGTCTCGGCGAGGTTGCCGGCCCACGAAGCAATTAACGACATGCGCTACGGTTCGGTATTTGTTTTCCTTCTTTTAGTCGTCGGCTTCGCAATGACCTCCGTGGTCTTGCGGGCTCGCTACCGCAACAAGTTGAAGTGGTAACCCACTAATTATTTCTGATGAACGATTCTTCAAGCACTCTTGATTCTGCCGATGCCCCCGAAGTGGCATCGAACGAGCCTATTATTTCCATCGATAATCTGAGCTTCAGTTACGATATGGGGAGTACCAATACCCTTCGGGATATCTCGCTTGAGATTCCTGCCGGCAAAGTGACAGCCTTCATCGGGCCCTCGGGTTGCGGCAAGTCGACTCTCTTGCGTTGTCTCAACCGAATGAACGACTTGGTCGATACGGCCAAAGTGACCGGGGGGAGTATTTCGATTCTGGGTCAGGATATCAATGCACCCGATGTGGAAGCGATCGAATTGCGAAAGCATGTCGGCATGGTCTTCCAGAAATACAACCCTTTCCCCAAGTCGATCTACGAAAATGTGGCCTATGGACTGCGCGTTCAAGGGATTAAAAATAAGAGTGTTCTCGATGAAGCAGTGGAAGAATCACTCAATAAATCTGCTCTTTGGGATGAAGTGAAGGATCGACTTGATTCGAGTGCTCTGGGCTTGTCCGGAGGGCAGCAGCAACGTCTGTGTATTGCGCGCACCATTGCGGTGAAGCCTCAGATTGTTCTGATGGACGAGCCGTGTTCGGCTCTCGACCCGATTGCGACAGCGCGGATTGAGGAATTGATCGCAGAGCTTCAGGAGGACTTCACCATTGTCATCGTGACCCACAACATGCAGCAGGCCACCCGTGTCTCTGACCGCACTGCTTTCTTTTATCTGGGTGAGCTGATCGAGTATGACGATACTTCCAAGGTTTTCGGCAATCCCACCAGAAAACAAACGGAGGACTACGTGAGTGGTCGCTTCGGATAGGAGATTACAAATTATGTCAGCTCATATTCTTAAAAACTACGACTCCGATCTCAGCGCGCTTAAAGACAGTGTGGTGCAAATGGGTGGGGCCGCTCTCGATGCTCTGGAAAAATCTGTCGCGGGCTTGCTCGAGGGCAATCTCGATCAATGTTACGATGTGATTGATGACGATGAAGCTATCGATACTCAGGAGAAGAGAATCGATGAACAAGGGATGTCGATTCTGCTTCGATTCAATCCTGTTGCTTCGGATTTGAGACATGTATTGTCGTCGATCAACATTTGCCGGAGCCTCGAGCGAATAGGGGATCACGCCGTGACGATTGCAAAGCGTTCACGTAAGATTCTCAAAGCGGGGGCGGTTACTGAGGTGCGTCTCATCGACCCGCTCTTTCGGGAAGTGCAGAAGATTGTCTCGTCAGCATTAACTGTCTATTCCGATGTTGATGAGGAGGCGGCGATGAAAGTGATTCAGATGGACCAAAAGGTCGACGATCTTCATAAGTCTCTTGGGAAATCATTGAGCGCGCAAATAGCGGGCGGGGCCAAAGAAACAGAGCCGCTCCTGAATATTATTTTCATTTCCCGGAGTCTGGAACGAATCGGAGACCTCGCGGTGAATATCGCCGAGGATGTTGTCTTTATATCCTCGGCCGAGGATATTCGGCACACTTAGCCAATGGGCCCCGAGGGGATGGTCATCGTGAAAGTGGTCTCGGTTCCCGGAATAGAAGTTGCCTCGATGGTTCCGCCATGTGCTTCGACGGCACGTTTGACGATAGAGAGTCCCAATCCGGTTCCTTTGACTTGGTTTTGCGAATGATGCTTCTCCACCCGGAAAAAGCGTTTGAAGATAAACGGAAGGTCTGCGCTGGGGATTCCGATGCCGTTGTCCGAGACCGAGACAACGATTGGCCCTGTCTTCTCCTTTCGCTCGGCCGCGATTTTCACCTCTACGCTTGTGGAAGCATTTTGCTTAAGGGCATTTTCGACCAGATTAAATAAGATTTGCGTCCAATAAAACCGATCTCCGGTGAGGGTGGTCTCCGGCACCTCGACACTGACTTTGGCGTTCTGTTTTTCGATCAGGAGATCGAGACGTTCGACGACATCACGAACGCAGGTTGCGAGATTGAACGATTCCACCTTTAGCGGAGTCCTTTCGTTGGATTCCAGTTTGGAAATGACGAGCATGTCTTCAACGATACGGTTGATGCGGACGACGTGCCGGTCCATTGTGGAGAGCATTTTTTTCGCGATCTCCTTGTTGTCTAGCCCATTTTTTTCGGTGAGGTTTTCCAGATACCCGGCGATGATCGAGAGGGGAGTGCGGAGTTCATGAGAAGCATTTGCGACGAAATCCTTTCGGATTTGGTCGGTTTGTACTTCGGCAGTGATGTCCCGCATGATGAGTTGAATTTCCAGAGTGTCTCGATTTAAGGAGAGGGGTCGGAGATCAATTTTCCAGTGTGAGTCCTTGCCTTGCGAATCGACCGAGAAGGGAGCGCTTGGCGGGAAGGACAAGGTAGTGGAAATGGCACAGGCATTTTGCATGGCCTTATCGATTTCAGCGATGAGAGATGGGTCAAGCAGGACTTGCTGGAAGCTGCGGTCGAGGATTTCACGACCTTGAAATAACTCTGCGACCGGTCGGTTGTGCCGGATGATCCGGCCTTCTTCATTGATTGAAATGAATGGGTCGGGAAGGGCGTCGAGCAAGCGCGCGAATTCATGTTCGTGGCGTTCGGCAACATTCTCATAGTTTTCTTTGAGTTGTTGTTTGGCGATCTCATGTAATTTGCGCTCATTCCGATTCCGGGAAATGGAGGAGGCGAGCGCATAGACAAGGATGCAAGTAAGAGCGATGAGAAAATAAGTCATTCAATTTCCCTGACGAGATAGCCTATCCCGCGCACCGTTTCAATGAATGAGGCTTCGTCTCCGAGTTTTTGTCGGAGACGTTTCATATGAGTGTCGAGAGTGCGGCTATGCACATCATCGTTATAACCCCAGACGACCTTGAGTAAATCGTTCCGGTCCTGGGGTTGACCGGCCCGTTGGCAGAGATAGAGGAGGAGTTTGAACTCAGTGGAGGTCAACTGAAGAGGTTCTTCGTTGAGATAAAAAGTGAGGTTGTTTTTATCGAAGCGGAAGGGGCCGAATGAGAAAATGACGGAGCCAGGTGTCGCTTGATTTCTTTTGAGGATGGCCTGAACCCGGAGGATGAGCTCCTTGGGGCTAAAGGGCTTTGTCAGATAATCATCGACGCCAGATTCCAGGCCGCGGATTCGGTCGTCGGTTTGACTCTTGGCGGTCAACATCAGGACCGGAATTTGATTGGCCCGGGAGTCTCGTTGCATTTCCTTTAGGATAGAGAAGCCATCCATGCCGGGAAGCATGAGGTCGAGGACAACGAGGTCAGGCTGATCCTTGAGGATTTTCTCGAGTCCCTCTAGTCCGTCGTGAACCATGTCCACGGCGTAGCCCGCCCGTTGAAGGTTGAATGTAACCAACGTGGCGATATCGACTTCATCTTCGACGATCAGAATTTTGTGACTCACTGGGTCGAAGTGAACAGTAAGACCGGCGTTTTCTGTCACTGCGTCAGTGTGACAATTCTGTCACTGCGCGTCGAGGATTCTGTTGAAGATCAGATTTTGGGAGCCCAGCCGTCGCGGTAGTTGCGCTTCACCAGGCTTGAGGCCAGCTTGTTGTTGGTGGACTTCATGTTCGGGCCGTCCCAGTCGATGGGACTTCCTTCACCGATTTGTTGGGCGATGGTGCCCAAGAGAATGACTTCGTTGAGATATGCCGCGATTTCGAAATTCGAGTAGGCCGGCTTTCCGCCCTTCATCATTTCAATCCATTCCTCGTGGTGACCTGGAGAGCGATCGATCGTTTGCGGGACTCCCTGACAGGCTTCGTGCTTGTCGCCTTGGGTGAATTCTTTTTCTCCCTTCAGTTTGACAAAGAAGCTGCGGCCGTAGTCATCTTGTGAAAATAGTTGTCCCTTTTCGCCAATGATGAGCGCGCCGCTGGCGGGGAGTTTTCCGCCGCGGAGGTTGACAATGTCAGAGACGAGATCGGGGTAGGGGCGGATGGGGGTGAAGTTGTTTTTGGGGTTTCCTTCGTACCACCAGAATTTGAGCGGAGGAAGCCCTTCGCGCTCGGGGAAGTCAAAGCGGACTCGAGAAGTGAGAGGGTAGGTTTCGTCATAAATGCGCGACGACATTTCGCATTCGATCTTAGTCGGGTAGCCTAGCTTGAGCGCGCGGAAGGGCATGTTGACGGTGTGACAGGCCATGTCACCGAGGGCTCCGGTGCCGAAATCGGCCCAGCCGCGCCATTTGAAGTCATGGTAGAGGCCGTTGACGTAAGGACGCATTTGGGCCGGCCCAATCCAGGAATCCCAGTTCAAGGTGTCAGGGATTGGGTCGCTTTTGTCGGGGCGCTCTAATCCTTGCGGCCAAACCGGGCGGTTGGTCCAGACGTGGAGTTCAAGCGGATTTCCGATCACGCCGGACTGGATGAGCTCCACCGAGCGTCGGAGGCCGCTCTCGGCACTGCCCTGGTTGCCCATTTGGGTGGCGAGTTTCTTGTCGCGGGCAAGATTTCGCATCATGCGGGATTCCCACACGGTTTGGGTAAGGGGCTTTTGGCAGTAGATGTGCTTGCCCATTTGCATCGCCATAATCCCGGCCACTCCGTGGACGTGATCAGGTGTCGAGATGGTGACACCGTCGATCTGATCGCCCATTTTCGTGAGCATCTCCCGAAAATCAGAGTATTTCTGGGCGTCGGGGAACGTCTTGGCCATCGGATCGAGCCTCTTTTGGTCAACATCACAGAGACCGACGATCTTTCCGCCGCATTTCGCGGTATTGAGAGTATCACTCTTTCCTTTGCCTGCGACACCGATACAGCCGATCTGGAGACGGGAGTTGAGATTCTGGCCCCGAACGATGGCTGGGGCTCCGAGGGTGGCTCCAGCGGCGAGGCCGGAGAGTTTCAAAAATTCGCGACGATTATTTTGGGCCATGTAACCCAAGTAAACTTGATTCGGGTGAGAGTCCTTTCAGGTAATTTAATTGTGAGAGTGGAGAAAGTGCAGACTAGTAATGAACATTTAAAATTAAAGCAATCCTGAGTAATTGTCTTCCGAGCTAATCCGTGCAAGGGGAGGCAGTTTGGAGATCTGTATATTTTGCCTTTTCGAGTTGCTTTCTGGTGGCGCTCAGTGCACTTTCGTGGCGTTTTCAGCACTGCTGGATTCGTTTTATGTCAATTTTTCGCCATTTACGCTTCGGTCCCTTGGACCGGCAACTGGATACCAAGGGTAGGATTTCCCTTCCGGTAGACTGGCGTCCGCCTGCTGAGGAAAGCTTCTACCTCGTTAAGGTTAAGGTGTTTGGGGTTCCGGGGCTGCGAGCCCTGACTCAGGGAGCCTTCGCGAAAAAGCTGGAAGATATCGAGGGATTGCCTGGTTCGACACCCCGCCTGAGGGATCAGGCCAAAAACATGCTTTTTGGAGCCACGGTTGAGGGAAATGTCAGCGCCCAGGGTAAATTGACCATCCCCAAAGCTCTCGCTGAGGCCCATGGCATGACTTTGCCCGGCACGGTCACCCTGATTGGGCGTGGCGATTCGTTTGAAATCTTTACTCCTGAGAACGCTACGACACTTGAGACAGCAGAAGCCAAAGAGCGGGAGGAGAACTCCATGATCAACGATGTCCTGAACCTTTCCTAACCTAAATTTGATGTTGAATACCCTGCATGTTCCGGCGCTTCCTGACTTTTGGTGGCCTCGCAGCTTCAACACTTGGCCCCTGCCTACCTTGGGGGAGCCGGAAGTGGGGAATTCAACTCTCTTGATGAAGGGCATCCCGCCGGAGGGCGGGATGCCCTTCTATCATGAATCTATTTTGCTCAATAAGGTCGTGGAGTATCTCGCTCCCGCCGAAGGGAAGCTTTTTGCCGACGGAACACTTGGAGGGGGAGGGCATACCGAGGCTCTTCTTGAAAAGGGCAGCTGCGTCAAAGGTGTCGACCGTGATGCCGATGCCCGCAAATATGCCTCCGAACGCCTTTCCCGCTTTGGTGATCGTTTCGAGGCGGTGGCAGGACGTTTCAGTGAAATGTCGCGTCTTTCCGAAGAGGGGAAGTGGGGGCAGCTCGATGGCATTCTTCTCGATCTCGGGGTCTCGTCGTTTCAGTTGGACGAAGCGCAGCGTGGCTTTTCTTTTCGCTTCGATGGCCCACTGGACATGAGGATGGGAGAGAGTGAAGTGGCTGCCGCTGATTTGGTGAACGAATGGAGCGAGCCTGACCTGCTGAAAATCTTCTTCGAGCTCGGGGAGGAGAAGGCATCGCGCAAGATCGCAGCCTGGATCATTCAGGAACGCAGTAAAACTCCTTTCGAAACGACTCTGCAATTGGCGGACGGTATTGAAAAGCTTCTCGGTCGTCGCGGCCGCACTCATCCTGCTACCAAGGTCTTTCAGGCCCTGCGCATGGCGGTGAATGACGAACTCGGGGAGCTTCGTCGCTTTCTTGATTCCGCTGCCGACCTGCTCAAGCCGGGCGGACGTTTGGCCATCATCACTTTCCACAGTCTTGAAGATCGTATTGTGAAGCAGACCTTCCGCCATGCTTCCAGGGAAGAGATCGACCGCCCCGAGTGGCCGGCTGCCCGTCCCAATCCCGATCTTCGTTATCGCCTGATCACCCGCAAGGGAGTGGCTCCCGAAGGAGCTGAAATTAAACGAAACCCACGCTCCCGCAGCTCACGTTTGCGGGTTGTTGAAAAAATCTTACCTACCTCATTGCCATGAACCGGAAAAAGAAGACCTCTAATATCGGACTCCCAATGTTGATTCTTCTGTTTGTTGCGGGAGCCATTGTGGCGACTGGAGGAATTGGCTATGTTCTGTTGAAGAACAAGCAAGTCACAGCCCGGCGCGATATCACCAAGGTTCAGCAGCGCATGGAGGAGCATCGTGTGGCGATCACCTTTTATCAGTCAGACATCAGCCGTATTCTCGGGGTATATAATCTTCGGGCTGAATTGGCTGAGCGACAATCCGATCTGGTTCCAATCGGAACCGGAGTTGTCGAATTCATTAATCCGCATGATCAAGAAACCCCACCTGGCGACGCGGTAGTGAGTCGTTAGCAACTATGGATATCGCCGTAAAAATTAGAGCGTTGATTGTGTGCCTGGTCTTGGTGACCGGGCTCAGTGCGTTATCGGTCAGGCTGATTACGCTTCAGGTTTGGGATCGGAGAATGTCGGACAAAGCGCAGGTTTCCCGTTTTGAAGATTGGAGGGTGATTCCGGCCAGTCGCGGACGGATCGTGGATCGTCATGACCATGTCCTCGCTCAAAATTTTCCGGTCGCTGCTCTGGTCGTAGATCGTAATCATCTAAATCACAGCGACAACTTGACCAAGGCGGTGACGCATCGTTTTGCCAGTCAGACCTTGGGGTGGAAAAAGCTGACTGAGAAGGAGCGCCGCGAATTGCTCCGGAAGATCAAGCAGGAGAGAGTATCAAAAATGAGCCGTGAGGAAGTGATCGCGGAACACCTCGAGTATGCCTCCGAAGTGATCGGGCGGGAATTACAAATACCTCCAGCCCGGCTTCGAAATAATGTCCTAGTTCATAATGCGAATAAAGATTGGTTCGCTATAGAGAAAGATATTCCCGAGGATTTGGTTCGCGAACTCGAGGACGAACTACAGCTTCGTAGCATTCAGGGGTTTTCATTCGAGCGGTCACAGAAGCGCCACTATACCATGTCTACTTTGGCTCCGCACCTTGTGGGCTTTGTGGATTACGAAGGCATTGGCAGGGCGGGTATCGAAAAGTCTTACAACGAACTTCTTTCTGGTCGAGATGGCGAGCGCCAACTCAAACGAGATGCAAATGGACTCGTGATGCTGACTGAATCATCGGCAGTGCGCCCACCGAAGCTGGGAAAACACATACGTCTCACCCTCGATATGGGGCTTCAAGCCATCGTTGAGGTTGAGCTAGAAGAGGCCTTAAAGAAATACAATGCGGATCGTGGTTCGATCATTATCACCGACCCTCATACGGGAGATATTCTGGCGATGGCAAGTCGTCCTTACTACGACCTAAACGATCGTAAAAACTTTTCCAAGAACGGTGCGAGTATGAATTTTCCCGTTGAAGGCAGCTATGAAGCCGGTTCGGTAATGAAGCTTGTTGCGATGACGGCAGCATTGGACTCGGGTCTCGTGAATCGAAACACCGAAGTTTATTGCGGGTGGGGACACATCACCCGAGGGAGAGTGAAAATAAACGATCATCATGCATATGGAGATCTTTCATTTGATAAGGTCATGATGAAGTCGAGTAACCCCGGGGTATTTTGCTTTGCTGAAATTGCCGGGCGCGATGTTTTCTATGAATATTTGAAAAATTATGGGTTCTGTCAGCGCACGGGAATCCCGGTGGGATGGGAAGCCCGGGGAAGTCATACCGATTCGTCGAATATGCAGAATTTCGCGCAAGCGACCTTTGGGTATGGCGTGAGTGTCTCACCGATTCAGTTGGCGATGGCATATTCGGCGGCTGCAAACGGAGGGCACCTCATGAAGCCGCGTTTGGTGGACTCGGTGATCGCGAACAACGGAATCGTGGTGGAGCAAACCCCGGTGACTAAAATTCGTCGGGTAATGAAGGAGCAAACATCGAAGGGAATGTGCCTTTCCCTAGAACAGGTTGTTCTTGATGGGACCGGAAAGAATGCCGCAGTTCCTGGCCATCGGGTCGGAGGAAAAACCGGGACGGCCTGGAAGTGGGATAACGTGAATAAATTTTACGACAGGAATAAAAAGTTCCTGACCTTTGCGGGCATTGCTCCTATTCAAGATCCGAAATTCGTCTGCATTGTGACCATCGATGAGCCGAAAGCGCCGATGGATGTGGAGGAAGATTTTCGAATTGGCGGCGGCACGGTTGCGGCTCCTGTTTTTTCCAAGGTCGCAAAACGCGTTATTGAACAAATGAATATCGCTCCGACCGAGCCGATCGATGAAGAACTCGCCGATCTCACTAGATAGTTAATGATTTCACTTTCGTCACTTCTCGAAATTCTGCCGGAGGCCAAGGGCTTGCGCATCGAGGATGTTCCTGTTGGGAGCATCACGAACCATAGCGGTAGGGTGGATGAGGGGTCGGTATTTGTTGCGGTCCGGGGCACCACGGTCGACGGTCATGATTATCTCGATGAAGTGATCAAAACCAAGCCTGCGGCGATTATTGCCCAGCGAAAAGGACCGGCTGACTATCAGGGTCTTTGGATTCAGGTTCCTGATACCCGTAAAGTTCTGGGACGCCTTGCGGCCCGCCATGCCGGTGATCCCGGAGAGTCGATGAAGATGATTGGAGTAACCGGAACGAACGGGAAAACAACCGTGACCTACTTCATTCATTCCTTGCTTGAGAGAGCCATGGTGAAGACCGGAATGTTGAGCACGGTGAAGATTCAGGATGGTAGCGGTTTTCGCGACGCAACTCACACCACTCCGGGCGCGATTGAGCTTCAGGAGACTTTGGGTCTAATGAAGACAAACAAGTGCCGTGCCGTAGTGATGGAAACCTCGTCGCATGGACTAGAGCAGGGGCGTTGTGAAGGAATTCCTTTCGGTGTTGGAGTCTTTATGAATTTAACCCAAGACCATCTGGATTACCATGGGACGATGGCGTCTTATTACGATGCCAAGAAGATTCTCTTCGAAGGGATGGTCGCTGATGGGGGCGACGGAGTTGCGGTGATCAATGTTGATGATCCGGCAGGTGAAAAGCTTGCCGCGGAATTTAAAGGACGCTTGAAGGTAATCACCTTTGGTTTTGGAGCCAATGCCGATTTCCGGGCCAGCGAAGTGATTCTCAATACCCGTGGTCAACAATTCGCTCTCGCAGCAAAGGGGAAAAGCTACCTTGTTCGTATTCCCGTCGTGGGACGTTTCAATATCATGAATGGCCTCGCGGCTCTGGCCGCTGTTTCGGCGGTTGGAATTCATCTGCGTGATGGTATTAAGTTGCTCGCTGAAGTGGCTCAAACACCCGGACGCATGGAGTTTGTTGGTGGCGACCGGGTATCAGTCTATGTCGATTACGCTCACACTCCGGATGCTTTGGAGAAGGCCTGCGCCACCCTGCGTGAACTTAACCCAAGCCGCTTGATTACGGTCTTTGGTTGCGGCGGTGATCGCGACAGAACCAAACGTCCCATTATGGGGGCGGCGGCAGCCAAGGGGAGCGATATTTGCATTGTGACCTCAGACAATCCTCGCAGCGAAGATCCGGATGCCATCATGGATGAGATCAAAGCGGGAATGCAGGGAGTGCGATTCGAAACGGTGAAGAACCGCCGCGAAGCGATTCAGCTCGCGATCGAAATTTCCCTACCACAGGACATCATCTTGATTGCAGGAAAGGGGCACGAAACCTATCAGGAGATTCATGGCTATCGTCAAAAGTTTGATGATCGCGATGAAGCTCGTGAGGCGCTCGAAGTGAAGCGTAAGAAAATGGAAGCTGAGTTTCTTCTCCGTGAAGAGGAACGGGAGCGCAAAGCCCGGAATCGATCGCCCGATGAAGAGAAAGGAGAGTTTTCGGGAGAATGAACGAATACTCCGTCCAGCAACTCGCATCCGCGATGAATGGCTTCCTTCAGCAAGGGAGAGGGGACTTCATCGTCACAAACGGAGTCTCGACGGATACCCGATCCATTCAGAAGGGCTCGCTCTTCGTTGCATTAAAGGGTGAAAACTTCGATGCTCACAATTTTTTACAGCAAGCGGTTGAAGGCGGAGCGGGTGCGCTTTTGGTGGAAAATGGAGACAACCTTCCCGAGGGAGTTCCTGTGATTCTCGTGGATGATACCTTAGCCGGACTTCAGCGTCTGGCGGAGTGGTATCGCCGTGGTCTGTCTTTTCGAGTGGTCGCGATTTCTGGCTCCAATGGCAAGACGTCGACCAAGGACTTCACTCGTTCGGTATTGAGTCAGAAGTTGAAGGTGAATGCCACCCAAGGGAATTTGAACAACCACATCGGACTACCTCTCACTATTCTTGCCACGGAAGGAGACGATGAGGCAGGGATCTTCGAAATGGGGATGAATCATTCCGGGGAGCTTGAGCGGCTTTGTGAAATTGGGCGTCCTGATATCAGTATCATCACGAATGTGGGCACGGCTCACATTGAGAATCTCGGAAGTCGCGAAGCGATTGCGATTGAAAAGGGAACACTTGCCCGCGCTTTGACTTCGGAAGGGATTTTACTGGTGCCTGCGGACTGTGATTTTGTCGAACAATACCGCAAAGAGACCGAAGGAAAGGTCATCGTGGTCGGTGGTGATGATTCACCCGTTCGTGCCGAGAATATTGTTCCGGGTGCCAATGGTTCTCAATTTGAGTTGATCATCGAGGGAGTTGGTCGTTTCGCGACGTCGATCTCCGTGCCGGGTCGGCACATGGTGAGCAATGCTTTGTTGGCTGCCGGAGCGGGATGGGTTTTGGGCTTGTCGTTGGAAGAAATCTCGGCCGGTCTCTCGGAAGCTGGGTTGACCAGTGGTCGTCTACGCCAATTTGATTGTCGCGGTATTTCTGTGATCGATGATACTTACAATGCCAACCCCGAGTCGGTAATTGCGGCTTTGGAAACTTTAGCTTCGCTGCCCGGGAGCGGACGTCGCATTGCCGCCCTAGGTATCATGGCGGAACTCGGAAGTTATGCCAAGGCAGCCTATCAACGTGTTGGTCGTCTCGCCGCAGAGCGAGACTTGTGCCTCGTGGCAGTTGGTGATGACGCGGTTGGAATGAGCGATGGCGCTCGTGAGGCCGGTGGCGAAGCTCATCAATTTTCAAAACCCGAGAGCGCATCGGAGTGGCTTTCGGCAAACACCCGCTCAGGTGACCTTGTTCTCTTCAAAGGGAGCCGCATGGCCGCCATGGAACGAGTGATGAATCAATCTTTTCCCTCATAAGAAATGCTATACTGGATCTTTAAAATATGGAGCGAGGCTCATGTGGCTGGCGAAGCCTGGGCCGAGACATTTTCGGTCCTACGACTTCTGGGATACATTACGGTACGGGCCGGAATGGCGGCGGTGATCTCCTTTGGTCTGACTCTGGCCTTTGCTCCCCGAGTGATTCGTAAGTTGATTTCGCTGAAGGTCGGGCAGCCAATTCGCACTGCGGACGAAGTTCACAAGCTTGCCGAGTTGCACGGCGGAAAAGCCGGAACTCCGACGATGGGTGGTATTTTGATTCTTGGAGCGGTCATGGCCGCAGTGCTCATTTGTGGTAACCCGTTGAATCCGTTCGTTCTCGTGACCTCATTAGTGACTCTTGCTCTGGGAGTGTTGGGTTTTCTCGATGACTATCAAAAAGTGGCTAAAAAGAATTCCGATGGTGTCAGCAGTCGGGTGAAATTAGTTTGGCAGGCGACCATTGGATTAGCGGCGGGAATCTTCCTTTATAGCAATCAGGAGACTTCAAGTTACATCTTCTTCTCAGCAAAGAGTGGAGAGCAAACCGCTTCGATTGCTTCCTTCAGTTTCCCTCTTTTGAGCTTTGTCGTTCCCATAGGGGTTCTCGCCATTCCCTTGTTCATGGCGATTTTGATGGGAACGTCCAATGCAGTGAACCTCACTGATGGACTGGACGGCCTGGCGATCGGAGTGACCATTACCGTGGCGATGGCTTATGCTCTGATTACCTATCTTGCTGGAACTTCTCCTGCGGCCGAATACCTTCACATTTATCATCATCGTTCCCTTGCCGAGCTTTCGGTTCTGATGTTGGCCCTCGTGGGGGCGGGTATGGGTTTTCTGTGGTTCAACTGTCATCCCGCGAAAGTCTTTATGGGAGACACCGGCTCACTTGCGATTGGTGGAGCTCTCGGAATGACTGCGATCTGTGCGAAGCAGGAGTTCCTTCTGGTCATTATCGGCGCGGTCTTCGTGATGGAGGCGCTCTCTGTGATCTTACAAGTCGGTAGCTTTAAGTTGCGCGGGAAGCGTATTTTTAAAATGGCACCGATTCATCACCATTTTGAATTGAAGGGGTGGAATGAAAACCAAGTGATCATTCGGTTTTGGATTCTCTCAATTCTTTTTAGTCTCGGGGGTATTGCCCTACTCAAAGTGATCTAAATTCATGCTTAATCTCACTGGAAAAACAGTCGCCATTTTGGGCGCGGGACGTAGTGGACAGGCCGCTGCCGCTCTTGCGCTTCATTGTGGTGCTTCGGTGACGGTTTATGATGCAGGCGAGGCCTTCAGTGTGCCTGCGGGGTGTGATTCGGTTTCCAATGCCACAGCCGAAGTGGGTCAGTCGGTTATCGTCGATATTGTCGTGACCAGTCCGGGGATTGAAAGCGGCGGTGGGTTTGTGCAAGCCTTCGCTGAAGGAAGCGGAGTACTTTGGGGGGAGATCGAATTGGCCTGGAGATGCTATTCCGGCCGAACCATTGCCATCACCGGGACCAATGGCAAAACGACGACCACCGAGTTGGTTCGTGAATTGGTCAAGGCAACCGAGCGTAGTTGTGTCGCTTGCGGGAACTACGGAGTTCCGCTTGCCGAAGTGGTTTTGTCAGGTGAGCTCCCTGATGTGATCGCACTCGAACTGAGTTCGTTTCAATTGGAGACCATCGACGCATTCAAGCCTGATGCCGTGATCTGGCTCAACTTCTCTGCTGATCACATGGATCGCTATGCTACACTGGAAGAGTATCGCGAGGCCAAGCTGCGGATCTTCCGGAATTGCGACGATACGACGCCTTTGGTGATCCGCGCGGGAGAAAATCTCGGGGAACTTAAGGGCCTGCAGGTGACTTTCTCGTCCGAAGTTGAAGCTGATTGGTCTTTGCGAGGGGACATGATTTACAAAGCGAAGAGCCCTTTTGTCGCTCTCTCGGATACGCGTTTACGCGGATCCCATAATGCTGAAGATCTCATGGCCGCGTGTGCGGTCGTTGATGGATTGACTCCGGAGCTTGCGGTGTCCGCCCTGAAGGACTACCGACCTCCCGCGCATCGTTGTGAGTTGGTGGGTATTCTTGATGGAGTGGAGTATCTCAACGATTCCAAAGCAACCAACCTTCACGCACTTGAGTCGGCTTTGAAATCCCAGGTTCGCCCCACTGTTCTTTTGGTGGGAGGAAAAGAAAAGGGGCTCGATTACCAACCACTCGCAGCGCTGCTCTCTGAGAAGGTAATTCAACTCGTGTCCTTTGGGGAAATTGGACCAGCTCTCTCGCAAGCGTTTTCCGGACTTCTGCCCTGCCAATCTGTCTCAACCCTTCGCGAAGCCGTCGCGGCGGCCCAGAAAACGGCCCCCCGGGGTAGCACCATTCTCCTTTCGCCCGGAACATCGTCCTTCGATCAATTTAGGAGTTATGAAGAACGGGGTGAAGCGTTCCGCTCTCTCGTTCTCGCTCTCAACTAATCAACCAACTAAACCCAAGAAAAAAATGAATACCAGACCAACCCTGCAAACGAAAAGGAAGGCCCCGTCCAAGTCGGGCTTTCGAATCCTACGCGCCGCCACCCGGCGCAACTCCCGCCGTAAACAACGCGCCGCCACCACCGCGGCGCCCGAGGAACTGGGTGAAGTTCCAGGAGTAGGAGTGGCGCGAGCGCTCGTGGTAATCCTTCTTCTCCATGTGGCTGCAATTGCTGGAATTTACCTTCACAACAAATGGAATAGTTCCTCCGATTTGAAGGCCGCAGTTGCTGATAACGATAGTAAGGAGAAAAAGCCGATTATCGTCCCAGGCGGAAAGACTGACCTGCTTAACAAGGGTGACAACTATGCTACGATGGCACGGAAGCATGGGGTGAGTGAAGAATCCCTTCGCCGGGCGAATAATGAAGCTCTTCCCAGAGCTGGAATGAGGATCAATATTCCCGGCCGTCGTATTGAGTCAACGACGCCTCCCGATGCTGTTATCGGGGTGATTGGAGAGAACGAAAAACCTGAAATCGATCCGATTCCTCATAATGAACTCCCATTGATTCAGCTTGATAATACCCGGACTGTTCCAAACAGCGTCCCAGGCGATCTGCTGGAGATTGAGCCTGCGGTAAGCTCCCGCACCAATGATCCAGTCTTGATTTCTCCTCGCACCCGACATGAGGAACCTACAACCACGACGAGATCTATAGGGTCTAGCGGAAGCTACACCGTAGTGAGTGGAGATACTCTCTGGGGCATTTCTCAAAAAAACAAGGTCAGTGTTAAAGATTTACTTACTATCAACGGTATGAAAGAAAACTCTGTCCTCAAAATCGGTAAGGTTTTGAAGATTCCCGCACGCTAAGATCCATTTATGGGTAAAGGAGCCTCCATTTTACTTTTTTTCGCAGTCGCTGCTCTCGTCACGGTTGGTGTGGTGATGTTGGCGAGTGCGAGTGCGAAGTGGGACTCCTCCGACGAGCAATACTTGTATCTTTGGAAGCAGGTTACCTGGTTGGGGGCCGGGCTTGTGGGGATGTTTGCCATGTCGATGACGGATTATCGTTTCTTGAAGCGATTTGCACCCTCGATGTTTGTGGTCACCTGTGTGGCTCTCATTCTTTGTTACGTGCCGGGAATCGGAGCCGCGTCCCACGGGGAAAGCCGCTGGATCAATCTCCCGGTGATCGGGCGATTTCAGCCTTCCGAGCCCGCGAAGCTGGCGATCATGGTGTCACTGGCGGCTTGGTTTGCGAGGTATCAGGCGGAGATCGGAAGTTTGTGGAGAGGATTTGTCATTCCAAGTTTACTGCTCGGAGTGCCTTTGATGTTAATCCTTTTCGAATGGGACATGGGAACCGCTGCTGGTTTGGGGGCGGCTGGTCTTATTGTACTTTTTGTTACCGGCACGCGTTGGTTTTATCTCTTGCCGACGGTGGCGATCGGCGCGGCCTTGTTTGCATTCATGGTCTCCCAAAGTCCAAACCGGATGAATCGCCTCAAGGTCTTCCAGGATCCCTTCGCACATATGGAGGGTGCGGGGCGTCAGCAGGCTCTCGCAATCGAAGCCTTTGGGAATGGTGGCCCGACCGGAGTGGGATTAGGCAATGGAGTAGTGAAGCAGATGAATTTCCCTGAACACCACACGGATTTTATTTTCCCCATCGTGGGGGAGGAACTCGGGGTGTGGGTGGCGATGGCGATGATTCTTTGCTTCGTGGTCATTATGTTGGTTGGAATGGGGATTTCCCTGACGACCCCGGATCTTTTTGGAAGAACTCTCGGGATCGGGATCACTTGTAGTATCGTGATCCCGGCCATGATGAATATCGGCGTGACCACGGCCTCGCTTCCTAACACCGGTTTGCCGCTGCCCTTTGTTAGTTACGGTGGCTCAAGCCTTGTGTTCACTCTGATTATGGTGGGAGTGCTTTTCAGTATTCTGCGTCAGACCACCGCAGTTGATCCGACGGAAATTCCTAAGATCAAAGAGAAGATTTTCGAAGTGAAGCTGTAGGCGAAGAACCACGGCTTATGGTGCTCCCAAAGTCAAGGAGCCGTAAAGAGGAGCAGGCCAATGCTTGACCCTAGAGGTCAGTTTCTTCTGGTCACCTGTCCCCACGAGGCCGACGGAGGGGTATGATGCGCCTGGGATGTTACCTTAATCTCAGACATGACAGAGGAACCCATCCTGCTCGAGCGTCACCGCCCTCAGACCTATCGCCCGGAAATCATAATTTCATCGAGGAATTTGTCCTCGAATCCCGACTCGAAGAGGGGATTGATCCCGGGGTGGTCAGTGAGTTACGGTCTCTCAGACTTTGCTCCGGGATAGCGTTAGTTTTTGACTTTGAAATGTCGGTCAAATTCCTTTCTCGTCTGCTGCCTTACTTCGAAGAAGTCCTGAAACGCTTTTTGGATAATTTTCTGAGCCTCTGGATTCAAGGATTGAACGGATTTCATGAACTTCTCGTTCATCACTTCTTCGATCTCAGCTTCCCGGACAGCCATTTTTTGATGAATGGATTCTCTCATTTCCTGGCTCGCGACCTCGAGGGGTTCAAGCTCCTTGGCCATGCTTGAAAACTGGTCGCCAATTTCATTGATCTTGGTGGCGGTAGATCTGGCTGTTTTTGTGTCGGAGATTACGGAGATTGCTTGTGCGAATTCCCCCATGGAATCCATGATTTGATTGGCGATCTCTTCCTGCCTGGCACCGTCGGCTTGGGATGATCCCGATGAATTCCCATTGCTATCAGCGGTGTCGTTCTTGTCACAAGCGGAAAGAAAGAGAGCGATGGCAAGGTGTGTGATTATTGAAAGTCGTTTCATTCGAGGAACTCGTAGTATCGTTTTTCTCCCTAACGATTTTCAAGGATAATCCAAGGAGAGGAACAGCAATTTCCTAGGGTGAGACTAAGAGGGAAATTCGTGAAAATGCAGTCGCACAAGAATTCTTAAGTAAAAATATAAGAAAGGTGATTTTAGGATGCTGATGATAAGAATCTGAGTCAAACCGGGCACAATAAATGGCGCCTCGGCAATGCCGTGACGCCATTTTGAGGAATGAGTTGGTTCTTACTTCTTCTCGATCGCGTAGAGGTGGGTCTGGGTGGCGATGTAGAGGACATCGTTGGCAGCCACGGCGCTGGAGTAAATTGGAGCGGGGAATTCGATAGTGGCCAGGGACTTGTATTCCTTGCCGGCCTTCAGGACGTGAAGTTCGCCGTCCTCGGTTCCCATCCAGACCTTGCCGTCGGCAACAAGGGTAGATCCCCAGATGCGGGATTGGGTTTCGTGCTTCCAGTGTTGCTTGCCGGTCTTGGCGTCGTAGCAATGAATGTCACCATCGTATTCGGCTGCGTAGAGGAGTCCGTCGGACACGCTGAGTGTGGAGATGGAACGTCCGACCTCTTTGGAATTCCAAACGGTCTTTCCGTCGGGGCCGATGCAGAGAATATTGCCCACGCCGTCGCCGTGCTCGGGGTCTTGACCGATGATAGCGTAGACCAGGCCATCGGCGATAATGGTGGTGCCGATGATTTCACTGGGGCCGGAGTAAGTGGCGTATTTGATGGGTTTACCGTCCTTCATACGATACTCGGGAGGATTACAATCGATGCGCCAGAGTTCTTTGAAGATGTCGAATCCTTCATCGTCTTTGACCGTTTTTGGGTCGAAAGCGTAGGTGAATCCGTCGCCGCCACCCCAGACGATGGCGTTCTTTTCGCCGATTTTTCCGTAAGCGGGAGAGGACCAACTGGCGTGTAGCACGCGGGTGGAGACCCCGGAGACTTCTTCACCAGTGAGTTTGCCGGTCTTTTTGTTGAGAGAAATCAAAGACGGCGCGTTGGGCGCTGGGATGTTAGTGTGGGACCAATCGACTCCGTTGGACGTCGCGGTGATGAGCATGTCGCCGACGATGACTGGCGAGCAACTTGAGACGTTGTGTGGAAAAGTCCCGATATTGTCTCCGTCGCGCATGTCGTATTTCCAAATAATATCGGCAGATTGGGTGCCAATTTCGACAGGCGTGCCGTCTTTGGCCGCGGAAGAATATCTGGCTTCGTCTTTAAACGGGCCGTCGTTTCCGTTGGCCATGCCGTCCACGTCGAGACAGATCACTTCGCCGCGGTTTGTGACGAGATACATGCGATCACCGTCGATAGCAGGAGAGGAGCAAAGTCCAACGTATTCCCAGTCGCTCACCTTTCCGGCGCCGAGCTTGGGAATAACGAGCTGCCAGAGGAAGCTGCCAGTCTTTTCGTCGAAGGCCATGAGCACTCCGCGGTCGCCTTTTTGCGCGGGGTCGCGGGGTGATTCGTTATTGGTGCCGACAAAGACCTTTCCTCCGGCTACGACGGCATTGCCGTAGGCCTGGGAGCCAAGCTTGGCGGCCCACTTGATGTTCTTGGCGTCTTTGAGGATGGCGGCTTCGGTATCGTCATCGAGTTCTCCGGGATGGATGTCGACTGGGAGGTTCTTGGCGTTCCCGACCATATTTCGGGAGGCGTCCTTGCCCCACATGGGCCAGTCTTCGGCGGAGGCGGTTGAGAGGGCGAGCCCTGTTAGGAGGAGTCCGGTGGTGGTTTTCATGAGGTGTCTTTTGCTAAGGTTGAGTGGCTGGGCTTATTCGCCAGCGGAAATTTTGATGTTGTCGATGTAGACTCGTTTTTGAGCCTGTGGAGAGAAGGCGTAGATTCCGGGGGCTCCGTGTGGGTGGAGTTTTTTGACGGGAACCTTGATAGTCCATTCGGCTGGTTCGTCTTCGCCTTTGGCCCAGGCCTTAGCGCGGACTTCACCAGTGCCGTCACCATTGTTTTTAACGTGGGTCTTGAGGTGATACCATTGGTTGGCTTTGACCGGAAATTTGACCGCTTGTTGGACGCGTTCGTAGTTGCTGGAAACTTCGAGGACGTTTTTGTTGCCGACGAGGCTGATCTTGTAACGTTGGTTAATGAGACCAACCTCCGACTTGATACGTCGGTTTCCGTCGGTCATGACGTTGGCTTCAATGACGTAGTTGGTCATGTCTTCGCCGCCGAAGAAATTCATCGTGCGCTGGAAGAGAACATTATCAAGGCGGTTTGCGATCACCTTGGAGCCGTCCTTTTCAAGGACATACCATTTGATGCGCGCACCAAGCCAGGCGAGAGGTGGGAAGTTCACTTTTACGCCGTCTGGAGATTCCATTTTAAGTTCGACGTCTTCGAAGTCGGCGCTATAGCCGATAGTTGCTTCAACGCGTCCGCGGGTTGTGGCGGACATGCCCTTGTGAGTGACTTTCAAAGCTCCGGCGGAAAGTGCCGCGTTTTTGCCTGCGGTGACGGTGCCGGTCTTGGCATCTAGGGTCGCATCGACCTTGGCTTTCACTTTTGCGGTGGGCGGGATGAATTTTTCCCAGCTTAGGTCGTCGGTGATGATTTCGACACGGCGACCGCTCTTATCGAGGCCGTAGACTTTGAATTCCTGTTTCTGGCCGGGGGCGATCGCGAACTCGGCGGGAACAATCTGAAGTTGGGCGATGGGGCCGAGAGCGGCTTCCTTTTTGTCGTCTTTACTTCCGACATACTTGCCCTCTTTGTTGCCAAAGCAGTAGAGGCCGTCGCGGGTGGAGAGGTAAATCTTACCGGCCCAGATGGTGGGCGCGGCGAGTGCTTTTACGCCACTGCCATCGGCGGCTTTGATTTCAGCATTGGAAAGAACCTCGCCTTTAGCGTCGGTGGGCTTGACGATGGCGAGTGAGCCTTCGAACCACGGAGCGTAGATTTTGCCGTCTCCGTAGACTGGCGAGGCGTGGATTTGATCCGGAGCGAGTTTTTCCTGCCAGAGGGTCTTGCCGGAGTCGGCATCGACGCAGATGAGTTCGCCGGTAAAGTTGGTGGTGTAAACGCGATCTTTAACAAGGATAGGCGAGCTGGTGAATCCGATGTGGTCGTCGTTGCGCCACACTTCCACGTTCTTATCGAGGACGAGTTGCTCGGCAGGGTATTCCTGGGGGATGTTGATGCAAACGAGCCGACCTTTGGAGGTGGCGTCGATGTTTTCCTTACCATGGATTGCGATAAGCTTGTCTTTATACAGAAGGACCTGTGAGTTGACGCCACCTTGTGAGAGTTGGAAACGCCAGACGGGGTTGCCGGTGCGGGCATTAACACAAACGATGTTGCCGCAACCGGTTCCGGCGTAGAAGACGCGCTGGTCCCCGAGTTGTCCGAAGACGGGCATGCAGAAGGAGCTATCCACGGGGCGAACGCCCGGAGTGGAATACCAGACGAGCTCGCCGGTGAGTTTGTCGAAAGCGTAAAAACGGTCGCGAGCCGGCCCGGTAGTACCCCAGTTGGCGGTGACGCAGTGAAAGATAACGAGAGGGCCGTCGATGGCGGCGGAGCCGGTGCGGCCGTTCGGGAAGGTAAGGCGGGCGAGTTCTTCCATCAGGGAAATTTCCCAAATGTCCTTGCCCTCGGGTGTGACGGCGACACAGCGACCGTTGGACATCTGGAGGTAAACGTTACCGGTTTCGGCATCGACGATTGGTGACCCGATTCCGTAGCGGTTGTAGACAACGTCGGAGATGTAATCGCTGTAGCGTTTTTCCCAAAGCTTCTCGCCGGTATTGGCGTCGAGGCAGAGGAGAATTTCTTGCACGCCTTCAGCCGTGTCGTCGCCTTCCTGTCCGTATCCAAAAGCGTAGAGTTTGCCATTGGCAATGACGGGTGCGCCTGCGCCGTTGAGGCCATACTTCCAAAGCTGGTTCTCTGCGCCGGGTTCCCACTTGTCGGGAAGGCCAGTTTCATTGGAGGTGCCATTTTGATTGGGGCCACGCCAGCTCAGCCAGCCCTCGGCGGGCTCGGCAAAGGCGGTGCCAGAGATAAGAAGGGCTCCGAAGAGCATGGAACGGAAGTACATGAGGTGTTTCATACGACGATCAGGGGCGAAACTCTCAACTTTTCAGGCTCATCCGTCAAGGCAGCGGATGGGGCGGGATCATGCTAGTTGCCTGCAACTCTGGCGAGGATGCCTTCTTCCATCCACCGATGACCTTTTCGATTCTGCCGGATCATCTCGTTTTTGAGTTTAAAGTTAGCGGTGGTTCTCCTCAGAGTGCCGAAAATGGCCTGGGGCTCCGTATTAACTGGCTTTCCGCCAAGGTAGGAGTTTTTTTGAAAGGTGGGGGCTGTTGGTGCGGGAAATCTCGAAAGTGCCGGGGCTCTCGAAAACGTTCCTATCGCGATTGGAGGAGAATAACGGTGATGTGTTGGAGGCATCCATTGAGGCGGGCTACGCGGCGCGTGGTTTATCGCAGAGTTGAATCACGAGACGATGGAGAACCATCCGGGGATCCTGCGAGGAGGTGACGAGGGCTTTGTCCCCGGCGAGGCAATGCTCCATGCCCTTTTGAAGTTGGGGCAGAGTGAAGCGGCGGGCAGCTTGTGCGGCCATCTTGAGCCCCCAAGTGTTGATGGTGCCGTCTTTCTTTTTGGGGAGAATCGCTTTGACTGCCTCGGGTGCGCTGTTCACCGAGCCGTAGGGTTCAGCGAGCTTGGCAAAGAAGAGATTCCGCACCGTCGGGATGATGGAGGCTTTGATCAAGCCCACTGCATTTTCGTTTTTAGTGAGAAGGGAATCGATGAGGTGGATCGCACGTTTGGCATTGCGTTTTTCGATGGCTCGGGAGATTTCCCAAATAACACCTTTGTGACTGACTGGAACGATGAGTTCAACGTCTTCGATGGTGACATCGCGTCGCTCCTTGCCGAGGTAGAGATCTATTTTGTTGATTTCGTTATTAATCTGTCGGGTTTCGGCACCGGCGCGTTGCACGAAAAGAGCGAGAGCCTCGCCTTGCAGAGTCATCCCAGATTCGCGGGCGAGGCGGCTGGCTTTAATGGCGACTTGTTCCTCCCAGCCTTCCTTGGAGATGTCGATCTTGTCGTAAGAACGATAGTCAGCGTTCTTCTTGAGCCACTTCCCAAAGCGGCGCACGCCGTTGATGGCATTTGAGCTGACGAGAAAAATGACGCCCGGTGGAAGTCCGGCCTGGAGGGTTTCAAGGAGATTTTCCACCCCCGAGACCGCACGTTCGGCTTCGCTGGAGCGGTCGTTGCCGAGGAAGTTGGCTCCCTTGAGCCAGACGACCTTGTCGCCACCGAAGAAGCCGATGGTTTGGAGCGCTTCGTTGGCCGAGGCGGCTATTTGGAATGCGTCCTCAGCATTGTCAGCCACGCCTTCGATGATTTCGTTGGCGAATTCGTCACTACCGGGTGGCTTCAGTTCCTCGAAAAGAGCGGCCGCTTCTTCCGCGACGCGTCCTTCGTCTGATCCGGTGACGACATAAACTGACATGTGAAAGGTCTAGTGATTGAGGAGGAATCCGGCAAGCATTGAGGCGCTAAATGAATTCCTGATAAGTCGGTTTGATCACTAACTCTGGTACGATGACGTGCTTGGGGAGTTGCGCGATGGCAACGATGAGGGAGGCGATGTCCTCAGGGTGGACCATACGGGCTTTCTTCTCATCGGGGACGGGGACGGGGCGTTCGTCGAGGATGGGGGTGTTGACCTCTCCGGGATAAATGCTGGTGATACGCACGCCGCTGTCGGTCTCTTCGGCGTTGATGGCCGAGGCGATCCCGCTGACGCCAAATTTTGAGGCAGCGTAAGCCATGCCCGCGAGAGGGTAGGCGCGTTTGCCCGCGATGGAGGAGACGCTAAAGACAAGTCCGTCGCCGCGCTCACGCATTTCGGGAAGGGCGGCGTGCACGATATTGTAGAAACCGGTGCAATTAATCGCGACGAGTTTGTCGAAGTCTTCGGGCGCGAGTTCTTTAACCGAACGCTTGGCGATGTTGATCCCGGCTGCATTGACGATGATGTCGGGCACGCCGAGTGCTTGGAAGGTTGCGAGGACTTGCTCGCGGTCGGAGATATCGCAGGCTTTGATCTTGAGGTTTTCTCCGGCGACGGCCCTGAGTTTGTCTTCGTTGCGTCCGCAGATGGTGACGGAGCATCCGGCTTCGGCGAGGGCTTGCGCGGTGCCGAGCCCGATGCCGCTTCCACCGCCGGTGACGATGGCTGTTTTTCCTGAGAGTGGTTTCATTTAGTCAAAGATGGGGTAGAAGGTATTGAAGGCGTTTTCGCCAAAGACGGCCGGGTCGTTGAAGCGGCGATGTTGATCCAGAGCGGTGATGGCAGCGAGTTCTTCTTCGTTCAAGGTGAATTCGAAGAGGTCGAGATTTTCGCGGAGATGTTGGGAAGATTGCGTCTTGGGGATGGGAATAGTGCCTCGGTGCATCGCCCAGCGAAGGGCGACCTGCGCGGGGCTTCGTCCATGGGCTTCCGCGATTCTGAGAAGGACAGGATTGGTCAGGACGCGTTCATTTTCCCCGGCCATATCGAGCGGGAGATAGGAATCAGCCCCGAAAGGCGAGAAGGCCGTGATGGCGATGTCTTCTTCCTGGCAATAGCGCACCATGGCGTTTTGGGTGAGGTAGGGATGAAGTTCGATCTGATGCACCGCGGGCTTGATGCGGGCGTAAGAGAGAACGTCGCGCAGCGAGCTGGTGGTGAGATTGCAAACGCCAATTTTTTTGACGAGTCCGGCGTCGACGAGTTCCTCCATTGCTTTCCACGTGTCGGAGTAAGGGACTTTGATCGGAGACATCGCGTCTTTTCCTGCAGTCCAACCCGGCGGATACATTTCGTCAAAGGGAACAAACTCAAGGGCAATGGGAAAGTGGACGAGGTAGAGATCGAGGTAGTCGAGCCCGAGATCGGCGAGTGACTTTTCGCAGGCGGCGCGGACGTGTTGAGGCTCGTGGTATGTGTTCCAGAGTTTGCTCGTGACCCAGAGGTCATCGCGTGAGCAGAGCCCGGCGTCGAGGGCGTATTTGATGCCTTGGCCGACGAAGGATTCGTTGCCGTAATCGCAAGCACAGTCGAGATGACGGTATCCGATCTCGATCGCTTCGTGGACGATTTTGGGGGTGAGGTCTTCGGGGATTTTCCAGGTGCCGAGACCGGGAGAGGGAAAGGATGATCCGTCGGGGAAGAGGTGCGCTGACATGACGGGCTGAGGCTACCGAGGCGGATCAAGATGACCATAAAAAAGCCATCGGTTTGGGGACCGGTGGCTCTTGGTGGATTGGAAATAAAAATTAGTGCCAGAAAGCCACGGCAATGTAGGACAAGCTGCGGCTGCTACGTTTCCGTCCTGACCGGGTCCACAAGCCCACACTCCGTGACTCCTGACGGGGAGGGCCATAGGGGAGGGCGACCAAAAGGGCAAATACTTTATTATGGGGATTGAACGGCTACCGGAGTCGTAAGTGAACCCGGAAGAAGGTATTGCCATCAGGAAGTTCGGAGAGCGGGGCCTCCAGCATGATTTGCATGCCGTGGTTGCGCAGGTAGGTGGAATTCGTTTCCCGGGAGACTTCGGACCAGTTGATGAGGTCGGAAGAAACCTGTAAATTGACGACGACATCATCGGCTCGCAGGTCCTGCGTGAATATAACTTTCAGCTGGTCATTTTTGATGCTGATTGAAGGTTTTTCGATTAGGCCGTGGTCGATGAGATTGGAGCCGGAGAAGGGAATTGCATTGGAATCACCAGGCGAGCCGCCGGGGAGCGAGCTGGGACGCCAATTGGACGGGTCTTCGGGACTGGGATCCTCCAAGGGGGAAATGAGAACGAGGCTGGGGCCGTCATTATCTGCGAATTCCGGCCATGGGCTGACGTCGTTATAAACGAATTGTTGGACCAATCCGCCCAGATGATTTCGCAAGGTGATCTTTTCTCCGTCGTTGCTGAGCTTGGTGCCGCTTGCTGAGTAGTCGCCAATGGCGAGTCGGATGCCCGCAGTGTTGTAAGCGGAGGAGAATGCAATTCGATCGCGCGCGACGACGATTCGTTCTCTCGGCCCCAATGAGGGTTCTAGTGAATCGAAGGTGAATTCGATTCCTTCCTCTGATCCGTCGAATCGGAACCCGGCAATAAAAATGGTTTCGTCTGAGATGTTCATTAGTTCGATGAACTCGGTAATATCGTCGCCTGCAGGATTATACATTAACTCGGTGACGCGAAGAGGAACACCGACGGTGAAAAGTGCCGAATTGAGCGCGCTCCATTCGCCATCGGAAAAAGTTCGAGCCTGGATCTGAAGGCTTTCATTGATAATCACGGGGCCGGTGAAGAGAGTGGCTCCGGGAAGTCGAGGATCACTGCCGTCGGTGGTGAAATAGATTTCGGGACTTCCTGAAAGATCGGGGAAAGTGAGTGAGGCCCCGATGTCGACGGGCCCGCCTTGTTGGATGTTGCCGTCGATGGCAATGACCGGAGCTTCAATCGTGGGATAGAGATCGACGTTACGAAAGCGTTGTAGCGCGAGGTCGTGGTTGGCGGGCCAATAGGTATCGCGGAGCCATTCCTGATTCGGGATCCAACAGGTCTCACGTTTGTGCGGGACGGAGAGGCGGGAGTCTCCCCAACGGGCGGATTCGCCAACAATGGCCTGATCGATTTCGTTGGCGCGTCGCATCCAGCGGGCGTGGCTTCCGGTGGGGCTGAGGAGACCGTCATTGAAAAGAAGTTCGTGAACGCGATCCGCGAATCTGTTGCGGAAGAGTTTGTTTTGACGAAGCTGGTAGTAGAGCTTTGCCGGAGATTTTCTCATGTCGCTCCGGGAACTCAGAAAAGGAACATCGCTTTCGAGGAGCTCGAAATGAATGTCGCACCAGGTTCGTTCACGAATTAGTGAGTTGTTCGAGATTTCCTGATCCCATACGTAGAAGCGAAAGCCCTCCGAGTCCGGCCCCCGGCGCCGGGCCGTCCAGTAATTGTGACACGGCCAGTCTTCTGCTCCGGCATAAATGTGGAAGAGCATGTAGTCGATAAAGTGATTGAGATCGAGGTAGACCGGGTAAGCCGGGTTGCGCGTGCCGTCGGGATTGTTGCCCAAAATTCTCATGTAATCGGCGTCGCTGGAGAGTCCGGCATCGGCGAGGGCAAACATGGCATCCCAGGCGTTTTTGTCTCCGGCCTGTAATTCTCCACGGTCATGGATAACATCCCAGTCCTCGTCGTCCCCGCCGAAGTGGGTCGCGTTGAAGGAGTCGTTGGGACGTTCGACGATGTTATACATTCCCCAGTAGAGGCCGTTTAAGTACAGGTGAACGTAGCGTCCCCGGGCCGAGTCGTGGCCGAGGTCAATTTGAGTGTCGCGCATCCATTGATCGCGTTGATAGCTACCGTCTTGACTCCGCCACCGTTGCACTCCGTAATTTGATCCACCCTCTTTAGCTGGCCATGAATCGGTGGAGCAGGCGCGCAGGATGAGTAGATCGAATTCATCCGCGGGGTTGTTTTCGAAAAGAGGAAAGCGCAGCTTGGTTTCGCCAAACTCCTTCTTGAAAAGGAGGCGCAACGAATGCTTTTTGGTGAAGCCGTGGCTTCGGGATGACGCACCGTGAACCGCAACGCCGCAGTCGATTTGGAACTCACCGCCATCATTGGGTTCGAAAAACTCTAGAGAGGCCTGACGTTGCCAGGCGCTGCCTTTTTTACTCGAGTTGCTATAGATTCCGTTGCTGCCGAAGAGGTCACCACTGGCGGTGTTGATGGCGATTGAAGGGATCGCAAGGAGGGCGTCGTCGAGAGAGTATCCCGGCAGGGTGGTATTCGTAACATCCGGGTCGATTTGGTAATCTGCCGAAGTGGAAACCCAATTTGTTGGGAAGCCCGGAGGGTTGGCGGGTTGGGCTGCGACGCTGGAAAGAAAGACGTAGGTTTGGGTGTCAATGTTAGTTGGGGAATACCCATCCTTGGTTGCTGCGGCTCTGAGGATTGTCGTTTCAGAGGTCGAAATGGGTACGGTGTAGGGAGTGGCGCTTGCGGTGGGAAGTCCGACCGCGTCGATGGGTGCGGCCCCGTCGGTCGTGTAGTAAATAGTCGCTGCAGGTGTGTCAGTGGAAAGCGCGACCGTAAAAGGGCTGTTGTAGATTCCCCGGTCAACGCTGAACTTGGTGTCCTTAACCTGGGGCATACCACCCGGATCGTTGGGTGCTCCCGGGGTGGGGTTGGAGAAATAGACTGAAAAGGCTGAAGTGGGATGGATCCCGTAAGAAATGTCGCTTTGTTGTTCCGGGTAGCTGCCGCCGTCGGTGGGGAAGGCGGAGGCGATGGATAAATCGGGTCGCGTGAGAGCGAGGCATTCACCGCTCGTGCTCAGCGAGAAGTTGGTGTGTGGGTTTCCGTTGGCATCGACTTCGTTATCTCCGGAGGCATAGACGAGAAGGAATTCTCCCGCGCCGAGTGATGTGTCAGGAGGGAACGTCCATTTGTCCAGCTCCGAGAGATCATCGGTGAGATGCCAGTTTGCGAGGCTGAGAGTTTGTGTGCCGGTGTTGAGGATCTCAATCCAGTCATCGAGACGGCCGGGGACTTGATTGGGGTTCGGGTAGTTTGAATATGAGCCATCGTTTTTGGCGAGGAATTCATTGATGGTGAGTTCGCTCATCTCGTTGGTTAAAAATGAGGCGCTCTGGGGAGCCCAACTTGAGCCCCCGGAATTTTTGGCGAAGGACCTGAAGTAGTAGGTCGTGAGAGGAGAGAGACCGGTGGCGGCTTCTGAAAAATCAGAATCCTGCTCTCCGAGAGATAAGGAGTTCTCCCAAACTACAGGGGTGGTTCCTCCATCGATGCTTCCGTAGTAGATGGTGATGACCGGAGCCTCTCCTCCGGTATCGGTGACCTCGCCGCCTAGAATTGCCGAGATGGCAGTTGCTCCGGTGGCGGCCTGGTTGATCACGACGGGCGGATTAGGTGGCGGACTGGTTATGAAGCTCGCGGTGCTGTCGGCCCAGTCGCTGCCTTCGGAATTCTCCGCGTATGCTCTGAAGTAATAGGTCGTGGCAGGAGTGAGTCCATTAATCTCGGAGGCGAAAGGGTCCGAGCGATCCTCGATGATGAGAGAGTGATCCCAATTCCCAGCGGTCGTTCCGCCGTCGGAGATTCCCCAAAAGAGAGTGGCTGTCGGACTCCCGCCGCCGCTTTGCAGGTATTCCCCGCCGATGGTGGCGGAGCTTGCCCCGATCTCGCTTGCGGAGATATTGGCAACTTCGGGTGGAGTGACTGCGGTGGCGATGCCATCAAGGATGACACCCATGAATCGCGCTCGGGAGCCATCGAGATCCTGGTTGGTGTAGGTATACGTGATCTTGTCGTAGAGCGCTGCATCGGTGAACGAAAAGTCGGTGATCCAGGCGTAATTGACGCTTGGGCCGTTGGAGTTTTGAAAGTCAGAGGTAGTCAGAGTGGGCTGCCCCGGACCAGTCATCGTAAGGGTTAGATTCCACTGATTGATAAATGTTCCGTGAGGAATGTAGATCGTTCCTGAATCCAATCCCGAGATATCGATGGATCCGGTAAGATTGGCTGACCGGGCAAAGGTGATGTCGGCAGTCGAGACATTGGGAGTGGTGTTGTAACTGACGCCGGGGTCGTTGGTCGACCAAAGGTGGGCCCATTTCAGCCCGGCATCCCAAATGTTGGCTGCGGGAGAACTGGCCCCGCCGATCAATCCGGCTCCGCTGTCGGCGTAACTAGAAATCGTGTCCGAGGGACTGTGGAAAAACCGGTAGTCTATCACGGTGCCATCACCAAAGACGCCCGAGGTGACCGGAGATTCATTGAAGGCGTCAAAGCCGGCTTTACCCGGGAAAACCGAGAGGTTAAATGCACCTTGATTTGTTGAGACCCTGATCCGGGAACCCGTTGATAGCCCGGCCGCCTGGATGGGCAGTGATCCCAGAACGAGGACGCCTAGGACGAGAGAGGTGCCAGTGGGCCGGAACATAAACTAAGAGATGATTTAGTGAATCCCGATCAGTGAATCAGGATACAAGATGAGAGGAAACATCAAATATAGTTCAGCATGAGACATCCTCCAATAAGACAATTTGAGGATGTCATTTCTTGATTAAGAAAGTGCGACGAAGAGTGTGAGGCGGATCAGGAAGATGATTCCCGGACTTGCTGGTGATGGCTTTGCTTCGATTCTTGGAAACCCTCTGTTCATGAGAGGAAGCTGAGAGGAGGGGCCTTTTGCTATTTTAACTGCAGTGGTCGTTTGTCATGAGCCCTACTTCGCGGCGTTCCAGATCTCATTCATTTCTTCGAGGCTGGCTTCCTCGAGTGAGGAACCTTGTTCCTTGAGTCCCTTTTCGATTTGGGCGAAGCGGTGGAGGAACTTTTCGTTAGTGCCTTCGAGAGCGACTTCGGGGTCGACGCCGAGTTTGCGGGCGAGATTGGTGACAATGAAGAGAAGGTCGCCGATCTCGGCCTGAAGTTCGGGAGAAGCTTTCTCCCCCTCGGTGTGATTAGCGAGCTCCTCGCGGACCTCGGCGAGTTCCTCGTCGATCTTTTCGACAATACCAACGGTGCAGGGCCAGTCGAAGCCGACCTTGCTGGCTTTCTTCTGGAGCTTGGCAGAGCGGAGGAGGGCGGGGAGGCCTTTGCCAACCCCGTGGAGGTAGGGTTTTTCTTCGTCGCCTTTTTCGGCGCGCTTGATGTCTTCCCACTGGACCAGAACACCATCGGTGGTGCCGACGGCAGAATCGCCATAGACGTGGGGATGACGGCGGACGAGTTTATCGCTGATGCCGCGGGCGATGTCGTTGAGATCGAAGCGATTGCCTTCCTCTGCGAGCTCGGCGTGAAAGACAACCTGCAAGAGAAGGTCGCCGAGTTCTTCCTCGAGATTTTCGTCGTCCTTGGCCTTGATTGCGGCAACGGTTTCGTAGGTCTCCTCAATGAGATTGGAGACGAGTGAGTCGTGGGTTTGTTCGGCGTCCCAAGGACAACCGCCGGGGGCCCGAAGACGATGCATGATAGCGCGGAGGCGGTCGATTTGGCGGTCGGGCTCCGGGCAGGAGATCATTTCTTCATCGGTCATTAATTTTTGCGGGAGCGGTCGAGGGTTTCACGTTCTTTGGGAGTGAGGGATTGGATGCCCTCCTGGGAAATTTTATCGAGGATGCGGTTCACTTCTTCGGTAATCTCAATGGGTGAGCGATTGCTCTCGCGAACAATCTGGGCGTCCTTAAATTTCCCTTTTGAGTGGCTCTTCGTGCTAGTTCCGGTGCCGATGGCGGCCAGGGAGGTGAGCAATTTCTTGGCGGTGGAATTTTTCATGATGAGGATTCCAAGGAGGGCGCCGCCGAGGTGGCCTACTGATCCGCCATAATTCCCTCCGCGCCCGATGATATTGAGGACCTCGTAGGCGAAGAAAATAATTCCCAGAGTCCGCATCTTCATGGGGATGACGAAGAAAAGAAGGACCCGGGCATTTGGGGCGATGAAGTAGAAGGCGGCCAGAATTCCGAAGATCCCAGCCGAGGCACCAACCATTGGGTTCATGGTTCCGTATTCGCCAAAGAGATTGGTGAAAAGGGCGAGGAAGGTATAGAAGAGAACCCCTGCGATCCCGCAAAGAAGATAATAAAAGGTGAAGATCCGGCTACTCATCCACCGCTCCAAGTGGGGCGCGAAGAAATAAATGCCGATCATGTTTGAGAGAAGATGACCAATGTCAGCATGGAGGAATTGGAAGGTGAGGACGCGCCAGATTTGAAGGTGGTAAAACCCCTGATCGACACTGAAATATCCCCATAAAGTCAGTGGTGGGATTTGTCCCTCGGAGGTGAGAAGGATATTGAGGAAAAAGACGGCGATATTGGAAACGAAGAGCCATCTGGTCACCGGGGCTCCGTCGAAGGCTCCCGGAGGTCTGCCATAACCAGGCCCCTGTGGTGGACGGGGGGGCTCATAGCCGGGTTTCATGTAGTCTCGATCTGCGTGTCCCACGCGGGAGAATCTACAGGCTTTTGTGCAGGGCGAAAGTCTGATTGCGGAAAAGAAAAAGCCGGAGTCCTTTTGACAGGCCTCCGGCTCCTTAGGGGGGGCAGGTGGAATAGACTACTGGGCAGCGACCTATTTTGTCGAGAAATTCCTGCCCGCGTGTATTTTAAGGAGACGTGCTGGGCATCCCCAGAGTGGTTACAAAGCAGGATTTGGCTCTTTCGCTTCGGGCCGATCCGGTTTGAACTCTGGCCAGATGACTCTCGCTGAACTGGGATGGACTGACTTCTTTGCGGATTCTTATGCAGAGATTGCGGATGAGAAGTGGGTTTTGGGGCGGTTGATTCGTGAGACTAAGATCAACTTCTCGGCTTTGCTCAATGAAGGGGAGGAAGTGGACTGTGTGGTGGGAGGCAAGGTCTGGCATGAGGCGACCTGTGATGCGGACCTGCCGGCGGTGGGCGATTGGGTCGCGATTGAGTTGGGGGCCGGGGATGAAGACGAACACATCATCCGGGCAAGACTTCCACGTCGGACCTGTTTTTCACGGAAGGCTCCGGGAAAAAGTAGTCAGGAACAAGTCATGGCCGCCAATGTCGATGTCGTGGTGGTGGTGACGGATGCGGGATCGGATTTCAACCTGCGCCGGATGGAGCGCTACTACACGATTGTCTCGCGCAGCGGGGCGGATTGTGTGGTGCTGGTCAATAAGTCGGATCTTTTTGAGGAGGAGGTTAATGAAAAGGCGCGGGAGGAGATTCAGGAGCTGATGCCGGAGTCTGAAGTTTATGTGACGAGTGCGACCCGAAAGGAAGGCTTGGATGTCTTGCGTGGTTATTTGAAACCGGGAATCACATTGACGATGGTTGGTTCGAGTGGCGTGGGAAAATCGACTTTGGTAAATCAGCTCCTCGGTGAGGAATGGTTGTGGACTGGCGAGGTGAATGAGGTGACCGGAAAAGGTCGTCACACCACGGTGGCTCGAGAGCTGGTGGTTTTGCCGGAAGGTGGAATGTTGGTCGACAATCCCGGGATTCGTGAAGTCCAGATGTGGACCGATGAAAAGACGCTCCGCGAGAGTTTCGCCGACGTCGAAGAGCTGACTCTTCAATGCAAGTTTCGTGACTGCAAACATCAGGGCGACAAGGGCTGCGCCATTGAAGCGGCGGTGAAGGCCGGGGAGTTGGATATGCGGCGCTATGAGGGCTTTCTTCAGCTTGATGAAGAAGTGGAAGAGTTGAATTTTCGCCGCAAGAAAAGGCAGATGATTGTCGAGCGTTGGGGGAAGCGTAATGTCCGGGTGAAAGCCCGGAACCGCGAAGACCGTATCGAGCTCGACAAAGAAGAACGTGGAGAATTATAGATGATAAAAATGCTGATCTTATCCGTTGTGATGGTGCTGCCAATTTGGGCGGAAACAACGATTCATCGAGAAGGAACCGAGTGGTGTGATATTTGGATCGCCAAAGCCACGGATAAGAAACTCCCTCGGGTAATGTTGGTGGGAGATTCGATTACCAAAGGGTATTTTAAGGTGGCTGAGAAGCAATTGCAGGGAAAGGCGAGCTGTGCGCGCTTTGCGACTTCGGCTTGTGTGTCCGACCCGGCCTTTTTTGCCCAGCTGGATGCGATGTTCAGTCACTACCAGTATGCTGTGATTCATTTTAACAATGGCCTCCATGGCATGGGATACTCCGAAGATGAATATCGTGAAGGTTATGAAAAGGCCTTGCAGCTGATTCGAAAGAAAGCGCCGAAAGCGAAGCTCATCCTGGCTCTCTCGACACCGCTTCAATCGACTAGTAATCAAAACAAGTTGAATTCGAGGATTGATGACCGGAATCGTATCGTGCAGGAGCTGGCTCAAAAATATGGAGCGACGATCAATGATCTGTATGGCATTTCAAAAGGCCATCCGGAGTATTACAAAGATCCTTATCATTTCAAACCGGGAGCGATTGATTTACAGGGTAAGCGGGTCGGGGAAACGGTGAAGAAGGCCCTGTCGCAATAAAAGAGCCCGGGGCGCAAAAGGCACGAGATGGGCCCGGACTGAACCTAAAGCTCCGCAGTAGGGAACAACTTTCCCCTAGAAAAGAGCAGCGGCTTCGCCGGTTTTGGGGAAGTGGCCGCTGTGTTGTTTTTTCCAGATAACCTCGCCGTCTTTGCGGATTTCGAAAATGCCGCCGGCTCCGGCAACGAGCTTGGCCTGCCTGCCGGTGGCTTGTTCGATTTCAGCCGACACACGGTCAGCTTCGGGAAGGTAATTTCACTGGGCGCAGTATTCGATCTCGAGTTGCATGGGGATATTTTGGATGGGATTCCGGAATTGGCCAGCGAGATTATTTGTTGTTGAGCGGCTTCGTATTGGGCGTTTCCAGGCCTTAGTAGAGCCAGCAGGCAACCAAGTGCTTGGACGGGGTCTCTTCGACGTCGACTGGTTTGAGGGGAGGTTTGCTTTCGGCGCATTCGGGCTTGGCGACGGGGCAGCGGGGTTGGAAAGGGCAGCCTTTGGGTGGATCATTGTGCGAGGGGATGTCGCCGGTGAGCGGAACCTGTTCCTTTTCGCGTCCGGGATCTGGCTGGGGAATGGCTTTCAGCAGGGCCTGGGTATACGGATGTTTGGGCGCGGCGTAGAGTTCTTCGGCAGGGGCCCGCTCGACAAGTTCGCCAAAATACATCACGCCGACTTCGTGGCTGATATGTTGGACGACGGCGAGATCGTGCGAGATGAAGAGGAAGGAGATTCCAAATTCTTTTTGCAGGTGGCTGATGAGGTTGAGGACCTGGCTTTGCACCGAGACGTCGAGGGCGGAGACCGGTTCGTCGGCGACGATGAATTTCGGTTTGAGGGCCAGAGCACGGGCGATGCCGATGCGCTGGCGTTGTCCGCCGGAGAATTCGTGAGGGTAACGGTCGGCGACGGATCGACGTAGTCCGCAGATTTCGAGGAGCCGCATGACTTCAGCGTCGCGGTCGGCCTTTTCGCCGACCTTGTGGGTGTCGAGCGGTTCTCGCACGATTTGGCGAATGGTCATGCGCGGGTTCAGGGAACCGTAGGGATCCTGGAAGATGATCTGCATGTCCGCCCGTGCTTTGACCAGCTCCTGACGATCGAGGCCGAGAATGTCCTTTCCGTTGATTTGCACTTCGCCGGCGGTGACATGCTGAAGGCGTAAGATGGAACGGCCGAAGGTTGATTTTCCACAACCTGATTCACCCACGAGTCCGAAAGTCTGGCCCGCCTGAATATCGAGGCTGACTCCGTTCACCGCTTTGACCGCACCGATGGGACGGTTCAGCAGGCCGCCTTTGATCGGGTAGTGTGTTTTGAGGTTTTTTACCTGTACGAGTGGCAATTCCATGAGTTTGCTTAGTTGGGGATGAAACAGGCGACTTTTCCACCGCTTTCGGTGTCTTCCAAAGGTGGTTCGCTTTCCCGGCAATGATCTTCGGCTTTGGGGCAACGATCTGCAAAGCGGCATCCCTTGGGGAGATTGGCGAGGTCGGGGACCATTCCTTCAATGATGGGCAGGGTCTCAAGTTTTTTCTCGCGGATGCGCGGGATGGAATCGAGTAGGCCGCGGGTGTAGGGGTGGCGCGGGTTTCTAAAGAGTTCCTCGGTTTCCGCCATTTCGATGATCTTTCCGCAATACATCACGACGACGCGGGTGCAGCTTTCTGCGATCACGCCGAGGTCGTGGGTGATCAGGATGAGCCCCATATTCATTTCGCGTTGGAGGCGGTTGATTTCCTCCATGACTTGGGCTTGCACCGTGACGTCGAGTGCGGTGGTGGGTTCGTCGGCGATGAGGAGTTTGGGACTGCAGGAGAGGGCCATGGCAATCATGACCCGCTGCCGCATTCCTCCGGACAGTTCGTGGGGGTATTGGTCGATGCGTTGCTCGGGTGATTCGATGTTCACGGTGCGCAACATTTCGATGGCCTGCCTCTTGGCTTCAGCCTTCGAAACCTTCTGGTGCACGCGGATGATTTCGACCATCTGGTTGCCGATGGTAAAGACCGGGTTGAGAGCGGTCATGGGCTCCTGGAAAATCATGGAGGCCAGTGATCCGCGAACTTTGCGCATTTCGTCGTCGGGTTGATTGACGACATCAATGTCGTCGAGCTTGATGCTACCACCGGCAATGCGTCCCGGAGGGCTCGGGATGAGTTTGAGGATAGAGAGGGCGGTGACAGATTTCCCGCAGCCGGATTCGCCGACGATGCCGAGTGCTTCTCCTTCCTGGACGTCGAAGCTGACACCGTCGAGTGCCCGGATGAGGCCGGCCTCGGTCTTGAACTCGACGACGAGATCTTGAATGCTGAGGACGGGTTTGGATGTGGATTCAGACATGGTCGATTCAGGAGCTAACTTTCTTGGGGTCGAGCGCGTCTTGTAAGGCATCGGCGAACATGTTGAAGGCGATTACGAGAACGAAGAGGAATCCGGAGGCTCCGAGGAAGTTGCCAAAGTGCCCGCGAAGGACGTCACTGGTGGACTCGGAGAGCATCGTGCCCCAACTGACTCCATCGACGACGCCCAGCCCCAGAAAGGTGAGGATGACCTCGCTCTTGATGGCGCCAACGAAGGCGATGGTCGATTGCACCAGCAGGATATGCGTGGTGTTGGGCATGACGTGGCGGCGGACGATGGTGAGTGGTCCTACGCCGACGGCTTTGGCGGCCTGGATGTATTCGAGACCGCGAATTTTAATGACTTCGCCTCGCACGATCCGGCAGGTGCTTGACCAGAAGGTAGCGATCATGGCGATATGCATTCCCCAAGGTTGGAGCTCGGTCCCCTTTAGCGAAAAGGCGACGGCGGCTACGAAAAGGTAGAAGGGGATGGCGTCGATACAGCCGTAGAGCCACATAATGACCTCATCTATGATTGTGCGGTGAAAGTAGCCCGCGATGGCGCCGAGAATTCCTCCGATGGCTGTCGCCGTGACGGCCACAACCAGGCCGACTTCGAAGGCAGTCTTGATGCCCTGAATGGCGCGTGAGAAAATGTCCTGCCCATTGATGTTGGTGCCAAACCAATGTTCTGAACTCATCCCTCCAAATCCCTCCTCGCCCAGAGTGCTCCAGTTTTCGCCAATCAGTCCAAGGTAGACCAGAATTGCGATGAGTCCGTAAACTCCTACGACGATCATGGCGGCAACTCCGGCGCGGTCGCGCATCAATTTGCGTCGACTTTTGCTCCAGAGAGAATCCCGGCCGGTGCTGATGTTTTCTTCACTCATGATTCCGGGTTATTGGTTGTATGAGGTTCGTGGGTCGATCATCTTGTAGACGATATCCGTGAGAATGAGTGCGATGACGTAAAGCACAGCGGTGGAGGTGACGACCGCTTTCACAATAGGAAGATCGCCGTTCGTGATTGCGTCGTAAGTGACCAGGCCAACTCCGGGAATACCGAAGAACTTTTCCACGACGAGGTTGCCGGCAATGATCACGAAGGGAATGGTGATGATGATGCGTGTTGAGATCGGGATCAGGGCATTTTTGAGGACATGCTTGATCATGATCTTACGATTGCTCACTCCGTATGCCCGGGCGGTCCGGACGTAGTCTTTGTTGAGTTCCTCAACAATGACGGCGCGGAAGAAACGGGTGTTGTATCCCAAGGCGACGAATACGCTCGCAAGGGTGGGGACCGTGACATGAGACCAGTAGTAATACCAATAGTAGTAGAGGATTTCACCGGTGGTGGCGTCGGGGTAATCTGGCGGAGGCGAGATCCACCCCTGAACGGGGAACCAGTCCACCAGACCATAGCTCGTGCAGAACATAATTTGGAAGGCGATGACAACCATGAGAAAGCTGACGCTCATTCCTCCGGCGGCCATGACCATGATAATTTTGTCGTTTTTCTTTCCCCGATGATTGGCGGCATAGAGGGCAAGAATGATGCCGAGGGCGTTGGAAAGGATGAATGCCGGCAGGGCGACCATGAAGGAGACCGGGACACTTTTCTTTAGGATGGAGGAGACTTTTTCTCCGGAGGAAATGGAAGAGCCGAAATCAAAGGTGATGATTTCCTTGAGGAAGAGAAAGTAACGCTTGAGAAAGGGCTGGTCATACCCAAGCTCGCGATGGACTTCGGCGATTTGTTCCGGTGTTGGGTTTTTCCCGAGGATGGTATAAGTCAGATCCGGGCCGTGGTAGACCATTAGGAAGAAGCTGATAAAAGTCACCCCAAACAGCAGCGGGACTGAGTAGAGCAGTTTTCTAAGAGCAAATTGTAGCGTTTCCATACTTGTCTACTGGTCGTCCGATTCGTCAAAGACGAGAGCGTATTTAAAGAGGCTCCCGTGAGGATTACGAGAGGGTAAGAAGACCACGTTCTTGTGCCAGATGAATGGGGTGTTTCTTGAGATTCCGCATACCGCGGGGACATCGTCGATGATGATCTGATTGAGTTTCTTGTAAATTTCGGTTCGTTCCGGGCCGGGTTGCATGACGACGGATTTCTCAAACATCTCGTTATACGCCGGATCATTGAAGTTGGAGGAATTTGATCCCGGGCTGCCATTTGGTCCGTAGAAAAGCTGGAGGACGTTCTCGGCGTCGGGATAGTCCAATCCCCAGGCCATTCCGATCAAAGTGCAGTTGCGTTGTTTGACCGCTTTGTTGAAGTCACCGAAAGTGGCGAAAGAAACGTAGGGGATTTTCTTGCGTGGATAGCCAATCTTCTCCATCCACCCACGAAACTGTTCGTACATTTGTTTGTTTTGCACACTGGCGGTGCCATTATAGTCGAGCACGGGAAGGTTGTCGGCGTTCCACCCCCCTTCCTTAAGGTAGGCTTTAGCTTTTTCGTAATCGGGCTCGGTCATTTCCGGGGTAAAGGCCTCGTCGTAGCCGTCGAGGCCAGGCGGGATCGTGCCAGGGAAGAGTGCGGCCGTGCCGTTGTAGAATCGACGGCTTCGTTGTGGCCAATCGTAGGCGGCGCTGATGGCCTTTCTTAAAAGGAGGTTGCGGCGGTTTTGTTCGGGATCGGAATGGTGGCCAATTTTGGGGTCCGACATATTCAAGTAGAGGTAAACCGTCCCAAGGTCGGGGAGGTTCATCGCCGTGAATTTTTCGGCATATTTAGGCTTTAGGACGAGAGGGTTGAGTTCCTCCGCAACCATGTGGGTGAGCTCGGTAGGAATGCCGCCGAAGTGGATTTCCGTTCCTTTGTTGAGGGAATTCCATCGGGTCATTGATTCCTCCATGAAATAAACCTCAGTCGTGTCCATGATAGGGAGCTTCTTGCCTTCCAATCTTTCCAGACCGAACCCGCTCTGGGTTTTCGGGTCGTATCCTTCTTCTTCGAGGCTGAAGATCTCCTCACGGTAGTTTTCGTTTCGGACCAAGATGGCTTTTTTGGTGCTGAAGGATTTGAGCTTATAGGGGCCGCTGCCAACCGGATTAAGTCCAAACTCTTTGCCGTAATATTCGACGGCCTCTCTTGGGGTGACCGAAGAAAAGCCCATCGCAAAGGTGTAAGTGAGCTGGGGGAAAGGTTTGTTCAAGATGATCTGAATGGTGTAATCGTCGAGAGCTTTAAGTCCTTCAATCGACTTCGAGTAGTCGGCGCCTTCTTCCTTCCATTCGTCGAGCCCTTTGATTTTTCCCTGCCAGAGCCACGCTCCTTGGGATCTTGCCTTGGGATCGAAAAGGCGTCGCATGGAGTAGACAAAGTCGTTTGCAGTGACTTCGCGCCCTTTCCCTGCGGGGAAACATTCGTTGTCGGCGAAGAGGATGCCTTTTTTGATTCGGTAAGTGTAGGTCAGACCGTCCTCGCTGACTTCCGGCATGGCTTCCGCGAGCCGTGGCTTCAGTTCGTAAGGGCGGGCAAGATATTTGTATTCATAGAGTTGGTCGTAGATGCTTGTGGTCATCAGATTGGCGTATTGCGTCGCCGACTGGACGGGATCCATGGTAACCGGGGCGCCATTTTCGGAAAACCGGAAGACAGAGAGATCCTGAGCTCGGTCGCTGAAAGGGCGCTTGCAGGTCGTCAGTAAGAGGACTGAGGCAAGGCAGGTTACGAGGTTGATCGTTCGAAAAAGCATCATCAAGTGGGAGCGGGGAGGTGAGATTCCCCGCATGGATTCCGGAGAGTATGCAGGAAGTCTGCCTTGCCAAGGATTATTGGTGGCTTTTCAGGCAGGGGAGATTGAGGTTGATTTATAGCTTGGAGGTGCGGGGCGGAATGGTGTGGGATGGGGCATGAAATTCTTGGCGATCTTGTTGATGGGAATGGGTTTGGTGCAGGGCGAGTGGGTGGAGTTATTCGATGGGAAATCGACGAAAGGCTGGACTCCACGGGCGAAGGCGGAGCAGTTCGAGGCGAAGAATGGCGAGTTGCATTTAATGTCCAAGTTGAACGTTTGGGTCACGTCGGATATTCAAATGAGTGATTTTGAGGCGGAGCTTGAAGTAATGCTGCCGGAATATGAGGGATTTAACTCGGGATTAGCTTTCCGATGCCAGGGAGAAAAAGGGAAGCCGAAGGGGTATCAGGTCGAGATTGACCGAAAGATTCCGGGAGGAGTCTACGGGATTGGGCTTGGCGGATGGTTAAGCAAGGAGAAGGGCGTCCTTAAAGAGGGGGAGTGGAATCACTTCCGGGTGAGAGCCGAGGGAGAGCGGATTCGGACCTGGGTGAATGGCGAGTTGGTTTCAGATTTGAAGAACGGGAAGCAGTTAAAGGGATACTTTGGCATTCAGCATCATGGCAAAGGCGGGGTGGTGAAGTTTCGGAATATTCGGGCTCGGGAAATTGCCGCTAAGACAGGGAAGGTGGAGCGGCCGAATATTTTGTGGATCGTGGCGGAGGACATGAGTCCGACTCTGGGATGCTATGGCGACAAGGATGCCATTACGCCTAATCTCGATGCCTTTGCGAAGGAGAGTATTTTATACACCCATGCCTTTGCGGCTTATCCGGTGTGCTCGCCGTCGCGCTCGTGTTTGATCACGGGGATGTATCCCACCACGACGGGGACGGGGCAGATGCGTTCCGCTTTTCCATTACCGAAGGGGGTTCGCGGCTTTCCGGAGTATTTACGGGAGGCGGGATATTACACCACGAACAATGTGAAGACCGATTACAACTCGGCGGACGCGGGGCGCTTGATCGAGGCGTGTTGGGATGATTCAAGTGGGAAGGCACATTGGCGGGGGAAGAGGGACGGGCAGCCGTTCTTTGCGATTTTTAATGACATGACCTCGCATCAATCGCGCACGATGGTTTGGCCGCATGAGGTGTTTCAGAAAGAGGTGCAATCGAAGCTGTCGCCTGGTGAGGTCCACGACCCGAAGGAAGTAAGAGTTCCTTCGTACTATCCCGACACTCCGGTCGTGCGGAAAGGGTTGGCGCGGTATCATGATTGCGTCACTGTGATGGATCAGAATGTCGGTCGGATTCTCAAGGAGTTGGAAGATGATGGCTTGGCAGAAGAGACCATTGTCTTTTTTTACTCCGACCATGGTTCAGGAATGCCGCGTCATAAGAGATTGCTGACGGACTCGGGGATGCGCGTGCCTTTGATGATTAGGGTGCCCCAGAAATGGCGGCATTTGGTGGCTGGTGCGCCGAAGGCAGGAGAAAAGACGGATCGTCTGGTGAGCTTTGTGGACTTTGCGCCGACGGTGTTGAGTTTGGCGGGTTTGGAGGTGCCCAAGGTGATGTCGAAGAGTCGTGTGATTGGTAAAGGGCAAGAAAGGGAATGGGTTTATGGCGCGCGGGACCGGGTGGATGAAGTGTTTGATTGTTCGCGATCGGTAAGGAGTGGCCGGTGGTTGTATATTCGGAATTACCATCCGCATTATTCGTGGAATCAGCGGTCGGTGTTTTCGGATTTGGGCGAGATTCGTCAGGAGATGTATCGGTATCAAGAAACGGGGATGAAATTGTCCGTGGGACAAGCGCATTACTTGCTGTCGTCGAGGAAGGCTGAGGAGTTTTATGATTGTGAGGCTGATCCGGAGAATGTTCGGAATATCCTAGATCAGAAAATGACTTCACAAGAAGGCAAGGCTTTGGGTGATGCTCGAAGGGCCTTGCGACGCCTCCGCTGGGAAACTGGAGATGTTGGATGTTTACCCGAAGGGGTGATGGCTGATTGGGTGAATGATTCAAAGCTTCCGATTGCGGATACAATTATTGGGAAAGAACTAGTTTTTGGTCCTTATCTAAAGGGGGTGTGGGAAGTGGCTGATTCAGTGGGGCGGAATGTTGAGGTGGGAGTGAAGGCTTTGTCGTCAGATGATCCAGCAAAAAGGTTTTGGGGGGTGATTTCCCTACGGGATAGGGAAATAGGTGAGCCAGTGATGAAGTTGATAAGAGGATTGCTTAATGATTCTGCTGCTGATGTTCGAATCGAGGCGGCGGCTATGTTGGCTCAGAGAAAAGCCTCTCGTCCCAACGCCTTCAAGGTTCTGGTGAACGAGTTGGACAACCCGACTTGGGCGGTGGCCTTGCGGGCGTGTCGAGCGATTGAGTTGATGGGGGAATCCGCGAAGTCGGTCTTGCCGGAGATGAAGGCGGTGTATGCGCGGACGCGGCATGCGAAGGGTGATGAGAATTTCTTCCTCGCGTTTTCTTCGGGTGCGTTCTTAGAGAAATTGGGAGAGAAGACCGACCCGTGGGACTTTACGCCCGGAGCAGGAAGCTTCATGCCGCCAAAGAAAAAGTAGCCAAGATTTTCAATTTTGGCGCGGAGCCAGGGTTCTCTGCGGCCTGCTTGCGGGTGCCAAAAATAAAACTTTCGGTTACTTTGTGATGACGGCTTTGACCGCCGGGGGGAATTCGGGAAGATTGCGGATCCTGATATCTCGGAAGAAGATTTCGGAACCCTCGGATTGGAGTTGGATCTGGCCCCGAGTGAGGGGAGTGAGCCCGTGCTGTGTCACCTCGCGAGTTTTTTGGAGAATATGGCTAATCTTACCATTGATGAGGAAAATCATCTGGTTGGCGATGGTGTAGACGTCGATAGTATTCCATTCACCGTGGGGCTTTTCGTGTAGTTCGTGCTTTGCGGTGTTGGAGCCGGTTGTTGTTCCGACGGTCGAATTAAATCTGCCCGTAGAACCTTCCTGGATTTGATATTCAAGCGATTTTTTCCAGGCGGATAGGATCGTTCCGTGGTTGCCGACACTGTGCAGAAGGAGGCCGGAGTTGCGCTTTGATTTGAGGCGGGGTTCCCATTTCTTTTCGCCCCATTTGAACTGGAGTGAGAGGTGGTAGTTCTCGAATTCTTTTTTTGTGGTGAGAGCGCCATCGAGTTGACCAGAAATCTTGAGGATTGGTTTACCTTTTTCTTCGATGACTGAGAAGACCTTGAGCGGATCATTGTTGAGTCCAAGTGGAGCTTTGTTTTCGCCGGAAACACCGAGCCACTTTTCCCACTGGACGAGGTCTTTGTCTAAAAGCAGACGCCAAGGAGTGATGGAGAGTGGCTCGTCAATGGATGGGGTTTTTTCTTTTGGTGGTGATTTTTTGTCTTTGGCGGATTTCTTTCGCTCGGCGCGGGAGCGGAGTTCGGCGAGGCGGTAGTCCATGGCGGTTTTCAAGGGGAGCTTGATGTGCGTCATGTTTTCCTTTTGATCGAGATTGGCGTTGATTTGTTCTTCGGTGATTTTTTCGGACTTCACGCCGCCTTCAGGAACATCCATGCCGGCAATCCAGACGATGGTGTTGAGGATCATCTTGCGATAGCCGTCGATGACCCAGTTGCGATGGTAGTGTCCGCCGGTGAAGCCGCCGCCGCGGGTGCCGTCGGAGTCCTCAAATCCCCAGACGAGGTTTTGAGGTTGGCCATAGTTCTTGGTGGCATTTTCGTTCCAGAGATTGGATCCAACAACCATGTTGTCTTTGGTGGGGATGGCTGTGACGAGAGGGATGGCATTTTTAGCGAAGCGAAGGGAGTAATACCATTCGTCGTAAACGGGAACGGGTTCTTCGCAACCGCGTCGGACAGGATGATCGGAGTTTGCGTTGAGGTCAGCAGCCCATTTTGGGTTTACTGAGAAGCCGGATTCCATGAAGCCACCGACGGTGGGGAGGTAATAATTTTTGCCGTCCTCGGGTTTCTTGGGGTGCACGCCGTAGTGCATAAAGAAGATGCCGGATCCTTCTTCGTGGAGTTCCATAAGACGCTTGTATTGCTCGCGGTGGACGGAGTCGGAATCGCAGTAGATGACAAGGGCGGCGGCACCATCGAGCACCGTGTCGTCTTTGGGCCAGCCAGAAATGACCTCGGCCTTCACGGGGAGGTCGCTCTGGGTGTTGAGAGCTTTGGCGAGAAGGAGGCAGCCGGCGCGGAATTCGTGATCGCCAGATTTATGGGATGGTCGACCGGCTAGAAATACGATGCGCTTGGCTGGGGCGGGGGCGACGGTAGTGAGGGAAAGTTTCCCGGAAGGCGTGGCGTCGGCTTCGAGATCGCCGAGGGCGTATTGGATGCCGTCGAGATAGTGTTGTAGGACTTTGGGATTCCAGTAGGTCGAATGGTTGTGGCCTAGGTTGGAATAGAAGACGCGGCCTTTGCCATGTTGGTGGAGCCAAGCGACGGGATAATTGTTTTCTTTTTTAATGACCCCGGCATTTTTTTTCTGAAGTCCTCTACCTAAAAAATTGCGCGGCTGTTCCATGTCGAGACTCAGGAGGACGCGGGATCTGTCGGTGGAAAAGGAACCGTTGCGGTAGTGATAAATCTCGTCGTTGATGAAGTCGCCTGTTTCGGCGAAGGCCGTGTTGAGTGGATGAAGAGGAGATTCTACTTTGAGAGCCCAAGTTCCTTTGGAGGTCCAAGGGTGGCATTCGAAGACGGCGCCCATGAGATCGGCGCCGGGTTTCCACTCCTTGCAGGCATCGGCAGCGGCGTGGATGCCGATGAGACCATTTCCGGATTTAACGAAATCGAGAAGAGCCTGACGTTGGGTCTTGTTAAGGAAGTTTTCGTAACCAACGGAGTTGTTGAGAAGGATGGCGTCGTATTGCGCGAGGTTTTGCGCGGAGAACTTTTCGGGGTCGTCGGTGCTGTCGACTGTGAAGGCTTTGGTGGTCTGGCCCATTTTTTCAAAAGCCGCGATGCCGGTGGCGATTGAGGTGTGCGGGTAGTCGCATTTGTAGAAGAGGAGAATGCGGCGGGGAATTTTCGGTTCGACCGAAGGTCTGGTGGGGAGGGCCTTGTCGATGGCAGCGAGCTCCTCGGTGGTCGGAGCGAAATGTTTGAGGAGGATATCTTTCTTTTGAGTCCATTCAAACTTGGTCCAGCTTTTGGGTGGAGCTTTTCGTTGAGAGCCGTCCTTTGAGAGTTGTCCCAGAACGGGAATGGCGATGACCGTGACGAGGGTCAGGAGGCAAGATTTTTTCATGAAAGCGTAGGAGTCTGCAAATTCATCCCTGAGGGATCAATGATGGAAAATTCGGGAGTAAAGGTGTCTTTGGGGAGCCGAGTAGGTTAGGTTTCAGGGAAGCCAAGTCTCTTTATTGAATGAACCCTCTTTCTCATACTCTCAGTGTTCGGGTAAATCTTCCGAATTGGATCGGTGATTTTGAAGGCTCGTTGAACGAAATATTTCCAACCATCGAATCCCGCATGGCTTTGGCGATTAAGCTGGCGGACGAGAATGTTTCCCGGGAATCCGGAGGCCCGTTCGGTGCGGCGGTGTTTGATTCTGATACAGGTGAGCTGGTTTCTCTCGGAGTGAATCGAGTGGTGGAATCAGGATACTCTATTTCTCATGCCGAGATTCTCGCGTTGTCTTTTGCACAGAACATCTTGAAAACCCATGACCTGAGTAAATCGCTGCGACCTAATTTGCAACTTGTGACCAGTGTCGAGCCTTGTTCGATGTGTCTGGGAGCGATTCCCTGGTCCGGAGTGAAAAGCGTAGTGTGTGGGGCCCGAACCTCGGATGCCGAAAAGGTCGGATTTGACGAAGGTCCGAAGCTGGATAGCTGGCCGGAGGAGTTGGAAAAGCGCGGGATCACGGTTTTCCGGGACATCGAACGCGAAGCGGCGACCAAGCCGCTGCAGAATTACCTGCGGAATGGCGGGGCGATCTACAACGGTGGGGGGAAGTAGTTAAAAGTTGGAGCTTTCGGCTACTTTAGATGGTTGTCCAAGACTGACTTGAGGATTTCGAGCATCTGATCGACTTCCTCCGCGGTGACGTTGAGCGGTGGGATGAGGCGGACGACGTCGGGGCCGGCGGGCGCGTGGAGGGACCCTGCTTCGATGAGGGCGATGGTGAGGTAGATCGAGGGCACCTTTCCTTCTGGAATGTTGAGCTTGCTCTCGTCGAGTTTGGCTCCGAGGAGGAGACCGTGGCCTTTGACGCAGTTGATAGCGGGATGATTCCAGGCCGCGATGGTTTCACGGATTTGGGTTTCTCTTTTTTTGACGTTCTCGATGAGGTTTTCCGAGATGATTGTTTGCACGACCGCGAGGGAGGCGGCGCAGGCGAGGGCGTTGCCGCCGTAGGTAGAGCCGTGACTGCCGGGGCCGAGGAGGGGGGCGTGCTTATCCGAAACCCAAAAGCCTCCGATGGGGAATCCCCCACCCATTCCTTTGGCCCAGGAGACGGCGTCGGGTTGGATGTCGGGAGCGATGGGTTCCCAGCCGTTGATTTCGCCGGTCCGGCCGAAGCCGGTTTGGACTTCATCCAAGAGAAGGAGAAGATTGTGCTCTTTGGCGAGGGCGGCGAGACCTTCGAGGAATTCCTTGGTGGCGACATTCACTCCGCCTTCGCCCTGGATGGGTTCGACGAGGAGGGCTGCCGTTTTGTCGGTGATGGCGGCTTTGGCGGCCGCGAGGTCATTAAAATCGGAATAAACGAAGCCAGGGAAAAGTGGTCCGAAGCCGCCGTGGATTTTTCCCTGTGCAGTGGCAGACATTGCTCCGATGGTTCGACCGTGGAAACCTTTGCTGAAGGTGATGATTTCGTGCCGGTCGCTTTCGGCTCCAAATCTCCGTGCGAGTTTGATCAGGCCGTCGTTGGCTTCCGCGCCGGAGTTGGAAAAAAAGACCTTCCCGGGCTCGCCGATAATGCCTTCGACAAGAAGCTCGGCGAGGTCGGCTTGATTATCTCCAGCATAGAGATTTGAGCAGTGCATGAGCGTCTGCGCCTGGTCTGCGACCGCTTTGGAAAGAGCCGGATGGCAGTGGCCGATCGAGCAGGTGGCAATGCCCGCACAGAAGTCGAGATACTCACGCCCGCGGTCGTCCCACACCTTGGTTCCGCTGCCTCGCACAATGGTGAGGGGAAACCGTCCATATGTTTGGAGAAGATACTTCTGTGTTTTTTCTGACGTTGTCATGAGTTTGTTGGTTGAGGTGATGCCATGGGTAGGCTGATTTTGGAAGTCTGACGATTGACCATATAGGTTGTAACAAGAGTGAGGCTGTCTCCGAGGACCCTGCGCAAGACTATGTGCTGGCTTTTAAAGAGAGGCTTCCATTGCACGCCCTGCCCGAATCCGATGGAAAAAGCGACGAAAATGATTCCTGCCAAACCCCGAAAGAGCGTGGCCTGCCATTCGGTGCAGCCAATATATACGAGCGCGAGCGTGCGGACTACAAAGATGTTCAAGGCGAAGAACACAATGGAGATCAGCCTGAGGGCGTTGCCTCTTACTTCGGATTTTTGGGTAGTCGATTTCATGAATGGCCTGGGAAAAACAGGGCCAAGGTCGCGACGTTTCGATGGGTGAGAATTTACTCGAGGAAGCGTCACTTGCCGGGCGCCTCCGAGTTCAACGATCAAAAATCAATCACTGCACACGCGCCGAGGCCAGCCACAGGGCGGCCCGTCGAATGACAACAATTTGAATTTTTTTACTCACGGGACGTCTGATGCCTGAGCGAAGACGCCGTGTCAATCCCCGGAAGCGAAGCTTTCTGATATTTCGCGGTTGAACATCTGCACCAACCTTTCATCCTCAACTTTTCCAACGTGTCTAATCCTTTGAACATCATTATCGCCTGCGGAGGAACCGGAGGGCATCTCTTCCCCGGAATTGCAGTCGCACAGGAGTTGAAATCGAGGGGGCACGAGGTCCTCCTGTTGATTTCAGAAAAGAAGGTCGATGCCCAGGCTTCCGAGAAATATTCCAACCTGAACTTCGAGACGGTGAAAGCGATTGCGAAACCACCGACTTTTTCGCTGAGAATGATTCCCTTCCTCTTCGGGCTGCGGAAGACGATCAAGCAATGTCGGGCCATTATTCAGCGGGAGAATGCTGATGTTGTTTTGGGAATGGGAGGCTTTACTTCTTTTCCGCCGGTGTATGCCGGTTCGAAACTTGGAGTGCGGACTTATGTGCACGATTCTAATGCGGTGCCGGGGCGTTCTAATTTAATGACAGCCGAGTGCTGCACCGAGGTGCTGTTGGGGATGGAAGTCGCGGCGGAGCATTTTCCGAAAGTCGAAACGAGAATTACCGGGACGCCAGTGCGCGATGAACTGGAGACTTTGCCGAGTCGGCATGCGGCTTGTTATGTTTTTGATCTCGATCCTAAGAAAAAGACTTTGCTCGTGATGGGTGGAAGTCAGGGAGCGCAGAATCTCAACGAGCTGGTGGCGACGGGAAGCAAGGGGACTGATTGGCAGGTGCTGCATTTGGCAGGGCAGGCGGATTTTGACCGCGTGAAGGCGCAGGTAGGAGATCGGGAAGGATACAAGGTTTTGTCATTTTGTGACCAAATGCCGTCGGCCTACGCGGCTGCGGATTTCTGCGTGGCCCGTTCGGGAGCATCTTCCTTGACCGAGTTGAGCCGGGTGGGCTTGCCTGCCTTGTTAGTGCCTTATCCTTTTGCCGCCGATGATCATCAGACCGCGAATGCCGAAGTCTATGAAGAAGCGAATGCTGCCGTTCTCAAGCAGCAGGATGAATTAAACGAGGAAGGCATTCGGGACATGCTGACCGGTCTCAATGAAGAGATCATTGAGACGATGTCGGCTGCTATGAAATCGCTTGCGGTGCCTGATGCCGCGGAGAAAATCGCCACTGTGATAGAAGGATGACCATCGAGGAATTCAGCGAAAAGCTTCTCAATCGGGATGAACCTTTGCGGGTGCATTTGATTGGAGTGGCCGGATCCGGGATGAGCGGGTTGGCTCGTCTTTTGCTGGAGATGGGACACCGGGTGAGCGGATCTGACCGGGTGACTTCGGGAGAGACCGAGCGTTTGCGGATCAGCGGATTGGAATTTTCGACTCCGCATTCGGCGGAGGCTGTGAAGGGCGTGGACGCGGTGATCTATTCGTCTGCGATTCGTCCAGAGAATCCGGCTTTGGCGGCGGCGACGGATGCCGGAACTTCGACTTTTCGACGGGCGGAATGCCTCGCGGCGATTTTGCATACCAAGTCGGGCGTGATTGTTTCCGGGACGCATGGCAAGACAACGACTTCGTCGATGATTGCCCATATTTTGAGGAAGGGGGAACTCGCGCCGTGTCATTATGTGGGTGCGGAGATTCCGGTGTTGGGGTCGAATGCCGAGTGGAACGAGGAAGGGGATTTTTTGGTCGCGGAAGGTGATGAGTCGGACGGAACGCTTGCGCTCTACAAGCCGAAGCATGTCATCGTTCTCAATGTGGAGGAAGAGCATCTGGATTTTTACACGCGTGGGATTGAGCAGATTCGGGAGGTCTTCAATACGCTTCTGGATCAGACGAGCGGAGCGTCGGTTTATTGTGCGGAGTGCGAGGAGGCGACGAGTTTGTGCGGACCGCGAGCGGGTTCGATTTCATACGGCTGGAATGACGCCGATTGGACCGCCACGGATATTTTAGAGCAGGTCGGAACGGTGAGTTTCACCGTGAGTTTCCGGGGAGAGGAATATGGGCGCGTGCAGTTGGGGATCCCCGGATTGCATAATGTTCTGAATGCTTTGGGAGCGCTTGTGATCGGGAAATTGTGCGGAGTCGACTTTCAAAAAGCGGCGCGGGCGCTGAGTTCCTTCGCGGGCGCGAAGAGGCGCTTCGAAACGAAGTATCTTTCGAAACGATTTCGGGTGGTGGATGACTATGGGCATCATCCGACGGAAGTCGCGGCGACACTGCAGACGGCGCGGACTTTTGACCGCGGGCGTGTGGTGGTTCTTTTTCAACCGCATCGATATAGCCGGACGCAGAAGTTAGCCGATGAATTTGGGAAAGCTCTACAAGCTGCGGATTTGGTTTTTGTGACGCGGGTTTATGCGGCGAGTGAAGATCCGATTGAGGGTGTGAGCGGGCAGACCATTGTGGATGCGGTGCATGCTCATGGGGATACGAAAGCGGTTTATCTACCAGACCTTGAAACGGCGCATCATCACATCGGGAATCTTTTGGCGGAGGACGATCTTTTTCTTACTCTGGGGGCTGGGAATGTCCACGAGGCGGGAAACAAGCTGGTGAGAGATCTCAAGGTGATTGAGGAGATCAAAGGCGAGGCCGGGGTGGAGAATGTGAAGCTCTATGAGCCGATGTCGAAACATACCACGATCCGCGTAGGGGGTCCGGCTCAGTTTTGGATCGAGCCGAGTGACTTCGAGAGCTTTGCCAATGCGGTGAACTTTTGTCGGGCACGGGGGATTCCGGTCCGCGTGGTAGGGCGGGGATCCAATCTCTTGGTTCGTGATGGAGGGATTCGTGGCGCGGTGATTCATCCCAAAGGAGGTTCCTTTGGCGAAGTGGTGGCGGCAGGAAATATTATTCGGGCTGGAGCGGGAGCGCGATTTAAGAAAGTTGCCAGCGTGGCCCGTGAAAATGGCATTGGCGGATTCGAGTGGATGGAAGGAATTCCCGGAAATGTTGGCGGAGGGCTGCGGATGAATGCGGGCGCGATGGGAATCGAGACTTTTGATCAGGTGATCGACGCGACGTTTTTCGACGAAGACGGCGAAGTGAGAACGCGGAGCCGGGAGGAAATCGATGCGAGATATCGCAGCGTGCCCGAGTTTCGCCGGAACTACGCACTCTCGGCAACCTTTCAGGGTGAAGAATCAAACGGAGAACGAATTCAGGAACTGCTTGATGAATCGCGCCATCATCGCAATGCCACGCAGCCAAAAGCAGCGAGTGCGGGATGCACCTTTAAAAATCCCGAAATTATGGGTGCAGGGCAGCTCATTGATGAGTTGGGCCTCAAGGAATCGGGAGTTGGAAAAGCCGAAGTGTCACCTGAGCACGGCAACTTTATTGTGAACCGTGGACAGGCCAAGGCTGCGGACGTTCTGGCCCTGATCGATCAGATTAAAGCGACCGCGAGAGCCGAGCGCGGCGTGGAGTTGGAGACCGAGGTGCAGATTCTCGGAGAAGATGATTTTATTTTCTAGAGTTTACCAACTCTTAACACTTTTGGTGGCCTCGCGTCATCATCCCTTAAACTTTCATGTGGATAATGTTCCGCATGAAGGCTCAAACAATCTTCTACACAATGATCAGCTCAGCGATGGCCCAGAACGGGGTTCTCGATCTGACTTTACTTCATGAATATGTGAACCAGGACCGGCCGGCCTATATTCAAAAGGACAATACGCCGGAAGATAATCGCATTTCTAATATTGGCGCGACTCTGGGACGAGTGCTTTTTTATGACCCGAGACTTTCGGTGGATGGAACGGTATCTTGCTCGTCATGTCACCAGCAGGAGCATGGCTTTGGTGATCCTGATATCGCAAGTCAGGGAGTGGCCGGGGCCACGGGGCGGCATTCGATGCGTCTGATCAATGCGCGCTTCGGACGTGAGCGTAATTTCTTCTGGGATGAGAGAGTTGAGACACTGGAAGACCAAGTGACGATGCCGATTCAGGATCATGTTGAGATGGGATTCAGCGGAACGGGAGGGAATCCGGATTTTTCATATTTGGTGGATCGGCTGGAGGCCATCGAGCTTTATCGGGTGCTCTTCACCGGACTCTATGGAGATGGCGAGATCACCGAGGCGCGGGTCCAGGGAGCCTTGGCGCAATTCGTGCGTAGCATTCAATCATTTGACAGCAAATACGACGAAGGGCTTACTCAAGTAAATAATCCCAACGCTCCTTTTCAAAATTTCACGGCTGAAGAAAACGACGGGAAGCGTATTTTCATGAGCCCACCGAATGCTCCGGGTGGCGGGGCGGGGTGCAATGCCTGTCACCAAGCGCCGGAATTCGATATCGATCCGAACAGCGGACATAACGGAGTGACGGGGACTTTGGCAGGAGGGTTGGACTTCACTGTCACCCGGTCTCCGAGTTTACGCGATGTGGTGTCGGCCGACGGTACTCCGCATGGGGGATTCATGCACAATGCTTCGCTGAGCTCATTGTTGGATGTCGTGAACCACTACAGCGCTATTCCCGCAGTGACCGCGGGATTGGATCGTCGTTTGGCAGGCCCGCCGCCCCGTCCGGGTGTGACTCAGCCCATGGGAGGCCAGCGTTTGAATCTGAGTCAGGCCCAGAAAGAGGCCTTGGTGAAGTTTATGGGAACCTTGACTGGGACTTCGGTGTATACCGACGAAAAGTGGTCGTCGCCCTTCGGGGAAGAAGGTGGATTGTCGGTGATTCTTTTGACTGCCGATGAAACCGAAGTGGGAGTGCAGATGGTGAATGGAAATCCCAGGGTGACGGTGAGCACACCGGGAGTGCCCCGGACGAAGTATCTTTTGAAAATCTCGGAAGATTTAGTGAATTGGAGCGAGGGAACTCCGGTGACGGCGGACAACGCCGGGATGGTAACGAGATCAATGCCTGCGACACAAGGGGCGCGTTATTTCCGCTTTGTCTATGAAGTTGAGACCGAGTAGGACGAAATAAAAAAACGCGCAGGGCTTGCTTGTCCCTGCGCGCTTTTAAGTGGAGTTGTGATTGTTAAAGCTATTCGGATTTCTCTGCAGGCTTGTCCGCAGCTTCTTCGGTATTCTTTGCCGCAGCCTTCTTTTTCATTTCTGCTAGCCTGGGTTTGAATCCAGCTGCGGAAGTTCCCATCTGGGATTTCGCATCGACTGCAATGATCTCGTCGAGGGCTTTTTCGGCTTCGTCCAATTTCTGCTGGGACATGTAAATGTTGACTTTGTTCGCGAGGATTTCCTGCTTCTCGGCGCCTTCGGGATTGTGCTTGGCGATGAAGCTATCGACAGCATTTATCGCATCGTCGGGTTTTTGGGCCCGCATGGCGGTGCTCAGCTGCTTTTCGAGATCTGATTTTGCAGCACGGAATTTTTGTTCCTTAACAAAACCGGATTCGTCTTTTGGGTCGGCCTTTTCGATCGCTTCAATTGTATCCGAGTAATGTTTGTGATGCTGGGGTTCGAGTGTGCCGAGAGCCTCGACAAGAGCCTTGGCTTTGGCGACGCCTTCAAGCTTGTCGGCGGCTTCGAAGCTCTTCTTGAGATCTGTTTTTTTAGCACGAAGCTCGTCGAGGTGCTTCACGTAGGCCTCGGGCCCCCCTTTTTGATACCCGGTTTGAGCGTATGGTTTTCCACTGGCGTCGGTGAGGAGGATGGTCGGAAATCCTCTTGGTTCGTAAGTGCTCTTAAGCTCATCATTCTGCTTAATCGTCTTTTCGTCTAACTTCGATTTGTCCCGTGGGTAATCGAGTTCCACGAGGACGAATTTATCAGCGACGCCTTTCTTGAAGGGATCGTGTTGGAAGACTTCCTCGTTGAGTTTGATGCACCAGCCGCACCAGTCGGAGCCGGTGAAGTCGATGAGGAGGTCCTTGCCCTCTTTTGCGGCTTGGGCCTTGGCTGCTGCGAAGTCGCTGGTCCAGCCCTCTCCGCCGGCAAAGCTAAAGGTAGAGGTAAGAAGCGATACGGCTGTGATGAGTGATATTGTTTTCATTTGTTTTGGCGGACGCGAACGTGCCATTTCTCCAAAACCATGCAACTGAATTGATTTTCTTGCACTTTCGATAGGTGTTCATTTGAATGGCTGTGATGTCATCTCTTGGTCGCGCGCGGGAAGTTTTGAGGGAAGTCTTTGGATTCGAAGACTTCCTCGACGGGCAGGAAGTGGTGATCGGGGATATTCTCTCGGGACAGGACGGCTCGGTGGTCATGCCGACGGGGGGTGGTAAGTCACTCTGTTACCAACTGCCAGCGCTTTGTCGGGAAGGGGTGACCTTGGTAGTGAGCCCGCTGATCGCGCTGATGAAAGATCAGGTTGATGCGCTGGTTGAGCGGGACGTTGCCGTGACCTTGATTAATTCGACCTTAAGTTGGCCGGAACAGAAAGAACGACTGGATGGAATGCGGAGGGGGGATTATCGACTGGTATACATTGCGCCGGAGCGATTTAAGGCCTCTTCGTTTATGGACGCCTTGAAAGATGTTTCTATTGAGATGGTGGCGATTGATGAGGCGCACTGCTTGAGCCAATGGGGACACGATTTTCGGCCGGATTACATGAGGCTGGGGAAAGCGCTGGAGGCGCTCGGTCGTCCCCAGTGTGTGGCTCTTACCGCGACGGCCACACCAATAGTACGGGAGGATATTCGGAAGGTGCTGCAACTTCGTGAGCCTTTCGAAAATATCAGCGGTTTTGAGCGTCCGAATCTTAGTTTTACCGTGACGGCGGTGGAGAAAGTGGCGCAGAAATACGCGCGACTGCAAAAGGTGCTGAAGGCGCACAAGACAGGGATCGTTTATTGTGCCACGCGAAAGAAAGTTGAGGAAGTGGCCGAGACGATTCATTCATGGGGGCTGAAGTGTGTCGCCTATCATGGTGGGATGAGTGACCAGGAGCGTGAAGATACCCAAAATACTTTTATTTCCAAAAAGGCGGACATCGCGGTGGCGACGAATGCTTTCGGCATGGGAATCGATCGCTCGGATGTGCGCTTCGTAGTACACTTTGAAATCCCGGGATCGGTTGAGGCTTACTATCAGGAAGCGGGTCGTGCAGGACGTGACGGGGAGGCGGCTTTTTGTGAGTTGCTATTCAATTACGCTGACACCCGGACGCAGGAATTTTTCATTGATGGTGTGAATCCCGGCGCGGGGATGATTCGCGATGTCTACCAATGCTTTCTCAATCACGCGGACGAGAATTTTGAGACGCATGAAACCTTGGATCAGATCAAGGAGGCGATCGGAGCTAAGAATGGTATGGCGGTTGGGGCGGCGCTGGGATCATTGCTGAGAGGTCGATGGATCGAGCGCTTCGATGTGCCGGGATCGCGGGCGAAGGGGACGAGGTTACTCAAGCCGGAAGTGCTGGCTCGGGATTTGGTGCTGGATGAAGCGGCGTTGGAGGAAAAGGAACGACGGGATCGCGAGAAGCTGGAGAAGATGGTCCAGTTTTGCTATGGCAATACCTGCCGTCAGCAGTGGGTCCTGGAATACTTTGGTGAGATCAATGCGCCGCTGTGCGGGAGTTGCGATGTTTGCCGGGGAGAGGAGAGCAGTGAACGAAGGGCGCCGACCGAGGATGAGGATTTGATTGCGCGCAAATTTCTCAGCGGTGTGGCACGGATGTCACGTCGGACCCCGACGGGTTGGGAAGGCATCTTTGGGCGAGGGCGAATTGTGCAAATGTTGGTGGGGAGTAAGTCGCAGGAAGTGCTGCGCGTGCGATTGCATGAGCTGAAAACCTACGGAATGCTCAAGGAACAAGGCACCGCTTACCTCAACGCGCTGGCGCGGAGTTTGCATGAAGGTGGCCTGCTGGTGACCAAGATGGGCGAGTATCCTCTCGTGACTCTCACTCAACGCGGCGAGCAAGTGATGTTAGGAAAGACCAGCTACGCTCTTGAGTGGCCGGTGCAAGGCGGGGGCTCTAAAGTGACGGATGATGGCGTGGTTTTGGAGGACTTGGGATTTGATGCGAAGCTTTATGAGCGATTGAAGGATGTCCGGAATCGCATGGCAAAAGCCGAACGCGTGCCGGCCTATGTCATCTTTTCAAATCAAACGTTGGAGCATTTGGCGAGGTTAAGGCCATCGACGATGGAAGCAGGTTTACTGGTGAAGGGGGTCGGGGAAGCAAAGGCGACTAAATATCTCGAACCGTTTTTGAAAGTGATCCGGGAGGTGGATTAGTTATTCGCAGTGTAACTCCTATATGTCCTGGCAGACCCAGACTTTTTCGAAGGCAAAGCGGCTAGGGTTGGAGAAGTAGGGGCCAAGTCGCCGAAGCTTTCGAGTATGAGGTCTTCTTCACGGGGGAGGCAGATGAGCAGGGGGAGAGAGTAGTTGGCGAAAGAAAGAAGAGGGGTGACCAGATAAAGAACAGGAGGGAGCAGAACGGAGCTCGACATCAGGCCGAGCAGAATTTCTCCAAGAATGACACCCCGGATCATTCCTCCAATGATTCCGATTCCTTTCATTTGGTCTCTCTCTTGGAACCTAAGGCCTCTCTTTCTCCCAGCGGCGGAGCTGTTGAGACAGCGACTTTTCCTTTTTTTTGTCTCTTGGGGCGTCGGCGTATTGCACGGCGTAGTGGTAGTTCAGGAGGTCAGTGGCGAAGGCCGGGGCAGGGATGAGATCGAGGTGCGTGCGGAGGGTACGGCCGGCGGGCATGGGGTATCCGTGGGTGGAGCAGGCTCGTTTGAAAAGGGTGAGGTAGCTAGGGCTGGGTGGAAGGTAGTTGGCGGTAGAGCGGGTGGCGGCATCCTTTTCCTTGGGGCGACGGGCAATGACCGCAATGATAAAGGTAACGAGGCCAATCGAGCCAACGCCAAGGGCGGCGTTTCTGAGTGGAGCGAGCGAGCCGACGGTAACGCCTTCGTCCGTCATTTCGTTAAAATCGGTGGGCGATTCTTCATCTAGGTTGGCGACACTGGGGGATCCTTCCCCCCGTGAAACCGGAGTGGTATCAAAGATGACCCAGCCGTGATCTTTGAGATGAATTTCGGTCCAGGCGTGTGCTTCGCGACCTCGGAAGACGTAGAAGTTTTGTCCTTCGTAGTAGCGACCTCCGGACCATCCGAAGGCGACGCGGGAGGGGAATCCCAATGCGCGGGCGAGTAGGGCCCCGGCACTGGAGAAATGAGCACAGTAGCCTTTGCGGGATTCGAAGAGGAAGTCTTCGAGTGGATCGCTCCCATCAGGAATGTCGACTTCGAGCGAGTAGGTGCAATTTTGCAGGAGATGGGCGCGGAGTTGTCTTAGTGATTCTCGGGGTGACCCGGTGAAGGTTGCAGCGAGAGTGTGGAGGCGCTCGCGGAGAAAATCGTCTTTTGGAAGTTGGAGATACTCGCCTCTTGGGTCGATGGCGGGTTCAAAGGAGGCCGATTCCGGGATGGTGTCGAAGGTTTCCAAAGTGGAAGTGGCTGCATAGCGATAAATGGTCTTGTCTGCGGCGATTGGAGGGAGGCGGAAAGTGTCTGCGGCGGTTTCGCGGAGGAAGGGAACTTCGATTGAGTTGAGAGTTGGAATGGTGACGACAAGGCTCCGTCCCTTGGCATTTTCCTGATGTGAGATTTCGTATTCGACGGTTCTTCTGGATTTTGGATTGAGAGCGATCCGGCCATCTTCGGCGGTGAGAGTGCGGGGAACGGTGACGAGAGGTGACCAAACGGCGTTCTTGTAAGTGGCTAGAGTGAAGATTCTCAGGAAGCGTTGGCTGTTGTTGAGATTCTTGTAGTCTTCGTCGCTCTTAGGCCAGAGGTAGACTTCCGGGCGGTTGGACGGACGAACGCGGCCTTTGCTTTGAAGATGGATTTCACCTTTTCCGCGCCAGAGCCAGTTGCCTGAGCTGAGTTGATCTCCGGAGCTTTTTCCCGCACCTTCACCGGAGCCGGATTCTTCTTCGGTTTCATACCCTTCCGGATGGAGATGGGAATCGAGATCGAGAGCGAGTGTTTCCGCCCTGTCAGGAACAGTGGCGAGGACGAAGAGAAAAAAGCACTCTACGACGAGGAGAGCAACCCCGACAGTGAGGTAGTCGAGCCACTTGGGAGGACGGGCTGGTTGGGCCACGGTGCTGGTGGGTTTGTCTCGTTTTCCCCAAATTATGATGCCGATGACGAGGGCGGTGACGGCAAGACAAACTCGAAGAATAGGATGCCATGAGTCGGGAGATCCTTGAAGCAGGATGTATCCGGCCGCGACGGCGAGGAACAGGACCACCGATCTCATGAAGAAAAACATAGGTCTGTCTTCGTTCAGGGCCAATCTTTTGCTTGGAAAATTCTCGGGTCGACCTCCGCAGATTTCAGATCTTATTCATCATGCGATTGTTACTCTCTATTTTTCCCGCGCCACCTTCCCTGTGGGCAGCTCCTGAGTCGATTGTGCTGTATCAATTAATGAGCCTGTCGAGTATGCCGAAGAGGACTTTTCCTCGTTGGAAGGAGAGTGATATTCTGATGTGAAATTCTTTCGACTCTGCGGTTAGTCCTTGAGGAAATCGAAGAAGCTTGGGTGTTTGGGTTTCCAGCCGAGGTCGCGGAGCTTCGTGTTTTGGACGGACTTGTGGGTCCAGGCGCGTTTGCGGGAGAGCTTACGTTCGCCAGTGGGAGGAAGGGGTCTGTTGAAGTGCTTTGCGAGACCCTGGTAGCATTCAAGCTGGCTCATCGGTTCGTCGTCGGTGACATTGTGGATCCCGAAGTGTTTTCCCTTGGCGAGAAAGAGGCAGGCGCTGGCGGCGTCGCAGACGTGGATTTGGTTTAAGGTGCGGCGGCCGTCTTCTTCGATGACGGCTTCGTCGGCGAGGAATTTGCGAAGAACAACGCTGCGCTCGGGGCCGTAAAGCCCGGCAAGGCGGGCGGCGGTATCGACTTGTTTTTCGGCTTCCAAGAGAAGGCGGCTCGTTTCGCGGTCGGGAGAAGTGGGGCTGGTTTCATCGACGGTTTCTCCCTCGGTTTGATGATACACCGAAGTGCTGGAGGTGAAGAGGAGATGGGCTTCCGGGAAGGTTTCTTTGAGGACGCGGGTGCCATTGACGAAGATCGCTTGGTAGGCGTCGGGTCCGCCGCGGCCGGAGCTGGCACAGTGAATGATGAGACCGGGTGCGGGGATTATTTCACGGAGCCTTTTGATTTCGGACTCCGAGGAGAGATCGCAGGCGAGGGAGCCATCGCCGCCGGATTTGGTAAGCGTGGTGACGTTGAAATTCGGGGCCGCTTGTCGGGCAATTTCCGAGCCGAGAAATCCGGCGCCTGCGATGAGAAGGTTAGTCATGAATCGAAGTGTAGTGTCTCGCGAGCCCGTCTGCAACGGCGTGGGCATATTCGCGGTAAACCGAGCGGCGGGATTTGCCATCGACGAACTTGGATCCTTCGTAGTCACCGGCCTTGATGCGTTCGACAAAGTCGGTGCTGTTCATGACATAGGGTTCCAGAAAAATGACAGGGCATTGGTAGAGGCGGGTGGCGAGAAGGTTGCGGGCCCACAGGAAAGGATTGTTGTCGAGATTGGTAGAAAATTGGTGATTGGTCCGATAGGTATAGGCTGGCAGATCGGTCTCTTCCTCAAAGGAGGCGGCGATGCTGGCGGCGAGGGGGAGTTCTTCATCGATGGTGCCGGAGAGGAGGCGCTGGAGCATCTCGAAGCGTTCGTCGTCGTGCGCGATTTCGGATTCGTGAAAGGCTCCAGGGAGGATGATATGGAAGTGTTGTCCGGAAGAGAGTGCCGGAGAGCCCGAGCCATTAAAGTGGAGGCAGATGACCAGGTCGGGTTTGATCTGGTTGTTGATGAGGTCGGCACGGGCGCGGATTTCGGCGGTGCGGTAGAAGAGCTGTGGATCGGGGAAGTTTTTGGCGCGGAGCGGGGTAACGGGTTCGGTTTTGGTTCGGGTGAGAGAGACGCTCGCGCCGAGATTTTCGAGAAGTGGTTTGAGATACTTTGCGGTGCGGAGGGTCATAGTACCTTCCTCGATAACGGGCGTGTTGGGATAGTTGAGTTTGCGGTTTTCGATTTTCGCAAATTCTCCACCGATGTGCCCGGGGTCTATCGTGATGATGAGGCCCTCGAGGGGAAGATTTCTTGAGGGGAGGAGTTCAGACCGTTTTTTCCAATTCCAGATTGACCCCGGAGAGTTCTTGTCGGATTTGGCAAAGCGGAGGATGAAAGGATCCTCCGCGGTAATGAAGGTGGCCTCGGTGGCAGAGACCTCGATCCATTTTTTCCAGCTGTCGTCCGTGGTATAGACCGTTTCGAGGCGCTTGAGGAAGGTGCCGCGTGAAATGGTATCCTGAAAGCGGTCCAAATGCGACCAGTCCGGCGGGATGCCGAGCTGTGCCAGAGCAAGCTCGGTCCGGAGGCTGGTTTGAGGCGGAGGCGGTAGAGCCTCCTCACCTTTGCGAGTGAGGAGATACCCTGCGACTAAAACAACGAGGGCGATCACGATCCAGTGGATTGACGTTGTCCGGACCCCTTTTGTCATGCTTCACTGATGGAGCGTTGCCGAAGGGCTCGCAACTTCAAAAAAAAGTAGTGCCATGATGAGAGTTTTATTTTTGGGAGATGTGGTTGGCTCACCCGGCCGTGCGGCGGTGATTGGCCAACTGGCGCAGATCAAGAAAGCGGAGGAAGTGGATTTCATCATTATTAACGGTGAAAATGCCGCCGGAGGGCGGGGGATTACCCCGAGAATCAGCATTGATCTGCTGCGGGCAGGGGCTGCGGTGGTCACGACGGGGGATCATGTTTGGGACCAACGCGATATTTTGGATTATTTTCCGACGGAGCCGAGGCTATTGAGGCCGATCAACTTTCCGGCGGAGGCGCCAGGGAAAGGCTCAGTGGTGCTGGAAACGGCGAAGGGGAAAGTGGCGGTGTTGAATGCGATGGGGCGGACTTTTATGAATCCGCCGCTGGAAAACCCTTTAACGATGCTGGAAGACGAGATTAACCGTCTCCGGGAAGAAGAGGGGGTGAAAATGATCGTGGTGGATTTCCATGCCGAGGCCACAAGCGAAAAAATCGCGATGGGACGGGCTCTGGATGGGTTGGCTTCCCTCGTGGTGGGCACACACACCCACGTTCAGACGGCGGATGAGACGATTTTTCCTGGTGGAACGGCCTATTTGACCGATGCCGGGATGTGTGGGCCAGATGTGTCGGTCCTTGGGAGAGAGGTGGATTCGGTGGTTTGGCGCTTTCGGACAGGATTACCGACGCGATTTCCGGTTGCCAAGGGCCCGGTGAGGCTCTGTGGCGTGATTGTCGATATCAACGAAGAATCTGGTCATACGGAGCGAATCGAGAGGTTTAATCGTTTAGTTGAAGAATAATTCGGTAAAAAGGGTTCCAAACGCCACTTTTTGGCTTGAGGAATCCCTCGAAAACCTCCATTTTATGGGGTTTCCAGCGAAAGAGACATTCTTTTGAAAATACTTTTGACAGAGGGGCCGACTTTGATAGCTTCCCGCTCGCTTTGAGCAGCGGGGAGTGGCGGATAAAACCTAGAAATGGTCTTGTGTGCGCTTGTCCCAATGCTGACTGCGATTGATAGAAATTTGTAGGAATTGCTTTTGTAGCTCAGGGGTAGAGCGCGTCCTTGGTAAGGACGAGGTCGCGGGTTCAATTCCCGCCAAAAGCTCCAGCAGAAATCTCCAAACGACAAAAACAGCTAAATTAAAACCAACCAGAACAATGGCTAAAGAACAGTTCGAAAGGAATAAGCCTCACGTCAATGTCGGCACCATCGGCCACGTTGACCACGGTAAAACCACCCTCACCGCCGCTATCACCACCGTCCTCGCTGAGAAGATGGGTGGGGAAGCAAAGGCTTATGACGAAATCGACGCCGCTCCAGAGGAGAAGGCGCGTGGAATTACTATTTCCACCGCACACGTTGAATATGAAACCGACACTCGTCACTATGCGCACGTTGACTGTCCAGGTCACGCCGACTACGTGAAGAACATGATTACCGGAGCCGCCCAGATGGACGGAGGTATTCTCGTGGTTTCCGCCGCGGACGGCCCAATGCCCCAGACACGTGAGCACATCCTGCTTGCCCGTCAGGTTGGTGTGCCCGCCCTTGTGGTCTTCCTCAACAAGACCGACCAAGTCGACGACGAGGAGCTTCTTGAACTCGTCGAAATGGAAGTGCGCGAGCTGCTCAGCATGTATGAATTTCCCGGGGACGACATCCCCATTGTCAAGGGTTCCGCCCTTGGCGCTCTTGAAGGCGACGCCGCCCAGAAGGAGAACATCATCAAGCTCATGGACGCTGTTGACAGCTACATTCCTGAGCCTGAACGTCCGGTTGATCAGGACTTCCTCATGCCTATTGAGGACGTGTTCTCGATTGAAGGACGTGGAACCGTTGCTACCGGACGTATTGAGCGTGGTATCATTGAGAAGATGGGTGAAGTTGAGATCGTGGGTATCCGCGACACTCAGAAGACTACCATCACTGACATCGAAATGTTCCGTAAGTTGCTCGACGAGGGTCGTGCCGGGGACAACGTCGGTCTTCTTGTCCGCGGACTGAAGAAGGACGACCTTGAGCGTGGTCAGTGTATCGTGAAGCCTGGTTCTGTGACTCCTCACACCAAGTTCACTGCTGAAGTTTACGTTCTTTCAAAGGACGAAGGTGGACGTCACACTCCATTCTTCAGCAACTACCGTCCACAGTTCTACTTCCGCACAACGGACGTGACTGGTTCTATTGCTCTCCCTGATGGAGTTGAAATGGTGATGCCTGGCGATAACGTCAGCCTCACAATCGAATTGATCACTCCGGTTGCCATGGAGAAGTCCATGCGCTTCGCGATTCGTGAAGGTGGCCGCACCGTTGGCGCCGGACGAGTGGGCGACATTCTCGAATAATCACTAAAATCGATAGATTGTTTTCCCGCTCGGGTGACAGTCTGTCAGGCTGGTTTTAATGGGGGCACTCTGCAAAGGGTGCCCCCTCAGTCGCCTCAAAAAACAAATCTTTAAAAGTAAAAGGACAGTAGCTCAATTGGTAGAGTACTGGTTTCCAAAACCAGGTGTTGCGAGTTCGAGTCTCGCCTGTCCTGCCACTTCAATTAGCAATCACTTAAGTTCATGTTCCAAAAAACCTTCAAATTCATCGGTGAGGTCAAAACCGAGCTCCGCAAAGCATCTTGGCCGTGGGATCCCGATCCAAAAGTTCGTGGATTTAAGAAATTCAAGGAATTGATTGATTCAACTTTGGTCGTGTTGGTTGCCATCATCCTGCTCGCCGCCTACGTTAGCCTTTGGGACCTCATTCATACCCAAGCTGTGACATTTATTGGAGGTCTCGCCCGATAGGCGCCTTCGTCCCATTTTATTTACCCATCACTTTTTACTACTCTCATGCCCACCATTCCAGCACCGAAAGACCAATGGTATGTGGTTCACGTTCTCTCCGGTCAGGAGCAGAAGGTGAAGAATCGTATCGAGCGTCTCGTGGAATCGGAAGAGCTTGGCGACAAGATCTTCAATGTTCTTGTTCCTACCGAATTGGTCTCCGAAGTCCGTGCCGGTAAAAAGACCGAGAGTAAGAAGAAATTCTTTCCAGGATACGTGATCATTAACATGCACCTTCTGCAGCCCAACAACGAGGTAGTCGAAGATACCTGGTATTTCATGCAGGAACTCGATGGAGCCATCGGGTTTGCCGGGGCCAAAAGCCAGCCGATCCCGATGCGTGCCAAGGAAGTGGCCAGTATGCTCAGTCAGATCGAGGAGCGTGAAGGGAGTGTTCGTCCGTCCATCGAATTCGAAGTTGGCGATACCGTAAAGGTCTCCGACGGCCCCTTTGAAAGTCAAAACGGCATTGTAGAGGAAATTGATCCTGAAAAGGGCAAACTCCGCGTTGCGGTTACCATTTTTGGTCGTTCCACCCCAGTGGAGCTCGAATACTGGCAGGTTGAGAAGGGCTAAGTTGTTTCTTTCTTGACTTTATCTCAATAAAACCCACCACACCTCTCCGCCCGTAGGGCAAAACTTTATCACTCACTCAATACCATGGCTAAGGAAGTAAAATCCGTTCTCAAACTGCAAATTCAGGCAGGACAAGCAAATCCATCACCTCCCGTCGGTCCCGCACTCGGTCAGGCTGGAGTTAATATCATGGGTTTCTGTAAGGAATTCAACGCGGCGACCCAGGCGTCTGCCGGAGATCTCCTCCCGACGATCATCACGGTTTATAAAGACAGCAGCTTCACTTTCGTTACCAAGCAACCGCCCGCAGCGGTCCTTCTCAAGAAGGCTGCCGGACTTGCTTCCGGTTCAGGTGAACCCAACAAAGTTAAGGTTGGCACGCTGTCACGCGCCAAGTTGATGGAAGTCGTCGACCGCAAGATCGTTGATCTCAATACCAACGACCCCGAGCAGGCTGCCAAGATTTTGGCTGGTACTGCCCGCCAGATGGGCCTAGAAATCGAAGCCTAAACCCAATCTCGCCCTACTCTGAAGAGGGGAGGGTAATCAAATAGCAGGAGGGGGGTTTAATAGGCCATCCGATCGCACTGCAAAAAAAACAATGAGCAATAAAAGAAGTAAACGTTACGCGAAGGCCGCAGCCCTCGTCGAAGAAGGAGCGAAATACTCCCTCGCAGACGCTGCCGCTCTTCTTAAGAAGTTCCCTGCGCCCAAGTTTGACGGAACAGTCACCATTTCAGCGAACATGGGTGTCGATCCTCGTAAAAGCGACCAGATGGTCCGCGGAAGTGTGGCCCTGCCCCACGGAACCGGTAAGACTGTCCGCGTGATCGTATTCGCCCAAGGCGATGCGGCCAAGGCTGCTGAAGAGGCAGGTGCTGATGAAGTGGGATTCGAGGAACTCATCAAGAAGGTGCAAGGCGGCTATGTAGATTTCGATGCTGCGATCGCCACCCCCGATGCCATGACTGAGGTGCGTAAGGTTGCCAGGGTTCTCGGACCACGCGGCCTGATGCCCAATCCCAAGACTGGAACGGTTACCGATGATACTGCCAAAGCTGTCAATGCGGTCAAGGCCGGTCGGATCGATTATAAGATCGACAAAAACGCCAACATCGCTGCTGCGGTCGGAAAAGCTTCCTTCTCCGAAGAGCAGATTGCTGAAAATGCCGGCGCTCTCATTGAGAGTCTCGTGAAAGCCAAGCCCGCTTCAGCGAAAGGCAATTATATCGAGAATATCACCATTTCCTCATCGATGCTCCCCGGTTTGAGCCTCGATCCATCCATTTACACCACGTCTTAACCTACTGCCATGAACCCAGATAAAAAATACATTCTCGATGAAATCAAGGAGCGCGTGGACGTGTCTCCCTTCGTCCTGGTAGTGGACTACACCGGAGTGACTGTTCCTGAGTTTGACGAACTCCGCGGTCGCCTTTCCGATGCCGGAGCCGAGTGCCACGTTGCCAAGAATACCTTCATGAAGCGTGTTCTCGCTGACGCCGGACTTCCTGACCTGAGCGAAAGCCTTGTAGGGCAGACCGCCTTCATTACCGGAGATTCCGATGTATGTGGTGTGGCCAAAGCTGTTGCCAATTTCGCCAAGGAATTCAACAAGCCCGAAATCAAGGCCGGAATCCTCGACGGATCGGTTCTTGATGCCGCCCAAGTCACCGCACTTGCGAGTCTTCCTTCACGGGAAGTCATGCTTGGAATGCTTCTCTCTACTATCAACGCGCCGGCAACCAAGTTGCTTCGCACCATCAACGAGCCCGCCGGATCGCTGGCCCGTGTCATCAAAGCCAAGTTCCCCAACGAAGGCTAAACCCAACAAATTTGAACGGATGGTTTTCCGGTCATCGATTTATCGAAGAGTGGAATTCCTGGACAACAAAACTGGTTCCTCGTCGATCTTACGGCAGTGAGATTGAAATGTTTAAAAGCCTTGAACGCGACGATACCGACAAAACAATACAATGTCAGACATTACAAAATTAGCAGAAGAGCTCGGTAAGCTTTCCGTTTTGGAAGCAGCCGAATTGGTAAAGAACCTTGAAGAAGAGTGGGGCGTTTCCGCCGCTGCTCCAGTCGCAGCAGCAGCCGCCGGCCCAGCCGCCGACGCAGCTCCAGCTGAAGAGAAGACCGAATTCGACGTGGTTCTTGCAGAAGCCGGTGGCAACAAGATTGCTGTCATTAAGGCTGTTCGCGGAGTTGCTTCCGGTCTCGGTCTTGCCGAAGCCAAGAAGCTTGTTGAATCAGCCCCCGTTGCTGTGGCCGAAGGCCTCGCCAAGGATGCTGCTGAGGAAGCTAAAAAGGCTCTCGAAGAGGCCGGCGCCAAAGTCGAGCTCAAGTAGACCCTCCGGATTTTACCCCAATCCCGGTCTAGACCGGGATTGGGCCCGGCCGGAGATCAGCCCGTTTCACCAACTGAAATTAGCTGTTCTCCGTTCGTGCCCGCTCACCGCACACAAACGGAATTGCAATTCCAAACCAAAAAATCTAACACCGGCCCCTGTGGGTCCGGTGTAAACTCCATCCGGATTACACTATGTTGAAGCGCGAATACTTCGGAACCATCGAGGAGGTCATCGAACCTCCAAACCTTATTGAAGTGCAGTCTAAATCCTATGAGGATTTCCTGCAAAAAGACGTCCCTCCCTCCCAGCGCACCGAGAACGGTCTGCAGGCAGTTTTTGAGGAGGTCTTTCCTATTAAGAGCTACGACGAAACCATTGAACTCGGTTTTGTTTCCTATGATATCGAGGATTCGAAGATGACCGCCTTGGATGCCTTGCGCACCGGCGAGACTTTCTCTGCAGCCCTCTACGTGACCTTCAATTTGAAGGACGACACCGGCACCAAGAAAGAGCGTGTATACATGGGAGAGCTTCCCATGATGACCCGCCGTGGAACCTTTGTGATCAACGGTGCTGAGCGTGTCATTGTGTCACAGCTCCATCGTTCCCCGGGTATCTGCTTTGAGAAGTCGATTCACCTCAACGGAAAAATTCTTCATTCCTTCCGCATCATTCCCGACCGCGGATCGTGGCTTGAGGTTCAGTTTGACACCAACGATCTCGCCTACGTCTACCTCGACCGTCGTCGCCGCCGTCGTAAGTTCCTCGCAACGACTTTCCTTCGCGCTCTCGGATATCCTGCCGAGCGTGATTTGGTCTCGAATTTCTATAATATCCAGAAGCTCAAGATCAGCGACAAGATGGACGAAGAGTCCCTTGCTTCCCTTATGCCTTTCGAGGATATCAAGGACGGTGAGCTTGTCGTGGCCCGCGCCTATGAAGCCCTCTCCATCGGAGTGGTTCGCCAGCTTGTTGCCCTCGGTCAGAAGACTGTGGAGGTCATTGATGCCAGCGAAGACGAGATTCTCGTCAAGTCCCTCAAAAAAGATCCTGCATTCGACGAAGAGTCCGCCCTCAAGGACATCTATCGCAAGTTGCGGCCTGGTGATCCACCGACGGCTGCCAATGCCCGCGCTCTTCTGAAGCGTCTGTTCTTTGATCCCAAGAAATACGATCTTACTCGCGTTGGCCGCTACAAAATCAATCAGAAGCTTCGTATCGACGTTGATGCCGGTGAGCGCATCATGGTCGGTCAGGATTTCCTCGCTGCGACCAAGTATCTTCTCAATCTCAAGAAAGGGGAGGGTATCCTCGACGATATCGACCACCTTGGTTCACGCCGTGTTCGTGCTGTTGGTGAGCTTCTTGCCAACCAGTGCCGCGTCGGTCTTGCCCGCACCGAGCGTCTCGTAAAAGAGCGCATGACTCTCTTTGATGTGAATATCGAAGGCATGACGCCGCAGAAGTTGATCAACCCGAAAGCACTCAGCGCGGTTGTTCGCGATTTCTTCGGTCGTTCCCAGCTCTCGCAGTTTATGGATCAAACCAACCCGCTTGCCGAGTTGACCCACAAGCGCCGTCTTTCGGCCCTCGGACCGGGCGGACTCAACCGCGACCGTGCTGGTTTTGAAGTTCGAGACGTTCACACTTCCCACTACGGACGGATTTGCCCGATTGAGACTCCGGAGGGTCCGAACATCGGACTCATCAACTCGATGTGCACCTATGCTCGTATCAACGAGTTCGGATTCATTGAAACTCCTTACCGTGTCGTTAAGAAGGGCAAGGTCTCCAACACTATTGAGTATCTTACCGCCGACCAGGAAGAGGGATACCTCATTGCCCAGGCGAATAACACCATCGACAAGAAGGGTGCTTTCCTTAATGAGAAAATCACTGCCCGTGAGCGTGGTGAATTTCTGGAAGTTCTTCCCGACCGTGTGGATTACATGGACGTCTCGCCAAAGCAGCTCGTTTCGGTGGCCGCCGGACTCATCCCGTTCCTCGAGCACGATGATGCCAACCGCGCGCTCATGGGATCTAACATGCAGCGCCAGGGTGTGCCGCTTCTCGTTTCCGACTCGCCATATATCGGCACCGGACTTGAAGAGAAAGCCGCTCGTGATTCACGCGCTGTAATCGTGGCTGAAGCCGACGGAATTGTCGCAGCTTCTTCCGCCGAATACATCATCACTACCAAGGACGGATCGCTTCCGGTCTCCGATGAACGTTTCCTCTCGGAACCTGAGTCGATTCGCTCTGCTCCGGACAAGGGAGTCTTCGTCTATCCGCTTCGTAAGTTCATGCGGTCGAACTCCGGTTCATGCATCAACCAGAAGCCGCTCGTAAGGTCGGGTCAAAAGATCAAGAACGGCGATATCATTGCCGATGGTCCAAATACCCAGCACGGTGAGCTTGCTCTCGGAGCCAACGTTCTCGTGGCCTTCATGCCATGGAACGGATACAACTTTGAGGATGCTATCGTGATCTCCGAGCGCATGGTGAAAGATGACATCTACACTTCAATTCACATCAGTGAGTTCGAGTGTGCCGCTCGTGACACCAAGCTGGGACCGGAGGAAATCACCCGTGACATTCCAAACGTCGGTGAAGAGGCTCTTAAGAACCTCGATCACGACGGAATCGTTCGTATCGGTGCCGAAGTGAAGCCTGGCGATATTCTTATCGGCAAAATAACTCCGAAATCAGAAACGGAATTGGCTCCGGAGGAACGACTTCTTCGTGCGATCTTTGGTGAGAAAGCCGCTGACGTGAAGGACACCGCCCTCCGCGTGCCCTCCGGTTGCACCGGGATTGTCCAGGATATCCGTATCACGACACATGGCGCAGCTCGTCGTAAGGAGATCGAAGGAGATCCAGCGAAGCTCAAGAAGCAACTCAAGAAGATCAACGACGATTACAAGAAAAAGAACGATCAGCTGACCGATCAATTGACCGAGAAGCTCTCCGATATTCTTCTTGGGGAAAAAATTCCTCTCGATGTCGTAAATGCGCAGTCCGGTGAGATTATCATCCCGGCCAACCGCAAGATCACCAAGACCCTCCTTCGCAAGTTGGCGTCGGTCTACGATCACATCGAAATCGATCCTTCCCCAATTCGTAACAAGATTCTCGAGATCATTTCCGGATTCGAAAGCCGCTTCGCGGAACTCGACGGAGACCGTGAGCGCCGACTCGATCAAATTGAGAGTGGTGACGAAGTCGATCCCGGCGTGGTCAAGGAAGTGAAGGTCTATGTTGCTGCCAAGCGTAAGCTTAGCGTTGGTGACAAGATGGCCGGTCGTCACGGAAACAAAGGGGTGGTTGCGGTCATTGTGCCCGAGGCGGACATGCCTTACCTCTCCGACGGAACTCCTGTTGATATCTGCCTCAACCCGCTCGGGGTGCCATCCCGTATGAACGTTGGACAGGTTCTTGAAACCCACCTCGGTGTCGCCGCGAAAGCGCTCGGCTTCAAGGTCGCGACTCCAATTTTTGACGGTATTCACGAATCCAAGATCTGGGAATACATGAGCGAAGCGAAGAAAGTCGAAGGCTTCACCTGGATTGGTGACGGCAAAGACGGATCAGTCGCTGGTAAGTCGACTCTTTATGATGGACGCACTGGTGATGCCATTCACCAACCTGTCGTGGTCGGAATCATTTACATGCTGAAGCTTGGTCACCTTGTGGCTGACAAGATTCACGCTCGTGCCGTTGGTCCATACTCACTGGTCACCCAGCAACCGCTCGGTGGTAAGGCTCAGTATGGTGGTCAGCGATTCGGAGAGATGGAGGTGTGGGCGCTCGAAGCCTACGGTGCCGCCTATACTCTCCAGGAACTTCTCACAGTGAAATCTGATGACGTGCAAGGCCGCACGCGCATCTACGAAGCCATCGTGAAAGGGGACAATCAACTCGAGGCGGGAACTCCTGAGAGTTTCAACGTCTTGATCAAAGAAATGCAGTCACTCGGTTTGGATGTCCGCCCAGGACGTTCCGGATCCGAGCCAGGCGCCAGTAACAACGAGGACTTCTCCCTCGATGATCTCACTGTCTAAATCCAACCCAGAGAACATAAATTCCAAACTACTTAAACTGATCTCATGAGTGTTGAAACTAATCTTCGCGAACTATACGGAGTGGATACCAAGCCGGATCCCTTCGACCAGGTTTCTATTACCGTTGCCAATCCCGAGACCATCCGGTCTTGGTCCAATGGCGAGGTTCTCAATCCTGAAACTATCAACTACCGGACATTCAAGCCGGAAAAAGGCGGGCTCTTCTGTGAGCGGATCTTCGGACCGACCCGCGACTGGGAATGTGCCTGCGGAAAATACAAGCGCATCAAACACAAGGGCACCGTCTGTGACCGTTGTGGTGTTGAGGTGACCCTCTCTCGGGTTCGTCGTGAGCGCATGGGCCACATCGACCTTGCTGTTCCGGTCTCCCACATTTGGTTCTACAAGTGTATGCCTTCTCGTATCGGTCTTGTCCTCGACATGACCGCGCGTGAACTTGAGCGTGTGATCTACTATGAGGACTACCTTGTGACCGAGCCTGGTAAAACTCCTCTTGAGGCTGGCCAGCTCCTTACCGAGAATGAACTCCGTGACGCCGAGGAAGATTACGGTGACGAAGCCTTCCGCGCCGGCATGGGTGCCGAGGCGATTCGTGATCTCCTCAGTCAGACCGACCTTGAAAAGCTTATTGTTGAGCTTGAAGAGGCCATGGAAGCGACTCGTTCGAAGCAGAACCGCAAGAAGCTGGCCAAGCGCCTCAAGCTCGCCCGCGGATTCCTCTACTCGAACACGCGTCCCGAGTGGATGATCATGACGGTTCTTCCTGTCATTCCTCCCGACCTTCGTCCTCTGGTTCCTTTGGAAGGTGGCCGCTTTGCGACTTCCGATCTGAACGATCTCTATCGCCGTGTCATTAACCGGAACAATCGTCTTCGCAACTTGATGCAGTTGAAGACTCCTGAGGTTATTATCCGAAACGAGAAGCGCATGCTGCAGGAGGCGGTTGACGCCCTCTTCGATAACGGGCGTCATGGACGTGCCGTGACCGGCGCCGGCAACCGTGCTCTTAAGTCGCTTTCCGATATGCTCAAAGGTAAGGGTGGACGTTTCCGTCAGAATCTCCTTGGTAAGCGAGTGGACTACTCCGGTCGTTCCGTGATCGTGATTGGCCCTGAGCTTAAGCTGAACCAGTGCGGTCTTCCCAAGAAGATGGCTTTGACTCTCTTCGAGCCGTTCATCATCCGTCGTCTGAAGGAACTGGGCTACTGCCATACTGTTCGTTCAGCCAAGAAGATGATCGACCGCAAGACCACCGAAGTCTGGGACATTCTTGCTGAAGTGACCAAAGGTCATCCGGTGATGCTGAACCGCGCGCCGACTCTTCACCGTTTGTCCATCCAGGCTTTCGAACCTGTCCTTATTGAGGGATCTGCTATTCGTTTGCACCCGCTGACTTGCGGAGCATACAATGCTGATTTCGATGGTGACCAGATGGCGGTGCACGTGCCACTCTCGGTTGAAGCCCAGATGGAGTGTCGCCAGCTTATGCTTGCGACCAACAACATCTTCTCACCGGCATCCGGACGTCCCGTGATTACTCCTTCGCAGGATATTATTCTTGGAACCTACTACCTCACCTGGGCCCGAATTCGGACTCCTAAAGAGATCGAAAAGCAAGGTCACTTGAGCCTCTTCGAAAACACCACTGAAGTGGAGTTCGCGATTGCCAACCGCAAGGTCGACTACCACCAGTATATCCGCGTGCGTAACCCGGACTACGGTAAGGACACTGTCTTTGGTGACAAGGAAGCCAAGATTCTCGAAACCACTCCCGGTCGTGTTCGTTTCAACGAAATCTGGCCCGAAGGAGTTGGCTTCATCAACAATAACGTCGGCAAGGGGCAAATCGGAGACATTATTTGGCGCTGCTATCAGTGTGCCGGTGGTCCCGAGACTGTAAAGACCATGGACCGCTTGAAGTCCCTTGGCTTTGCTGAAGCGACCCGTTCCGGTTGCTCCATTGGTATCGTCGACATGGTGATTCCCGAGGAGAAGCCCGAGGAACTCAAGAAGGCTTACGCTGAGATTGAGACTGTTTCCAAGCATTACCGTAATGGTGTCATCACCGACGGAGAGCGCTACCAGAAGGTGGTCGACGTTTGGACCCGCGCTTCCGACAACATCGCGAATGCTCTTTATCGTAAGCTTGAGTATAACGAAGGTTCCGAGAAAGCTAACCCGCTCTTCATGATGGTTGACTCCGGTGCTCGTGGTAACAAGAACCAGATTAAGCAGCTCTCCGGAATGCGTGGTTTGATGGCCAAGCCGTCTGGTGAGATTATCGAACGTCCCATTACTTCGAACTTCCGTGAGGGCCTCTCGGTGTTGGAATACTTCATCTCCACCCACGGAGCGCGAAAAGGTCTCGCCGATACCGCTCTTAAGACTGCGGACTCCGGATACATGACCCGCAAGTTGGTTGATGTCTCCCAAGACGTGATCATCACCGAACCGGATTGTGGCACCGTAAAGGGGATCACGGTCCACGCGATTTACTCGGGTGACGAGGAAGCAGCTTCACTGCAGTCCCGTATCTTTGGTCGTTCTTCCTGCGAGAAGATCGTTGATCCTGTCACTGGGAAAACCATCGTCAAGATTGGTCAGTTAATGGATGAAGAAATTTCCAAAGCCGTCGAGAACGTCGGTCACGAGCGTCTCAAGATTCGCTCTCCGCTTACTTGTGAATCCGAACGTGGATGTTGCCAAACTTGTTATGGCCTTAATCTAGCGACCGGAAACCTTGGTAAGATCGGTGAAGCTGTCGGGATTATTGCCGCACAGTCGATTGGTGAGCCTGGAACACAGCTCACGATGCGGACATTCCACTCCGGTGGTGTGGCCATCGGTGCTAGTAAGCAACCCGAGGTGAAGTCCAAGAGCAAGGGTGTCATGTACTTCAAGGATCTTCGTACGGTTGAAGACGTCGAAGGAAACCACGTTGTTCTCAACAAAGGTGGTTCTATCCTCGTCCGCGATGCCGATGGTCTTGAACTCGAATCCTACAATGTTGTGATCGGTTCCTTCATTACTGTGGGAGACGGTGGGAACGTGAAGAAAGGGCAGAAGATCCTAACTTGGGATCCGCACTCTGTCCCCATTATCGCTGAAAGCGGTGGTAAGGTTGAGTTCCGCGACATGATTTCTGGAATTACCGTGCAGTCTGAAACAGACAAGCAGACCGGTAAGAAGGGCATGACCGTTACCGAACACAAAGAGGATCTGCACCCTCAGGTTGTGATCGTTGATGCCAAGTCCGGCGATGTGCTTCACAGCTACTCGATTCCAGTGGGAGCCCGCCTCGCGGTGAAGGATAAGCAGAAGATCGCTGGTGGAACGCAGCTTGCACGAACTCCACGTAAAGTTGCCAAGACCGGTGACATTACCGGTGGTCTTCCACGGGTTGCCGAACTCTTCGAAGCTCGTCGTCCCAAGGACGCCTGTGTCATTGCCAAGCTCGACGGTGAAATCTCCTTTGGAGGCACTGTCCGCGGTAAGCGCAAGGTCATCGTAACTCACCTTGAATCCGGCGAAACCGCTGATCACCTTGTTCCAATGGGCAAGCACATGATTGTTGGTGAGGGAGATACGGTGTTGCGTGGCGATCAGATTACTGAGGGACCTGTTGCTCCGGAAGACCTCCTCGAGGCATGCGGACCGCAGGCACTGCAGGAGCACCTCAATAATGAGGTTCAGACCGTTTACCGTTCGCAGGGTGTGGAGATTAACGATAAGCATATTGAGATCATCATCCGTCAAATGCTTCGCAAGGTGAAGATCACCGAGCCGGGCGATACCGAATTCCTTTGGGGTGACCAGGTTGAGAAGACGACCTTTAATGCCGAAAACAAGCGTGTGACTTCAGAGGGTGGTAAGCCTGCCGAAGCTGAGCCCGTTCTCCTCGGAATCACCAAGGCCTCGATTGAGACGGAATCCTTCATCTCGGCTGCGTCCTTCCAGGACACTACCCGTGTGCTGACTGATGCCGCGACTCTCGGTAAGATTGATACTCTTCGCGGATTCAAGGAGAACGTCATTCTCGGGCACCTCATCCCAGCTGGAACCGGATTCCCCGTTCACAAGAGCTCAGAGTTCGAAATGACCGTGGAAGAGCCTGAGCCCGTGAGAGAAGAACCTGAAACACCCGAAGGTGAAGAGATTACTCCTCCGTCGGAAGTTGCTGACACTCCTCCCGCCGAAGCGTCAGGTGAGTAAGATCAGCCTCTAAGAATTACAAAGCCCCGGTGAGTGCAAACTCCCGGGGCTTTCTCTTTGGAGAGTGAATTGAAGAAATCTCCAGTTCTTTAGGTCGTTGTCTGGGCGGCGTCGCTCAAGCGGTCAGTAAGGTTTTCCGGTAGGCCGATTTCACGAAGACGTTCCTGGGTTTTCTCGATGTTGGAGTTAACACGCTGGAAGGTGAAAACTTGAGCCTCGGCGCAAGGAGGCAGCATCGTCAATTTCCCCTATGTTTGTCAAACCTCTGATAGTAATCTTCAATTAGAAGATATTATGGGAAGGTAAAAAAAACCCACGCAGTCGTGGGACAGCGTGGGTTTCTAAATTTGAAAAATATCAGGGTTCAGTTCTTATCAAACTGAATCAGATTATGAATCTGCCTTCTTTTCAGTGGCACCGTAACCAACCTTTTTAAGGGCGGCGACCATGTCGGCAACTTTGACGTCTTTACCAGCGGTAACGGTGGTGTCAGCATTAGTGCCGGTCTTTTTACCGACTTTAACTTTGGTGACTCCCTTGACTCCTTTAAGTGCAGCCTGCACTTTTCTAGAACATCCGGATGCTCACCGTAATCCTGTGACGGCCAGAACGGTCGTCTTTTCATCAGCAGCCACAACTTCCGCTTGGGTGGTTGTGGTTGTCACGACTGGAGCGGCAATGGCTCCGGAGGTGAAAGCTGCGAAAGCAGCGATCATTGCGATTGTAGTTTTCATGTTTTCTTTGGTTGCGAGGATGTTGAATTACCCCTCGTCAGACCGCACTAAACCACATTTATTCGGCGTGCCCAGATTTTTTTTAGCGATCCGGACCAATGCTTGAGCTGACCCTGGAGAAGGGAAATTTGGGATTATCAGGAAAACTTATTCACAAAGTGTTCACCTCGTCAGTTCTGAGTTCAAACTTGCCCGTTCCGTGACATGGTGGCGGGGATGTCCGATTCCTTTGTCCATCTTCATTTGCATACCGAGTATTCCACTCTCGATGGAGCCTGCCGGACCAAAGACGTGGCGGCCCGGGCTGCTGAGCTGGGAATGCCGGCGGTGGCGATGACCGACCATGGGAATCTCTTCGGAGCGATCTCGTTTTACAAAGCCTGTAAGTCTGCCGGGGTGAAGCCCATTCTGGGATGTGAAATCTACCTCGCACCGGAGGGCATCGAGGACAAAAAGGAAATCCCCGGCCGCAAGCGTGCCTGTCACATGACTCTCTTGGCGGAGAATAACGTCGGTTGGGTGAATTTGCAGAAACTGGTTTCTGTGGGTCATTTGGAAGGTTCCTATTACGGAAAGCCCCGGGTGGATCGCGAACTTCTTCAAAAATTCTCGGAAGGAATCATCTGCCTGAGTGGGTGTATTTCCGGTCCGGTCAATGAGTGGATTCTTCAAGATCAGGAGGAAATTGCATGGGAAACTGCGGTGGAACTCGCAGAGATTTATGGGAAAGAAAATTTCTATTTTGAGGTCCACAACCACGGGATGGAGCAGCAGGCAAAGTGCAACGAGGTGTTGGTTCGCTTTGCCGAAAAGATGGGCGTGAAGACTGTCGCCGCGAACGATGTTCATTTTTTGAACCGCGATGATCACGAGGCACATGACGTGATGATTTGTATCGGAATCGGCCGACTGGTGATTGACGAAAATCGCATGAGATACCCGACGGAAGTCTACTTTAAAACGGCCGAGGAAATGCGCGACCTCTTTGCTGATATTCCCGGAGCATGCGATGCGACCCTGGAGATTGCCGAGCGATGCAATGTCGAGTTTGTTCTTGATCCGACCTCGTCCGAAAAATATCCCGAATTCCAGCCTGAAGATGGCTCGACTCCGAACGAATTCTTCCGGGCCGAGTGCTACCGGGGTTTGGAACTCCGCTACGGTGAGAGAGCCAAGGATCCCGAGTTGATCGAGCGATTGGAGTATGAGATGGGGATTATTACCCAACTCAAGTTTTCTTCGTATTTCCTGATCACGGCTGACTTTATTGTTTGGGCCAAGAATAACAAGATTCCGGTGGGGCCCGGCCGGGGATCGGCTGCCGGATCCTTGGTGGCTTACTGCATGCTGATCACCGACATTTGTCCGATACGCTTCGGACTGCTCTTCGAGCGATTCCTGAATCCCGAGCGGGTGAGTCCGCCCGATGTTGATATCGACTTCTGTCAAACCCGTCGCCCCGAGGTCATTGAGTATGTCCGTCGCAAGTATGGAGAGCGCTGCGTCTCCCATATCATCACCTACGGCACCTTGGGAGCCAAGTCGGTGATCCGCGACGTCGCCCGGGTGATGGGTATTAGTTACGGGGAAGCGGATACCATTTCCAAGATGATCGAGGCTAAGCCCGGAGTGAAACTGGCTGGTGAGTATGAGGAGAAAGCCGAGCTGAGGGAATTGATCGAAAGTAGTTCGACCTATGAGCAACTCTGGGAGTATGCTTTGAAGCTGGAAGGCCTCACCAGAAATGTTGGGGTGCACGCGGCGGGGGTGGTGATTGGCGATGGAAATCTCGACGAACACGTTCCGTTGACCCGGGGTAATGAAGGGGAAGTGGTCACCCAGTATGACATGGGAGCGATTACCGATGTGGGATTGCTCAAAATGGACTTCCTTGGCTTGAAAAACATGACTGTGATCCAGGAGGCGGTGGATCACATTCACAAGCACACGCCAGACTTTGATATTTACGGAATTTCGCTGGAAGACAAAGCCACCTTTAAAATGCTCAATGCGGGTGAGACGATGGGAGTCTTTCAGTTGGAGAGTGGCGGGATGGTCGAAACCTGCCGGAAGTACGGTATTAACAAGATTGAGGACATTATTGACCTTCTCGCACTCTATCGTCCTGGTGCGATGCAGTACATTGATCAAATGATCGAGGTGAAGGAAGGGCGCAAGCAGCCCAATTACGAACATCCTCTCCTTGAAGAAATTTGCGGAGACACCTACGGGGTGATGATCTATCAGGAGCAGGTTCAGAATGCCGCCAAGATGCTCGCGGGTTATACTTTGGGTGGTGCGGATATTCTTCGCCGCGCGATGGGTAAGAAAAAGAAGGAAGAAATGGACAAACAGCGGGAAACTTTCGTGAAGGGGGCGAAGGAGACCAATGATATCGACGCACGCAATGCCAACCTGATTTTCGATAAGATTGCGGGTTTTGCAGGCTATGGTTTCAATAAATCACACTCGGCCTGTTACGGATTTATTTCGTATTGGACCGGTTATTTGAAGGCGAATTTCCCGGTGGAGTTCATGTCGGGCCTGCTATCGAACGAGATCAACAACACTGACAAAATTGGTGTCTTTGTGAACGAATGCCAGCGGATGAATTTTGAAATTCTTCCACCGGATCTTAACAAGTCACAGCTGCGATTCTCGCCTGAGGAGATTCTGGGGGGGAGGCAGGGAATTCGCTACGGATTAGCGGCGATCAAAAATGTCGGTGCCGGTGCCATGACCATGGCGATCAAGGATCGCGAGGAAAACGGTCCCTTTGAATCGCTTGATGATTTTTGCAACCGTCTCGATTCCAAAACGATTAATAAACGCATTCTCGAAAACCTCATTAAGGCCGGCGCCCTCGACTGGACCGGTGAGTCACGCGCCGGGATGACGGCGCGGGTTGAAAAGGTGGTCGCTAGCGCCAGTAGTGCGCAAAAAGACCGGGCCGCTGGGCAGGGCGGTTTATTTGACGCGATGCAATTCGCAGCACCTCCACCGGTGACGGATAAGAGTCCGGCGATTGAGGAATGGCCGAAGGACGAGCGATTGGAACACGAAAAGGAACTCCTCGGATTTTACGTCACCGGGCATCCGCTTGATAAGTTTCGCGGCGTCGTCGATTCCGATCGGTTCATCAAGTTTGGCCTCCTCGACGAAGTGGATCTCAGCGACAAGCGGGCTCGTTTTCCCTTCGCGGGAATGATTCGCATGGTGGAGCACAAGACCACGCGAACCGGGAAGCCATTTGGCGTAGTCTACCTGCAGGACTTTACCGGGGATCGCGAAATGGTTTGTTGGTCGGAGTCCTATTTGCCGGCGCGTGATGCCGGGCTGATGGAGGCGGGTAAGGTGATTCAATTCAAGGCGCAGGTTAGTGTCGATGATCGGACCGAGCAACGACGCCTGACGGGATCTCAAATCAAAGAGCTGAAATCAAAGCGCAAGAAAGTCGGTGGGACCCTGGAGCTGATTCTCTGGACCGGGCGGAACAATCCGGATGATCTCCAAAAGATCAAAGAGGTTCTTCGCGAGTATCCTGGAAAGGTCCCTGTCTTAATGCACATTCAAAGCGGGGCCGGGAAGCGGGCGACCATTGAGTTACCCGAAAGTTTCAACGTGAATCTGAATCCGGCTCTCCAGCGTGAACTCGCTGGCTGGATGGGGTAGTGCTACTTCCCTAGGTTGTTGCCCAAATCGATTTGAGGTAGGGACTTTCAGGGAAGTCGTCGGGCATTTCCGCAGAGACCATCCGGAGCGGTTTTGGGCTGGATTTCTCTAAATGGGCTTCGAACTCGTGCGTGCGCATTCCGCGGAAATTTGTGCACGCCAAAATGGTCCCGCCGGGCTCGAGGCAGTCGAGTGCCATCTTGAAAAGCCTTCCGTAGTCTTTCTCAACTCGAAAAACCTTTCCTTTGTCGTCGCGGGAGAAGGTTGGAGGATCGAGAACAATGTAGTCAAATCGACGTCCTTGCTTGGCGAATCGTTTGAGCCAATGGAAGGTGTCGCCCTTGCAGAAATAGTGCTTCTCGACCTCGATCTGGTTGAGGCGAAAGTTCTCCTTCGCCCAGTCGAGATAGACTTGCGAGAGATCGAGGGTGGTGGTGGTTGCTCCGGCATCCGCAGCGGCAACCGAGAAAAACCCGGTATAAGAGAAGGTGTTGAGGACAGTTTGGCCAGGTTTGACCATTTCGCGTAGATGGGCCCGGTTGTCGCGTTGATCGATGAAGATGCCCTGGGAGTATCCGGACTGAAATGAGAGACGGCTGATGAGACCGTTTTCCTTGCCGGTGAAGAATTCCGGGAGCTCAGTGCCGCTCAGATGCTGGGGTGCTTCCTTGAGATGTTGGTCGAGCCGCTTCCAATAGAGGGAGGGAGCCACAGGTGAGAGTTCGTCCATAATTCGCCGGTCCAATCTTCCCTCCTGAGTCGAAATAAGCCAACCGGGGCCGAAATTCTCGAGAATGATGCCGGGAAGCCCGTCGCCGTCGCCGTCGATGAGTCGCACCAGGTCGGTCTCGCCGGTGAGCAGGTGCTCTCGTTTGCCGAGGGCGGTCTGGATCAATTTTTGAAGGCGTGGGTTGGAGTTGGACATTGCGCAGCGGGCTTTTATCATCGCACTAGATATGAGCGATTGGAAACCCCTTTTAGAGCAAGCTGTCAGCAATGGCGAAATCTCTGCCGAGACATCAGGAAATATCGACCTCTATTTGAAGGGAACCTCGTCACCGCTTGGGGAGGCCGCGATTGCCGAACTCGTAACCGCCGGAGAATGGCAGGAAATTGACGACCGCTTCTTCAAAACTCTGGCTTTTGGGACCGGTGGGTTGCGCGGTCGCACGGTCGGACGCGTCATTACCAGGGCCGAAGAGGGCAAAGGTGGTCCGCTCGATCGCCCCGAGCATCCTTGTGTCGGAACCGCCACCATGAATTTTTTCAATCTGAAACGCGCGATGGTTGGTTATGTGAGCTACATTCGCGATGCCTACCAAGGTGAAGGGCGGGCTTCCTTTGTGATCGGACACGACACCCGTCATTTCTCCCGAGATTTCGCCGAGACCTGCGCCAAGGTGGCTACCGATCTTGGTTGCGATGCCTATCTCTTCGAAGGGCCACGTGCCACTCCGGAAATTTCTTTCGCAATTCGTCATCTTCGCGCGGCTGGTGGAGTGTGTCTTACTGCGAGCCACAATCCCTCGCACGATAATGGCTTCAAAGCCTATATCTCCGACGGCGGCCAAATCGTGGAGCCTGAAGCAAGCGGGATTATCGCCCGCGTGAATGAATTGAAAACCGAGGATTACCTGCCGGTCGCTGATCCCGGAGCGCTCACCGTGCTGGGTGAGGAGATGGACCGCGTATACATGGGCAAAGTCCGCAGCTGCCTCCTACGTCCGGATCTTTTGGAAGGGCGAAAGGCCAAAGTTGTTTATACCAACCTTCACGGCACGGGCGGCGTGATCATCGTGCCAATGCTGCGTGAGTTGGGCTTCGAAGTGATCACCGTTCCCGAGCAGGACGCGCATGACGGGAGATTCCCAACGGTGGAATCGCCTAATCCGGAAAATGGCCCCGCTCTCGCGATGGGCATCAAGCTCGCCGAAGAGGTGGGCGCTGATGCGGTCATCGGAACCGACCCTGACTGCGACCGCATGGGCGTGGCGGTTCGGAATGGTGACGGAGAAATGGAGTTGCTGACCGGAAACCAAATCGGTTCCCTTATTGGATGGTATCGCATCAAGACGATGTTCGACCTGGGCTGGCTCACTGAAAGCAACCGCAGTCGTGCGGTGATGGTGAAGACCTTGGTGACGACGGAACTTCAAGATACCGTGGCCCATCACTTCGGGATCAATGTGGTGAATACCCTTACCGGATTTAAATACATCGGTGAGAAGCTCAAGAAATACGAGGACGCCATTCCGGCCGACAAGAAAGGGGACTACCGCAGCCTTTCGGAAGAAGAGAGTCGCAAGCTGCGTCTTGAATACTCCAAGTTTTTTGTCTTCGGCGGAGAGGAAAGCTACGGATACCTCGGAGCGGATTTTGTGCGCGATAAGGATGGAAACGCCTCGGCTCTCATGTTCGCGGAACTGGCGGCATACGCCATGAGTGAAGGCACGACCATCGCCGGTTTGCGCGATCAGGTTTGGGGAGAGTTTGGAGTGCATCTCGAAATGGGGAAATCACTCGTGATGGAAGGCGGCGAGGGCGCGCGTAAAATCGCGGCTCTTGTCGAGTCCTACAGCACAAATCCTCCGGCCGAAGTAGATGGTTCCGCCGCTGCCGGCGTGCGGGACTATGCCAAGGGTGGGTTCTACGACGAAGAGGGAGATGAAATTCCCGAGGCTGCGATGCTCTTCGTCGATCTTGAGGATGGTCGCCGCCTTGCGGTACGTCCTTCGGGAACCGAACCTAAAATCAAATATTACCTCTTCGGAAAAGGAGATTCCCGCGAGGCCGTTTCGGCCTCCTTGGAGAATCTCTGGACCTGGCTTGAAAAAGACGCCTACGAGCGGATGGGCTAATGAAGAAGTATCTTCGACCTGGACTGGCGGTAGGGAGCGGTGCGCTTCTCGCGTTGTGCTTCCCTCCCTTTAACTTGGGTTGGATCGTCTGGGGGTGGATGTGGATCCTGCTTCCCCTTCTGTGGACGAGCAGGTCCGAGAAGAAACGACGGGCGGGCTTTGGAATTGGCTTTCTCAGCGGGCTGGGATTCTGGCTTATCAATCTCAAATGGATCTGGACCGTGACCGGATTAGGCGCGGTCACAATGGCGCTCTATCTTGCGGTTTACTTCGGAATTTTCGGCGCCTTTGCCGCCAACTCGGCCAACCCCTGGCGCAAGGAAATTAAGGTTGCTACGGATATTCCTGCGCGCTTCCGAGAGATGTGGCGGAGCCTTGGCTACGCCGCGATGCTCGGAGGTTGGTGGTGTGGCATGGAATGGATCCGTGGTTGGATGCTCACGGGTTTCGGGTGGAATGGCCTCGGCGTGGCCTTCCATAACAATCTCATTATGGCTCAGAATGCCGAGTTCGTGGGCGTCTATGGACTGTCATTCTTGCCCGTCTTCTTTAGCGCAGTTGCAGTACAGGTGGGGCGACGTTTTTATCTTCAAGCAAAAGAGCAGTCGGTGAAGTTGCTGCATTGGGATTTCGCGACCGCGATGTTGCTGATCATGGGATCATTTACGGTTGGATCGGTTCGGTTTAGTCACGCCGGTAGTGGTGAGCAAATCGAAGCCAAGGTGTTGTTGGCCCAGCAAAACATTCCGCAGACTGCCGGGAAAGTGGAATGGCCCCGTGAGGAAATTCTTGGAGGCTTTACTGATCTGGTCAGTGGTGCTCTGGCGGAACTTGATGCGCAGACCCATGCGGATCTGAAGGCCACGTCCGCAGAGGGGAGTGATACTCCGGTGATGATTCGCAAGCCAGATTGGGTTATCTGGCCCGAGGCAACTTTGGTCGATCGGTTCTTCACTCTGGAAGATGGATCCCGTGTGCCCGAGACGATGACGCTTTCTGATCTGCTCGATGACATTCGAGAAATGGGAGATTTCACCTTCATTGCGGGAGCCAACGAAGTGGAGGGATATGTTGAAGGAAGATATGTTCATCGTGTTGAGCACGGCCGATATTGGAACTCCATGATCACTCTGGATTCGGAGAGGAATCTTGAGACCTACCGAAAGCATCACCTGGTGATTTTTGGGGAGCTGGTCCCTGATGTGCTCTATCTTCGTGAACTCTATGCGAAAGTGGCCGGGGTGCCATTCATCGATAGTTTTTCCTCTGGCGAAAGCCATGAACCGCTCGACCTCAAAGTGGGTGAGGAAACCGTGCAGGCCATTCCCTCCATTTGTTTCGAAGACACGGTGGGCCGCCTGACGCGCAAGTCGGTGCGGGCGTATCCTCAGGTGATTGTCAATATCACCAATGACGGATGGTTTAAGCAAAGCGAGGGCGCGGCCCAGCATTTTGCCAATGCCCGTTTCCGTTGTATCGAGCTGAGGCGTCCAATGGTCCGATGTGCCAATTCCGGGGTGGGCGGGGTGATTTCTGTAACCGGCTCGACTCTCGATCCTTTTACGCGGGAGGATCGCCGTTTGGTGGACGACTCCGGGAGTCATTTTACGAAAGGGACCCTTTTTGCCTCGGTGTGGATTCCCCGTGAGTCCGGCTTTACCCTTTATGCCCTGTGGGGCGATTGGTTTGCGGTAGTTGGCCTGGCGCTGAGTTTCTTGGCCGGGATCGCGCTTCGCTTGCGAAAGTCCTGAGTCTTTGTTAATCGTCACCCCTGTGCAAAGCGACCTCCGCGCCGTCCTGCAGTATGTTCCGTCTTTCCGGGGAAAGATCTTCGTGCTGGTGGTTGATGCTGCCTCAATGACTGAGCTCGCTCTGGCTGAAGCCTTGCTCGATCTCACCGCGCTGCAGCAAGTCGGGGTTCAATTGGTGCTTGTATCGGTAGGCAGCGGGGAAGCGGAACTGGAACAACGCCTTATCGATGGGGAACTCAAGTGGCAGACCTCGTCTCTGAATCATGAGGAAGCGGAGGCGATTTTAAATCGCGGGCAGCTGGCCTTTATTGAAGCCCCAGGTATGGACGGTTTGTCTGATGAACTGGTGGATTTCGCCAGTGCGGTGGAAGCTGCTAAATTGATCGTGATGTTGCCTGGTGCACTTGCGGGAATCCATGCCATTTCGCGTGAGAATGCCGCCGCCTGGGATGGCAATGATGCCAGCTTGTTTCATTCCGCTGCGGAAGCTTGTGAGCGGGGGATTCCGCGGGTGCATCTTTTGGATCAGACTCATCAAGGGGTTTTGATGGACGAGCTCTTTTCCAACGAAGGTGTCGGGGTGATGGTGCACGCCGATGACTACCTGACGGTCCGCCCGATTGAGGTGGAGGATATTCCCGAATTGCTTGCGATGATCGGGCGCTCGATGCGTGACGCACATCTGGTGCCGCGGTCCTATGAGGAGATCGAATCCGGGCTGGGTGATTTCCTAGTGCTCTCCGTGGATGACAATGTCGTGGGCTGTGTCGCGCTGCACCCATCTGACTCTCCAAGTTGCGCTGAAGTGGCTTGTCTCTACGTGAAGCAAAACCATGGCGGTTTGGGATATGGCCAACTCCTCGTCACGGCTGCGGAGGAACGGGCCAGGGAACGAGGTATTCCCTGGGTCTTTGCGTTAAGCAATCGGGCCGCAGATTATTTCACCGAGTCCTTGGGATACGAAGTCATTCCCGTGTCAGAAATTCCGCAGGCACGGCAGGAGAGGTTGAACGAAAGTGGCCGGGAATCCATCGTGATTCGTAAATTCGTCAACAAATGATGTCATCAACATGGCTTCCTTTTAAATGGTAAGCCATTATGACTCTTTGAAGGTTAGGAAATACGGAGTCGTAATAACCCCCGAGGAACAATTTCAAATCCTCGGCTAAGGGAAGAATTCAAGAGTCGTGAATTGAGTCGCCTAGAGTTGCTGATAGACAAATAAAAATCCGCTAGTCGGAGTAAGGTGGGTTACGGAAAAAGAGGGTGGAAGGTCCCGACCGTGCTACTAATAAAGCTGTTCGATGAAAAACAAAGAATGACACTCCTTGGATACATCGACGTTCGCCCGTTCCTTTTTGTCGGCGGGCTGTCTTTGTTCATTGGCCTCTCCCTGTTCATCTGCTGGTTGGCGAAGACCAAATTCAAGAAGGCGAGCGTGGCGCTCATTTCTGGGCTGCTTTTCACGGGGCTCTTTACGTTTCTCTTGACGAGTGTCGGGCCGTTTATCGACCAGAAAGAGACCCGCGAATACATGATGACTTGGGAGGTCAAGGCAGACCAAACGAATGGAATGAAGCAATCACAGATTGTTTTATCATTTGTGGATTTCCCAGGCCACTGCATAGGCGAATATTCCAATGAGTTGGCTGCCTATCTCCGTGATAAAGGCGAGCAACCAGTGAAAGTGGTATTCGAGGTTACATGCGATTACGGCAAGGTTCGAGGCTTCCACGAAACCGAGATTGCCGGATTACACGAATGGGAATCTGAATGGGGATATACAGGCTCCAGTGGTTCCCCGAAAAAGTCGCCATGGGAATGAACCAAAACATCGACAAGCCAAGTAACGTCTGGAATAGTCCGACTACCTCAATCCTGGACGGCGATCGGAACTCTATCGACTTCAAACAACGGTTCGGAGGCGTCGCGACATCATAAAGCCCAGATATTTAAAAAACAAAAAAGGGTTGAGCGCGTATTTAACACACAAAATGAACAAATACATAAAATTGACTCTGGCTCTGGTCGCGATCCTCGCTGTAGCCCAGTTAGTGTCCTCCTGGATCAGCCATCCGCGGAGAACTAGAACGGCATTTATGTCCGATCTCTACCATCAGAAGTACGTGGAAGCGTCCCGGATGCTGCGCGCTCCCAGCGCAATCAGGGTCGCTTCCGACGGAGCATTGAACGTGGTTGACCACGATGGAAAATCGACGGTGGTGCCGGCAGCACAGCTTCCGTTTGTAGTGGGTGGTGACGCGGAGATCGGAATGATGACCCGTCCCTCACGCAGTAACGGATCCCCGGTGATGCTTCACTTAAGCTACGACGGCGGAGTGACACGTTTCGGCGGCAAGGTCCGCATCGAGAGTGTTGGCGGGGACTGAAGCGCAGAAACAGTTGACCTTTCGTGTTTGATTAACGAGGGGGGTATCTCCGGAAAGGTCGCAAGAATCCACACAGCGATGTAATCGGGCGTTACTGCAGATTGTGGGAAACTGCCGAACAAGTCAGTCTCAGGAAGGTGATCCAGACGTCGAATGCCTCTGGAAATCTATTTATAGTGAGGGTGGAGAAGGCCTGATTCTTTGGAGGCAGGCTTCTTGAAAAGGTGGGAAAATTGAACCTTTGCAAGGGCTTCTGACCATCCTATTACAGGTGGAAAGCCATGAAACGAAATTTGATCGCTCTGGCCACTGCCAGTTTAGTTACTTCAATGAATACCCGAGCCGAATCTCCCGGAGCCCTGACCCCGGAACTTCTTGAGGACCTCCGCGATGGATACGAAATGGATGCCGGAGATCGTGCGCGGCACAATGCCGTGACTAGTACCGAAATCAACAAACTCGCGTTAAATCGTGAGATCGTCGCAGGCGAGGACGGGCACTTCAGTCACAAGATTAAGACGAAGGGGATTACCAATCAGAAGTCCTCGGGACGGTGCTGGATGTTCGCGGGCTTTAATGTGATGCGTCCGAAGGTCATCAACGAACTCGGTCTGGACGGATTCGAGTTTTCCAATGCTTATCTTCAGTTTTGGGACAAAATGGAGAAATCGAATCTCTACCTGGAGGATATCATTGAACTTCGTGATGTGGATCGTCTCGATCGCGAATGGTTGCTCGTCAACGAATGGTTGGTTGGTGACGGTGGCTGGTGGAATTATGTCACCGGATTAATTGGTAAGTATGGCGCAGTTCCTTCGTCGGTGATGCCGGAGACGCATAGCAGTGAGAATACTTCGACAATGAACAAGGTTCTCGCGCGGCTGTTGCATTCGCAGGCGGCCGCTTTGATCAAGGCCGGTGAAGCGGGCTCTGGTGAGGAGGCTTTGCGGACGATGAAGGAGAAGAGCTTGAAAGAGATCTACCGTTTTTTGGCGATCAACCTGGGCGAGCCGCCGACTGAATTCGAATGGCGCTATAAGGCGAAATCGAAAGATGAGAAGGAGGGCGTGACGGTGGAGGTTGCCGACAAGAATCTCACTTTAGCGAAGAAGTATACTCCGCAGTCATTTTACAAAGAATTTGTGGGTGTCGACCTGAATGAGTTCGTCTGCCTGTATAATGATCCCAGTCAGAAGATGAATGCGCATTACCGCTTTCATCGTGCGCGCAACATTGTGGGCGAGGACGATATGAATTTTGTGAATATCGAAATCTCCCAGATGAAAGAGATTGCGGTGAAGTCAGTGCTCGCCAATCAAGCGATGTGGTTTGCGGTGAATATGAGTGAGGATCAGTCGAGAGAGCATGGTATGATGGAAGTGGATCTTTACGATTACGAGACTCTCTTTGATGTGAAGTTGGATCTCTCCAAAGCAGAGCGTTCCCGCTTTGGGGCCGGTGCCTCAAATCACGCCATGGTTCTGACCGGGGTTGATTTGAAAGAAGGCAAGCCTACGAAGTGGTTGGTGGAAAATAGCTGGGGGAACGAGAAGGGCAATGAAGGTCGTTGGACCCTTTATGATGATTGGTTCAGCGAGCACGTTTACACCATTATTGTGCATCGTAAGCACGTGCCCAAGGAGGCTCTGGCTATCTTTGATCAGAGTGCGAAAGTTCTTCCGGCCTGGTATCCGGGGGCGAAGGGGATTGATTCGAAATAGGATTAGCTCGGACTCAAGTCCAAGCTCCGTAGCCTAGGCGAGATCGTTACGATGAAGTTCTCGTGATTGTCCCTGTTCGTTGGCTTGCCAAATTTTTCCGGTGTCGACATCGAGAGCGCTGAGCCAGCCCCCGCCGTAGGCGCAGGTGTCTAGGCAGATTGCGTAGCCAAGGTCGGTTGGAAGGTCTCCTTGGATAGTGTGGCCGCAGACGACAGTCTTGCCGGATTGGTGAGGTTGTTGGCTATGGAAGCGCTGGTAGTAGTAGGTTTCCTGATCTTGTGAATCGACCGAGATATTCTCTTCGATTCCGGCATGAACGAGGATGTGCTCTTTTAATTCATGATAAAGCTCGGCGGAGCGTATGAAGTTCCAGTGCTCTTCCGGGACGTTGTCAAATCCTCCGCCGTAAGAATCGAGGGTCTCTTGTCCGCCACACATTCCACTCAGAAAGCGACTCCGATCTTGATCTGTTTCGAGCGCTCGAATCATCTGAATTTCATGGTTTCCCATAAGGTGAATGAAGTTGTGAGTTTCCTTTAGCTCGAGAAGATCATCGATGACCCCCTTGGAATCGGGTCCGCGGTCGACATAATCTCCCAAAGTCACGATAAGATCATCGGGAGTTGGTTGCATGACATCAAGTATGGTCCTGAGTGAAGTGAGGCATCCGTGAATATCTCCAATGGCGAGTCGCATGATACGGGATATTCAGAGTTTGGGAGTAATTGAAAAGGCGAAAAATAATTCATCGGGAGAGATAGTTGAAATGGTGTTTGCATCGGGGTTTTCACAATTTCAGCGCTATGGTTCGGTCGCCAGAGTGAATTAGATAATAGCGGTAAAGTGTTCAGATTCAGGATTTACTGAAAAATAGCGGAGCTTCATTGATTTTTTCATTTCAGAATCGGAGAATCACGGCGAAAGCTGCTTTAGGAAATTCTCCGAACAATTTCAATCACCCCAATCCTATGAATTCGGTCACTTCTAATTCTACCAGTGCGGCTCGCGCCAAGTTGAACCGGCAACGCCGGATCTCCACTGTGGTGAGTCTCATCACCGCAATTTTGATGTTGATGTTAATAGGACTGATTCTCGCGATCATTTTGTTTCATATTGAGAAGGACGAAACTCCAACCATGGTTTCATACTCGGCTCCTGTAGATGAAATCGAAGAGGTGAAGAAGCCCACTCATAAAACAGAAGTGAGCCGCAAACCTTCTGCGCCAAGTGCCTCAATGTCCCGGGTGATTGCATCGACGACAAGTTCGCCGGTTGCAGTCCCTGTTCCCGAATTTGAAGTTCCTGATGCTTCGGTGGACTTTGGGAATGGTGAGGACTTTGGTGATGGTTGGTCCACGGGTGATAGTTTCGGCAGCGGTGGCGGAGGGACGACATTCTTTGGTCAAAAAGTGAGCGCGGAGCGAATCGCGTATGTCATTGATTTTTCGGCATCAATGAAGGGGCAGAATCGGCAAGGGTTGATGAGAGACGAGCTTTGTGAATCGCTTGATAAGATGAATCCGGGCCTCGATCTGGGGATGATTTTCTTTGCAGGACCGGCATGGGTCGCGGGCGACACCGTCAGGGGAGGAGTGGTGACTTCCGGAAGGAAGGAATATAAATGGGCAAGAAACGGGAATGGGCATTCGAAGTGGGAGCACGATGGAAAGAAACAGCCGGTACCTTGGGAGGAAATGACACCGCTTAAAATTAAGAAGCTCAAAAAAATCGTGCAGGAGACGAAGCTGATTGGGGGAACGGTTTGGGATAATCCCTTAAATATGGCTCTCGATATGGATCCACCACCTCAGATGATTTACTTCATGACTGATGGCGCCGCCCAAGGATCGGATATCTGGGCCAAGGAAGTGGCCAAGCGCGCCAAGAAAATGGGCGTGACGGTTAATTGCGTGGCGATGATGGTTCCTAAAGCGATCAAGGATCTCAAACATCTGGCCTTTGAGACGGGTGGGCAAATGACGATTGTCAAAGAAGGCGGGAAGCGCGAGCAGGTCGAGAAATGATGTGGCTGACACGGTGTCTCCAACTGTCCGGATTTCTGGCTTTGGGCTTGTTGGCTTCTTGTTCTCAAGAACTAACTCCTGGGGATCCGGTTCTTCCACCGCCGAAGGGGAACCCGGAAATTTTCAGGATGTATCGTCGTGATGGAGATTCCCTAAAGTCTCGAGGTTGGTCCAACGGAATGGATCTTTCCGGGGTATCATTTGATCGGCGTGAGACCGCGACTTTAGTGAGCCAACGTCATGTTGTCATGGCGGCACATTTTCAGCGGCCAGTGGGAGGAAAGGTGATTTTTCATGACCGTCGGGGGAAATTTCTCGAGAGAACGTTGATTCAATGTCGGAACGTATACGGAGATGTCGCAGTTGGTTTATTGAATCAGCCCGTTCCTGCGGCTTATCGTGCATATCCTCTTCCGGCAGTGGTCGATGATCCGACACCGTTGATCGGAAGGCCGGTAATGGTGACTGATCAGAATCGCCGCCTCTTTTTTCATAAAGTACGGTTGGTGAATCGAGTGATGATCGCTTTTGAGCACGACGTGGCTGACACCCATGGTTGGGGGAAGGAACTTATCAAGGGAGATAGCGGAAACCCCTCTTTCTTGATCGATGGGCAGGAGCTTGTTTTAGTTGAAACTCACACCCGCGGAGGTCCGGGAGCGGGCCCGTTTTATGGGAGCGCCATTGTGCAGGAGAAATTGAGAAAGGTGATGGCGGAGATGGATCCGCGATACACTTTTCGGACTGTCAATTTGCGATGAGTCAGTTCGGGGTCTTCTCGATTGATTTCGAAAGTCGAGTCACGCCGTTGTTGAGGTCGCGCAGTTGATTGGAGAGGACGGAAATTTGATTCTTGAGGCTTAAGGCATCGTCGGAGTTTTCCAAAGCGGCCTCTGCTCTTTTGATGGACTCGATTTCGGCATCGACGCGGGCGTCATCCATGCCGTTGACGATCACGCCGATGACGAGATTGAGCATGATCATGGTGCCAAGGAGGACAAAGCTGACGAAGTAGATGACTCCGAGAATGGGTTGAGCCTGGGGTTCCAGAGGAGGATAGTTGGCGGCAAGGTCCGCAGCGGAGAGGTTGTATCCCTGATAGATGTCCGAGCCGTAGATTTGGAGATACATCACGTCAGTCCAGTCTTCGAGGGTGACGATCCGGAAGAGGGAGAGGAGGGCGTCGCCGAGATGGCCAAAATGCACCGGGTCATTTGCTCCGAAGAAGAGTACGCCTGCTACACCATAGACGTAAAACAGGAGGAACAGGAGAAGGGAGACATAGACCATGGAGGGAAGGCTTTTGAGAAGTGCCGAAACGAGGATCTGTAATTTCGGAACAGCGGAGAGCAGCCGCATGACCCGGAGGACCCGGAAGAGGCGCAGGACGGGGCCCAAGCTCCGGCTCGCAGGGATCAGGCAGACGGCCACAATTACAAAGTCGAAGACATTCCAAGGGTCTTTGAAGAAATCGAGTGGCCGGGGGGAGTGGGCGATGAGCTTGAGCGCGATCTCGATGATGAAAATCAGTAGGACAAGTAGGTCGAGCGTTTTGAAGAGAGTATGGTGTGCCTCCAGGGTTGGTTGGTGGGTCTCGATACCGACAAGGAGTCCGGCAAAAACGATGACGCCGATGATGAATCTCTTAAAAAGCGAGGATGAGACAATTTGCTGGGAGAGCCTTTTCACAGCAGGTGAGATCGTTTAAAGACGGTAATTCGGCAAGCTCAAATATCATGCCGGACTATTCCAGTAATTCAACTTCGAGGGCCCTCTTGGAGTCATCGGTCAGGAGGAAGAAGCTGCCATTGGTGGAACTGCTTCCGTAGTGGAAAAGTTTGGCTTGTCCGGGGACAGGAGTAAGCTTGAGAGTGTGCGGTGTGAGCCCCTGAATTTTTCCGGTCTCGTCAATGTTTTCGGTGAGGACGGTGATTTCAAGCTCGGGTTGTTGTAGAAGTTCGGAGGCGTTTTCCGAAATAGGTCCCAGCCAGCGGTTGACTTTTAATTCGGTGAGACGTTTCAAGAAACGGTTTGCTTTGTTGATGTTGAGCTTGGCTGAGACGTTGGTGGAGCCTTGCTGAGCAGTCCATTTTTCGCGCACGAAATTTTGATTTAACTGAAGGACGGGCTGTCCGGCGCGTTTGATGACGAGGCCTTTGACTTCGAAGGCGTCGATATTCCAGAGCGCGGTATTTTGCCAGCGGAAAGAGGCCAGCGGCATGGAGGCGAGGCTGCCGGGATCAATTTCGACTACTCTGCTGGAGCCCATGCGGTGGGCGTAAAAATGAGCTCTTCCTTTCACCGCGACTTTGAGATCTGCTGATTGGGTATCGTTCTTCACGGTAACCGTCTTAGCTTTTTTTAAACCGTAAAGATCGAGGTCGATTTGGGTTTCGGAGAGAGGAGATTGCAAGATTCGCGAGGTGTTCGCAGTGAGCTTGCCTTTGAGGGCTTCATCGTAGTCGGTCCTGGTGATTTCCATCACCTTACCGCCTTTTTCACGAACGGCGTAATAGTGGGGGAGAATCTTTTGTCCGATGATAAACTCGGCAAGTTCGCCGTTTCGGAGTGAGAATTCGATCTGTCTGATCGGTTGATCAAGGCCGTAATCGGGGAGTTTCATCGCCGTGGCAGCATCATCGGTGAACTGCTTGATCTTGTTTTTGAAGAGGGTGAGGAAAAGTGAATTCACTTGTTCTTCGTTGCACGGTCCCTGGTAGTTGATTTCGCGTCTTCCTGATTCGTCGAGGAATTGATAGGCCTCGGCGTGCCAACGAAAGGCGCGTTCATGGGGATCTTTCTCGAGTTTGAGTTTGAGATGACGGCCCAGTCCGTCGGTCATTTGTAGTCCGTCGATATCGGCAACCTGTAGCGAGGTGATGGTGCGGTCGCGGAGGTCGTTGACGTTGCGCGGAATGGAGGCGAGGGGAGTGCCTTGAACGCGGGGGATACGCAGGATTGCGGGGCGTCGGTGCTCAGGTTCATCGTGAACGACGGCGTAAACGAAAGGGTCTTCTTCCTTTTCCGGAGGGTAAAACGAAGCCTTCACCGGAGTGCCCAGCGTGCCGTCGGGATTATAGAATCGGAGGGACACTGAGAAGTCGATATTCTCGGGAAGGGGTTCGGGGAGAGTAAGCGCCGATTCGTCGAAGACGGCATCGGCTGAGAGATTGGTGAGACCGAGGACGAGTTGTTTCGCGGTTGCCTCATTGGCCGGGAGGTCGAAAGGTTTGGTGATGAGCCAGGGAGCTTTAGTGCTGGGAGCCGAGCGTCGGAGAATGATTTCGGAGTTTTTTTCCTGAAGGGTAATCTCGGCGGCGATGATCGCAGGATTGTAAAAGACGCGGTGATCCCGAAAGCGGAGGAGTCCTTGGGAAAAGAGGGAGCGGATTCCCTCGCGTCGGATCTTGGGATCCACCATGTCAGAGAAAATATAAAGGAAGTCCTTTTTCTCAT
>JAAEZT010000051.1:14436-16063 GCA_018222765.1 bacterium | reverse complement strand
GAGACATCGTCGGAGAGACCACGGTCATGGAGGTCCTGAACGAGCGCGGTAATCCCCTGATCAAGGAGAGGAAAGTCGGTTCGAGCGCGGCCGAAGTTGTTGCCATGCCAGTCCCATCGAGAGAAGCCTAGAGTGACGCAGCGGGCTCCGGCTTCGACGAGTCGACGGGCCATCAGGAACTGATCGAGCCGTTTCCAAGGCCCATCTGCAGTGAGTTTCTCGGTTCCTTTTCCATAGCGCTCGACCATCTTGGGGTCTTCCTTGGAAAGATCAAAAGCCTCGGCGAGCCTTGAGGAAGTGAGAACCCCGAAAGCTTGTTCGGTAAAAGTGTCCATTCCGGTCATAGCGCCCGAGGCATCGACATCCCGCCGGAAGTTATCGAAAGATTTTAAGAGAGCTTTGCGGTCCGCAAGTCGTTCGATGGAGATATCTTTAAGGATCATATCATCTTTTCCGCCTCCGCGGAACGGCGCGAAGGCTGCGTGGGAAGGCCCAAGGAAGCCTGGCTTACCTGGGTCGCCCCATTGGTCGTGTCCGCATTTTGGCGAGAGGCCGAGAAATGAGGGGACTCCTGGAGTGACTTGGCCCTGAAGCTTGGAGAGGACAGCGCCGATAGAAGGCCAACCGCCAGAGGGTTGAGGGCCCTGAAGTTTTCGACCAGTCAGGCACTGGACTGCGTCGTGTCCTCCACCGGCTCCAACCATCGAGCGGATGACGGAAAACTTGTCCATCATGCCAGCCATTTTTGGGAAAAGTTCTCCAATTTGGATGCCTGGGACGTTGGTGGAGATAGGATTAAATTCGCCACGAATACCGGAGGGAGCTTCGGTTTTAATGTCCCACATGTCTTGGTGTGGCGGGCCGCCAGCGAGGAAAACCATGATGACCGCCTTGTGTTCGAGCTTTTTAGGCGTGGTCGCTTCGGCTTGGAGCAGTTGAGGAAGGGAGGCTCCGCCGAGACCAAGACCCCCGATCCGTAAGAAGCCACGGCGGGTCATGCCGTCGCAGAAAGCTTCGCCTTTGGATCCAGATATTGTGAGCATAGTACGTTTCTAAGGTATTATAATTCCTACGTAAAAGAGTTGAGAGATCTTTCTGGATGAGTTTTGGGGGTTTCTTGGTCATCGTCAGAACAGGTTTGAAAATTCGTCCCGGGTTCGAAACTCTTGCGTTTTCCTAGGGAAACCTCATCGATCCCATTTATCCCGGACATTAGGGAGATGTTATAGGCGTGCAAGACGGCTTGGTGGCGGGCGATCTGCCCCCCAAATTCGGCTTGCTGGGTGGCATCAAACTTCACGGGTTCCCATTGAATAACGCCGGAATTTCACAAATGTTAACAGATTTGTTCTGAAACTATCCGCGAGGGTTCCAAAAATAATTTGCAGATTCTGTTAATGCCGATTTTTAAGCTTGCATTTATAGGAAGAATCTAACAGAAGATGTCCCTTAATTTCAAATTTTTGGTATTATGAAAAACTTATCAAACCCCTTTAATAGACTTCTTAGCTTCTTTCGGACTGTGGGCGTATTAGCTCTGGTTACCTCTGCGACCCAAGGAGCCACTCTCACGGGAGTGACCATCGAAGATGTTTCCAGCGAGCTGGTCGGTGGTTTTGATCGCGCC
>JAAEZT010000051.1:0-14336 GCA_018222765.1 bacterium | reverse complement strand
GGGAGTGACCATCGAAGATGTTTCCAGCGAGCTGGTCGGTGGTTTTGATCGCGCCGCAAACTATCTGGTCGATGGAAGTGGATTCGACGAATCTCTCGGAACCCACACGGTGGCACCCGATGGCTTTATGTGGCTGAACACGGGAACCTTCGCCGCGCCCAACGACCCGAATGTCCCGGGGGCTGTCATTACCTTTGACCTGGAAGCAAACTACGATCTCGGTTCTCTGACAGTCTGGAACTACAACGAAACCTTACCAGGTCGCGCAGACCTTCTGAACCGTGGAACAAACGAAGTCGAGATCCTGATCGCGGCAAGCGAAGGGGGCGCATTCACTTCTCTTGGTGATTTCAACTTTACTGTCGCGCCCGGTGTAGCAGACCAGAACTTTGGTCAAATCATTGATCTTTCCACTTTTCCGGAGGCAGGTGATGCACGGCTAGTGAGATTTAACATCACGTCAAATCATGGTGGAGACAACAACTTTGTAGGTCTGAGCGAGGTGCGCTTTGATGGCACACAAGTGCCCGAGCCTTCCGCTGGCATTCTGGCACTTATCGGTCTTGCTGGGTGCCTGCGCCGCCGGCGCTAAGAGCCTCTCGAAGGCTGATCGGCCTTACCTTCTTACAAAGGAGTCGAGTTCCTGAAAGGATCTTAGAGCACCTTCTGATGTCGAAATTTTTACGGACGGGGGTTTCCCTGTTTAGCTGTCTCTCCCTAGTTAGGGGTAGATTGTGAAATCTAGATTTGCTCAAAATTTATTAACGTAATCGAAATGAAAAACTTCACATTCCCAAGCCTGCTCCCAATTGCCCTCCTAACGATTCCAATGCAAACAAGTTGGGGTCAAAACATCGAGGGAGTGACCATCGAAGATGTTTCCAGCGAGCTGGTCGGTGGTTTTGATCGCGCCGCAAACTATCTGGTCGATGGAAGTGGATTCGACGAATCTCTCGGAACCCACACGGTGGCACCCGATGGCTTTATGTGGCTGAACACGGGAACCTTCGCCGCGCCCAACGACCCGAATGTCCCGGGGGCTGTCATTACCTTTGACCTGGAAGCAAACTACGATCTCGGTTCTCTGACAGTCTGGAACTACAACGAAACCTTACCAGGTCGCGCAGACCTTCTGAACCGTGGAACAAACGAAGTCGAGATCTTGATCGCGGCAAGCGAAGGGGGCGAATTCACCTCGATTGGAGACTTCGTTTTCGAAGTCGCGCCCGGTTTGGAGTTCGAGAACTTTGGCCAAATCATTGATCTGTCTACCATTCCCGAGGCGACCAATGCACGTCTGGTGAGATTTAACATTAAATCGAACCACGGAGGGGACAACAACTTCGTGGGCCTCAGCGAAGTGCGTTTCACCGGAGCAGGGAGCCCTGTCGTCCTCAGCACCGCAAGCTTCTCCACTTCAGCAAATCAAGGAACACCGATCGGAGATCTTTCGACCCCGTCCGGAGATGCCGGAGACACCTTTAATTATGAACTCGTTGCGGGTGATGGTGATACAGACAACGGGAAGTTTCAAATTGCTGGTGATCAACTTCAAATCGGTCCTTTTGACTTCAGGCCTACTCCTGAGGGCGGTGTGTTTTCGCTTCGGATAAAATCTACGGGTTCTCCCTCGGAGACAGAATTTGAGGGAGTCGTATTCATCACTGCTTCTGCCGATTCGGACTCCGATGATTTACTCGATTCTTGGGAGGAAAGATGGGCTGGAGCCGGCAATCTTTCGGCGCTCTCCGGACTTGTAGGTGCAAACGCGGATTCCGATTCGCTCACTGATCTCGAGGAATACAATCTGCGAGATCAATTTCCTAATTTGGACCCCACCAAAGCAGATACCGACGATGATACGCTGGAAGATGGCGCTGAAATTGATGGAGCAGGCTTGCGCCCACCTACCGACCCTACGAATCCCGATACCGATAACGATTCGCTGACTGACGGAGTAGAAACGAACACCGGAAGTTTTAACGGGCTATCTGATACCGGAACTAATCCTACCCTCGTAGACACCGATGATGACACTTTCAGTGACTCCATTGAGGTTACTAGAGGGAGTGATCCCAACAAGGCTGATTCCACTCCAGCCGCGATCTTGGTCGGTTATTGGCCGTTTGATGGTGACACCAACCCTCAACCCGATCTCTCTGATTTTGCCAATAATGCCACGGTTGCAACTGGCGCCTCTTGGGTCAACGATCCCGAGCGTGGCGGAGTGATGGAGTTTGATGGAAATGATTCCTATCTCGAGGCCGCTGACTCCGATAGCCTCTCGCTCACCAACGACCTCACTCTTGCCGCCTGGGTCAATGCCACCGACTACAACAATTACCGGGGAATATTGGGGAAAACTGCTGGAGCTGGAGGCAATTATCCTGCTGCCTACGATCTCTATCTCTTCAACGGATCAGGAGTGCCTCGCTTTTTGGCAGGAGCCGGCGCGGGACCTATCGGTTTCGCTGACGCCTTTACTGCTCCCACTGCCGGCGAATGGCACCACATCGCCGTCTCAAAAATTGGGAGTGAAGTCTTTTTCTACTTCGACGGCCTCCCCGATGGCCAGGGAATCATTGACGCCGAGCTTCAGGATTCCGACACCCCTCTTAAGATCGGGAATCGGCATGACCTCTTCGTCGATTTCTTAGGCCGCCTCGATGACGTCGCGATCTTCAATGGAGGCCTTTCAGCCGACCAAGTCGCGGCCATTAAGGATGGGGACTTCAGCGAATTTGGAATTGGGTCGTCGGGATTTGCCATTACCGATATCACCTACATCGAAAACTACCGAGACTCCGGTGATCCAGCAGTCTCTCTGACCTTCAATTCTCGCCCCGGAAAAGAATATGCGATCGATTTCTCCACCAATCTTAATGCCGAAGGTCAACCGGGAGGTTGGGCTGAGCTTCAGGACGGAATCGTTGCAGACGATTCAACTACGAAATTCGTAGACACAATCGTCGCTGGCAACACTCCGACTCTTTTCTATCGCGTGCGGGAAAACTAAGCCTTTTATCACCTTGTTAGAATTCCCCTGACAGAGGGTGGTGCGCGCTGAGGATCAAGTCCTATTCGCGCAACCACACTATGGATGCGATAATAGAGAGTCGCTTTGGCAGAACAAAGATCATACTCCCATGGAAAGGGTATTTACCGCCTAACTTTTTATGTTTCATCGCCTCCTTCTCATCTCACTTTTGGCGTGCCGTTTCGGCTTCGCAGGATCGCCTGACGCAATCGTTGTTTTCAACGAAATACAATACAATCCGGCGGGATCGACGGAAGAGGATGAGTGGGTCGAGCTCTTTAATCAGATGGGAATCAAGACAGATATCTCGGGGTGGCGGATTAAGGGGATCGATTACACGTTCCCGCAGGGAACGATCGTGGACCCCGGAAGCTATATCGTAGTCGCGAAGAATCCTGGAGCCGGACAGCTCGGACCATTCACCGGCAGCCTCAACAACGCTGGCGAACGACTTGAATTGATCAATCAGGGAGATCGGCTGATGGATGAACTTGATTACAACGACGCGGGGCGTTGGCCGGTCGAAGCCGACGGATCTGGTGCAACGCTTGCCAAACGTAATCCATACTTAGCAAACAAGCCTGACGAAAATTGGTCATATTCCGAGCAGGTCGGCGGTACACCTGGGGCGATGAATTTTCCTGATGAAAACGCGCCGCCAGCGGTTACGACTATTCCACTTTTTGATCTCAATACAACATGGCGCTTCAACGAGGCCGGTGAAGACCTTGGTTTGGGCTGGGCTGCAACGGCCCATCCGATCGGCGGTAATTGGGAATCAGGTCAAGCAGTAATAGCAAGCGAAAGAGGACTCGCAGAGACCATTAATACGACCTTGGAATTCCCCGGTTTAAACTTTCCCTACCGCGTCACTTATTATTTCGAAAAGGATTTTGAGCTAAGCGGGGAACAGGCGAACTCATTGCAGTCTTTGCCTATCCGGCACCTGATTGATGACGGCGCGGTCTTTTACCTGAATGGAACCGAAGTCTTGCGCACCAATCTTCCGGGAGGAGTCATTACAGCGGCGACACGTGCCACAAATAATATTGAGGCCGTCCTCTCGAGCTCCATTCCTCTTCCGCCGGGTGCGGCCGTCGCGGGGACGAATCGGCTTTCGGTCGAAGTCCATCAGACAGATGGCAGCAGCAGCGATATCGTATTTGGTGCGGAGCTCGACATGGTGATCAAAGATCCTGCTCCCGGGTCTGCTCCCCAGATCGTAATTAACGAGATCCCACCCGCGACAGAAGCGGACTTTTGGATCGAGCTGATCAACACGGGAATCGGGGGTGTCGAGCTCGGCGGCATGATCGTTTCGATCGGAGGAGATCCGGCGCGCGAGTATATACTCCCCGCGCAAACGCTCGCGTCCGGCGGACTCCTCCTGCTCGATGAGGCCACTCTTGGATTTCGTCCCGCAGATACTGAAAATGTTTTTTTATATGATGCCTCGGGGTCTATCGTACTCGACGGGCAAAGGCAAACCGGACGCCTGAGAGGTCGCGCTTCGGAAAAGGGCGGCGCTTGGCTTTATCCTCCGAGTGCCACACCGGGCGCCCCGAATGCATTTGCTTTCCATGATGAGATCGTCATTAGCGAGATTGCCTACAATCCTCCCGCGCTCTCAGCGATCCCGGATACCCCCGCGACCTACGACACGGTCGAGTTATTCGGGTTCAACGTTAATTGGCGCTACAACGATGGCGACGAAAACCTGACGGCTGACTGGGCTCGGACGAGTCACGTGGTTGGCGGCAACTGGAAGTCCGCCGGTGCCCCGATCGGTCGCGAATCTGGAGTGCTCGCCGAGCCCCTCGTCACTGATCTTTTTGCGACCTATAGCTCCTCAACTGTCACTTATTATTTCGAGAGGGAATTTGATCTGACTGCCCAGCAACTTGCGGGCCTCGACTCGATGGAAATCACCCACCAGATCGACGACGGTGCGATTTTTTATATCAATGGAAATGAAGTTGGAACCTTTAACCTATCAAGTGGAGCCGGACCCGAAACCCAGGCCAATCCGAGCGTAGGTAATGCAACGATACGGACGCTTGCCATCCCGGGGGGTGCCCTTGTCATAGGCAGTAACCGTATCTCGGTGGAAGTTCATCAGTCCTCGACCGGTTCCAGCGATATCGTCTTTGGCATGAAACTGGACGCGCGCTTTGCACTCACCCCTTTCATTCCCGGTGCGCCCCACCGAAATTCAGACAACCAATGGTTGGAGATCGCTAATCGCAGCGGAGCCCCGGTCGATCTGGGCGGATGGGATTTCGGAAACGGAATCAGCTTCGAGTTCCCACCTGGAACCAATCTGGCTGCAGGGGAACATGCCTGCATCGCACGTAATGCGGCCGAGTTTTCCGCTGCGTTTCCGGGCGCGCGCCTGCTAGGTGAGTTTGGTGGAACCCTCGCGCGCTCCGGTGAGCATCTTCTGCTACGCGATCCCGACAACAACTCTGCCTTTGAGATGCGCTATTTCGATGGAGGGAGATGGCCAGATGCCCCGGACGGCGGCGGCGCGACTCTAGAACTTCGCGATCTTTTTGCTGATCCAAGCAACGGAGCCTCGTGGGCTGCCAGTGACGAGACCGTCCAGACAGAGTGGAAAACTTACACTCATAGCGCGGTTCTCGCTGGAAGCCGTGGCCCGGACTCGAAGTGGCGCGAATTCAATATCGGTCTACTCGGCGATGGTGAACTCCTGATTGACGATATCAGCGTGATCGAAAATGGTTCGACGCAAAAACTCAGCAATACTGATTTTAGCCGCGGCGATACCGGATGGAGATTCCGCGGCACGCACCGGCACAGTGAAGTGATCGATGATCCCGAGGCACCTGGCAACAAGGTATTACGCCTCGTCGCCACTGGCGGCACCGGCCACATGTCGAATCAGATTGAAACGACGCTGCTAAGTTCCGCAGTCAATGGTAGGACCTACGATATTACCTTTCGCGCACGCTGGGTGAGAGGGTCTAACCAACTACACACGCGACTCTACTTCAACCGCATGCCGCACGTGACCGTGGTCGACCGACCGCAGCACGTCGGAACGCCCTCCGCTCCAAATTCACGCGCCGAGTCCAACCTTGGGCCAACTTTCACCGGGACGATCCATTCCCCCGCTGTTCCTGCTGTGAATGAATCCGTTAAGATCACGACCCGTCCGTCTGATGCGGATGGCCTTGGGACGATCCAATTGTTCTACTCGGTCAATGGCGGCGTTTTTCAAAGCACCACTATGGGGATTGGCTCCGGTGGCTTTTACGAAGGCATCATTCCCGGGCAAGCCGCATCAACTGTAGTACAATTTTATGTCCAGGGAACCGACAGTCTTGGAGCCACTGCAACTTACCCAATCGCAGGCCCGGAATCCCGCGCCCTGTTCAAGGTCGATGACGGACTCGCCGAAGACAATGGGCAACACAACTTCCGCATCGTCGTCACCAACGCCGACCGTGATTTTATTCACCAACCGACCGAGGTGATGAGCAACGATCGCATCGGGGCAACAATCATCGACCGTGAGAGCGACATCTACTACGACGTAAAACTTCGTCTTAAAGGGAGCCAACGGGCACGTAACCAAGTGAATCGAGTTGGATTCAACATGCGATTCGGCTCTGACCAACTCTACCGCGGAATTCACAAATCACTCGCGATCGACCGCTCAGAGGGGGTCGGCCAGGGACAGTTTGAGATCCTGTTCGACTTTATGATTGCCAACTCCGGAGGGATCGTTTCACGCTACTACGACTTTGTTAATGTGATCACACCAAAGACCGTGCATACCCGGTCGGCGGTCTTGCAGATGGCACGCTACGACCCGGTTCTCCTCGACTCGCAGTTCGAGAATGGCTCTGACGGTAACCTCTACGAGTATGAATTGCTTTACACCCCAAATAATGCCGATGCGAACGGCTTTAAGCTGCCAAACCCCGACGGGGTCACTGGCGTCAACGTCAGCAACCTCGGCGACGATAAGGAGAAATACCGGTGGTTTTTCCTGAAGAAGAATAATAGGGAAGCGGACGAATTTGCACCCATCATCGCCTATAATAAAAAGTTTAGCCAGAGCGGCGCGGCTTTCGAAGAGGGTCTCGAAGACGTCGTTGATGTTGATGCCTGGCTGCGGGGCATGGCCTACGCAGTTCTCTCGGGTGCAGGCGACAACGCAGGTGCCAATACCCAACACAATGGAATGTACTATGCCCGACCGGATGGACGTGTCATGTTCTTGCCGCATGACATGGACTTTGCCTTCGACGCCGGAAGGACGATCTTTGCTAACAGTCAATGTTCAAAATTGACTGCAGACCCTGTCCGCCGCCGACTTTATCTCGGACACCTGCACGATATTATCAGCACTACCTACAATAACAGCTACATGTCGATGTGGACGAGCCATCTGCAATCGCTCGACTCGTCCCAGCCGTGGAATACGCACCTAAACTATATCAACTCTCGATCGAATAACGTTCTGAGCCAGATCAATAGCCGGGTTGCACCGACCACCTTCAATATCACCACCCCCAATCCGCACAACGTGAATGGCAGTACTGCGACCCTCTCTGGTGACGGATGGGTTGATGTCCGTAGCTTCCGCCTCGCCGGGGGCGGCGTCCTCGATGCAACCTGGACGGACAACAACAGTTGGCAACTCACCATTCCGGTCTCACTTGGCGCCAACACAATCACGATCGAAGCTCTCAATTTCTCAGGAAACGTCATCGGCACCGAATCCATCACAATCAACAATAGCGGTTCCGTCGAACCAGCTTCGGCGGCGAATCTAGCCATCTCCGAGATTATGTATCATCCGGGTGCCCCGACCCCATCAGAGATTTCCTCTGGCTTCACAGATGATGTCGCGTTCGAATTCATCGAACTGATGAATATCGGTAACAACGAAGTGGACCTCACTGGGGTGCAGTTCACTAGCGGTATTAATTACACGCTACCAGCAACTGTCATCCCGGTTGGTGAAAGAGTTGTCATCGCTCGAAATCGGTCTGGATTTCTGAGTCGCTATCCAGGGGCTGCAGCGAAACTTCTTCCTGGCGAGTATGGCATTGCCGGCACCAACAAATTTGCCAATGGTGGTGAATTGATTGTCTTATCCGATTTTTCGGGAAGCGACATTCGGAGGTTTGCCTATGACGACGATCTCCCTTGGCCAAGGGCGGCCGATGGAACCGGGTTTAGTTTGGTTCTGATCGCACCGAGGACCAATCCGGATCATGGACTGGGCACCAACTGGCGATCGAGCACCGGTTTGGGCGGCAATCCAGGTTCGGATGACAGGCTTGAATTCTCGGGTGATCCTGATGCAGATGACGATGGTGATGGCTTGTCAAACTTACTCGAGCACGCCCTAGGAATTGATTCTCCTGCAATCGAAGCAGGCGCTGATCCAAGCGTAGCTGGTGGCTTATTGGTTGTGTTGCCTCGAAATCTAGCTGCTGACGACGTGCTGATCGAAGTTCAAAGCTCAAGTGATTTAAGAAATTGGACGACGACTCGATCAACAAAGATTGAATCGGCGAACCGGGACGACGGAATCGCCATCGAGACTTGGGCGATTGCCCCAAACCCTGGATCACTTGGAAGATTATATCTGCGGGTGGTGGTAAGCTCGCGCTGAGCCCCTGCAGATATAAGAAAGAAATGCTCACCTCGCTCAGGGATCGAGATTCGGACTGAATAAAATCATTCTTTCTATAGGCAGAAACAATTCTGTATGTAGAACAATCTTGTGTTGACAAAAAATAGTGAAATTAACTCCATTATGAAATCCGAGCACCAGATCGTCACCACCGAAGAATCATCCGGTTCCGTTCCCGCTTTGGATCGGACTCTTGATATCCTGGAGACCCTGAGCAGCTCGCCGAAAGGTCTCACCCTCTCGGAGCTAAGTCTGCAGCTTGAGATCCCGAAGAACGCGGTATTCCGCATCACGCAGACCTTGATGGCGCGTCGCTATCTCTCGCGGGATGCCGAGACGATGGCCTTCCAGCTGACCGGGCAGTGGCTGAAGTTGGCCACACCCCGCCTCGGCGGCATGAGTCTTGCCGCGTTGGCCCGTCCGGCGATGACTGCTTTACGAGATGTTACGAGTGAAACTACTCAGTTGGGAGTGCTGAGTGGACTGGAAGGAACGATCATTGAGCAGGTGGAGGGGACGCAACCTTTGCGTATCGTGGTGGATCTTGGTCTACGCTTTCCCCTGCACAATAACGGACCGGGCAAGCTTCTTCTGGCCCATCTCTCCGATGAGCAGCGTGATCAGGCTCTCTCCCAAATTAAGTTGCCAGCCAGCACTCCGCGCACGATCACAAGCAAGGTTGAGTTACGGAAGGAATGCGCACGGATCGTATCGCAAGGCTACTCGACCGACCATGCCGAGGCCCACGAGGGGATTCATTGCATCGCGGCTCCGGTCGTCGATGAATTTGATGGTGTGGTGGGAGCGCTGTGGGTCACCGGCCCGGCGAAACGTTTACCGAAGAGTCGCTTCTCTGAGCTTGGAACTCAGGTGCGGGCGGCGGCGGCTCAGGCGTCGCGTCGAATCCAAGAGTTGTCATGAAGCAAATTGGTTCGATCATATTCAGTATCACGTGCCTGATGGGCCCGGCAGTTCTGGCGGCTTCCCTTGATGAGAAGGCGGTGGAAGTTTTAGAGTACTATTGTTTCGACTGCCACGATGATGCTTCACAGAAGGGAAATCTCAACATGGAGAAGCTCCTCAAAGAGGACAGCTTCGATGGGGCCTTGATGTTCGAAAATCTGCTCACCGGAAAAATGCCTCCGGCCAAAAAAGAGCAGCCGGAGGCGGAGGAGAAACGGGCGGTGCTGGATTGGCTGGCGAAGCAGCAGAGGGATCATCATCAAAAATCCTTCCGTCGTCTTAGTCGGCATGAATTTGTCCATTCGGTGAATGATTTATTGAGGACAGACCTCGATCTTGCCGGAAAAATTCCCGAAGACTGGGGGACGAACGATTTTGATTCCAGTCGCAAGATCCAGTTGAGTCGTGAGTAAGCTGATGATGGTGCTTCGTTTCATGTCATTGCGTCCTATTTCAGTGTCGTGATGTAATGGAGTAAATCCGCGACTTGAGCATCTGAAAGACCCTTAGTCAGACCGGTCGGCATGAATGAGCGGTTTGAGGAATGGACGTATGCGATGTCATGTGCGGCGAGATCAATTTTCGAGCCTCCCATGAAATACACCGACATGGCCCCACTCGCTCCAGGTCTCACCATACCTTCCAGATAGGTGCCGTTGAGCAGCTGCACACGAGCCCGCTTGTAGTTGGCCTCCGCAGCGGCGTCCGGATTCACGATTGTGGTCACCAAGGCTGCCAGATCCCTGTTCCCGGAGCCGTCCAGACTCGGTCCGATTCCCGCTCCCTCATTCCCATGCTGATGGCAGGTCAGGCACAATCCCGTGAACAAGAGTTTGCCGTTTTCTTTGGAAGGGTTCTCATGCTTCTTCTTTCCAATCTTCAGCCAGCGATCGGTGTCTTCTGCAATGTGCTGCTGGTATGCTTGCCCGGCAGTCTTGATTCTTTTCGCAAGCTTGGATTTGCCGCCAATGGAGCGGGCCTTCAAATCGGGCGATCCCTCAACGATCTGTTCGTAGCGCTCGTTCAGGAAAACCAGGAAGTCGTAGTGGAAGCCGCCGAAATCGTTTGGCGCCTTTCCAAGGGCCTCGATCAGTATTGCAAATGCCCGGGGCGACTCACCCAGCACATTGCAGAACTGCTCCCTGCGCGCTTGGTCTGCCTGGGCGACGACTTGCTCAAAGCTGGCGATCAGATTCGGCGGCGCAGAACGGTCCAGGGTGCGCATCCACGCGACCGCATGCACGGGGCTCGTCTCTGCCATTCCAGGAACATCGACGCCCAATCGAGCAAGCAAGGGTGCCAGCGACGGATACGCCTTGCCGCACTGAGCCCCGAATCCCGGCGCATAGACCTTCTTCGCGGGCGCCCAGCTTCGCGGGTTGACGTCACACTTCTGCAGGAACAGTAGGGCCTTGATCAGCGCGGTGGTAGGCTTCAGGTCCTTAACGTTAGCCTCACCGAGCTTGGCAACCGGGGCCGCCAAGAGGGTCTGCGCCACGCCTGTATCGGAGATCGCGTCGGACTCGATGACTTGATTCACCGCCTCAATCGGCGCCAGTCCCTTCCAGTATTCGATGGCCAGGCGTTGTGCAGCGGCGCCCCCCAGGTTGGCCAGCACCATCTTTCGTGCATCAGGGCTGGCAAGATCCGCCGGTTTCAGCCCTTTGGTCAGTTCAGCACCGGCCGCGCCATCGGCGAGGCGTGGAATGATGAAACGCTTCAGAAATTCTTGGGTTTTGACATGGCGAGCGGGATCCTGAACATAGGCTCGAACGGCTGCCGGCTGAGCTTCCAAGGCGATACGAACCATGTCACTGAAATGACTCGATGGATAATCCGCCCAGGCTGGCATCTGGTGCCAGATGACTTTCTTGCCCAACTTCGGGGCAGGCCGCCGAAATTGCATCAGCCAATCGATGTGATTGGCATTGAGATGGGTCGCATCAACGAAGTAGTTGAACAGGGCCTTGTTGACATGGAAACACGTCTCGCGCTTCTTGAGAGCCACGAGAGCATCGAAGGTGACCCGCAAATCCGGTTGCAGTTTCCGCAGCGAACGCAGTGCCTCAGTGCGAACATTCTCGTTATCGTCGTTGAGAAGCTTCTGCCACAGCGTCCAGTCGAAAGCCCCCAAGCTCTCCATTGACCACAACGCATGGATGCGGTGACGAACGGGTTTGGCGGTATTCCCCACCAGGGCCTTCAGCACCGGCTGCACGGACCTGTCCTGGCGATAAGCGATCTCTTTCCAGGCTGAGCGCAGCTCCCAGGCGTTGCCCGACTCCAGATGGCCTAGCAAGGATGCCGTCGCTGCCTTGCCAAGATCGACCGGGACCGGGTGCTTGGGTTGGGAGGTATGGCGGATACGCCAGATGCGCGAGTAGAACTTGTTGCGCAGCGGATGGTCGCGCTGGATGCCGTTGTGGGAGATCACCGGGTTGTACCAGTCGACGACGTAAAGACAGCCATCCGGGCCAAACTCCAGGTCAATCGGGCGGAAATTTGGATCTTTTGAAATCAACAGATCGGGGCCGCGTTTCAGCTCGTAGCTTTGGTCGGGCCGCCGCGTGGCAGTGAGTGCATGGATTTTGCGGGGCAATGGATGGGCGATGAAGAAGTAGTTCTGCCACTCCGCGGGAAAGCCGCCAACCAGGTCCTCCGACCTTTCGAGGCCCGACAAGGAGGAGCCCTCCAGATCGATATTGCCGAGCGGCGGGTAGAGGGTCATGTAGTCTCTGTACAGCAGCTCCTTCGGCGTGGTCATCGGATAAGCGAAGTGCTCATAGAATGGCGCCAGCGGATAGCCGAGGTTGTTGGCTTCGTGCATCCAGGTCTTGCCTTCGACGCCATGATGGAAGCCCCAGATGTTCTGGAACCCTTTCTGGACCACGTGAAAGTCGCGCCCGTCGGGCCGCACATAGGCCACACCCGTACCTTCAAAAGGCGTGGTTTTCCCCGATGCGTCAACAATGTCGCCCCAGTTCAGCACGCCGTTGATGATGGTAACCCAGTCGCCGGGCATGTATTTCAGTCCGTGTGCGCCGGTATGCGTGTCCTGGGTTCCGAAACCGTCCGCCAGCAGCGTGACTTCGTCCGCGCGATCGTCCCCATTGTTGTCTGCCAAGTACTTCAGGCGCACACCATCGATGATGATTGCACCGTCCTTATAGGGAAGCACGCCCATCGGCATCGCATGACCTTCCGAGAACAGTATCGGCCGGTTGACTTTTTTGGCGGTCGGGTTGTCAAACACCAGGATCTGGTCAACTCCACCATCCCGCCAGAGCGCCTCAACCCGTGGCGACGGCTTGAGACCTTCACGCTTCAACATCTGCCCAAAATTGGTGTTCTCGCCGAATGAATCCGCAGGATATTCGCTAGCGGTGGATGCCCACATCCGGCTCCTTGTGTCGAAGGCAATGTCGACAATCTTGCGCATACCCATGCGTTCGCTGGTGACCAGTTCGATCTCGAATCCATCGGGCAGGACGAATTGCTCCACTTGTTGTTCCGCCGTCAGAATCGGAGAGATGACGCTGCCAAGCTGCTTCTGCAATGGCGTTAAAGAAGCTTCCTTGCTTTTCAATTTCGCCGCATGTTCCTCATCGGACAGGACTTTAGTTCGAATCGGATAGCCCGCATCGGCAACTTCAAGCGGCGCTTTCTGACCCGGGGACAGTGCCGCACAACTGACGTTCACAGCTGCCGCCAAGACCTTCGGGTTCGGCAACAATTCAATCTTGCGAAAGCGGATTTCCTTGGCGCGCAGGCCCCAATGCAGCTGCAGGGCGATCACGCCGCTGGTCGCACGGGACCCGTCGTCCGTATAGTCCACGCTGAGATTGCCGTTGATCTTCGTTTGGATGCGGTTGCCAACAGCGATGACCTCATAAACGTTCCACTGCGAGGGCTTGACGAACCGTTCCCCGCTCTTTTTCCACAGGATCAACTCGTCGCCGCGTCCCTTACCGTGCTCATCATACAGTTTGCCCCACCAGTCAGGTCCGATATCGGCCTGATAGCCCTGGAAGTCACGTTCACCATGTCGCTTGCTGCGAAATTGCACACCAGAGTTGCCGACGTTGTCTTTCAACTTCACTTCGAAGCGAAGGTGAAAGTCGCCAAGGACGCGATCATGAAAAAGATAACTGTGTGCCTTCAGCTTGTCCGGCTTGTCCCAACGTCCCACGATCTCTCCGTTCTCAACGGTCCACAGCTGCGGGTGAGCCGTTGCCGTCCACCCCGTTAAGTCCTTTCCGTTGAAAAGGGGGACGGGCTCTTTTGCCAGAGCAAGCGGAGCACTCAGCAAAGCCATGAGTGCCGTGATCGATAGAATCGTCATCGTTTTGTTCACCTCCTTCAAATACGCGCTGTCAGCCGAATTCCAGCCACAAGCGCATACAAAATTTCCACATGGAGTTACTTGAAGGAGCGGGGATACGGGATGAGGTTGTGGGATACAGTGTCGAGATTCGGACTGAAAAAAGCAAATTTTCTATAGACAGAAACTGTTCTGCATGTAGAACAGTCTTGTGTCGAGAGAAAAAAGAGTGAAATTGACAAGGGCATGAAACCCGAGCAGCAGATCGTCACTACCGAAGAATCACCCGGTTCCGTTCCCGCTTTGGATCGGACTCTTGATATCCTGGAGACCCTGAGCAG
>JAAEZT010000080.1 GCA_018222765.1 bacterium | reverse complement strand
TCCTGGCGTGCGGCCGAGCGGGTGCTTTCGTCAAATTCACGGTGTAGGTTGGTATCAAATTGGAAGAAGTCGAGACGCTCCATGTCGAGCCACTGGTGGAGGAAGCCCGAGACGAATTCATCCGAGCGGGAATCAGCGATCAGACGATCCACCTGCTGACGAAGAACCTCCGGATTGGAAAGCTCATTGCGACCGGCAAGGTCGAGCAGTTCCCGGTCGGGCGGAGCACTCCAGAGGAAGTAGGACAAGCGCACCGCAAGCTCGCGATCATTGAGTTCGCGGCGTTCGGAACCGTTGGATGGCTCGTTGAAATAGAGAAAGCCCGGCGAGGCGAGGATGATGCCGAGTGGCAGTTCGATGGCGTCCTCAAACGACTTACCGGCGGCCCGACGGGCTTCGTGGATTTTGACAAGGCGATCGAGGAAGTCGTTCTTCGCTTCGACGCCCCGGAAGGCCTTGAAGGCAAATTTCTTGAGGGTTGATCGAGCCCTTGAGGCCTCGACGGGGTCATTTTCTTCGGTGATCCACCAGTCGTCCCCAGCCGAATCACTGCTGGCAGAATTCAGCGGCCCCTCCCACTCAACCCAATCAATCCACAAGGCGGGAGTAGGCCCCAGCCCGGTTTCTTTTCGGGCTTCCTTGTAACGTTTCTGATCATTCTTAGGATCACGCTTTTCGCGCAGTGCAAACTTGCGCGGACCATCCTGGGTCAGGGTGACCGGAACCTCGATGGTCTGAGGCTTGTCTGCCGAACCCGTGATCTGAAATGTTGCGAGATGATGAAACTGATCCTTGTCGGGGACGGCCCCAAAATCGACGAAGTGTCGTTCGACCGGAGTTCCTTTGATCGTGCCGATGCGGAAGCGAATTTTGTAGTCTCCGGGTGGAAGGGAATCGACAACGTGTTTCGTCTTGAGCCAACCGGTCGGATGCTCCGGAGGAAGCGCAATGAACTCGGATTTGTTCACGTCGGAAATCGTCAGAAGAGAACCGGTCTTCGTCAGAGGATCATCGAGATACCGGCGGTAGCTCGGTCCATTTTCTCTGAAGGTCCTGATACGAAATTCGGCCTCTTCTTTGTCGACAAATTCTTTCTGCGGCTTGCCCGTCTTCAGGAATTTTTGGGCAAGATCATGACCGCCCTTGAAGTAATCGTTGTAGGTTCCGCCGACTTTCTTGTTGGCATGTGCTTCAACCTCGCGACGCTGAGTCCAGACAGGAGCCTTGGCGGAATGCGGTCCTTCCAACTCAACCCAGTCGATCCAGATCGCGGGCGGATGGCCGTAACCGTTTTCCTTTTTCAGAGCATTGTGAGCGTCCCAAAGCTCTTTCAGGTTACCCGTGTTGGGTTGCTTTTCCTGAATCGCAAACTCTTTGATGGTGTCTGTTCCTACCTCGAGGGGGATCTCGATGACTTCCGGTTTCTCGATGGTGCCGCTGACCTGATGGGTGCTGATGGCCGGGCCTGCGAGGCCCCAATTTCTGGAGGCGATCTGACGCTGCGGGTGGCCGACCTGAATGAATCGCCGCGAGGTTGGTGAACCGTCGACGGCCGCAGCCGCCACGCGGAGGGTGTAATTCCCGGGCGGCAGTTTCTTCGGAGCGACAATGACGCGACCGGTGCCGTGCGCGAGCTTCAAGTAGCTACCGCGATCGCGATGCGGCAAGGCAGCGTAGTGTTTGTGATAAGCGAGGTTGCGTCGATCCGCCACGGGATCGCCGCCGGCTGCTTTTTGCGAATCACGGAAGCCGAAGTCCTTGGGATTTGGCATGCCATTGAGACGGTCGGCATAGGCGTAAAAGCGATTGGGGTGATCGATGAGTCGATCGGTCTTGCGAATCCCGGCGATAAGAGCCTGGTTTTCGGGAGACTTGGCTGCTTTATCGACGCCCTTCTTCCATTTGGAAAACCGGGCGTATTCGTCTTCGATTTGTGCGATCTGTTTTTCGTTTGCGGGATTGATGGTTTTCTCAGGCTCGATGCGGGTCACTCTGGACTTGGTCAACGCCGCCTCCGGGATCGGACCTTCGAGCTCGATCCAGTCGACCCAGATGGCGGGCGGGGTGCCGTAGCCGTTCTCCCGTTTGTAACGGTAGAACTCCCTGGAGAGGGTCTTTTTGCTGCCTGAGGGCGTGCGCTCCTGGATGCCAATTTCACGCGGCGTGTCGGAACCGATGACAATTGTGGTCTCGATGACCTCCGGCATCTTCTCCGTGCCGGTAACCTGGAGGCTGGCGATGGGCTTGGATGAAAAACCGTAAGGCAC
>JAAEZT010000050.1 GCA_018222765.1 bacterium | reverse complement strand
TGTGACTGCTCTGGCCGAAGATCCACCGCCACCACCTGGAGAAACGGTTGTCTGGAACTTCGATGCAGACAATGAACACGGTTGGACCACGGTGAGCGGCCAAGCATTTCTTGCCGATAATGGCGTGACAGCCGGACAGGCGACTGGCGAAGGGATTGACGGCTTTCGTGGCGGTGTCAATGGTGGAGCCAATCGAAACGCCCACGATGGAGCCCACACAAACTTCATCTATCGTTCGCCGGTCGTGAACTTTGGTTCCGCTTCAGCAACTGGTAATGTTCTTGAAATTGACTGGTTTGGTGGCGAAGGAAGAGGGGGGAATGTTGCTCTGGATCCAACAAGTCCAGCCGAAATTATCGGTAAAACCACGGGTGGAACTGAGGATGGTGTGAAGGGACTTGGTCTCCTCAACCTCACAACTGGTAACTACGATGCTTTTTCTTATAAGGATGGCAATGGAGGAGGCACTCAAACAAAGACGTTTACCTTAGATGAGCTGACTGAAGCTGGAGTGTCACTGACAGATAGCTACCAGCTGGATTTCATAGAAAATGACGATGGCGGTTGGGGTTGGACCCGGATGGAGGAGGTGCGAATCGACCCGCTTGCGATTGGGGAAAACAGCTCCTCAACTTTCGTGATCACGGACATTGATTTTTCGAGTGATCAGAAGGTGACCTTGACTTGGAATTCTCGAGAAGGTCAGGTTTATGCCGTCAAGTATTCGGTGGATATGGTCGACTGGGATGGAGATCTCGACGATTCAATTGATGCCGATCCCGGAGATCAGACAACAAGGACGTTCAACTTAAAAGATGCCGGGTTTAATGGCCGAGCCTTCTTCAGGGTTGAGAAGGCAAAGTAAGGTTGTTACTGACTGAGTGCGTCAGATAGAAGGTGGAGGAGACGCCTGTGAGTGCAAGGTCACTCCGGGCATCATCCACTCGAGGCTAATCTTGATTAAATCTCTCTTTGTAGAATCAAGTGGTTTAAACAAACTTTCGCCAGCTGCGGTTCACCAGCTTGTTGGCATCTGTATTGTTACTAATTTCTAGCGCTGTGGAGTCCCACTTTAGCTCCTGACCGTTGTGACGGTTGGCGATGTTGCCGAGTAGGGTGGCCTCGGTGAGGGGGCCGGCGAAAGCGAAATGGCTGGTGGTCGCGCCACGGCCGAGGCAGGCCTCTACGAAGCTATGATAGTGGTTACGGTTTTCGAGCTTGGGTAGTTTAAGATTGTTGTTTTTTGAGTGGGACAAAAGTTGTGGACCACCAACGTGGGGAAGCAGAAGGTTACCGCCTTCTCCGATGAACAGGCTGCCTCCGCCGGGAAGATTTTGTTTTTCGTCTGAGAACCCAGCGAGTTCGCGCGCGGGCTTCTTGCCGCCGTCGTACCAGAAAGCTTTGATGGTGCTGCCGACGGTCCACTTGGTTCCCGGGTAAAGATATTCGTATGTTGCCCATGCGGGCCAGTTTTCCTTATTGGCGGCCTCGCTTGAGGCCCAATCGTCGGGAACGTTCGTGGCTTTGACGCTGGTTGGGGCGGTTAGTTCTAATGCTTTAAAAGGAGAGGCCATGATGTGACACATAAAATCCCCAAGTGGGCCAGTGCCAAAGTCTTGCCAAGCGCGCCACTGGAAGGGGTGGTAAATTCCTTTTTTGTAAGGGCGCTCACGGGCAACGCCGAGCCACTTATCCCAGTCGAGCGTCTTCGGGATGGGATCGGCTCCCGGAGGCCGGCCTTTGCCAGGGAAGGAAGCTCCAGACCAAGCGTGGACCTCTTTGATTTTTCCAATAACACCTTGCCGGATTAGCGCAACGGCCGATCGGTATTCGATAGTCGATTGGATTTGATTGCCCATCTGCGTGACGACCCCTGCTTTGGCGGCAGCTCTTGTCATGGCGCGGGTCTCCGCAACCTCGTGCGCTAGCGGTTTCTCACAATAGACGTGTTTGCCTCGCTCCATCGCGGCGATTGCAACCGGAGCGTGCATGTTGTCGGGCGTGGCGACTTGAACGGAATCGATCTTGTCACCCTCAGTTTCCAGCATTTCGCGCCAGTCTTGATAGACTCGAGCGTTAGGGAATTTTGCGATAGCCTTCGCCATGCGTGCGGTGTCGACGTCGCAGATTGCGGTGACGTTGACGCTGGAATGGGAGGCAATACTTGTGAGGTCGCTCCAGCCCTGACCATCGACACCCACTGCGGCGAGGTTGAGCTTCCCGTTCGCCGAGGGGGCAGATTGGAGGTTGCTCATGATCAAAGGCGCGCCGGCGGCAGTTTTGAGGAAGTGACGACGAGAGGTTAGGGGCTTTGGCATGGTGAAGCTTCGAGAGAAATTGATCATAGTGCGAGGCAAATCGAAGAGGGCCACTAGGAATTTACTTTTGGTGGGAGGATATTTTTGGTGGAAGGGTACGAAGCCATCTTTGGGCGGGAGCGGATTGGGGAGAAATATTTCTACCGCTTTATTCTCGAGACCGACCAAAAGCTTTTAGCCGCCGGTAGTTCTTTGATTGCTTAGGATGGTAACTAAGGGGTAACTTTACGAACTCCAAGACCTATAATGCCTGAATTAATTTTATCGCAACATCTTCGCGCATTCGCTCTTGTGGTCTCCTCTATCGCTCTTCTCCCCCTTTCCCCTTCCGCACGAGCCGCCGCGATTACCAGTGCGAAGATCACCGAATTCGTTGCTAAGAACCGTGATGGCATCGTCGACGAAGATGGGGATCAATCAGACTGGCTCGAGATCTGGAATGCCTCGGGGGTGGCCGGTGACCTCGGCGGCTGGCATCTGACTGACGACCCAGCAAATTTGAAAAAGTGGACGCTCCCCGTCATCCCGATTACGACCGGAGGTTACGTTGTAATCTTCGCGTCTGGAAAAGACCGCAGAGACCCGACAGGCGAGCTCCACGCGAACTTCCGCATCCAATCCGACGCCGGTGGTTATCTCGCGCTAGTCAAGCCTGACGGCGTCACGATCGCGACCGTCTTCAAGGACTACCCAAAGCAGTTCGCGGACACAGCCTACGGGCTGGGTTTTGATACCGAGACTCCATTGACGTTCCTCGTCGCGGGAGCGCAGGCGAAGTGGCACGTTCCCACCGGCCCGGTGGCCGGCTGGATGGAGGCCCAGTTCGACGACACGACGTGGAGCGCGGGCGCCACGGGAATCGGTTACGATATAAATTGGACGGAAACTGATTTAAATACCAGCTACGACCATCTGTTTGGTAGGGGCGGCGACGTGGAGGAAATGATGCGCAGCAAAAATCCGTCGATCTACATCCGGATCCCTTTCGAGGTTCCCCAGCCCGGTGGAATAGGGGATTTGAAACTACGAATGAAGTGGGACGACGGGTTCGTCGCCTACCTAAATGGCACAGAGTTCGAGCGGCAGGGCGCGCCCGCGAACCCGGCTTGGAATTCGTCAGCCAACAATGGCAACCGCGACGAGACCGACGCAAAAACTTTTTTCGAGTTTCCGGTGGATCAGGGTGGGCTCGTTCAGGGCACAAACGTGCTTGCGATCCAGGGGCTTAACTCTAGTGCCTTTAATTCGGACGTGCTGTTTGTGCCCGAGCTCACCGGTATCTTCCAGGATATCGAGAAATTGGTGACCGGCTTCTTTGTCGAGCCAACGCCAGGCACGGAGAACGGAGTTCGCATTGAAGGCATCGTAGCAGACACAAAGCTCGAACCAGACCGGGGGTTCTACGATTCCCCGATCCAAGTGGCGATCACGACATCAACTCCGGAAGCCACGATCCGCTACACCACCGACGCCAGCACGCCAACCTTAAGCAATGGCTCGACCTACACGGCCCCGATCACTATCAGCCGCACCACTACCCTTCGCGCGGCGGCTTTCAAGACGGGATTCGGACGCCGCGAAATAGATACCCACACCTACATTTTCTTGGATGACGTCATTACGCAGTCTGGGGCGGCACCGCCTGGTTGGCCGACCAATTCCGTCAACGGGCAGGTTTTCAATTACGGGATGGATCCGAATATCGTCAATCATGCTAATCCAACCAATGGCGGAGACAAACAAGTCAAGGACGCTCTGACTGCCATCCCGACCATCTCGATTGTTACCGATCAGGCGAACCTGACTAGTCCTGGCACAGGGATCTACACAAATCCGCAAAGCGATGGCATCGAGTGGGAGCGGGAGTCACATCTTGAACTGCTATTCCCGCCGGGATACGTCGATTCCGATGGAAACTCGACCGGCTTCGCCTCACCTGCCGGACTGCGTATCCGGGGCGGCTTCTCCCGCAAACCAGAAAACCCAAAACATTCCTTCAGGCTATTCTTCCGCGACGAATACGGAAACGGGCGGCTTAACTACCGACTCTTCGGTGACGAGGGCGCCGACGAGTTTGACAAGTTCGATCTGCGCAGCCCCCAGAATTATTCATGGTCGCTTGGAGGAGATTCCCGCAACAGTTTCATGCGCGACATCTGGGCGCGCGACACCCAACTTGCGATGGGGCGTCCGGCAACCCGCGGTCGCTACTATCACCTCTATCTAAATGGAATCTACTGGGGACTCTACCAATCCGAAGAGCGCGCTGAGGCGGCATTCGGCGAAACTTATTTTGGCGGTGACCAGCTCGACTACGATGTTGTCAAAACCCGCGGGGCTCTGACTGATGGGACTTTCGACGCTTGGCGGCGGCTATCAACAAAATGGTCGGCCGGCTTCACTTCCAACGCAGCATATTTTAATGCTTTGGGTCGGAACCCGGATGGGACCCCAAACCCAGCCTTAGAGAAACTCGTCGATCCAGGCAACCTGATCGACTATATGATCATCCTCTACTATAGCGGCGACAGCGACGGTCCACCGAACAACTACTTCTCCATTTACAACAGGGAGAACCCTGACGGGTGGAAGTTTTTTGAGCATGACTCTGAGCACTCATTAGACACGGGTAGATACAATATGGTGAATTCGATGGCCTCTGGAGGAAGCCTCCACCCGCGACTCCTCCACCAGGGCTTGATGAAAAACCCAGAATACAAATTACTTTTCGCCGATCGCGTCGCTCTACACTGCTTCAACAAGGGGCTCCTGACAGATGAGATGTCGATCGCTCGGATCGACGCGCGTGCGCAGCAGATAGACTCGGCCATCATCGCGAACTCGGCGCGCTGGGGTGACTCGAAACGCCAGCCGGCTAGGACGCGTTCAGACTGGCTCAGCGCCGTCGAAGGGGTGCGCAGTTTCTTCGACAACCGGGCGTCGACACTCATCGGGCAGCTGCGCTCGGTGGGGTGGTATCCGAGAATCGACCCACCGGGGTTCAACCAGCATGGCGGCTCGATTGCGCAGGGTGCTGGCATCGTCATCTCGACCAACGCCACCGGCGTCTACTACACTCTCGACGGTTCTGATCCTCGCGCGCCTGGCGGGGCGGTTGCCGCGGGCTCGATCCGCGCATCATTCTCGAATGATATTCCAAGTCCGCAGGACTTCCTCACGACCGGCCATGAGTGGAAATACCTCGATGACGGCTCCGATGCCGGCACCATCTGGCGGACAGTGGATTTCGACGATGCTGCCTGGGCCTCAGGGCCATCGGAGCTTGGCTACGGTGACCGTGACGAGGCCACCGAAGTTGGGTGGATAGATATGGAGCCCGAGACGGGCGGATTGCAGCGCAATGCTACGACTTACTTCCGCACGACGGTGGAGATCGCAGACCCCGCCTCGTTTTCTTGGTTCGTGGTCAAGCTCAAGTATGACGACGGCGCTGCCATCTACGTGAATGGCGCCGAGGCGGTGCGCACTGAAAACTTGTCCGCGGGCGCAGCCTTCAACACTTACTCAAAAGGGTCGACGCAAAACGAGAGAACGCATCACGATTTCATTATCCCCACCACGCTATTTGTCGAAGGCGAAAACACGATAGCCGCGGAGATACACCAGGCGAGCAGCAGAAGCTCAGACATCAGCTTCGATCTCATTCTCCGTGGTGAGATCGACACCAGCGCGGGAGCCAACCTCACTAAGCCAATTCTCATCAGCGAGCCGTCGTTACTCAAGGCCCGTGCCTACAACATCTCGACCGGGTTGTGGAGTCCATTGAACTCCGCCTTCTTCACTATCGACACCGTGCCCGCAGACGCGAGTAACGTTGTGATTTCAGAGCTCCATTATCACCCGGCCGAACCGGCGACCCCCAAGGAGATTGCGATCTCGAGCGACCGCGACAACTACGAGTTTGTCGAACTGCTGAACATGGGCCCACGGTCCATCGACCTGAGCGACGTCTACTTCAGCGATGGAATTATCTTCAATTTCCCGCCGAACACCATCCTAGGCGCTGGAGCGCGGGCGATCGTGGTCCGCAACGAAGCAGCATTCACTGCCCGCTACGGCGAGCTACCCGATGGCGTCGTGATTGGCCAATACTCCGGCCGCCTGAGCAATGATGGCGAGCGGGTCATATTGACAAGCAGCAGCACTGGCGACTTGCATGATTTCACCTACAACGACCAGCCTCCCTGGCCAACGCTCCCCGACGGTGATGGCCACTCATTGGTGCTGGTCGGGCCGGCCTCCGGTCCGGACCACGCCAAGCCGACTAGCTGGCTGCCGCATGCGAAGATCGGCGGCGCGCCCGGCGAGGACGACAGCACAATCGCGACCGTTAGCTACCTCGCTTGGAAAAGCGCCAATGGAATCTCCAATGACGGGGGCGACGAAGACGGAGACCTCATCATGAACTTTGCCGAGTACGCGATGGGGACTCGGCCGAGATCGTCCGACAGCGGGGTCCTACCACGCCCGATGATCGTGCGCTTTGGCGCTGAAGACTTCCTCGCCATCAAATTCCAAAAGAGCCTCCTTGCAACCGACGTCGCCTTCGAAATACAGACTTCCACCGACCTCGCGAACTGGAAAACCAGCGACGCTTTCACGATGGTATCCGAGATCTCGAATGGCGATGATGAAACTGCTGTCGCCATCTGGCGCAGCACCACCCCGATCACATCAAGTAAGATTCAATACCTAAGGGTGCGGATAAGTTTGGCGAAATAGGTTATAAGACCAGGCTTGGCAAAGCTACCGGCTGATCGGGATTTGCTTTTGGCGGAAAAGGGTTGGAGCCGCCTTTAGAACGGAGTTGTTGGGAAATGGGGTTGGCCCCAGAACAGAAGTTCCAGACTCGACTCTCCCCAAAAAAATACTAAGCTACCAGGCCCACCAGCATGTCCCGTTACCTTCTTCTCAATCTCATGGCCGTTACTGGCCTTCATGCCGAAAACCCCTTCCGCGTCCCGGAGGGATTTGAGATCACGAAGTTTGCTGGCGATGAGCTAACCCATGACACCTGGGCGATGGCCATCTCAGATGACGGGAAGCTTGCTGTTTCCGGCCCCGGATACATCAAGGTCCTTCTCGATACGGATAAGGACGGCGTAGCCGATCGGGCCGAGGTCGTCTACGATAAGGCGCGTAACGCCCATGGCCTCCTCTGGAGGGGAAACGACCTCCTCAGCGTTCAACCTCATGGAATTTTTCTTCACCGCACCCCGCCGGGTCAGACTCGCCCAAGCGGCAATCCTGAACTCTTCTACAAGCTTCCAGGGAGAGGAGGAGAACATGGCCCCCATGGAATCCGACGTGGTCCCGACGGTTGGTTTTACGTCGCCTGCGGGAATAACAGCAATATTGGTAAGGGAAACATTACCACTGCCACCTCACCCATCAGCGACCCCTCTCAGGGAACGATCCTCCGCATCTCTCCGGATGGAAAACAGAGTGAGGTCATTGCTCATGGTTTCCGTAACCATTACGACCTCGCCTTCAACCAGCACGGCCACCTCTTCACCTTCGACTCAGATGGAGAGCGAGATCACCAACTCCCTTGGTATTCCTACTGTCGGGTCTTTCACATCAGGGTCGGCGGACACCATGGCTGGCTCCTCCCTGGCCACCAGCGTTCGTTTAACCGGCCTCCCTATTTCTTTGATTCCGTCCCTCGGCTTAACGAGGTCGACCGTGGATCTCCTACCGGGGTGGAAGTCTACCGCCATACCCAGTTTCCCAAGCGTTATCAGGACGGCCTCTTTTTCGCCTGCTGGACCTATGGGCGGGTCTACTTTACCCCGCTCATCCAAAGGGGAGACTCCTACCAGGGCCATCAGCACGAGACCTTTCTGGAGCCTACTGGCAACCTTGGCTTTGCCCCCTCCGACCTCGCGGTTCACCCCCTCACCGGAGACCTCTTCGTCTCGGTAGGAGGCCGGGGAACCAGGGGGGCCGTTTACCGGGTCTCCTATCCCGCAGGTCGAAAAGCGGCAAAGCCCGTTTCCCTTTACGAGACTGCGGAGGACTGGACTATCCATAAGGACCGGATGAAAGACATCCCCGCTCTCTCACCGGCTCAGGCGATCATCCTCTTTGAGAAGGCCAACGACCCCTCTACCCGCATCACCGCCATTCGGCACCTGATGCTCGCCATGGGAGACATCAGCACTAATGAAGCACGAACCCGGATTGATGCTGGCTACACGGCAAATAAGCCGGACGCTCTGGCAGGTGAAGTCCGTCGGAAAGCCATCTCTCTGCTAACCATGGCCTTTGATCCTCAAGATCCGGGCCATCCGCAGCAGTATGAGATCGCCCGCCTGCTTGCCATGTTGCAGGCAGATACAAGCGCTGCAATTGAAGCTCTCGCCGCTGCGCTCTCTCCTTCCTCTCATCCGACCCACGACGCGCACTATCTGTTCTGTCTCTCTCAGATGTCCGGCCCAAGAGAGAAAGTTCGCGAGAAAATTGCGAAGGGCTTTCTCGGAGTTGACCGTAAGCTCGAAGAGCGCGAGCTCCTCACCGACCGGAACTGGAGTGTGAACCTGCGCGACGCCCTGAAAGCCCAACTTGGATTCGACCCCGAGACTTCCACCTCGATGGCTCGAGCCGAGAAAATTTCACCCACCAGTATATACCTTCTTGGCCTACTACCGGAAGAAGACGCACGATCGATGGCACAAGCAATGGCCTCTTCCGTCCAGGGATGGAACAAGGAAGCCCTCAGCTTTGTGGAAAAGCATCTTCCTCCATCTGGGATCCCACCTCTTCTCGTCACTCTACGTGGCGTCTGGCAAAGCGAGCCTTGGCTCAGGCCTGATCTCGTCGGTTTTTTCTCCCGCCATGGCAAAGAGCAGGACCGCGAACTTGCCTTGGAATTCCAACGACCTCCGACCAGTGAGATCGACCTTACTCCGTTCGCTGAAAAGATGAAGATCGTCAAATGGGAGAAGGGTGACAGGACACGGGGACAGGGAACCTACGCTCGCTACAGTTGTGCGACATGTCATTCAGGCAATAGGCGACTCGGGCCCTCTCTTAGCAATATTACAAAACGATTTAACCGAGAAGACCTCTTTAGGCACATCAATCAGCCTAGCTTGTCCCTTTCCGACCTCTACAAAGCCACTCAAATCACCACTGCCGAGGGCGTTTACGTTGGAATGAAGGTCTACAGCTCTGAGGCTCAGACCATCCTCGAAACAGGGTCAAATGAAACCATCCGATTTTCCCGGCACGACATCCTGAGCGAACGCTCGCCGAATCGTTCACCGATGCCGGCCGGCCTATTATTGGGAGCAAGCACACAGGAGTTGGCGGACCTTTACGCTTTTCTTCAGACCCTCTAATTCTAATGTGATCCCTCACTTCCTTACTGTTTGCTATAACAGGTGATCCAGTCAGCCTAGAGACAGAAAGACTGCTAGGAATTTGCTTTTTCCAGGAGGGCCGAGAATGCCTAGGATTGGCGGTGTTCATGGGGGAGAAAGGGGGGTGACTGACGCATTGCTGGGCTTGAACACAGCCGAGCGGTGAGCTAATCCTTGGAACCCCCAACAGCATGAAAAAAACTTTCCTCCTAATGGCAACGGGGATTCTCGTTGCCTGTTCCCAAGCGCTCGCTGGCGATGATGCGACGGCGGTTGGTGCGTATTGGGCGTTCCAAAGAGAACTGTCCGGGACAACTACTGCTGATAGTACCTTCACTGAATCCGTCACCTACCACAATCTTGCCACGGTTCCGAGTTTCTCGCGCACGGGGGAGCAGCTTGGTCAATTTATCGGCGTCGGGAACTATCAGTTCACCCATTTCAACGGCGACACTTGGGCGAGGGGGCGGACCGCGACATGGAATGGCAACGCTAACCCCTCGGCGAACAATCGCTTCGAGATCACGATCGATACCACCGATGCGACAGATTTTTCTGTCCGCTTCAGCTATCGCAACAATGGCCTAAAACTGGACGGTATTCTAATCACTTCGATGCTTGCTTTCGAATACAAAGTCGGAGCAGCCGGCAGCTTCGCTTCGGTCCCCGGAGCAACGCTTACCCTGTTTAACAACAAGCAGAACAACACGTGGTCTGCTGATCTTTCATCGCTCGACGCCATCGAGGGACAATCTCAAGTCACGCTGCGCTGGACCCTTTCTGATCACGATCAGAATCCATCGACGCAGATTCGCATCGACGACCTGCAGATCACTGGCAGCGGTTCTGGGGATCCGCCGGATGACCCTGCGCGCGAGCGGCTATTGCCCGAAGGGCAATTCAATGTGCTGTTTATCCCGATCGACGACCTCAAGCCGCTTATCAATGTCTACGGAGGGGATGCTCCACTTCGCCCGCTGACCCCTAATATGGATCGGCTTGCTGCGCGTGGACTAAGGTTTACCAATGCGCACTGTCAGCAGGCGGTCTGCAATGCCTCGCGCGCGAGCATCATGACAGGCATGCGGCCGGACTACACACGATGCTGGAAACTCGAAACCTTCTTCCGCGACATTCACCCGGATGTGGTCACCATCCCTCAGCATTTTGGATCGGACGGCTACATGGTATTTGGCACCGGTAAGATTTACCACGGTGGTGGGAACGCCAAGCAGGATCCGATCTCTTGGCCGGGTGGCTACGTTAACAACAACCGGCCGGTATTTTACGAGCCTGCCAAGGCGTCGCTGGAAGATGCTGGCGACCGAAGTGCCTCCGCTACCGACGCCGGCGTGGTCGATCGTCGTGGAAATCCAATCGAGGATAACGACTACAGTGATGGTGCCAATACTGAGACTGGAGTCGCGAAGATCGGCGAGCTGGCCGCCGCTGGGAATCGCTTTTTTGTTGCAGTTGGTTTGAAGAAACCGCACTTGCCATTCGCGTGTCCGAAGCGCTACTGGGATCTCTACGACCCGTCGGAGATTGATCTGGACGGCTACACCGGGGTGGAAAAACTTCCGGTTGGAACCAATGCTTTCACTGCCCCGTTCAGCGGTGAACCGAGCAGCTACAGCGACATTCGTGGCGTTCCGACGGCTGCAGAGGCACGCCATCTGATCCATGCCTACATGGCCTGTGTCAGCTTTGCCGATGCGCAGGTTGGCAAACTCTTGGATGCGCTCGAGAACCCGGATGGGGATCCTAGCACGGCTGATTCGATTGCGCACAATACCGTCATCGTGCTCTGGGGAGACCACGGTTGGCACCTCGGGGATCACAACGGTTTCTGGTCGAAGCACAGCAACTACGAAGCGGCTACGCGTGTGCCGCTGATTATCAGCGCGCCGGGAATGGACGCCCTTGGGAGCGCTGGAAGGACATGCGCTGCCCCGGTCGAACTGGTCGACGTGTTCCCGACCCTCGCCGAGATTTGTTGCCTCGACTTTCCGACTCAGCCTGGGGGATTCAAGTTGCAGGGAACGTCCGTGATGCCTCTGCTCGAAGATCCTGATCAGCCGTGGAAGAAGGCAGCGTTCAGTCAGTATCAGCGCACGATCAGCGGTGACGGAGTAGCAGATAGCGGCCCCGGAATGGGCTACAGTCTGCGCACCGATCGATATCGTTACACCGAGTGGTGGCGCACAACTTCGAGCGACAGCACGCTCGACTTCGACGAAATCATCGGGGTCTCGCCAGAGCACCGCGAACTTTATGACTACGTCTCCGACCCCGGCGAGACGGTGAACTTGATAGAAGATTCTGCCTATGCCGATATCGTCGCGGAGCTGGCGCAGTGTCTCAATGACGATAATTCCGCGCGCTCCGGTGATGGCTGGAAGCGACCTGCTGTCGATGCACCTGTGGAGTTTCCGGACACTTATGTCGAGTGGCGCGATGCACACGGATTCCCCGGTCAGTTGGAGACGGTGCTCGACGACGAACTTGACCCTGATGCGGACGGATGGATCAATCTGTTTGAATACAAATTCGGAACCAACCCCTTGGTGGCAGACTCGCCTGAAATCGGTGTTTACCAGGATTCATTGGGCTTGCACATCCGATACCCGGAGGTGCTTGATCGGATTGATGTTTCGCTGATGCCGATGGCTTCCAGCGATCTGATCGACTGGTCGGGAATCGGTATCGTTGCCGGCGAGGACGGCGAGCAGATTGGCAATGCCACGCTTCGCTCGGTGCGCGTGCCGAGCGCTGGGCTGTCGCGGCTATTCCTGCGTATTCAAGCCGAGTAGGAGTTGGAATTCCGCAGTCCCTTATTGTTCGCGATAGAAAATAGAGAAGGCGTAATTCCTCCAATAAATCGCAATGACATTAAAACTATAATTTCTAAGGCGAACGATAAGCGCCTCGCCAACCGCTCGCCGAATTTGAACGTTTAAGACTTTACAAACCTCACCGAAACCGAACAAGTTCATGGACTTTATGAAACTCTCAATGGATTTAATATTGACTCGTCCATTTGCGACGCTTGCAGCCCTCTTTATCGGTATCTCCCCGCTTTCACAGGCTCAGACGGTCGTGATCGATACCGACTTTAATGACAATCCCGCTCTTAATTTATTCGGTGTAGCTCAGCTCACCAACGCGAAGGGCGGTGTCGATGGGGCGGATGACAATTACATCTCCGTCACCGATAACTTGAACGGCCAACGGGGCTCGATCGTCTTCGATGACCCCACAGGTGGGTTCCCGATTACGGGTTTTAAGATTCGCGCTGATCTGCGAGTTGGTGGCGGAACCAACAGCCCTGCCGATGGATTCAGCTTCAACCTGGTGCGTGACAATGACCCACTCATCGGCACGGGATCGGGTTTCGCTGCTTCTCCTACGGGCGAGGCGAACTTGCCCGAGGAGGGTTCGACGACCGGTCTGGCGATCGGCTTTGACGAATGGTTCAGCGGCGGCAGCGATACGATCGGGATGAGCGTGCGGCTCGACAATGTCATCCTGCAGGAGATCTCGCTTCCCAACGCGAATGGCGAGCTTGACGACATCACTTCGCTACAGACAGGCCCTCTCGGACCGAACGGGGAAGATGATGATAGCATCCTTGGTTGGGCGCCCCTCGAAATCATCTTAGATGCTGGCAATCTTTCGATCGACTGGAAGGGCAACCGGGTCTTTAGCGGACCGGTGAACTGGACTCCGAGCCCCGGTCAGATCGTGCTTGGTGGACGGACGGGTGGCGCGCGCGCAAATCACCACATGGACAATCTGTTTGTTGAGGTAACCGGTGATGAGATAGCGGTAATTTCCGGTATCCGAACGGGCATCGATTTCGTCGAATTCGATGTCGTGGACATCGGGGTGAGTGTTCTCGATCCGGCAACGATTTCTCTCGTCATCGATGGCAACGATGTGACCACTGGTCTTTCCGTGAATAAGGTGGGAGATGTGACGACTATTCGTCACGACCGGAATCCACAGTTCCCACTTGGAGCAGATATCTCCTATAAGCTCATTGCAGAGGACATGATCGGGCAGCTCATTGAGCGGGAGTCGACATTCAAGACCCCAGATCCAGAAATCGCCGTTTCGACGAGTCTCGATTTCATTGAGTTCAAGGTGACCGACCTTGGAGCGAGCGTCCTCCAAGCGGGCAAGGTGTCCGTTTTGGTCAACGGTGCTAACGTAACGCCCTCATTGGCGATCAGTAAAGTCGGCGATACCACCACAATCCGTTACAACCAAGACCCTATTTTTCCCTTTGGTTCAACCGTTACCTATGAATTCGATGGAACCGACAACCTCGGACAACTATTTGAATTCGACGGGCAGTTCGTCGCCGACCAACCGTATTTCCCCTACCAGAAGGAACTGGCCGGCGCGGAGGAGATGGCGGTCGATGGCAACTGGGGCGTGCGTTACATCTTTGGCGCTGGAACGCTAAACGATCTTGAGACAGTGTTGACCGTGATCGGGGATGCCGCTGACGATCCAGTCAACTTTGCTGGCACGATCGTTGATACGTCGGAACCGGAGATGAACCACAGTGACAATGGCTCTCGCTTCACCATTCAGCCGGATCTGCCTTATCATCCTGATGCCATAGCCGCCGGGCTCCCGGCCGATGACTTCATCATGTATGGCGTCGCCTGCATGCGGATCGAAGAGGCGGGCACCTACACTATTGGGGTCCATTCCGACGATGGGTTCGGACTTCGAGTTCACGGTTGGACCTTCACAGAAGCCTTCGGGGGAGACGCCCGCGATGCACGCAACGGAACGATCGATCCGAGTTCTCCGGATACCATCATTCACCCGAGCGTGACTGGCGATAGCAACGTGCGCGCCGTCGCTGAGAACGTTCAGCCGGGCCTCTACCGCATCGAATTTACCTGGTATGAGCGTGGTGGTGGCGATCACGGTGAAATCTACATCGCGAAGGGTCGATACCCTAACGACGCCGACACGAGCGAGTGGCTACCGATTGGACGTACCGAATCCGCGGGTTCCTTTGGAATCCCTGGCTTCGATGCGGCAGGTGTGGATGTCACAAGCGTTGGGCCGGGTTTGCTCGAGGATCCGCTTTCTGGTGGTGCCAATGATTTCGACCGCGTGCTCAACCCCAACGGTGGCGGCGATGACGGCCTAACGAATTTTGCGGAAGTTGAAAATGCGCTCGCGAACCCGGCGCTCGATCCGGTGGTCACTATCGGTTTGGATTCGGTCAACTTCAACGATCCGCAGGCCGGCGGTCCCGGTCGCATCCCTGGGGACATCCCATTCCCAATCGATACTGGGGCTGACGACAACGACTTCCTGATCGAATTCTCGGCCAACTTGGTTATTCCGGTTAGTGGAACCTACAGCCTTGGCTTCCAAGGCGATGATGGCGCCTACTTGCGAATCCCAGGCCAGAAGTTTGATAGTATCAGTCAGAATGCCACGGGAGACAGCGTCATCGATGAGGCCGGCGCACGCCTAATCTGTGATTGCCTCACGGGTGATAGCAGCACGATTGGAACAATCACGCTTACAGCGGGAACCTATCCCGTTGAAGGTGCTTTCTTTGAGCGTGGAGGCGGGGCCTACTTTGAGGTGTTCGGTGGCCAAGTCGGATCGCAGCTGACGCTAATCGAGAAAGGCGGAGCGCGCAGCGTCGAACTGCCTCGGCGCGGCGTCGCGCTCGTCAGCAAAGCCCAGAGTATCCGGATCACCGATTTCATCTACGATCAGAGTAACGACAAGTTGACCATTTCCTGGACTGCCCGGGAAGGGAAGACCTATGGGCTGTTTCTCTCGCCAGATTTAAGCGATTGGGGTGGTGATATCAACGACAGCATTAGTGCAATAGATTCCAATCCTGATCCGCTTGCGAAGTTCGACCCCGAATCGGGAATCATGACCTATGGACCTCTTCCGAACCCCGAGGCAGGCGCAAGCCGCTTATACTTCAGGGTGGTCGAGAATCAGAATTAGGCCAAACCTAAGAATCGGATAGCTGTCTTGCCCGCCGACCTCAAAATATATCGTAAGCTTAGTTTCTTTTACTTGAGCCGGCTTTCTGTATGGCGATCCGGGGTGGGTGGTTTCGGTTACGCTAGAATCTCCCTCACGATTTTTCCGTGAACGTCGGTGAGGCGGAAGTCTCTTCCCTGGAAACGGTAGGTGAGTTGTTCGTGGTCGAAGCCTAAGAGATGGAGAAGGGTCGCGTGGAGGTCGTGGACGTGAACTTTCCCATCGACCACGCCGAAGCCGAGTTCGTCGCTTTGGCCGTGGATGTAACCGCTTTTTAATCCGGCTCCAGCCATCCACATGGTGAAGGCTTCGATGTGGTGATCGCGGCCGACCGTCTTACGGT
>JAAEZT010000049.1:1669-16589 GCA_018222765.1 bacterium | reverse complement strand
CTCTCGAGCGACGATGATGAAGATCTTGAAGATAATCTGTTGGATGAAAGCTTGGAGATTTCACCTTCATTTTCCGAGACCAGTAAAAGCTAGTCCGATTAGTTCAAGGTCCGGATGTAGGTGAAGAGATCTGAGACTTGTTCGGGGGAAAGATGGTCGATGAGTCCTTCCGGCATGAGGGATGACTTGGTAATCTTGTGATTTTTGATTCGAGTTAGGGGTATAACTTGAATGGCGGTGCCAACGGGTTGAATGCTGAGTGCTTCCTTTGTTTGATTGACAAGTGAGCCGCTGACTTTGCTGCCGTCCTTGAGGATGATGTCGTGACGATAGTAGCCGCTCTCCATCTGAGCGTTCGGAGTGAGAATGTTATGAAGCAGGGCTTCGGTGGACATTGCTCCGGCGCCGGAGAGGTCGGGCCCGATGATGCCTCCGGACTTGCCGACCTTGTGGCAGGCGAGGCAGGTTGCGAAGAGTAGTTTGCCTTGTTCGGCGCTTCCTTGCTTGTCGGCCATGGTGAGATATTTCGCGAACTTCTCCTGGGCCGCTCTGGCAACTTCGGGCGCCACCAGTGCGGGTGAATCGTTGACGAGTTGGATGGATGCTTTGCCGCGAAGCTTGATGTTGTCGGAGTCACCGGAAATGCGATGAAGCAAGTTCTCGTGCTTTTGGCTGGAGTAGACCGTTTGATAGTTATTACGGATTTCTCGGGCGCTCTTTTCGCGATTCCAAACGCGGAATTCCCGGATTTGAAATTCCGACCCACCCGGAGCGGTGGATTGGCCGATTTCGAGATTCGCGAAATCCATTTTATTTGGAGTGGATTTGTCCGTATCAAGAACGCCATCGCGATAGATTTTAAATCGTCCTTGGTCGTCGCGGGTGATGGCGCAATGAGTCCATAGATTCGGGATCATGGGCCGGGTAGCGACAATGAGGTCTCCTACGCCCGGGCCGCCATAAAACCGGAGGGTGTTATCGTAGAAGTTGATATCGGCGCCTTTGTTTTTTCCTGCTCCTAGGAGGGAGTCGAGGTTGCTGATGTTGGGCGCGAGTTTGATCCAGCTTTCCAGAGTGAAAGATCCCTTGAGAGTGATCTTTTGATCGATGGCATCGTTTGCATCTCCGGTCAGGTTAATGACGGGTTGGAGCAGGCCGGGGGAGCCTTTAATGATCGTTTTGATATCGGGGTGATTGACTCCAAGGACGGAGACGAGACTGCCGAGGGAATCGGCGGTGAGATCGTTGAATTGTTTCGAGGCGGCGGCTTTGGCCAGAGCGGCGGCTTTTTTTTGGGTGGAGGTCAGGCCGTGGATGACGACTTGTCGTAAATCTCCGGGAAGAGAATCCCATTCTTGAGCGATGAATGCAACCAGTGTGATGTCCTTGAGTCCGGCTAGAGAAATGAGAGCTTCCCGCTTAATGAGGGGATCTAGCGAGCGGTAGTGCTTTTCGAAAAAGGCACGGTCAGAGGATCCGATTTCCCGGAGTGCGGTGATTACACTCAGGGTGTTGGATTGTGAGCGCTTGGTCGAAGCCAGCCACTTCCGAATGGGATCTTCGAGAGATTTGATGCGGAATTTTGTGGCAAGACGAATGATGAGGAGCTGGTTTTCGATAGCGGTTTTGGGGAATATTTCAAGTGACGCTTTCCCTACAAGATTGGCAAGGTTGGGGTCGGCAGCCAGCTTTGGTTCGATGTTTTCGAATGAGCGGAGGAGAGTGATTTGCTGGGCCGGATTGGCGAGAATAGAGGCGAGTGCTTTGGAAACTTCCGGCTGATTGAGTTGGCTTCCCAAAATGGTCAGCTCTCCGGAGCCCAGGGGGCGGCCGAGGTGGGGAAGGGCCTTTGCAAGTTGGGCGGCCGCTTCCGATGGAGCGAGGGATTGGATGGCGAGAAGAAATTGCTCGGATTCGAGGTCTTTCACGAGCTCGCTTTCGAGCATCTTACGTGTCGTCTCGCGGTGGGTTTCCATGGCCCAGCGGGCGAGGTATCGCTCAAATTTTCGGTCGTAGGCATCCCAGTCGTTTGTGTTGAGTGGAATATTTCCAAGCTTGGCGGCTAGAGCGATCATGGAAGGAGTGGGATGTTTGTGATAGCGAAGGGCATTGGCCAATACGAAACGAATACGGCGATGATCGGATGGAGCGTCCTTGGTGATGGCTAGGAATTCAGCACTGGGAAGGCTGAGCTCACCTGCGATGCGGATGGCTTGATAGCGGAGAGAAGGGTGGGGGTCTTTTGCAAGGGATTTGAGGATGGCAGGCGTGACATGACTCATTCCCTCGAGCGCCCAGAGGGCGGCACAGCGGCGAGAGATGGAGGCTTTGGAATCTACAATGATTTTTGAGAGATGTGGAAGGGCCGCCTTGTCCTTCCGGTCCGATAGTTCGTGCCAAGCGAGGCGAGAGAGGAGGGAGTTTGATCCTCCGAGAAAGTTGATGACCTCCTCAGAGGGGAGTTTGGTGAGGTTTGGTGGGGTGAGATGCTTTTGGCTGTGGTGGCGAATTCGCCAGATGCGCCCGCGTGTTTTGTCCCGGTCTGGATGGCTGCGGGGGACTTCGTTGTGCGAAATGACCTTGTTATACCAGTCAACCACGTAGAGGCAGCCGTCGGGTCCAAAGTGGGCGGCGATCGGGCGGAACCACTTGTCTGAAGTCAAAAGAAAATCATCCTGCTTTTGGTAGGAATATTGTCCTTTATCGTTTGTTGTGACCGTCATGATTTGAAGTCGATTCGTGATCGGATTGACTACGATGAAAACTTCACCCTGATAGCCAAGTTGGAACGGGCTGTTTTCGTCATCGACGAGGGCGAGTCCGCTCAGTCCGGTTCCTCCCATTTTAAGTCCGTTGGTGGATGGATGAATTTGAGGTGCGTATGATCTGAGTTTGTCACGAGAGCCGGTCGGGTAGTGCGTGCCAGGTTCAAACTCGGCAATGGGGATTCCTATATCATTGGCTTCCTGCAGGAAGACGCGACCGTCACGGGTTTGGGAGAGGCCCCAGATGTTATTGGGGCCGTGGGAGAGAATGTCAAAGTCGGAGCCATCGGGACGCATGCGAGCGAGTTTACAGTGCTTAAAGGATACGGAGGTCTGCCCGTTGGCGAATGGGCTGTCGTCGGGGCGATGAACGTTGGAGTCGTTAAAGAGTCCTTGGGCGAGAGAAATCCAACCACCGGGCATACGCTCGAATTGGTGTGGAAAGAGGTGGGAATCCTGAATGCCGAAACCCGAGAGGCGCGTCGTGAAGCCATCTGCTTTTCCATCTCGATCGTGATCAAAGTAATGGCGAATGGAATCACCATACTGAATGAGCGCACCATTTCCGTGAGGAAGAATTCCCAACGGGATAACCAGTCCATCAGCAAAGACGCTTGGAGTATGGGGGCCGTGTCCGTATGGATTGTCGAACACGAGAGCCTTGTCCCTTCCTCCCCGTCGGAAAAGTTCTTCGGCGGCAGCTTTGCTCTCATTGGCATCAACTGGATACTCGGTTGCGGTGGTGGTCCACATGCGCCCGGCGGCATCCCAGCTTACAGTGATTGGCTTTACGACTCCTTGTTCTTCACTTGCGACGAGTTCAGCGGTGAATCCCGGGGCGAGTTGAAAAGAGGCTTTCTGTTCCTCGGGGCTGAGTGGTCCGGTCTTTGCCTTGGCGGGAGTATCCCAATGGAGTGCGCCGGGTGTGGGGTCGAGTTCCTTGATGGTTATGTTTTTAATCTGTACTTCAAAGATACCTCCACCGTGGGCCTGAAAGCCGATTAGGCCGTTCTGAGGAATTCCCGGAGTTCGTTCGGTGTAATCAAGGGCGGCAACACCATTGATCCATGATTTGATGTGCGGGCCCTCACATACGATACGGTAGTGATTCCAATCCCAGTCCTTGGCGACTTTCTTCAGGGCCTCTGGGTTGACGGGGTCGGCGATGACTTTATTACGACGGGATTCGTCGTAAATTTTTCCCCACCAGCCAATTCCAGCATCGACCTGGTATCCCTTCATCTCGGAATTATTAGGAAGCCGGATGCTCCGAACTTGAATCCCGGAGTTCATGAAGCCGCTTCCCTTGGCGAGCTTGATGTCGAATTCCAGTTCGAAGTTCTCGTAGCTTTTCTTTGTCGAGAGAAAGGTGTTGTGAGGGACCTTTTTCTTCATTGACCCACCGATGATCATGCCGTCGCGGGTCGTCCACCATTGTTCCTCACCTTTGCGAACATCCCAACCAGTGAGGGTTTTTCCGTCGAAAAGGGAGCTTTCTTTTGCTGGGCAAAGGCAGGAGGCTAAAAAGAGAATGGTAAGAAATTTCATGATGAATCTAATGTAACTAGTCCTCCTTCAGATACGCGCTGTCAGCCGAATTCCAGCCACAAGCGCATACAAAATTTCCACATGGAGTTACTTGAAGGAGTGGGGATACGGGATGAGGTTGTGGAAGTCTTGATCACTCATTACGTTGGTCATGGAACTTGGTATGATGAGCTTTCCTTGAATATAACCCGCTTCTTGGATGTCACTTGGCGGCGAGTCTGACTTGGTCGGTGTGGCTGGCCCTAGCTCCTTGATAAAAGTCTTGGGGCGCTCCGAGTTAATCGTCTTTGTTGAAGGCGAAGGAATGGATGCCGTGCTCGATGGCTTAAGTCCCAGCGAGGTGGACTTGGTATTCTTCGGCTTCGGGGATCGAAATTAGACTTTGGCTGATGACCCAGCCGTGACGTCGAAGTCGAAGACGACGAGGCGCTCTAGTTTTGGTTGGACCAATTCCACCCGCTTCATGTGTTCGGGATGGGGAAGGTAGGCGTCCCGGGATTCAGAGCTATCGAAAGTCATGATGAATCCGTGGGTGTATCCGTCAGAGAGCCCTTCATCGGATTTGTACGGACCATTTTCCATGGAAAGGAGTCCAGGAATGATTCCGACCATGGCTCGCATTTCTGCGAAGCATTCTTCGATTTGTTCTTCTGTGATGCCTTCTTTAAATTGAAATACGCCGAAGTGCCTGGTCATAGTGGATAATTGGGTTACTTGGTTACTGACTTGTTGATGAGTTCGAGGAGTTTGTGAGCCGCGGCTTGTGCGAAAACCTCGGTGTTGATTTCTTCGTCGAAATCGACAACTTCACATTGCGCGTTGGCGTGGATGGCGTCGAAGAGTGCTTGGTCGGCTTCTACGTCGTGGAAGGGTTGGCCTACCGCAGAAATGATCGAGATTGCCTTGCGTGGATTAAGAATGGCGGTGGGAGCAGAGTTGGCGTTGGCTTTTTCGGCGAGGATTTTACCAAGCTGAGCGCATTCCTCGGCGTTGGTTCTGAGAAGAGTGACCTGCGGATTGTGGATGTAGATGGTGCGGTCTTCGTGTTCTTGGGGAAGAGTCTCGCGCTCTCCGTAGTTCGCCATATCGAGGCAGCCAGGTGCGATGACGGCGGGAACTTTGGCCTTTGTCATGGCATCCATGCGTTCCGGGCCCGCCGATAAAGTGGCTCCGAGGAGCTCGTCGGCCCACTCGGTGGTCGTCAGGTCGAGGACGCCGGCAACCATTCCCGATTCAATAAGTGATTCCATTGTTTTTCCTCCGGTGCCGGTGGCGTGGAAAATGAGGACTTCGTATCCGGCGTCCTCAAGTACCTTAGCGGCGATGTTGATGCAATCGGTGGTGTTCCCAAACATGCTGGCAACGATGAGAGGTTTATCGTCACCTTGTGCCCCTTGAGCTTCCACCATGCCGCAGATTGCTCCGGCGGCCCTTGTGAAGATGGTTTTAGAAATGCGATTGAGCCCGGCAACATCGACGATGGAAGGCATCATGGTGATATCCTTGGTTCCCACGTAATGAGCGGTATTTCCCGAGGCCAGAGTGGAGACCATAAGCTTTGGGAAGCCTACTGGAAGGGCGCGCATCGCAGCGGTTCCCAGAGCGGTGCCTCCTCCGCCTCCGAGAGAAACGACGCCATCGATTTTCCCTTCGCTGGCTAGTGCGGAAATGAAGACCGGTGCTGCTTTGGACATGGCAACCACGCATTCGCCGCGATCCTGTTTGTCGATGAGAGCTTGCAGGTCGAGTCCGATTGATTCAGCGACCTCGAATCGGGTTACATCCGGAGTGATCTGTGGGTCAGCGCCAGTTCCCAAATCGATGAGAAGAGGAGTGTGTCCCTTTTCGCGGACGAGATTGGCGACAAACGCGTGTTCGTGGCCCTTTGAATCGAGTGTTCCTAAGACGGCAATAGTCATGATGTTAGTGAATGCGTTTTACCGGTATCGATTTGAACTGACGGGTGAGTTCGGCGAGTGGTTGCTCGACGGCCATGCGCTCCAGACTGGATGCGCCGACAAATCCCACCGCGTCGGTGTGTTCGCAAACATAGGCGGCATTCTCCGGGGTGAGAATTGGGCCGCCGTGGGAGAGGACCATGACATCCTTTCGAACAGAATGAGCGGCGTCGCAGATGCTTTGAGTCGCTTGAACTGCGTGATCCATGGAAACGGTGGCGTCGGTGACGCCGATCGATCCACCAATGGTGCAGCCGACATGGGCAATGATGACGTCGGCTCCCGCTTCGGCCATGCCTTTGGCTTCCTCGGGCGTGACAACGTATGGAATGGTGAAGAGATCCATTTTGTGGGCCAGAGCAATCATTTCGATTTCCTTTTGCACGCTCATGCCGGTCTCCTCGAGGGTCTGGCGGTATTGGCCATCGACGATGGTGTGGGTAGGAAAGTTGTTCACGCCGGAAAAGCCCATATCGATGACCTGACGCAGGAAGTGCCACATGCGGCGGCGAGGGTCGGTGGCGTGGACTCCGCAGATCACCGGGATTTCTTCGACCACGGGAAGAACTTCGAATTCTCCGATTTCCATCGCAATGGCATTGGCGTCTCCGTAGGACATCAGGCCAGCCGTTGATCCGGCTCCCGCCATTCGGAATCGCCCGGAGTTGTAGATGATGATGAGGTCAGCCCCGCCTTTCTCGATGAACTTGGCGGATATCCCTGTTCCCGCTCCGGCGCCGATAATGGCTTCGCCTCTGGAGAGCGTGTCCTGAAGGCGTTCGAGCATTTCTTTTCGTGTGTAGGGGTTTCCGACCCCTGTCCAAGGATTAGGCATAATAACAGTGAGGTGAATGAATGGTTCTCGCGTTGGAAAGCGACCCTAGCGGATTACTTTGAAAAGAGTGCCACATTTACATACATAATTTCCACATCTAATAAGAAAATGCGGGTCAGCTGGCGCGAAGACTGATTTACTCTCCGAGATCGCAAATAGTTAATGGCTGATAAAAAGGATTCACCAAGCGCCTTGAAGAATATCCGTGAGTTCGGAAAGAGGACGACGGCGAAGGTCGTGCGGGCAAATGAGGAGGATAACCGTGACTGGTTGCAGGAAGCCCCTTTATGTCCGCTTCTCTCGACGCATCAGATTATTCATGCCGGCATCATGAAGGCCTACTCACCATTCGAGATCGTAAGAACGGATCAGTCTGGAACCTTCATGTTGGCCTGCGTTGAGGGGGAGGGCGTGATTTTGGTCGATGGATCTTGGAGAAAGGTCATGGCGGGAAAGGCCTGTCTGCTTCCTCCTTTTGTTGCTAATGCGTTAAAGTGCGTTGGGAAGAAAGCCTGGGTGTTTTGTTGGGTGCGTTATTTGGAGAGCAAGGAGATCAGCCCGATTGTGAATTCGATTTCGCCGATGCTGGGTGAGTATGACGCTGAACCGCTGCAAAGATCCATCGAGGGTTTGTTGGCGGAGTGTCGGGATGATGACTCGGTGGGTTTGAAGCACCATTGGGTTGAATTAATTCACCAATACGTCCTTCGATTTGCCCAGCCCCATCAATCCGATGACCGACTCTGGAAGTTATGGCAGAAGGTTGACCAGCGATTGGATTATCCCTGGTCTCTTGCCGAGTTGGGTCAATTGGCCTGTGTAAGCGGTGAGCATTTACGTCGTCTCTGTAAGAAAGCCCTCGGTCGAAGCCCAATGCAGCAGCTGACCTTTTTACGAATGCAAAAAGCCTCCCAGCTCTTGTTGGAGACCGATGAGAAAATTGAAACCATTGCGAGAATGACGGGCTATAAAAACGCCTTCCATTTCTCTAATGTCTTCGTGGAATGGGTCGGGATTCGGCCCTCCGATTTTCGCGCCTAGCGCTCGATCATCCGGAGGCGAACGAATTGCTGTGACTCTGTTGAAGGGGCGGGAGGCGTTTCATAGGTCAGTAAGCTTGCGCCATCGCCTTGATTGACTTTTGAAACAAGAGCGTCTGAACTGAGCGGAATCCAGGTGACAAGGTCAATGGTATACTCGGCAACGATGAGAGCGTCATCGGCGTTGAGGTTCTGAAGGAAGCTCACCTGAAAAGTATCTCCAACAACTTGCGGAATCAGAGCCCCCTGAATTAAGTAGTCCGTTAGTTCATCCGGAGTTCCATTGAAGGGCTGTCCGTCGTCGCTTCCGGGATTTCCTCCGGGAGCAATGCTGGTCCGCCAGTCGAGTGGGGAATTTGGACTTGTGCCTGAGAAGATGAGGCTATAGCCGTTCCCATCGGCGCTCGTAGGCCACGGAATGTCATCGGAGTAGGTGAAGTCGGCGATGGCGCTGGTGTCGGCAGTTTCGTAGCGGACGTGTTCACCGCCGTTGTTGAGCTGTCCGGAGTATTCTCCGGCAATCGTGATTCCTGTGGTGCCGTAGCGGAACTCGAAGGCGGCTCGGTTAGAAACGATAACGAGGCGGGCTCCCGGAGCGAGTTTCGTGCCAGCGGGAAAGGTGAATTCAATGCCATCGGTGAAGGCGGTATTGCTGAGATCGACATCGGTGGTGCTCGTGTTGAGAATTTCGATGAATTCGAACTCGTCGCTATCGAGGAATCCTGCGTTTATCTCTGCGGCAGTTGGATCAGCGGGATGATAGTGGAGTTCACGGATGATGGTATTGGTCGCGCTGGCAAGATCAATGGAACTGGTATTGCTCACCGTAATGGAGTCCGTTCCGACTTCGAGGCCTTGGTTGTTGTAGGCTTTTAGGCTGAGGAGATTAGCCCCGATGGAAATTGGAATCGTGAGCTGCCAGGTATTGCCATCGAGCCAGGTAATGTCATGAGCAATGTTGTTGACCGTGATGCTGAAGACATCGACCCAGCCGTCACCTTCGAGGTCGATGGCGCTATCAGCTTCGGAGAAATTGTTGCCGCCGTTGGTAGTAATGGCAAAGGTGGTGTTCGATGGAAGGGTGCCCAAGGCGAAGTTTCCACGGCTGTTGATGTAGCTATTGTAGCTGCTAAAGTTGCTTCCGGAAACGGAGCCGAGGTGGTTGGCCCAGGTGGTGCTGTAAGTAGTGTTATAGGTGGTGTTGACGATGTCTTCGAGATGGCCGTCGAAGAGTCGTCGGTATTGCGGGATATTGAAAAGTTTCCTGATGTTGTTTCGGGTCGGGAGAATTGATTCGCTGGACCCCAGTCCGAAGGCGGAGTCGAGGTCCCATTGAAGGACGATGACTTTCTGGTCGGTTGGGCGGACGAAGTAGCGGAAGTTGTGTTCCCAGACCCGTCCGTAGGTATCACCGGAGGCGGTGAGGGTCGCCATGGCGAAGGTACGCATCCATTGATCGACGTCGATGATAGGATCGAGGGCGTTTTTGAGATCAGTTCCGCTGAGCTCGCCGACGGCTTGGTTGACGGCGATGATTTGAGAGTAGTCATCGCGTCCCCGTGCGCTGCGAATTTGGAATCCAAAGCGGTAAGGTTCTTTGTCTGCGCCGCGATCATCGAGGTCGTAGCGTCCGTTGTTGTGATTGTAGGGGTTTCCGATTTTAAGCCCTTCGGGGCCGCCATTGGTGCCATTTGGGCTGTAAAGGAGTTCGTGATTGAAAAGGGTTCCCGATTCGTCTTCGTCGGGAAAGAGACCGTCGAAGAAGTTGTTGGTATGGCGGGCCATTGAGAGCAGGGCCGGGCCTCTGTCGCCCGAGTTTGGGGTGATGGCGTAGCTTACGTCATCGTAAAACGACCAATAGCCACCGCCGGCGCGGGTGAGGAGGTGTTTGGCGAAAAGCTCGCGGAAGGGGCGGGAGCGTTCGACCGAGACGCTGGTATGAACGCCTCGGAAAAGTTGATCGGGTTGGAAGCGAACGTTGAACCCGTAGTGGCCGCTTTGGAAACGACCGTAGGCACTTGCCTTGAGGCGCAGACCGACGTCGTAGTAAGCCGTCGTTTCGTCCTCGATGACCGTGACCGGAAAGCGGTCGTTGCTCATGCGATTGGTGGAGTTGAAGAGGAACTGTCGGTCGCTCTCGGACATGATGACACGAAAGTTATGCCGGGTGCCCGAGTTGTCGGCGAGGCCGTCCTGGACTTTGTAAAAGGCTCCGCTGTCGGGTCCGTCTGCCGGGAAGAAGGTGGTGGCATTGGCGGTGTCCAGAGCGCGGATGTAGAAGCGCACGATACGACTGGCTGCCTGGCCGGGGATGGTGCCGACATAGCGGACGCCGTCCGGTCCGGCTGCCATGGGCGAGCTTTGGAAGGCTCCGCCATTGATGGAATAGAAGAGGGTGAGGTTGCTGATGCCGTCCGGGTCGGAGGCGTCGATGGCGACGTTAACCGATTGATTGGCATCGGGCACGACCGGGGCGTGGGCGAGGGCTTCCATCGTGGGTCCGATGTTTCCAAGTGCGGTGGAATTGATCTCTCCCGGGGTTCCCCAGATTTCCGAGGCTGGCATGGTAGTGGTGCGTTGGAGGTAGTTAAAGTAGAGGCGGGTATTGACCTGATTATTGCCACTGAGGAACTTTGCACGAAAGCTAATGCGATAAGTGGCCCCGGCAGTGACTTGTTCGTTGTTAGAGAAAGTGGTTTCGAGTTTGTTGTGTTTGTCTCCGGTGGGGCCGGTGGCGACGATATGAAGGCACTGATTTCCGGGGGAGTCGGGGTCGTCGACAACGACGGTCTTGCCATGCGACCCGTGGGTGCCGAGGGCACGCCATTTGTCGGCGGTTGAACCCAGCGAGTCTCCTTCAAAATCACCGTTCTGAATCATTTCGGTGCTGCCGTTTTCGATGACGCTGACATCATCGAGAAGGAATTCGCCGGAATCGAGAAGGCCGATGAGGAATTCGTGGTAGGCGTTGTTGCCGATGCCGTCACTCACTGCGACTTCTTCATAGGTGAAGGTGTTCCAGGAGCTGCGTTCGGTTTCGTCACTTGCGGCCCAAGCGGTGGCGGTGTTGTTGTCTGCGTCCGGGTCGAGAAGTTCGAGGCTGGAGCCGCCGCCGTCGGCCTTGCCGGGCCACTTGCCGCCATCGAAATAAGTGACTTCATCGGCCGGATTGCCATGGGCGTCTTCGAGGACGAGGTGATCGCCACCATTGCCGAGGCTTCCGGAGAAATCTCCCACGATGGTAATGCCTGGGTGTTTTTGAGCGAGAGCAGAGGCGTCTTTGGCTACGACGAGGTATTCACCTGAAGCGAGCATCGTGCCGATGGGGAAGTTGTAGCTGATCCCACCATTGATTTCCCAAGAGCTGAGATCAATGGTGTTGCCTCCTCGGTTGTAGAGTTCGAGCCATTCTTCGTCGCCTTCGGTGTAAGGGGTGGGAGGTGTTCCGGGAGTGTCGATTTGTTTCAAGGTCGCACGGATGCCGAGGACGAGGTCGCTGCTGGTAGTGGCGGTTTGGTGTATCTCGACTGAAAGGCGGTTGCTGCCTTGGAGGATGTTAGGATTGTTGACAGTGAGTGTTCCTGGCGTGGCATTGCTGACCGAAATACCTGGTGTTGTGGGAGTGAAGGGGCCGTCGTCCATGTTGTAGCGGGCGATTTCTTCTCCGTTCAAGTAGATCACGGCACCATCGTCGATGAGGTGGTCGAAGACGATTTGGTCGACGGCAGCAGGGTCGTTGTAAGTGAATTCAGTTTCGAAATAATAGGGGATTTTTGAGACGCGAGTGATCTCGGTTAGGATGGGCTCGGATAAGGAGGCCGTTTCAAATCCGAGTAAGCCGGGGCCTTGGGACCAACTGATGTCATCGACGGTGTGGGCAGTGTCTTCCCAGCCGGAGGGTAGTCCAGCGGTTCCGGCATCGAGGTTGTAGCGCCAGACATGGTCGAAGTCCATAACCTGGACGTCGGTGTAAGTGGGGAGGGTTCCGGAAGTCGAGCGTAGCGGGTAAGCGTGGTAAAAGATTTCGTTGATGACGATGTCGTCTTCGAAGGTGAAGGAGTTTGTGTTGCCGAAAGTTGCGGTGTTTGGATTGAGCCAGCGTCCGGTGCCGTCCGGGCTGCGACCCTTGAGGCGATTGTCGACCCGTGCGCTGTCAATGAGAGCGTTCTTGGCCGAAGTGAAAAGGAATAAGCGCTCATTATCAGCGGGTGTGAAGCCGAGTGTGGTTGCATCAATGGTCGTGAAACTGCCAGCGGCAAGGTTATTAGGGGGGAGAGTGTAGTCGGCATGAAGAGTATTGGAAGAGGTGATGACCATGCCCTCGAGAGAGACGGGAAGTGCGCCGTGGTTGTGGAGTTCCAGTTGGAAAATGGGCGAAGTGGAAGAGCCGAGTTCGTTGAAGGAGATGGCGGGGACAAGCGTCTGATTGTTGACTGCGCCGGGTGTGCCATTGAGGCCGGTGCTGTGTGTCCAGTTTTGTGGGTGAGCGCTGCCGGTAGCCGGGTCGATTTTTGCGAGAGTGGAACCAGAACCATCGGGGCCAAGTGGCCAAGGGTGGGTGTCACCGTAGGAAATTTCATCCATAACGCGGCGGCGATCGAGGGAGTCTGAAATCGCGCCGTTCGGACCAGCGCCCGCAGTGGTGCGGAAGGCGAGATTGTTGTTATAGAGTCGCAGGGTTTCGCCGGAATTGGAAAGAGTTCCGGCATAGGGTCCGAGTGCTCCCGGGTAGCTGCCTGGGTCTTTTGCGATGACCAGGTAGCTGCGGGCAGTGATCACAGTGCCTTCCGGGAAGTGAAAATCGATTCCATCGAGATACCAGTTGCTCAGGTCAATGTTGATGGCCATCTGATTGTAAAGTTCGATATATTCAAGGGCATCGTTGTCTCCAGCGGGATGGTAGTGAATTTCGTTAAAGACGACGACGCTGTCACGGGTCGAGTTCGGAGAGCCCAAGGTGGGGCGCCCGACGGTCACGACAGGGAAGCTCCCGTTATTGTTAGGATTGGTTCCTCCGGAGATTTCATCGCCGTCACTAAAGCCGTCGTTGTCGCTGTCGCTATTGAGCGGGTCGGTGTTGTAGGTATTGATTTCCTGGCCGTCGGTTAGGTCGTCATCGTCGGAGTCGGAGTTGTTGGGTGAGGTCCCCTCGGCCCATTCGTCTTCATCAATGAGGCCGTCGGAGTCAAAATCTCCGCTGCCATCGCGGGATAGATCTCCGAAGTAGAAGGTCTCCCAGTTGTCTCCCATGCCGTCGTTGTCACTGTCGGTGGGATCGGTGATGTCGATGGCCGAGTCAAAGGCGATGCCCATCAAAGATCGGTTTTGGCTGGTGCTGGCGATGTCGATGGTGATGTCTGAATTGCCGCTGGAAATGTCGAAAACGTGGTAGACGACGCCGTTGCTGGTGTGGTCATGGTTGGTGGACTGGGAGCCGCTGCCGTCATCGACCGAGACGGTGTATTCGGTGCCTTCGTTATCGCCGGAGGCGGTTAAGATTGTGAGTCGGAAGGTGTCGGAGTTGGTGCGGGTAATGGTGAAGCGTCTCGTTCCACTTGAGTTGGCGAGGACAGGAGCACTGGTGAGGGCATTTCCAGCGGTGGGGTCTTCCAGAGTCCCGAAGTTGCCATTGCCCGACCACATTCCGATGTTGGTATCGATGGTGGTCACGCCGACGCCTGCGGGGAGGTTGTAGACGTTATTGGAATTGGCGGAGGAGATGTTGTAGTTGGTGGTGTAAACGGAGTCCGATTCTCCCATGCCGAAGATGACATAGCCGCTTGTGCCATACTCCTGATCGCCTTCGAGGTCCGCACCGGTACGCCAGTTGGCACGAGTGGTCGAATCAACGCCAATAGCGGTGACGGATGCCTTGAGAGTGACTGCGGATGCGAGGAGTGGGAGCGCGACAAGAGCGCCCTTTCGAATGAGGGTCATCATTTATAGGTGTGTGTTTGACAGCGGATGCCATGCCGTAGCATAGCACCGATCAATTCAATTTGCGACGAATCAGTCTACTCACGGACAACGCGATAGAACTTCCTCAATTCATTTGCGGCCGGAGTATCGACAATCACGGTGGTGATCGTTCCTGGCGAGGGAGTAGCATCGATTTCGGTTAGCAAGGGAGTCCAAGTGACCATGTTGAGGGAGGATTCCACGGTGTAACTTCTTCCTGGTTTGCTTGTCCAGGTCAGTTCGATGGTATCGATGTCGGTATGGCGAATGTCAGTGACTCTGAGTCCGCTCATAGAAGACCCTGTGTGAATGAGCTGGAAGCCCCCCCAGTTTGCTTCATTTGAAGCGCCGGAATCAATTGAGCCTAGGATACTTCCGCTGGCGCCCACAGTTCCGGTGAATTCGAAGCCGTTGATATCGATGTTGGTTGGGGTTTCGTTTGTGAGATCTCCGTCTCCGTCGGTATCGACAGTGAGGAGCATGTCGCGGGCGAGGCCGCCGTAGGTGAAGAGGGTGAATTCGGATAATGGGGAAAGGCCGGAAAGTTCCCAAGCTGCGCTGACACCGGCGTTGCCTGCATTGACGAACAAGTAGTCATTGGTCAGTGGGTCGTTCCCGGGAGTGTTGGACCAGCTTGAGATTGTTCCGGTGAATGAGAGGCTTACTCCGGTTTCGTCGCCATTGGAATCAAGCAAATCGAAGCTTGGGTCAGTGGCGGTGTTTGGATGGCCCGGAATATTGATGGCATTCCATACGTCGGTCATGATACCGGCGCGGACTTCGAATCCATTCATGAGAACGGGTTCGCTGGGGAAT
>JAAEZT010000049.1:0-1184 GCA_018222765.1 bacterium | reverse complement strand
GGTTGGATCGGTTGAATAGGTGTCGACTTCTTCGCCATCTTCAAGGCCGTCAGAGTCGGTGTCAGCGACCATGGGGCGAGTGAGATTTTGCCACTCTTCCAGATTGGTCAATCCATCCGGCTCCTCGTCAGCACCGGGATCAACGACTCCAAGGCTACCAAAGTAGAACGTCTCCCAATTGTCGCCGATTCCGTTGGAGTTCGAGTCCGTTGGGTCAGTAATATCGATTGCCCCACCGTCGAATGCGATTCCCATAAGGCTGCGGTTTTGAGTGGTGCTGGTAATGTTGATTTGGATGTCGCTGTCTCCTTCAGAAACATCGAAGACGTGATAGGCTAGTCCGTTTGCGACGTGGTCGTAGTTCGAGTTTACAGAGCCGGAACTATCATCAACAGCCACGGTGTATTCCGTGCCCTCATTATCTCCCGAAGCTACCATGATAGTGATTCGGAATGCTCTGTTGGCAGCTCGCGTGATTGTGAATTGTTTTGTTCCTCCGGTGTTGGCGAGGACCGGGGCACTGGTGAGGGTATTTCCGTTTCCGGGGTCTTCCATCGTTCCGAAATTCCCGTTGCCGGACCACATTCCAATATTAAAGTCACTTGTAGAAATAGAGATTTCAGCTGGCAGATTGTAAGCGTTTGCTGGATTGGCTTCGCTGACGTCGAAGTTGGCGTTATAGACCGAGTCAGCCTCGTTGAGTCCAAAAATAGCGTATCCTGCGGTGCCGTATTCATCGTCCGGTTCAAGGTTGGCGGCAGTGCGCCAATTCGGACCAGTGGTGGAGTCCACCCCTACCGAGGTCACGGTGGCGCTTAGGCTGGAAGCACCAAGAAGAGAGGAGGCTGCGAGGAACTTAACGAGTTGATATCTTTTCATTTTACTGATTTGTGCTGCGGAAATTTTCACAGTTTAGGGGATGAATTATCAGAGATAAGGAATAAGGAGTAGCGAAGGCCCACCTCTTAATGCTTGAGATCCATATTTAGAGATTGAGAAATGCCCCCGAAAAATTGTCCCCGACAGGTTGAATTTCGTGGGGCTCGAGAATGAGATTACCTGACTGCTGTGGGCCTATCGGCGGCGACGTGAGACGCCAACCATTCCGAGACCCAGAAGTAGTATTGTCGAGGGTTCCGGGATCGCGTTGGTATCAAATGCGATTCCTGTCAGAGAGCGGTTTT
>JAAEZT010000001.1:83461-453475 GCA_018222765.1 bacterium | reverse complement strand
GATTAAGAGAGGCACTGAAGAGTGAATATTGAGGAGGAACATTTTCATCCACTCTCGTAAGATTTTGTGAAGGTGAGAGGTATCGAGGTAGCCCATATTTTCTCATGAGATTGCTCTTAAATTTTTGTTCCCTTGCTGCTGTGGCAGTGATTCCGTTGACCGCCAAGACACCCAATATTGTGGTGATTTTCTGCGATGATCTGGGATACTCCGACGTGGGGTGTTTCGGGGCGAAAGGGTATGAAACGCCGCATCTCGATAAGATGGCGAGGGAGGGAATTAAGTTTACCAACTTCCATGTCGCGTCGGCGGTATGTTCGGCATCGCGGGCGGCCTTGCTGACCGGTTGTTACAATACTCGGGTGGGGATTAACGGAGCGTTGGGACCGAATTCCAAGATCGGCTTGAGTTTGGACGAACTTACAATGGGAGAATTAGTCCAGCAGAATGGCTATGCCACGGCGTGTTTTGGAAAGTGGCATTTGGGTGATCATCCGCGCTTTTTACCAACGAACAATGGCTTCGATGAATACTACGGGTTGCCTTACTCGAACGACATGTGGCCTTATCATCCGGGTGTGCGGCATTTGCCGATGGAGAAGCGCATCAAGCGTTGGCCGCATCTTCCGCTGATCGAGGGAACGAAAGTCATTAATCCAAAGGTCTCGCCCAAGGATCAGGAACAACTCACGACGGATTACACCAAGAAGGCGGTGAAGTTTATTGAGAAGAATACCAGCAAGCCTTTCTTCCTCTATTTGGCCCACAGCATGCCGCACGTTCCGCTTTATGTGAGCGATAAGTTTCGCGGAAAAACAAAGCGAGGGATCTATGGCGATGTCATTGCCGAAATCGATTGGTCGGTAGGGCAGGTCCTTGATGTCCTAAAGCGCACCGAGTTGGATCGCAATACATTGGTGATTTTCACCTCGGATAACGGGCCGTGGCTTTCCTATGGGGAGCACTCGGGGTTGGCTGACCCGCTTCGTGAAGGGAAAGGAACTTCCTGGGAGGGTGGTGTGCGCGTTCCCTTTATTGCACGTTGGCCGGGAAGGATTCCGGAGGGATCAGTGAATGACAATCCGGCAATGACGATCGATTTGTATCCTACGATTGCCGGGCTCACGGAGTCATCTTTGCCCGAGCATGAGATCGATGGTCAAGACATCTGGCCGATGTTATCGGGCAAGAAAGATGCGAAGAGCCCTCAGGAGGCTTACTACATTTACTATGCCAATAGTCAGTTACAGGCGGTGATTTCGGGATCGTGGAAATTGATTTTGCCACACAAGTATCGCACTATGGCCGGAAAGCCTGGAGGGAAGGATGGTATTCCGAACAGATATTCTGCGCACACGATCAAGGAACCGGAGCTTTATCATCTGAAGTCCGATGTTTCCGAGAAGAAGAATCTCGCGGAAGAAAAGCCGGAGGAACTTAAGCGACTTCTTGCACTGGCGGAGAAGGCATACAAGGACCTAGGCGATGGGTCGCTCAAGCGCACAGGCACCGGACGGCGCCAGGTGGGGCGGGTGCCGAAGTAAGCGGTGTAAGATCTTTAGAAAGTGGGCGTAATCATCAGCCCGGTGGGGTTCTCTGCCGAAAACCAATAAAAATTTATGATTAAAATTCCTTTTTGCGCGGCACTGACCGCAATGTTTGCATTTCACTCCAGTGCCTTCGCCGACGAGGCGGGGTGGGTTTCTCTCTTTAACGGGAAAGATCTTTCCGGATGGTCGATTAAGAGCGGCAAGGCGACATACAAAGTTGAGGGCGATGCCATTGTGGGAACAACCGAAAAGGGAAGTCCGAATACTTTTTTGGTGAGCGACAAGCAGTATGCCAACTTCGAGATCCAGTTTGATGTCAAGGTTCACAACTCGCTGAACTCAGGAATTCAGATTCGTTCTCTTCTGAAAAATGTCGGAAAAGACAAATTTGGAGGTCGCTTATTCGGTCCTCAAGTGGAGATTGAAGCCAGTGGCGGAGGTGGTGCTGAGGCCGGATACATTTATGGTGAGGCCACCGGTCGTGGTTGGTTGACGCCGAAAAATCTGTTGAAGAAGCACAAGAATTTTAAAGATGGAGAGTGGAATCATTTCCGCATCGTGGCCAACGGGGTAAACATCAAAACCTGGATTAATGGGGTGCAAATTTCCGATCTCTCAGATGAGGAGATTTTCAAGACCCATCCGAAGGGGCACTTTGGACTTCAGGTGCACGGAATCGGCAAGAAAGCGGGTCCGTTCACTGCTGCCTGGAAGAATATCAAAATCAAAGAGCTGAAGTAAGCTCGCGTCGCTCAATTTTAGATGTGGACAACCTTCTTAAGTTCCCGTTTCGAGGGAGCGGGGCTCAGGAAGGTTTCTTTATTTATCGGGAGTCGAAAGAAAGGTCGTCGAGGTGGAGGGCGGCTTCCTTGCTGCCACCGGAAGTGAAGCCGAGCCAGTTGAGTTCGGTCCACCCGGAATCGCAGGGGAGATTGGTGAATTCAAATTTGAGGCCATCTTCGTGGATGATGGTGGCTTTCCAGCTGCTATTCTTTTTTCCGGTTGTGGCTTCGATCGTGACAGTGACCCAGGTGCCGATGGGGTGGGTGACGAGTTCTCGATGACGGTTGTAGATCCTGCCATTTTTGAAAGAAAGGCTCGGACCCTTTCTATAGCTTGCTCCTTTGCTGCGCCATTCGCATTGGAGGCTTGAGTTGGGCTGGAGTCGCACGCGAAAGGAGAGGATGCCTGTTCCTGAAGTGAGATTTGGGTCCCAGTAGAAGTGGGGGTTGTAGCCTTGTTTGAGATCGGGGTGGCGTTGGAGTTTGAGAATGTGGTTGTCTTTTTCCTTGGAGATGGAGATGAGGCTTTCGTTTCCTTCATGGCTGAGGGTTGCTTTTCGAAAGAGGCCACCGAGCTTTCCGCGTTCGAAGTCGTCGTGAAGAATGTTCGGCAGTGGTTCGGGAACGAGGTAGGGTTTGGGGAAGGTGGTGGTTTTGGCGAGGGCACGCCAGTCGTCGCCTCTCACGCCGGCTTCGGAGATGTCGAAAGGTTTGAATCCCATTGCAAGGGCGGGGGAATCAGACTTCAGACGAAAGTCGTAATTCGCGGGGTCGTGAAAGAGCGGGTCGGCAATTTTTGAGTTCGGGTCTTTTCCTTCGGCCTGCCATTCCGTGAAGCTTTTACCGTCGAAGTCGAAGGGCTTTCCGTCGGCGCGCCAGTAGAGGTTGTTGCGCAGGTCGACTTTGGCTCCGGCAGCCCAGCCTCGTCCGCCGAGGAGGTGGCCTCCGTCAAAGTAGACGATGTTGTTTTCGAAGGTGAAGGAGCGATGTGGTTCGGAGCGGGTGAGGGCGACTTGTCCTTCTTCGCTGTAGGTGAGGATATTGTTTCTGACGATATTGTCCCGGCCGTAGTGTTGATGGAAAGCTCCGTCGCGGACCCGGTAGACGAGGTTGTTCTCGAAAAGGATGCCGGTGCTGCCTTCGTCGGGGTAAAGGCCCCATCCACCATAGCGGGTGGAGAGGACATCGTGGATGTGGTTGTTCCGGACGACCGTTCCTTCGGACTTCCCGAGGGTGTAAACCCCGCCCATGTCGCTGAGGATGCGGTAGCCGATATGATGGAGGTGGTTGTTTTCGATACGATTGCGTTTGGAATCGCTGGGTCCGTATCCCCAAACCCAACCGGCGGAGACGGCGGTGTAGTAAAAGTCGGCGATATCGCAGTGGCTAATGACGTTATCGCCGCTGCGTCCGATCCAGACGCCGGCGGCACAGGGGGCGTTGCGGCCTCCGCTATGGATGATGCAATTGTCGATGGTGATATGACTGGTGCGGGTGGCGTCAGGGAGGGTTCTGGTTTCGCCAATACGAACCCCACTCACCCCGAGGTCGAAGATTCGGGTGTCTCTTACCGTGCAATGCTTTGCACCTTCGCGAAACCAAAAGGCGGTGCCTCCGATATTTTCGACGGTGCAGTTTTGGAAGGAGATTTGTTCGGCATAGCTGACCCGAATCGCAGCAGCATCGATGGCGATGGCGGCTTGGGTGGGAGGAACTCCGGTTGGGGGAGTAAGGAGTTCGCTGTGGCGGAAGTTCAGGTTTTTGAAGGCGAGATGTCTGATCGGTTTGTCCGGCGTGCCCGTGATTTGAACGAGATTTTCGATTCGGGGCGCCATGACCTCAACAGCGCGCATGTCTTCGCCTTCACGCGGGTGGTAGTAGAGCCAGCCGTCACGATCGAGAAACCATTCGCCGGGCGAGTCGAGCGCGCCGAGGAAGTTTTCAAAATAGTAGAGGCAGTTGCGGGTCATTTGGTTCCAGCTCTTCATCTTCGAGCCGTGCGTGATGAACTCGCCCTGCTTGGGAGAGACGGACTGGAGAAACTCCCTAGTGGTATCCCATTTGTGGAAAACCAGGACCTGAACATCTTTGAGTTCTTGCTCATTCAAATTTGCGAGCGGGGAGAGGTCTCGGGCGGGAACTTCGAAGGTGTGTTTGACCCGTTTGTCCTTGAGTGGTTCTTCAATGACATCGAGGAGGGAATTGAAGTGCCACCAGTTGGGAGTGCGGGCCCGGACGGCGCGACGTCCATCGATCCAGAGGTTTTCGAAGCTCGGGAGAGGGGCGACTTTGGTTTTCCAAATTCCGGCGCGGTCGAGATCAACGATCCAATCAGTGATGCGCGTGCCACCACTGATTTCGGCATCGCCTTCAGATTGATAGACGATGGGTGCCTCAGCGGTTCCGGAGTCCGCAGAGTCAAAGACGAGAGGTTCGGTGAGTCGATGGCGACCGGGGAGGAGAGTGACGGTCACACCATCCTGCGGGTTTTTAGCATGCTCCGCCCGCGCGGCCTTCTGTGCATGGGCCAGGGTAGCAAAGGGCTCGGTCTTTGTTCCCAAATGCTCGTCATTTCCATCAGGAGAAACGAATAAATCAGCCCCATGGAGGGGAGAGACTATCGCGAGGGAGAGCAGGAAAGGTCGAATCATCATAGACAGATGCCGGCAAAGCCTGCCTCAAAAAAGAGGATTCATCAACTGTCAGGAATGCGACTGATTGTGTGAGCTCGAATTCGGATTCAGGAGAAGCGATACTTTTCGTAAGGACACAAGAAACCCTCCGTATTTAGGCCCTCAATCTTATGAAAAAATCTCTCTTTTTATTCTCCGTTCTTTGTTCCCTCTTGGGATTGGCCCCAGCGATGGCCGCGCCGAGCTGGATTTGGTCTTCCAAGTCTCCCAAGGCTACTGAAAAGGCGACTTTCCGCGCCAATTTTGAGATCCCGAGGGGTGGAGTCTCCATGGTGAAGTTGGAATTTACTTGTGACAATGGTGCGGTGGCTCTTTTGAACGGCAAGAAAGTGGCGACCAATCCGGATTGGCAGAAGGCGACGCAGCGGGATTTGACGGATATGGTGAAGGTTGGGAGGAATGTGCTGACGATCAAAGGGAAGAATGAAGGAGGCGCGGCTGGATTGGTGGCGCGAGTGAGTTTGAAGCAAAAAAATGGCAAGGTGACCTGGATTGAGTCGGGTGGAAATTGGGAAGTGCAAGCGGAAGGGACAACAAGCTGGAAACCAGCCACGGTGATTGCAAAGTATGGCGCGGCTCCCTGGGGGAAGGCTTTGGATGGAGGTGGCGGAGGATCAGCTCCCGGACCGGTGGCGGACAAAGTGATTACCTTGCCTGGTTTCGAGGCTGAGAGGCTCTACACTGTGCCGAAGGGCCAGCAGGGATCGTGGGTCGCGATGACGGTGGATCCGAAAGGAAATCTGATCACCGGTGATCAGTATGGTGGTCTTTACCGGGTCATTCTTTCGAAGGCGGGTGGAGAAGTGGAAGTTCAGAAATTAAACACCAAGGTCGAGGGAGCGCACGGGCTTTGCTATATTTATGGTGCACTGTATCTTTTGAAGAACGAGCAGAAGGGTGCGCGTGGTCTTTATCGACTTCGCGATACGAACAATGACGGCCAATTTGATGAAGAAAAATTCCTTCGTGAATTCAAGGGTGGAGGAGAGCATGGCTTGCACAGTATTATTCCGAGTCCGGATGGTAAGTCGCTGCACCTTGTTTTTGGAAATCATACCGACGAGCCCGAGAAGATTGACCGCTCCCGTCCGGCAAAAGCATGGAGTGAAGACCACCTTCTTCCTCGAATGTGGGATGGTAATGGACACGCCCGCGGTAAACTGGCGCCGGGAGGATTCGTGTTAAAAACCGATCCGGACGCCAAGGAGATCGAGATGATTGCTTATGGATTCCGCAACGAGTTTGACGCGGCCTTTGATCAGAACGGCGAGCTTTTTGTCTTCGATGCCGATATGGAATGGGATCTTGGCTCACCGTGGTATCGCCCGACACGGGTGTATCATGCGGTGAGTGGCTTGGACGCCGGATGGCGTTCGGGAACGGGCAAGTGGCCCAATCATTATCCCGACACCTTGCCACCTGTCGCGGACATTGGCCCGGGAAGTCCGACCGGCGTGGTAATGGGAACCGGGGCGAAATTTCCAGCAAAGTACCAGCGGGCGATCTTTATCAACGATTGGACCTACGGGACGATGTATGCCGTTCACCCTGAGGCCTCAGGTGGTGGTTATACCAGCAAAGTAGAGGAGTTCGTGAGCGGACGTCCTTTGCCGCTGACCGATGTCATTATTCATCCCCAGGATGGCGCGATGTATTTTATGATTGGTGGACGACGGACGCAGTCGGCGCTTTACCGCGTGAGGTACACCGGGAAGGAATCGACGGCTTCGGTAAAGGCTCTGCCACTGACTGCGGAGGCGAAGCTGCGTCGCGAATTGGAATCCCTCCATGAAGGCAAGGGAAGTGCGGCATCAGTAAAAAAAGCGTTGAAGTATTTGGGGCACGAAGATCGACATGTGCGCTATGCCGCCCGGGTTGCCTTGGAGCGACAGAAGGCATCGGGTTGGGGTACTGTGGTGTTGGGAGAAAAAAATCCCTGGGCATTGATCGAAGGAATGGTCGGGCTGGCCCGGGTTGGAGTGAAGAAGGAGCAGGCTGCGGTTTTACAAGCTCTCGGAAGACTCAATCCGAAGTCTTTGAGTCGGGAGCAATTGCTGGCTTGGTTACGTGCCCACTCCTTGGCCTTCACGCGTATGGGCGAACCTGAGAAAAAGGAAGAACTTGTGAAGCGCTTCCTTCCGCTCTTTCCGAGTGGAGACAACATTGTTGATCGGGATGTCGCGGAGATTTTAATCTATCTCAAAGAGCCCTCGGTCGTGCCCACGGCGCTTCAGTTGATGGCCACGGCCAAGGATGATCACACTGCGCTCACGAACGAGGGTGTTCTCAATCGTAATGATCGTTACGCCAAAGCGGCACGGGCAACTCACAACAGCCGGCCGAATTTGCAGCAGTATAGTTTGCTCTTCCTCCTTCGGAATGCCACGGCTGGTTGGAATCCGGAATTGCGAAAAACCTACTTTTCCTGGTTCCCGCGCGCGAACAAGTGGAAGGGCGGCAACAGCCTGAAGAAATTCATTGAGAACATCCGTAATGAGGCCATGAAAAATGTCGCGCCTGCGAACGAAAAAGAGGCGCTGGATAAGCTGTCAAAAACACCACCACCCGCAATGGCTAATATCAAAGGGCCCGAAGGACCGGGCCGCTCGTGGTCGGTTGCAGAGGCGGTGAAGGAAATCGCCACCCGCAAGACCGGGCGGAACTTCGCGCGAGGAAAGGAACTTTTCGCGGCTACCGCCTGTGCCAGTTGTCATCGCATGGCTGGAGAGGGAGGAGGGATCGGACCCGATCTCACCGGTTCGGGGAACCGCTACACTCTGGCGGATCTCCTCGAGAATATTGTCGAACCATCCAAGGTGATTTCCGATCAGTATGGCAGTGAGACCATTACCAAAAAAGACGGCTCGGTCGTGATCGGTCGCGAGGGAGGGGAGAGCGAGACGAGTATCTTAATCATGACCAACCCTTTCGCCCCGGATTCCCTCATTGAAATTCCGAAGTCAGAAATCAAAAGACGCACTCCGCTCCCTCTTTCGATGATGCCTCCGGGATTGATCAATTCGCTTAATCCAGATGAGCTCGCGGATCTGGTTGCCTATATGATGTCGGGAGGAAATCCCAAAGACAAAGCCTTCAAGCGCTAGCGGGTCTTTTCATCCATATTCGGTTGCCTCACTATCGAGGCCGTATTTGAGCGAAAGGAGCGGTTTTCCGCACCGATTGGAGCTCCGGTGGCCGCATAGCGGCGGCTCGGGTGGTGATAATTTCGCCAATCCCGCTCCTTTTGATCGTCATGCCAGAGCTGAGTTCGTGAGCCTCCTCCCCGGTTTCGGTTCCTGCCGTAGGAACGATCCTGAGAATCATTGCCTCTATATCACTTAATAAGTTATCCATCAGTCTTTTAAATGACATTTTCTGGTGGGGTGGTGCCGAGCAGGAGGATTGGAATAGGCAGTTTGAGAGATCTCAGGAATGAGTCGGATTACGTGGATCAAGACGGAAAATCATCCGAGTTTTATCTCGTAAAGAACTGGAGGATAGAATCGGAGAGAAAAATATTCCATTTTTAGGTTGTCTTTCCGCTTAGGATCGAGTTCTCTTTCAGAACCTTACCCCCGGAAACGCTTTAATCCTCAATTTACAACACAATCCACAACAACATGAGAAATACAAAAACACTAAGCCTAGCCCTTGGTTTGGCCATTGGTGCGTCAGCGCAGGCAGCCAATTTGATCGTCTATGATTTTGAATCAGAAGCAGCGGGAGCTCTCGCTGACGCCGCCAGTATCGCAAACGCTGGCACCTCGGGCGCCGACGGAACCGTCGGTGGAATAGCAGGTGGAACAGCAACGATTGTTACTGGCGCAGGTCCTGGTGGGGTGACTACCAACTACCTCTCGCTCAGTCCGTCGAATGAAGATCTTGAAGGAGTTGGAGCTCCTCACATCGGCACTGGAGGCACGATTGATTCTCTGAATCTCGGTGGAGACAAAGCTTATACTTTTGCGGCTTGGGTTCGGTATGGCAGTCAAGCAAACGACAACATGGTCTTTGGTTCAAATGCTGGTAACGTCCTTCACCTTGGCTCCCGAGGTAATCAGCATTGGTCGGGCCACTGGGGTGACGATATTAATTCAGGAGCTCTCCTCACTGAAGTTGGAGTATGGCATCACGTTGCATGGACCAACACCCCCGGGGGTCAGCAGACTATCTATGTTGATGGAGCCCAGGTCGCTAGTGGCGGCGATGGTAATTTTGGTGCCTATGGTGGCAACGGAGTCGAAGCCCTTTTGGTTGGAACTTCCCGTAATAAGGGATCATTCAATGGAGATCTTGATGATGTGAGAGTTTACGATGAGACTCTCACAGGTACTCAGATCGCGGCTCTTGCGACGGCTATCCCGGAACCAACCAGCGGAATTCTCTTGAGTCTCGCTAGTCTCGCTCTTCTTCGCCGCCGCCGTTAGGCTCGGGGGATTGAATCCAAAGAAAGATAATTCTTCAATCAACGACCGATGCCTTGGCATCGGTCGTTTTTTCGGCTATCTCACCACATTCGATCAATGACCCTTAGAGCCTTCCCTAGGTTTATTTTCCCACATATCGGAATCTCCTGCTTACTTTGTTCCTGTGATTCGCAGAAGTCAGAATCCAGTCAGGAGGATTCTGAGAGTGTTTCGCAGAGCGTCGTGGAAAGCGTGCCATTTCAGGAGCGTCCTCCGACCGCTGAGACTCGTTTCGTCGAGCTCGACACCTCAAAAAGTGGAGTGGATTTTGTTAATCCCATCGACGAAAGCCATGAGCTAAGGTTTCTTTATGCTTCAGCGATGTCTACCGGGGGAGTTGCGATTGCTGATTTCGATGGAGATACTAAACCGGATATTCTTTTTGCTGGGGGGCCCGTTCCCAACAAGCTGTATCGTCAGACTTCGAGAATGCAGTTCACCGATGTGACCAGTCAGGCTGGAGTAGACGGTGGGAACGCCTGGGCCATTGGATGTGCCGCCGCTGATATTGACAACGACGGAGACGTCGATCTTTACGTTTGCAACTACCTTTCCCCCAACCAACTTTTTCTGAATAATGGCGACGGCACTTTTATTGAGTCCGCGAAAGAATGGGGGCTTGATTTTATCGATGCCTGCCACACGCCATCTTTTTGTGACTACGATCGTGACGGTGATCTCGATCTCTACATTCTCACTAACCGGTGGTATCGCCCGGAAGGGTTTCCTTCGGAGAAAACCATTGAGCAGGGACCTGATGGAAAGCCCAAGGTGATTGAGAAGTTTGAACGCTTTTACGAAGCGAGGCAAACGGGAGAGGATCACTGGGAGTCCGTTGTTGTGGGGCGCCCCGATCTCCTGTGCCGAAATAACGGCGCTGGCAAATTTGAAGTCGCCAACAAGGGGGCTGGAATTACCCATCGGGGCCACGGACTGTCTGCAACCTGGTGGGATTGGAACGGAGATGGCTGGCTCGATCTTTGGGTCGGTAATGACTTCAACGATGCCGATTGTCTCTACGTGAATCGTGGTGATGGTACCTTCGTCGATGTGGTAGACATAGCTGTGGGCCACACCTCGTGGTTTTCGATGGGAGCTGATTTTGGCGATCTCAATGACGATGGTCTCTCTGATTTCCTGATTGCCGACATGGCTGGGAGCAATCACTTCAAGCAGAAAACGGCAATGGGGAGCATGTCGGCCTTCGCGTGGTTTATGGACAATGTGGAGCCGGTTCAATTAATGAGAAACGGAGTCTACTTGAACGCTGGAAATGGCCGGTTCCTTGAAGGGGCCTTTCTCTCTGGCTTGGACAGCACGGATTGGACCTGGGCTGTCCGTCTGTGTGACTTCGATCACGATGGTCTCAACGATGCCTATTTCCAGTGTGGGATGTCACGGAATTTCAACGAGAATGACGACGAGGAATTGAAGAAGAAGGATCGTAAACTGACCCAATGGGAGCGCTATCGTCATCTCCCACCTCTCAAAGAGCATAACAGGGTCTTTCGAAATCTCGGTGGGATGAATTTTGAAAACACCTCCAAGGATTGGGGCTTGGATTATTATGGAATGAGCTACGGTTGTGCCGTAGGTGATCTTGACCAGGATGGCGCACTCGACATTGTCAGCGTGCGTCTTGATGGGCCGGTGGCAATTTATCACAATACCGGAGCTGATGCCGGAAATAGCCTCACGCTCTCCTTTGAAGGAACCAAGTCCAACAAGCAAGGAATCGGAGTAGAGGCTAAACTCTTCACAAATGACGATGATGAGACTCCGCAAGTGCGAACTCTTGTGACCTCCCGTGGATACCTGGGAAGTGACCAGGCCATCTTGCATTTTGGATTGGGCGAGGCGTCAACGGCGGCTCGATTAGAGCTAGACTGGCCCAGTGGTTTAACCCAAATAATCAGGAATCTCGATGCTGGACGACATCACCATATTGTTGAAGACGGGGAAGCCAATGTGACTCCACCAGTCGTTCAACCTGAACCGGTCTTTGAGGCCTTGCCGTCTCTTTCTCGAGTAAAACATGCCGAGAAGCGTTACGATGACTTTGCCCGGGAGCCTCTCCTCCCCAACAAGCTCTCTCAATTCGGCCCGGGGCAGGCTTGGAGTGATGTCAATGGCGATGGGGTGGACGATTTTTATTTGGGTCAGGGAAAGGGCGCTCCCGGGCGTCTGATCATTCTTCGTGACCGCCAAGGGGGGCTCAAACCAATGCCTCTTCCGAACGATGGAGATTTTGAGGACATGGGGAGCCTCTTTTTTGATGCTGACGGCGATGGAGACCAGGATCTCTATGTTGTGAGCGGAGGGGTCGAGTGTGAGGAGGATGATGAAAGTCTTCAGGATCGCCTCTACCTGAATGACGGGTCGGGAAAGATGACCCTTGCTCCCAAGGGGGCCCTCCCCTCGGCGAGGCATAACGGAAGCTGTGTCAGCGCCGCTGATTTCGATCGCGATGGAGATCTCGATCTTTTTATTGGTGGCCGCACAGTTCCTGGATACTACCCAACCGCAGCAGCGAGCCAGCTTTTGCGCAACGAAGGTGGTGGTCGCTTTGTCGATGTCACTTCCGATCTTGCTCCGGCTCTTTCGAGTTCACGCGCCGGAATTGTGACCAGCGCGGTCTGGTCGGATATCGATGATGATGGGTGGATCGATCTTGTTCTCGCCCGCGAGTGGGACACCGTTGGGATTTTTAAGAACACCGAAGGGGAATTGAAAGCTCTTCCCCAAAGTGCCGGAGCGGAAACTCAGAAAGGTTGGTGGAATGGAGTCACCTCGGCTGATCTCGATGGAGACGGAGATTTCGACCTCGTCGTCACGAACTTTGGGCTTAATACCAAGTATCATGCCTCACCCGAGAAACCGGCTCTCCTCTTTTATGGTGACGTCGCTAATTCAGGGCACAAGCACCTCATCGAAGCCGAATTCGAGGGAGATATTGTCTACCCTATTCGTGGAAAAAGTTGTTCGACGGCCGCGATTCCCAGCTTGGCCAATAAGTTTACTACCTACAAAGGTTTTGCTGCGGCCACCCTTCAAGATATTTACACTCCGGAGAGACTCAAGGCAGTGAAGAAATTCTCGGTGAGCCATCTTGAAACTTCGATTTTTTGGAATGATGGCAAGGGCAACTTCTCTCCCGAGGCTCTCTCATGGGAAGCCCAGTTGGCTCCTTCATTCGGAGTGGTTGTTCAGGACTTCGATGGCGACGGGCAGGCCGATATTGTTCTCGCGCAAAACTTCTTCTCGCCGCAACGGGAAACGGGACGCATGGCCGGTGGGCTCTCTCTTCTATTGCGAGGCAGGAAAGAAGGGAGTCGCACAATTTTCGAGCCTGTTTGGCCGAACCGCAGTGGCATCAATGTTTCCGGCGACTCCAAGAGCCTGACCACGCCCGACCTCGACGGAGACGGCCATCCGGATCTCAGTTTTGGAATCAATGACTCTCCCATGATCGGCCTCAAAACCAAGAAGCACCCGGGAGTGACGATTCATCTCAAAGGGAGTTCGCAAAACCCACAGGGTATTGGCGCGCGAGTGGTCTTGAATCAAGGTCGGTCGGCTGAAGTATGTGCCGGTGGGAGTTATTTGAGTCAGTCCCCGGCGGTGGTTCATTTCGGCCTGGCCGAAGGTGAAAGCGTTACTTCCTTGGAGGTTCGCTGGAGTGATGGCTCCACGAGTAAGATTGAACAGCCTGCGATTAAAGACGGAATGATCGAAATCAATCAGCCATAGAGTTACGGCGCGAGGACGTCTTCTTCCGCAATCAGGTTGGCAGCGTGGAGTTGGAGTAAAAGAGTGGCCGGGCCAAGAGGGACCGGCAGTGGGGGAATCCGATTTGTATTGCAGGGTTCTCAGAGGGAGTTAACTCAAGAGGACTCGCTAAAGGTTCCGTTGCGGAGAAAGTGAATGGTTTCGGCGATCACTTTTTTATTCTTCATGATGAAGGGGTGGGTGACATGGAGGACCCGGTAGTCTGTGACTCCAAGAGAAGTTGATCGTTTGGTCGAGACCTTGCCGTCGTCCTTGCCTGGGATGATCATACTGTTGATCCAGTTGATGGAGCGGTCTCCGGTGAGGACGCCGCATTCGAAGTTGATTTTTCCCAACTTGTTGGGTGTGGCGTTTTCTCCGGTCCCAAGCTCGTTTCCGGCAGGGCCATTGAGCCAGCGAACGAGTCGCCATGATCCAATTTGGTCGACGACCTCACTTCCTTGATTGGGTGGAGCCAGCATGACCACGCGTCCCAAGCGAGGGTCCTTACGTTTTTGAAAATAGCTTCTCACCAGAATGCCACCCAGGGAATGGGTGACGAAATGAACCTTGGAGCAAGCCATGATTTTCGGCTTCTTGAGAGCCTTTCCGATGGCATTGTCAGCCAAGGTATTGATCTGATCAGTCCGGGATGGATAGCCAACGTTCTCAACGACATAACCTGAATCCTCCAAAGTTTCTGCCATTTTTGTCATACTCGAAGGAGTCCTGCAGAGACCATGCAACAAGATTACCCCTTCCTTGGCCAGGAGGACGTTAGGGAACATGAGGAAGCCGAATAGGATGATCAGGAGTCTATTCATCGTGGAGAGAGCATGCTGCCAAACGACTTGTTTCCATAATCTCTATTCTCAACCTTAACATCGATTGAAGCGATGGTCGAAATGGAGGCTGGCGGGCCTCTGCTGGGATAGGTGGAATGGCGCTTCAAAAGCGCCGTTATGATTAGCCGAGATTCTCGAGGATGGCGGCACCCATTTCCGCGGTGTTGACTTTCGTTTCGTCCTGGGCGCCAGTGAAGAGGTCGCCGGTGCGGAGGCCTGAGTCGATGGCGTTTTGCACGGCGACATCGATGGCGTCAGCTGCTGCGGCCTCTCCGAGGGAGTAACGTAACATCATGGAGACGGACAGGATTTGCGCAATCGGGTTGGCGATGCCTTGTCCGGCGATATCGGGAGCGGAGCCGCCGGACGGCTCATACATCCCGAAGTAGAGTCCGTTGTCTTTCACGTTTCCAAGGCTGGCGGAGGGGAGCATGCCGAGGGAACCGGAGATCATGGCCATTTCGTCGGAGAGAATGTCGCCGAAGAGGTTGCCGGTGACGAGGACGTCGAAGGAAGCGGGGCGCTTGACGAGCTGCATCGCGGCGTTGTCGACATACATGTGTTCGAGTTCGACTTCGGGGAAATCTTTAGCCACTTCGATGACAGTCTCACGCCAGAGAACGGAGTTTTGCAGAACGTTGGCTTTGTCGACGGAAAGGAGGCGTTTTTTACGACCCATCGCAGCGGTGAAAGCGATTCGAGTGATGCGTGCGATCTCGCTCTTGCGGTAGACCATGGTGTCGATGGCTTCGATGTCGCCGTCGGGAAGTTCGGTGATCGACTTGGGTTGGCCGAAATAAATCCCACCGGTGAGTTCGCGTACGCAGAGGACGTCGAAGCCTTCCGGGATGAGTTCGTTTTTGACCGGAGAGGCGTGGGTCAGGGAAGGGTGGCAAGATCCGGGCCGAAGATTGGCGAAGAGGCCGAAGTGCTTCCGGAGTGGAAGAAGTGCGCCGCGCTCGGGCTGGATGTCGGGAGGAAGATTTTCCCACTTGGGGCCGCCGACGGAGCCGAAGAGGATGGCATCGGCCTTTTCGCAGGCTGCGATGGTGTCCTGTGGGAGCGGGGTCTCGTTGTTGGTGGCGTCGAGGGCGGCACCGCCAACGAGGTGGTTGCTGTGGGAGACTTGGAAATCAAATTTTGCCGCGGTGGCCTCGAGGACTTGCAGGGCAACATCCATGACTTCGGGGCCAATGCCGTCGCCGGGGAGAATCGTGATCGTGTGGGACATGGACGGGCAATAGCGGGGAACGACGGGATTGAAAACCGGAAAGATTAATTTTGAAGAATGTGTTTCTTGGGAGCTCAGACTTTATGCCGGGTGGGTCTTGCCGGATGGGCCCGGGCCAAACTCCAGGCTCCGGAGCGCTTTAAAGGTGAGGGTTCCGGAATTCGTAAGGGCAGGGATCATTGTTTGAGTTGATATTTGAATCAAGAGCATCGATTACCTTGGGAAGCGAAACTCTGATTTTCTATGTGGATGCGAAAACTAAAGATGATGATTCCCCCGGTTCCGTGGCATCGGCCCCGGGTGAGGGCGGCCGGGGGTGATCGGGTGGTGCTTTTGCACGGGCTTTGGCGGAGTGTCTGGGCGATGGACGGAGTGGCGGAGTATTTGCATGGGGAGGGCTTTGAGACTTTGAATGTTCCCTACGCCTCTTTTCGCAAACCCTTGGACGAAATCATCGAAGACGTGGCTGCTGAGATCGGAAAATCCGAGAAGACAACCCACTTTGTGACGCACTCGATGGGAGGGATCGTGGTGCGCCTTTTGGCAGATCGCTTTCCGGCACTGGTAACGGGAAAGATTGCCATGCTGGCTCCACCCAATCAAGGGAGTGAGATTATCGACTGGTTGTCTGATTCCTTCGTGGGACGCTGGGCGCTGGGTCCGGGAGGGATGGCAATGTCGACCCAGAGGACTCCGCTTGAGATTCCGGGATTTAAGCTGGGCAATGAGGTCATGGTGATCATGGGGGAAAGCAATCCTATGCCGCTGTTTCGTTTTTTACTCGATGAAGAGAACGATGGGATTGTTTCGGTGGAGAAGGGGAAGGTTGAGGGGATGAGTAAGTTTCGAGTGCGGCCCGGCGATCATACTTTTATCATGGGAAGACCCGAGATTCAGGTCGAAGTGGGGGCATTTTTGAAAGCCACCGGGCCACAGGATTAGTGGGGATATCTCGCGTTGAATTTTTTAGAGATAAACTTCCTCATGTGGGAGCTATCGCATGCAGGGTTGGGGCTCTTTGCATAAAAAAGACCCGCCGGAAATCCCGACGGGTCTAGGGTAAGAGATTTTGATTGAGAGCTTACTGGGACTTGGAGGTTTTCCACTTTTCCGCGTTCTTGTTAATGAAGACGGAGGCGGGCTCGGTAATCTGCGGTGATTTTCCGTATCCGAAATCAGCGGGTTTGAGGTTGAGTTTTTTGAAATGGTCGCCGCGATTGAGAAAGCTGAAGCGACTCGGGTTGAAGGGGTCGACAAAAGAGACGTCAACTTTGGAGGGAACTTCGAGACCGGTGAAGTGAAAGGCGGCATTAATGAAGATGCGGCGAAGTCCTTCGTTGTCGAGGTCGCAGGAGGATCCCATCGTGGTGCAGAGGGCCGTGCCCTCTTTTCCTTCGGGTGTTTGGTATTTTTTCAGCCAGACAGCGGGTTGGGGTTGCTTGCCTTTGACGTCGGCAGACTCGGGGACGAGGGCTTCGGTGACGACTCCATGAACCAGGATAGTGGCATTGTCTTTGGTGACGCGGCGGACGCCGTAGACGTCGCTTTCCGCGAAGACGTCGGAAACTCCGTTCAGAATAGGGTGTTTGGCGTGGGGCTCGTTGATGACGCCGCGGGCACCTTGTGATCCGTGTCCACCATAGTGGCCGGCCCAGCCTTCACCGAGAACGTCGGGTCCAAGGTTTCCCCAATTAATTCCGCCAAGTTTACTTTTCGTGCGGAAGCCGTGAGTTGAAGTGCGGAATCCGAAGACGGGTTTTCCGGCGTTGAGGTAATCGGCGAGGGGTTTGAGTTGGTCGTCGGGAAGGTCACGGAAGCGAAGTCCTAGGATGAGAAAGTCAGCGGTGTTGACGGCCTTGGTGCCGGGGATGTTTTTCTGGGCATTGGCATCAATGAATCCACCTTCTTTGTTCTGGGAGAACAGAACGGTGGTTTTGAAGCCGTGATGTTTGGAGAGAATCTTGGCCAGCATGGGGCAGGATTCCTCGGAGCGATATTCGTCGTCGCCCGCAATGAGGACGATGTGCTTTCCGTTGCCTGGTTTCCCTTTAGTCCCGGGGAAGCTCAGGGTGTTGGCTTGAGCGGCGGTTGCGGTGAGAGCGCATGTGAGTGAGAGGATAATTGTTCGCATGGAAGGAGGAATACCGCGATTACTGAAGTAATCTCTCAGAGAGGGAAGATTTTATGAGTGTTGAGGTGAGGTGTTGAAGACAGGTTCATTGATTCGTGAAGAATAGTGCCATGAAAATCATCCGCGGACAGAGCGACAAGGCCTGACTTGCCATAGCTCAGATCACCAGCTATGTTATTCCCAATACCCTAATATAAGCATTTTTGGATGAACCTGATAATGAAACGGGCTTCCACTTATCTCCTGTTATCCCTTTCTGTGGCGCGCTTCGGTTTTGGAGCGATTGATATTCAAATCGCGAGTGTTTCCGCCTTGGCGCCAAACGAGGGGGACGTCCTGTTGGAGTATGTCGATGATTTTAGCCGTGGGGATTTGATTAACGAAGGAAGCCCTTCCTTGCTGGGCTGGAATTCGACGGCGGCCTTTGGATCAGGGGGAGTCGGAAATTCGTTTGTGGTGGAGTATATGAACGACGGGATCTACGAAGGAGGTGACAAGAAGAATACCTATTTTGATCCCGGGCATCTGCCTGCTATTGTCACCTACAATCTGGATACTTCGGTTAATTCGGGCGGCTATAATTTGACGCGTGATATTCCTCGAAGGGGGGAGTGTGCCTTGGTCATTTCAAGTTCGTGGAAAGCGTCGCGACGTTTGGGAATTTCGTGGATCAGGTCGTGTTTTTCACTGGGCATGTGTTTGTTTTGGTAGGTAGGGGAATTACGCCGATTTCCACGTTTTGACTTTTTTGCTGTGCAGCAATTACCTGATTTTTAAGAGTTGCTTCTCAGAATGTCGGTATAAAATCGGGCATGCTGAGTCTGCAAGGAGAAACGCCCTTTGCGAAAGGAGGGCACCGGGCCTGTTATCGTCACCCCGTCGATCCAACTCGTTGTGTCAAAGTGATGATGGATAACTGGAGAACCACAGCGCGCCGAATGAAAGCTCCCTGGATTGTCCGAAAACTTCGCCCTAAGTGGTATTTCCACGATAACCTTTATGAATTTCGTTTTTTGCGACGGGAGGAGCAGCGGTTGAGAGAGGTGGCCGGGGAATTCATCCCGCGTGCGTATGAAATTCTTGAGACGGATGTTGGGGAGGGCTTGATTGTTGATCTTATCAAGGATGAGGATGGCTCGGTTTCGATGACCTTGTCGGAGTATTTATGGCAGAACGGGATGACCGATACGTGTGAGGCGGCCTTGGAAAAAATGTGGGAGGGCCTGGTGCGGTATGGGATCTTTGTGCAGGGGCGGCCTGATAATCTGGTTGTCGAGCAAAGAGGTGATGGATCTTGTCGTTGCGTCGCTATCGACGGATTTGGGTTCCCGCAACTGATCCCGCTGTCGAGGTGGTGGAAAAGAGAAGCCCGAAGAAAGTTGAGCCGAAGGAAAGAGAAGCAACGTAGGTCGATAGAGGAGATTCTCAATAAACGAAAAGACGGCGAGAAGGTGTCCGAGAAGAGGTTTCTCTTATCACGCTGAATGAGGAAGTGTTCCCGGGGGGTGGCTATGCTATGATGTGGTCCACCTTTTGGCCGTGGACATCGGTGAGCCGGAATCGCCGGCCCTGGAATTTATAGCTGAGCTTGGTATGGTCGACGCCCATTTGGTGAAGGATGGTGGCTTGAAGATCGTGAATATGGATGGCATCCTTGTCGTAATGGTGTTTGTTGGCGTTTACGGGAGAGCCGTCGGGGCGGACAATTTTGGAGCCGTATTTGTCAGTGTGACCGACGGTGATGCCGCCCTTGATACCGCCCCCGGCCATCCACATTGAGAAGCAGGCCTGATGGTGATCGCGACCGTAGTTGTCTTTTTTGATGAGTCCCTGTGAGTAAGGTGTGCGTCCGAATTCGCCGCCCCAAATGACGAGAGTGTCTTCCAGGAGGCCGCGTTGTTTGAGATCCATGACGAGAGCGGCAGAGCCGCGGTCGGTCTTTTTGCATCGATCGCGCATGGAGCCGGGAAGTCCGCCGTGGGCGTCCCAACCCTGGTGGTAGAGTTGGATGAATTGGCAGCCTCGTTCGGCGAGGCGCCGTGCTTGCAGGCAGTTTGCGGCGTAGGTGCCGGGTTGCTTTGCTTCTTCGCCGTAGAGGTCCCAAGTGGATTGTGGTTCGTTCGACATGTCAGAGGCCTCGGGAACGCTGGCTTGCATGCGATAGGCCATTTCGTATTGCGCGATGCGCGATTCGATTTCGGGATCGAGTTCTTTATAAAATGCTTCTTTGTTGAGGGCGTTGAGTTTTTGGAGCATCGAGCGTCGTGACTCGTTGCTGACACCCTTGGGGTTTTTGAGGTAAAGCACGCGATCCTCGCCGGAGAGGAATTGTATTCCCTGATGGCGGGAGTCAAGGAAGCCCGATCCCCAGAGGCGGGAGTAGAGTGGTTGGCCGCCGCCGTTCTTACTGACCATGACAATAAAGTTGGGGAGGTCGGAATTGTCGGTGCCGAGGCCGTAGGAAAGCCACGAACCGAGGCAGGGACGTCCCGCAATTTGCGCGCCGGTTTGGATGAAGGTGATGGCGGGATCGTGATTGATGGCATCGGTGTAGACATTGCGCATGATGCAAATATCGTCAGCGATTTTTTGCGTCCAGGGGAGGAGGTCGGCATTCATCTCCTGACCGGATTTGCCAAACTTGCCAAACTTGAAGACCGAGCCGGCCATGGGCTTGGATGATTGATTGGAAGACATCCCGGTGGCGCGGCCGTGGGCCTCGGGCGGGAGTTCCTCGCCGTGGTGTTCCTGGAGGTAAGGCTTATGGTCGAAGGTTTCGAATTGGGAGGGACCGCCGGATTGGAAGAGGTAGATGACCCGCTTGGCTTTCGGAGTGAAGCCGGGGCCTCCGAGGACGCCGGAATGATCGGAGTCGGAGGCTTTGGCCATCATGGAGGCGAGAGCCATGCCTCCGATGCCGGTGGTGGACTTTTTGAAGAAGTGGCGTCGATTGACCGCAAAAGGATCGTTGGGAATGATAGGGTTCATCGGACGGGATTGTTAGCGTTTCCAGACGGCTGCGTCGGTGTTGTAAGTCGCCTGACAGACGACGGTAAGAGCGGCGGACTCAATGGGGTCGAGATCCTTTGGTAAGGGCTTGAGTCCGACTTTGAGGAATGCTTCGGCCTCCTTGGGGTTGGCTTTGAAATAGTTTCGCTGCTCGGAGAGAATAGCGGTGAGGAGTTCGAGCTCTTTCTCGGTAGCTTCGCGGCTGGTGACAGTTTTCCAGGCAGCTTTGATCCGGGCTGCGTCGTCGCCATGTTTTTGAAGCATATTGGCGGCGAGATTCCGGGCTGCCTCGACGAATTGGGTGTCGTTGAGCAGCACGAGTGCCTGGGCCGGGCTGTTGGTGCGACTGCGCTGCACGCTGCAGACTTCGAGCGATGGCTTGTCGAAAATAATCATGTTATTTTGTGGCTTGGTGCGGCGCCAGTAGCTGTAGAGGGAGCGCCGGTGGACGTGATCAAGGTTGCCTTTTCGATTGTGGACCGGGTCGTAAGGTTTGACCGGTGGGCCGCCGCGTTTGTCGCTGAGGAGCCCGGAAGTGAGAAGAGCGGCATCGCGGATTGCTTCGCCGGTGAGACGGTGGGAAGGGCCGCGGGCGAGGAGCTTGTTGGCGATGTCGAGTGACTGGAGTTCGGGCGTGAGCATAGAGTCTTGTCGGTAGGTCGCGGAGAGGGCGATCTGTTTGACGAGGTGCTTGGTGCTCCAGTTGTGATTAATGAAGTCGCGGCAGAGCCAGTCGAGGAGCTCGGGGTGGGTTGGGAGGTCGCCTTGCAAACCGAAGTTCTCCGTCGTGCTGACGAGGCCATTTCCGAAGAGTTGTTGCCAGATGCGGTTGATGTAAACGCGGGTAGTGAGCGGGTGATTAGGAAGAGTGAGCCATTGGGCTAGGCCGAGGCGATTACGTGGAGCGCCTTTAGGGAAGGGAAGGAGGAAGGCGGGCGTGTCGCGGGTGACTTTGTTCTCCTCGGTTCGCACGGCGGTGAATTCGCCACGGGCGAGAAGGTAGGCGGGGCGCGGGGTATCCATCTCCTCCATAACGGGGACTTCGGTGAAGGTGTCTTCGAGTTGGACGAGGGCCTTTTGGGCGGCGGCATATTCGTCGCGGGCTTTGCGATAGTCTGCGTTGTGGTTGGAAAGGTAGTAGGGGTAGAGATCTTTGTCAGCAGCCTTTCGGGAGCTTTGGTTGATGTCTTCCAGGCCGGCAATATCACGGACTTCGAGGGGCGTGAGGGCTCGGTCGAAGGTGGTGAGTTCGTCGACCTGCCCTCCCTTGAATCCTGGACCACGGAAGATGGCACCGAGGGTGAAATTACCAGCGGTGTAGGTCCTGGTGTTGACACTTTTGTAAAGTTTATCTCCAACGATTTTAGTTTCGAGGGGGAGGCCATTTTTATACATGGCGAGCCCTTTGGCGGTGCTGGAGGCGTCGTAAGTGACGGTGATGTGGTGCCATTCGTTTTTCGGAATCTGGGCGATGGTTTTGATGCCGATACCATTGTCGGGCCAATTGCGAAAGACGCGTGTGGTCAGGAAGCCATTCTCGGTGCGTAAGTCGATGCCGTTGTAGCCAACTTCCGTTCCGTGGGCGCGCTGCCAGATGACTACGGAGCGCTTTTCGCGCAAGGTGTCTTTCATCCAAAGCCCAACCGAGAAGGGGGTGTAGCGATCTTTGATAAAGAAGTTGCTGGTGGAAGCTCCACGGTCGCCGTCGAGGATGATGGCCGAGCCGTGACCTTTTGGGCCTTCCGTATAGTGAACGTCAGCAAGGCTCAGGCTTGGTGGTTTGGGTTTGATAAGACGATTGTTTTTGTCCTTTTTTGCCGGGCCGGGAGGCGGGGGTGTGCGGGATTCGAGTGGCTGCTTGTGATCTTTGTCGAAATCGAAGAGGCCGCTGAGGTCGGCAAGGGAAAGCTTGAGAGGCTCTGGTGGGGTTTCCCCTTCTGATGGAGTGGGATTGAGAACGGTAGCTTTCCATTCTCGGAATTTCGAGCCGAGATCTTTTTCGAGCTGAGCTAGTTTTTGTTGTGCTGCGGCGACACGTTGCTTGCGCTTTTTGAGTTCGGCTTCCTGGGCATCAGTGGGGAGGAGAAGGCTGGGCGGAGGGGAGATATTTCCGTGGATGTAGAGGCCGCTTTCATTGATGGAATTAAAGAAGGAGAAAAGCTGGTAGTAGTCCTTGGCTGTGATGGGATCGTATTTGTGATCGTGGCATTTTGAGCATTCCATAGTGAGGCCAAGGAATACCGTGCCCATGGTGTGGACGCGATCGGAGACGCCATCGACAAAGAACTCGAGGGCGTCGGAACCACCTTCATTGGTCATACGATTAAAGCGATTAAATGCCGTAGCGAGCTTTTGATCTTTGGTGGCATCGGGAAGAAGATCTCCGGCGATATTCCAGGTAACGAAGTCTTTGTAAGGCAGGTCTTGCTGATAGGCCCGCACGACCCAGTCGCGGTAAGGCCAGGCGGTGAAATTCATGTCCGAGTGGTAGCCCCAGGTGTCGGCGTAGCGGGCGGCATCGAGCCAATCGAGCGTCATGTGCTCGGCGTATTCGATGGTGGTGAGGAGGGTATCCACAGCTTTTTCGTGAGCCTTGGCAGGAGATGATTTGAGGTCGGATTGGAAAGTGTCGAGTTGTGCCTGGGTCGGCGGAAGTCCGGTGAGGTCGAAGCAAACGCGGCGGAACCAGCGAAGGGGATCTGCCTCGGGGGAGGGCTGGAGATCGTTGGCTTGAAGCTTGGCGACGACGAAATTGTCGATGGGGTTTCTTAGCCAGTCCACGGAGTTGGTGGTGGGGACAGGAATTTTATTGGGGAGGGGAACGAAGGCCCAGTGGGGTTCGTATTCGGCACCCTGTTTGATCCAGGAGGCAATGATTTCTTTTTCGGAATCGGTAAGGACGAGATTAGATTCCGGAGTGGGCATGACTTCATCGGGGTCGTTTGAATTGATGCGCAGCCAAACCTCGGAGTTTTCGAGTGAGCCGGGGACGATGGCATGCTTCCCCGGCGTGTCCCTAAGCGCGGCGTAAGCGGAGGCTTCGTCGTCGAGGCGCAGACCGGCTTTATTGTTGGTTTTGTCCGGGCCGTGGCAAAGGAAGCATTTGTCCGAGAGAATGGGGCGAACGTCAGTATTGTAGCCCACGGATTCAGCGCCCAATCCCAGAGACTGGGCGAAAAATATCAGGAGGACGATGAGTTTGCGAAGTGTCATTTTGTGGAGAGATGTATGGTAGTTTTCCGATGGAAGGATCAAGGAGCAATTTTCCGGGATTAGCCTTTTCAGAGAGTTGAAGGGCCATTTTTTGCCGTCGGGCTTTGACTTTTCGTTTCAGAAATAGAGGCAAGGCTGAGGTGGTCATGCTTGTCCCCGCTGGGATGGGTGAGCTTTTTATCGACGACACTGGTTTGATTCAGTTTCAAAGCCGCATCTGCCCGGGAGTGATTCCGGGTGGGACAGTTGGCTGGTAAGAGAACCGTTGCAGTGAGGACGAGGAAGAGCTCCGAAAACACGGAACCTCGACATAAAATACTGGAATGGTCGACTGGGCCTATCAGGGTAAGAAAAGGTTCCTCGTATCGCGGTGATTCCGAGTTAGCTTGTATCTATTGGAAGGAATCATGTTTGAATTTGAAACCTATAATATTGTCTTTGGCATTCTCTTTAGTTTGACTGGTTTTTGTGCCTTTTGGTATGGGCATAAGATGGAATACTGGCAGCCCTTGGCGATTGGGTTGGTGATGATGGTCTATCCGCATTTCACGCCAAACTGGATGTGGACACTCGGAGTGGGATTGCTCTTGAGTGTTGTGCTTTGGCGGTATCACGATGAGTAGGCGAATCTTTTCATTCCACTCTTTGAGGAAGGGTCGAGATCTGAGAGGCTGCCCCGTGTTTAAAAATCCAGGAGCCATGTTTCGTTTTTGTTTCTTATTCTCGATTCTCATTGGGAATGTCCTCGCTGATGATGATAAGACCGTGAGGGTCTTCATTTTTGCGGGGCAGTCGAATATGGTGGGCTCGGATTCCAAGATTTCGGATATTCAACGCTTTCCTCCCTTCGTGGGATTGGAAAAGCCACAGAAGGGAGTGAGGTTTTCTTACTCCATTGGCAGGGAGAATAAGATGAACTCGGAAGGCTGGGTTGATCTGCAAGCAGTAAACAAAGTGGTAGGACCGGAGTTGAGTTTTGCGCGGAAGGTGACCGAGAGCATCGAGGCGCCGATCGCGATCATCAAGGTGGCGGCTGGAGGGACCCATTTAGGCGGAGATTGGAATCCAAAAGATCCGATCGGATTTAAAATGTATCCTCTGGCGTTGGAGGTGGTTCGGAAGTCTCTCGCGGAATTGGATCGGAATAAGGTTCCCTATCGTCTGGAGGGCTTTATGTGGCACCAGGGTGAGAATGATATGTTCAATGAAGAGTATCAGGCGAATTACGGAGCGAATTTGAAAAAATTCCTCGCGAGTTGGCGGCGGGATTTGAAGTCGCCTAGGTTGAAGTTTTATATCGGCGAGTTGTGCACCAAGACGATTTGGGGAATGGATCTGCGACCGCGGATGTATGCCATTAGCTTGGGTCAGCGGGAGGTGACGAATACAGATCCACTTACGGAGTATGTCCCGACTTCACATGTTGGGGTTGAGATTGGAGGTGGAGTAGGGCTGCATTATCACTACGGGACTCTAGGACAATTGCAGCATGGAGAGAACTATGCGGAGGCCTATTTGGAGTCGATTGGGGAAAAGGAGGAGGTTGAGAGGACTCTTAAAAAATGGCCCTACAAAAAGGGATCGAAGGTGAAGCTCTTTGTGATGGCGGGGCACCGTAACATGGAAGGCGAGCGGGCTTTTGTGCAGGACCTACCGGAAGGTCTGCGTAAGGATGATCCTTCAATCGCTTATAGATACAGTCTGGGTGGTGGGTATCGAGTGTCAGATCAATGGGAACCCCTGGGTGCGGTGGGATACTACGAGACTTTTGGGCCTGAGTTGAGTTTTGCGCGGGAGCTGAAGAAGAAGGTGAGCGGAAATATTGCTATTGCGAAATTTACCCACAGTGGATCGCAAATGAACGATTGGACTCCGGAGGGGAGCGAAGCGAAGTCTCGAAATCTCTATCCTCGCTTCGTCGATTTCATCAGAACCTCGGTAAAAGAGTTGAAGGACAAGGGACATCAGGTTGAGTTGGCAGGCATCTTTTATCACGTCGGCGAAAACGACATGTCGATGCCTCCGTATCGAAAGAAATCACCCGAGTGGTTAAAGTCGACGGTTGAACAAGTTCGGCAGGATTTGAAGAGGCCCAAGCTCAAGTGGATCGTCAGCCAGCAGGCGCCGACGGATGATAAACGAGTGAATGAGATTGAGGTGATGTCGAAGTTTGAGTCGCTGGCCGCGAGTGACCATAATATGGTTCACCTCAAGAATCTCAATTTGCCAGAGCAGGAAAAGAAGTTGGTTCTCGATTCGGCCGGAGTGATTCGCTTGGGGGAAATCTTGGCGGAAGGATATTTGAAATCGATCTCTCGTAAAAAGGCATTCTTGGTTCCGGAGGGCGTCAGGGTGATCAAGAATTTGGTTTATTCCGAGCCAAAGGGGAGTCCGCAGTTACTTGATTTGTATCTCCCCAAACAGGCGGCCTCACCATTGCCAGTGATTGTTTGGGTCCATGGAGGGGGCTGGAAAAATGGGAGTAAGGAAAATCCGCGTCATGCGGCGTGGTTGGCTGCAAAGGGGTTTGCGGTTGCGAGTATCAATTATCGTTTGACGAGCGAAGCCCAGTGGCCGGCTCAGATTGATGATTGCCGGGCTTCGGTAAGGTGGCTTCGCAGGAATGCCCAAAAATACGGCTTGGATGCGGATCATATTGGCGCGTTTGGTTCGTCGGCGGGAGGGCATTTGGTGGCTCTGATGGGGACGCGGCCTTGTCTGGATGAAGCCAGCCGGGTGCAGGCGGTTTGTGATTGGTTTGGTCCTTCGGAGTTATTGACGATGCCGCCGAATATGGTGGCCAATGGTCGAACTGAAGAACAGGTCGCGAAATCCAATGGCGCAATCTTATTGGGCGCGACAGTGAAAGATGTGCCGAAATTGGCGAAGGAAGCGAGCGCGCTGGATAATGTGAGTGCGGATGATGCTCCGTTTCTAATCATGCATGGAAGCGAAGATCCGGGCGTGCCGATCGATCAGAGCCGGAAACTGCATGCAGCTTTGCTTGGAGCTGGGGTTCCCAGTGAGTTTCATATCGTCAAAGAGGCCGGTCATGGAGGTCCGCTTTTTGCAACTCCGAAAGTGAGAGCCAAGGTGGAGGCGTTTTTCCGCCGAACCCTTGTCAAATGACTTGATGATTTCGTTGGGGTTGGATGAGCCAGCCTACTCGTCGTTGCTTCCGGCTGACAAACGCTTTTTGAGAATTTCTTTCCCGTCTTCGGCGCGGGCTGTGACGCGGTCAGTCAGGCCGCGCTGCATGAAGTGATCCAGGATCTTCAGGGCCCAATCACCTTTTTGCTTACTCATGGCATTGACGACCCGGATTTGCTCTGACTCGCTCAAGGCGAGGGGCGCGGTGTCATCCCAGAGGAGAGGAAGGTCACTCCCACTGATGTCCGGTCTCTCCGTGAGGAATTGAATCATGGCGGAGAAGCCTTGTTTTCTCATGGTGCCTTCCTCTTCGTTCTTAACGAAAGTAGAGAGGGTTTCGAATTGGCCGGTATCGGGCCACTCGCGAAGTCCGGCGATTGCGGCAAGTTGGAGTTTCATATCCGAGCCATTGAGGTGGGTGCTGATTAATTCGGCTGCCCGGGTTCCTCCGGCTGTTCCCAATATTTGTAGCAACTGCTCCCGGACTTCTCCCTCGGTAGTGCTTCGGAAGGAGGAAATGATGCGATTAGCGAAGGACGATTTATCCGGGGCTTTTTTGATGACGGCCTTCAGGGTTCTCACTGCGGCGCGTCGGACATCGCCTTGCTGGGCGTCCGAAACAATATCCAGGAGCTGTTCAAGGTCATCGGGGGTGGCCATTTTTTCGGTGGCTTCAAGAGCGGCTACACCGAGTTTGGCTTCGGTCGTGGAACTGGCGAAATCGATCAGGTGGGGAAGAGCCGAGGACTGACTGCGAAGTTCAAGAACTTTGAAGAGATTGATGCGAGCATCTTCGCTCATCTGGGTTCGGGTAGCATACTTGGCGACCACATCATCAAGGTTGGATCCATCGGTGGACGTACCAATTCTGAGAGCCTCCATGTAGGTCTTTCTGACGCCCTTTTCTTTGGAGTCCGGAGTGATGATCGTATCGAGAAGCAGGGTGATGTCGCTCTTGGTGAGTTTGATCTCCTCTGGATAATCAGAGGGGCCCGCGTTGAAGGGTGCGGTGATTTCGGCAAGACGGGCCATTTTGTCTTTTTGGGCTTTTTTGCCGAGCAAAACAATTCCTGCAATAAGGATGCCGACGACGAGGAGGGCTGCAATGACTCCCTTGGCAGCCCCGCTCATTCCTGTTTTCGCAGGAATGGAGATAGCCGGTGTTTCTTCGGATGGAATGGGGGCAGGTTCTGCTGGTGTTGCAGTTGGAGCTACTGCGAGAACCGGGGTTTCCACAGGGTTTGGAGCAGCTTTTTCTAACTGGGGTCCTTTGACTTTCATTACAGGTCCGGAAGCTTCTGACGGTGGGGTTGGAGACGTTTCCTCGGCCTTGGCTTGAGTGGTGGCCTCCGGGATATTGAATTTTGGAGCAGCTCCGGTAGTAGAGGGAAGAGGCTCTGACATTTTAGGTGTCTCCGGAGAGGTCGGAGCCGAGACTTGGAGAGGTGCAGGAGCCGTCACCAATGACTGGGATTGGATGGGATCAGGGCTTGTTTCGGTTTCCGGTGCTTGGACCGGAGAATTTGGAATGATGAGTTTTGGTGCGGCTGCAGCGGCAGGCTCCTCTATTTTTGGTGGAGCCATTGAGGCCTGCGCGGCAGCGCCGGTGGGCTTGCGATCGTTGGGCATATCCGGAACGGGAGCCATGGGCTCGACTGGAGTTGGGATGACAGGGTCCTTGACCATTTGGGCCTCGGTGTGAATGGAGGGGGCACTCCCTTCAGGAGGAAGGATAGGCTGAGGTGCGGTGGCGGTATTGACCGGGCCCGTGACGTGGGGAGTGACGGGACTGGTTGGGTTAGTCACCGGTGCTGCTGAAGGCACGTTCATTTGTGGTGCGGCATTCTGAGTGGGAGTGCTGACGAGGGGGATTTGAGAGGCTGGATTTTCAGGGTTGTTATCGCTCATTAGAAAAAGTTTGAGCGATTCACGGGCGTCTCGGGGGCGCTCTTCGATTTGGCGCGCAAGATGCCACATGACCCACTGACAGAGCCACCCGGGAAGGTCGGGGCGGTGCTCCTGCAGCGGTTTGATTTGATGCTGGAGATGAGCATTCATCACTTGGGGTGCGGTTTCCCCGTCAAAGGGGTACACACCAGCCAGGGTGTAGTAGTAGACACAGCCCATGGAATACATGTCGGTGCGCTTGTCGAGCGGAGTTCTTTCGAATTGCTCGGGTGCCATGAAGTGAATTGACCCCAAGACGGAGTCCCCGTGATCGATAGTCTGGGGTGAGGGCTTGGGGGAAAATTTGGCGAGGCCGAAATCCACGAGCTTTACCTGGAAGCGTCCGCTGGGGAGCCAGGTGACCATGACGTTGGTCGGTTTGATATCACGGTGGACCAGATCAAGGTCTTGGGCTGCAATGAGTGCCTCCTGGCTTTGTAGAGCGACTTCCCGAAAATCCTGGTAGGTCAGGGTCCCACGATCGACCATCTCGTCGATGGTTCTTCCCGAGAGAAGTTCCATCACCACGTATGGGCCGTCGTTATCAATACCGGCATCAAAGACGGTGACGATGTTTGGGTGCTGGACAGAGCAAAGTGAGGCCGCTTCGTTCAGCATAGCCTTTGTTGCCTCCTCCTGATTCTCGTAACCTCCCTCAGGCAGGACACGTTTGATCGCAACCTCACGGTTCAAGTGGCGGTCGAAGGCTCGATATACCGCACCGACGCCACCTTGGCCTATTTTGCTACGGATTTCATAGCGGTCATCACTCATAGATCTTGTGTAATTAGTCTTCCCAAACTTCTTCTTTAGGCAAGCCCGGTTATCAACAATTGTGTCGCTGCGAGGTTCGATTTTCGTAAAAATAACCCCATAGAATCATTTTTAGCTCTCGTCATCATCATTTTGGTTGCACTTTTGCTGGTAAAGTCAGGGATGAGTGCTCTGCAACTGACGGGGATGCCAAAGCTGCCGGAGGGGGAGTCATTCTGAGATCTAAAGCAGTCCGAGATCCTCAGCAATCTTGTTGGTGGCGTGGCCGTATTCCACGTAGGAATCGTAGCACTGCTGCCAGTCGGGTTCCTGGCCGTCGACAGCGTGGAAGACAGTAGCAACATGAGGCTCGATGGCGAGGCCACCAGTGTAGCCATCATCTTTGAGTGCGGTGAGAATCTCGCGGACTTTACCCTGACCATCACCGGGAAGAGTGTATTTCGCGGGCTCGGTTTCACCGGCGGCTGGATTGGTGCAGTCCTTGATGTGAACGTGCACGACGTGTTCCTTAACCTTATTGTAAAACTCGAGTGGATCCTGCCAGGAAAAAGGCTCGGGCTTTGAGCGATCGAGTTGGAAGACGGGATTTGCGGTGTCAAAGACGAGTTTCAATCCGGGAATTTCTTCGACGAGCCGTAGCGTATGTTCGGCGGAAAAACCGCCCCAGTTCATGCAGTTTTCGTGAATGGCTTGAAGACCGGCATCGGCGAAACGAGCATGAATTTCGCGCAGACGACGAAAGCGTTCTTCTTCCTGCTGGTCCTCGCCCCAGGGCTCCTGCGCGTAGGACATGATTCGAATAAGTTTCGTGCCAAGACGTTGCATCCGCGGAATAGCGCGTTCGACTTCGGCGAGTGTGATGTCGAAATCGGAAGTGATCTTCTTTCCCCAGTTCCCGATGAGCGAGCCGAACTCGGGAATGGTGATTTCTTCGGCATCAAGTTGGTCGGCGACTTTGTCGAATTCGCCTTGCGGAAGTTCGTGAATGTTCGCCCCGTTCACCCCCCGGGCGGAGATTTGGGTCCAGCCAATTTCCTTGGTGGCTTTGATCTGGGTGGCGAGGTCCTGAGCTGCTTCGTCAGCGAATCCGGTCAAATACATGGCCGTAACTAAACCCGATCGGTGGATTGGAAAACTCTTATTTCTTGCCGAGCTTTTCTTCCATCTGCTCAAGGCTGATTCCCTTGGTCTCTGGAACCATGATGCACACCCAAATGAGCTGCAGGATCATCATAAAGGCAAAGAAGCCAAAGATCGCGGTGGCTGAGAAATTCTCCATGGCCAAGGGGAATGCAAAAGTAAGAATAGCGGCGAACACCCAGTGAGCGGCGCTTCCAAGCGATTGTCCAAAGGCTCGGGCAACGGCGGGGAAGATTTCGGAAATGAAGACCCAGATCACTGCTCCTTGTCCCACGGCGTGGGCGGCGATGAAACCCAGAATGCAAACGAGAACAAGGACGCTTCCGCCGCCCGCTTTGCCGGAGGCTTCCTTGAGAGCTGCTTCAGCGATCTCGATGTTTTCTTTTTTTGTCAAACCCCGGGGCAGGTCGACGCCTTTTCCCGCATAGGCTTGGTCGTTGGATGATTCGACGAGCGCAACGCGGGCATTTTCGAAAGTCTCTTCTGCGTTTTTTCTACGCTCTTCCGAGAGATCGGTTCTGGTTACTTCGATAATGGCTCCTTTCAAGCTGATTGCTTTCTCTGCAACCTGGAAGGGGGCTTTGTAATGTGAAAACGCCCAAGCGCAGATAGTCAGGGAGACGATGTAGCCGATCGAACCGACAAAAAGCAAAGTACGGCGCCCAAGTTTGTCGATAAGGCGCAAGCCAACGAGGGTGAAGATGAGATTCACCAGTGTGATCAGAGAGGCGTTGAAGAGTGATTGGCCTGGATCAAATCCGGTCATGCCGAGAATGCGGGGTGAGAAGCCCAGAATGGCATTGATGCCCGAGAGCTGGTTGAAGAAGGCAATGAGGAAAGCGAGAATCAGTGCGAGTTTAAGAGGGTTCCAAAAAACCTTGGGCGAACCTGTTTGCCGGTGTGAGGCTTGCTCGATCTGGACAACCTTTGCTTCAAGTTCGTTGTCACTTAAGGAGGGATTGATTTGTCCCAAGATGGCTTTCCCTTCATCTCGCTCTCCTCGATCGATGAGCCAGCGCGGGCTTTCGGGAAGAGAAAAGCACATGAGGCTGTAGATGAGCGCGGGGAGGGCTTCGATTCCCAACATCCAACGCCACGCGGTCTCGGCATCAATCATGGATGCAATCAGGGCATTAGACAGAGTCGCGATAAGAAGTCCGAGGACGATATTGAACTGGAACATTCCGGTGAGACGCCCGCGTCGGTCGGCGGGGGAAATTTCCGAGATGAAAAGCGGGGCCGCTACCGTGGAGATCCCAATCCCTAATCCGCCAATGAATCGTGAAATTGAAAAGAAGGTGACATCGGGTGCCAGCCCAGACCCAAGGGCCGAGACAAAATAAAGAATGCCAATCCAGAGGAGTGTTTTCTTTCGTCCAAAGCGATCAGTGGGAATCGCTCCGAAAATCGCTCCTAAAACGGTCCCCCATAAAGCCGAACTCATCGCGAGTCCGTGTTGGATCCCCGTGAGTCCCCAGAGGCTTTGAATTCGCTGCTCGGCACCCGAGATGACGATGAGGTCAAACCCAAAAATAAATCCGGCTAGCGCACAGGTGATGGCCCAGAAGACTAGACGGTTTTTCATAGAGATAAGGAAACGAGGTGCATCTCTAACAAGGTCGGGGTGCTTGGTCGATACCGGAAGTTGCAAGGCTACGCCAGAATCTTCTCTACGAGATGGCCGTGCACATCGGTAAGGCGGAAATTGCGGCCTTTATATTTAAAGACGAGTTTTTTGTGCTCGATGCCGAGGAGGTGGAGGGCCGTGGCGTGGAAGTCGTGGACGTGGAAGGGATCGCGGGCTGCGGTGAATCCAAAGGGATCGGTTTCTCCGTAGGTGACCCCTCCTTTGATTCCTCCCCCGGCGAGGAACATGGAGCCGGACTTGGTGTGGTGATCGCGGCCGCTGCCTTGTGACATCGGGGTGCGTCCGAATTCACCGCCCCAGATGACGAGGGTGTCATCGAGGAGGCCGCGTTGTTTGAGATCGGTGATGAGAGCGGCGGAGCCTTGGTCGATGTCCTTGCAGCGGGACTTCATGCCGCCTTCGACATTGCCGTGGTGGTCCCAGCCGGAGTGATAGAGCTGCACAAAACGCACGCCGCGTTCAGCCATGCGACGGGCCATGAGGCAGTTGGAGGCAAAGGTTCCGTCAGGTTTGTCTCCGACGCCGTAAAGTTCACGGGTCGTTTTCGACTCACCGGAAAAGTCCGCGAGGTCCGGGACACTAGCTTGCATCTTGTAGGCCAGTTCATACTGCGCCAGACGCGTCATGATCTCGGGATCAGTGACGGTATCGTGATGGTGTTTGTTGAGCTTCGCGAGCGTGTCGAGTGAGCTGCGTTGGGCGGCGCGGGAGACACCGTCGGGCGAAGTGAGATAGTTCAGCGGAACTCCTTTGGAGAAGAACTCCACCCCGGAATGTTTGCCCGGGAGAAAGCCGGCATTCCAAGCGGTTTGCGGGATGGGCTGTCCTTCAGGACCGGAGCGCATCACGACAAAAGAGGGAAGATCGTCGGCAATGTGGCCGAGGCCGTAAGTAACCCAAGATCCCATGCTTGGCCGACCGGGAATCGCGGTGCCGGTATTCATGAAGGCGTGAGCCGGGTCATGATTGACCTGATCGGTTTGCTGGGTACGAATGATGCAGATGTCGTCGGCAACCTTTTGAATGTTGGGGAGAAGGCTGGAAATCTGCTGTCCCGATTGTCCGCATTCTTTGAATTCGACTTTCGAGCCAAAACACTTGAGCGCGGAGTGCTGGAGGAAAGCGAATTTAATCCCTTCAGTCAGCTCCTTTGGGATCGGCTTTCCATTGTTTTCTCTCAGCTTCGGTTTGTCATCGAAACTCTCAAATTGCGACGGGCCACCGGCCATGTAGAGGTAGATGACTCGCTTGGCTTTGGGCGTGTGATCGAAATCCTTGGCCTGCCGGGCGAAGCCATCCTTGAAGAGGAGAGAGGCGAAAGCGGTGCCGGTGAGGGCGGAAGAGGAACGAGCGAAGAAGTCGCGGCGAGGAAAATTGATATTGCTCATGATGAGTAATGGTTGAGTTTAATTCCTGGTTAAAAATTCATGAAGATTGAGTGTCACCCGGCTGACGCCAGTCCACGCAGCGTGTTCGATGGGATCTAATTTGATGTTGGGATACTGGCCGATTTTCAGAAGGGCGGCGGCGTCTTCGGGGTTTTCCTTGTATTGTTTGGCAAGTTGTTTGAGGAGGGTTTGAATTTCCATTTTCTCGGTGGGCGATGGGGGGCGTTGGAGGGTGAGCTGGAAGAGCTTGTCGATTCGTTGATTTCCGGAAGATTCAGTCAGGATTCTTTGGGCTAGGACACGGGCTGCTTCCACGAATTGCGGATCATTGAGGAGAGCGAGGGCTTGAGCGGGTGTGTTCGTGATGGTGCGGCGGGCGGTGCATTCCTGACGCGTTGGAGCATCAAGAGCGAGCATGGCGGGGTGGATGTTTTGGCGCTTCCAAAAGGTGTAAAGAGAACGCTGGTATTGGTCGTCGCCGGGGTTGGTTTCCCAGATTTGATATCGCGAGCCGAACATGACCTTGTTCGATTTGGCCCAATAGGGATCGGGTTGGTAAGGGAAGAAGGAGGCGGTGGGAATTTCTTTGGTGAGCTTGAGGAGACCGGCCGCGTGAAGGGCGGAGTCGCGAATTTCCTCGGCGCTGTGACGATGCCTTCCCTGGCGGGCGTGAAGGCGGTTAGTGGGATCCATTTCGGTGAGCTTGTAAGTTGGGATCGAAGAGAGCTGGTAGGCCTCCGAGGTGGTCAGAAGCTGAATCATATGACGGATGTTCCAATTGGATTGTTGGAATTCGATGGCAAGCCAATCGAGGAGATGAACGTGTGACGGCCAGTCGCCCTGATTGCCGGAGTCCTCAAGAGTCTCGCTGATACCGCGTCCATAGAATTGGTGCCAGAGACGATTGACAAAGACGCGGGCAGTGAGGGGGTTGTCCTTCGACATGATCCAGTTCGCGAGATCGAGTCGGGTCAGGCGTTTGTCTCCGGAGAAAGATTTGCTGAAGTGAGCGGGAAGCCCGGGGAGGGCTTGCGGTCCCGATTCGTCCATGAAGTTTCCTCGGGTGAGAACGTGGGTTCTCTTGGGAGAACCGACCTTGCTGACAAGAGTTGGAAGAGCGTCGCGGCGGAGGTGGTAGATCTCGCGGTAGAGGTCGGTGAGTTTTTGGGTGAGTTCCGGGTTGATCGATTCGCGGAAGGCGATGTTGATGATTTTTTGGTGAATCTCACGGCGGCTTTCGCGTGGCTTTTTGAGTGAACTCATCAAGAGCGAATGAAAGTCCTTTCGATCATCGCGATTGAAGGGGAGTTCCCAAAAGTAGCGGTAGGCTGATCCAGCATTGCGGTTTTTAAAAGCCTGGGCCGCGGTGGTGACGTAGCCGGAATCGCCCCAAGTCACGGTGCCACCGGCATGAATCCAAGCCATGACCTGTGGAACGTAGGACGCTTTGCCGAATTTGGCTTTGGGAACCTCCAAGCGGACTTTCTTCCCGGCTTCGGGGAGCGGTCCCATGTGGTAGATTTTCTTCGATGAAAGCCAGGGTTGGTTTTGTTTTAGAAGTGGATGCTCTTTGGGTCCCCAGAAGTAGGTGATGTGGTAGTCCTGATGCCAGCCGACGCGGCGGTAGGCGCCGTTAACGATTTGGAAACCGACAAACTCGGGCATGTTTTTGGGATCAAGAGTGACGTGGGTGAAAAAGGCGTTGTTGGTCCCTTCGGGTTTGGAGACGAGGGTTTCGCCGGCGTAGTGACGGGTGATCTTGTCTTTTGGGCCGGAGGTTTTTCGTCCTTGGCGTAATTGCTCAAAGTCTCCTTTAAGAATGTGCACCGCGCCAAGTTTTGCGGGGAGCCAGGGCCAGTCGACAGGCTTCTTGTCCGCTCCGGCCGCTTTTTCATCGGCGAAGATTTTCTTTTTCCAGACCGCAAATTTCTCTTTGTCGATGGCGGCGGAGTAAAGCTTCTCCCTTACTTGGTCGATTTCTCTGGCGAGTTGGTGTTCGCGAGTGATGTCAGCGGGTTTTTCGTGAAGGTAGTGGAGCGGAACGCGACGGTCTCCGGGTTCGTAGACGCCGGCCTCGATGAGGTCGTCGAAGAAGGCGGCGAGGGAGTAATAGTCTTTGGCGGAGATAGGATCGTATTTGTGATCGTGGCATTCGGCGCAGCCGGTGGTGGTGCCCATCCAGACTGTGCCAAGGGCGCGGACGTGCTCGCCCTTGAGTGCATAGAGAGCTTCTTTTTCAATGACGCCGGCTTCGCAATTCGTATTGACGATGCGGTTGTAGGCGGAAGCGGTGAGGGTGCGATCATTTCGATCGGGAAGAAGATCCCCGGCGAGTTGCTCGCGGGTGAATTGATCAAAGGGCATGTTGTCGCGGAAGGCCTCGATGACGTATTTTCGGTAAGGCGCGGAGGCGATGGGTTCGTCGGAAACCATGCCGTTGGAGTCGGCGTGGCGAACGAGATCGAGCCAGAGAAGTCCCTGGTGCTCGGCGTGTTCGAGAGAGGCGAGCCATCTATTGACGAACCTTTTGTAGTGTTCCGGCGAGGGATCTTTTTCGAAGGAGGCGACTTCTTCGGGCGCGGGCGGAAGTCCGCGAAGGTCGTAGGAAAGTCGACGAAGAAGAACGCGCGGGGTGGCTTTTTTGACGGGCTTGACTTTTTGCTCGTCCCAAGTGCGTTTAAGGAAGGCATCGACGGGGTGTTTGGCGAGAGCTGGGACTTCGGGGCGGGTGAGTTTTTGATAGGACCAATGTTCTTCGTATTCCGCACCTTCCTTGATCCATTGTTTGAGCGTGTCCTTTTGCTCTCTCGTAAGGCGATAGGCCGAGTCGAAGGGCGGCATGTGATCATCTTCATCGTCGGTGAAGATCCGGTAGATCAATTCGCTCTCTTCGGGTTTGCCCGGTACGATGGCTGAGAATTTGCGACTGGTAGCTCCTTCGAAGGTGTCGAGACGAAGGCCGGCTTCGCGTTTTTCCTTATCGAAGCCGTGACAGAAAAAGCAGTTCTCCGAGAGGATGGGACGGATGTCGCGGTTGTAGCTGATCTTTCCAGCAGCGGTGAGCGGCAGGGTGAGGAAAATTAGGACACGGGTCATTGGAAAGTGCCGGATGGTAGAGTAAGGGGGATGCTTTGTCTTGGATTGAGTTTCTCTTTCTTTGTATTATCAGCGCATGGAGCAATTGGCGGCGCGGGAGAGCTTTCTCGAGGAAGTGGGATCGATATCGCAAGTTTTGGCGCTCTTTGACTGGCTGCCGGATGCTCATCTCTACATCAAAGATAGGAGCGGACGCTTCATGGTGGTCAATGAAGCTTCGGCGCGGCGGAATGGCTTTTCGGCCAGTGCAGAGATTATCGGAAAGACCGATTTTGATCTCCATCCGCCGCAAATGGCGGCGGCTTATGTTGAGGAGGATAAGAAGGTAATGGCAGGCCGTCGGGCGATTCCCGAGCAGATTTGGTTGGTCTACGATTATTTGGGAACGCAGCGCTGGTTTATCTCCACGAAGATTCCTCTCTTTGGAAAAAGCGATGAGGTCGTCGGTTTGGCGGGGATCATGAGGCCGCTGGAGAGCGCGGGGCATTTGAAGGCCAGCTACCAGGGGCTCGCGCCGGTGGTGGAATTTGTTCTGGAGAATTTCGCCGAGCAAATCGAAGTGGCTTCTCTGGCGGAGCTTGTGGGAGTTTCGGGGAGTCAGTTGAATCGTCGATTTAAGAAGCTCTTCGGGATTGCGCCGATGCAATTTGTTCTTCGGGCCCGAGTGAATGCGGCTCGCACGATCTTATCCCGTGGGAGTGGTTCGCTGGGGGAAGTCGCGCTGGAATGTGGCTTCTATGACCAGGGTCAGTTCGGGCGGATCTTTAAGCGCGAGACCGGATTGACGCCGGGAGAATACCGAAAACGCTATCAAAGCGGGATTTTTGGGGGCGGAGAGCTTTGACGAAACTTTGACCTTGGTTTGAAACAAGGGTCGTTTCGCCCGGGCAGAGTGCCCTCGTTATAAAACACGCTACTACGAAATGAATCGCCAGTTGCGCGGTGATCCTGACGATGCCCATGAAAAACGTTGTAGCACTGCTGCGGACTGGGCCAAAAGATGGGGAGCTTTACGAAAAGATGCTCGCGGGAGTGATAGCCAAAAAAATTAGCCAGAAGAAGATGATTGTCGGTCGGGCCTGCGTCGGGCTTATCCGTAGAGAGATCGGTGGCGAGATAAGCGTGATCGAGACGGTGCGGTGTGTGGGTGAGCGCTTTCGTTCTTGCGAGCGTCAGTAACGAGGGCATTCTGACTGGGATGACGGTGCAATGTCCGACATGTTTTGAATTCTTTGAAGTGTCCGAAGTGGCTCCCGAGGATTATGGCACACAGATGGATTACGACTGTGAAGTCTGCTGCCGGCCATTGGTCTTGTTGGTAGATGAAGACGGAGAGTTGAGTGCGATGAGTCTTGATGAATGATTTGGTTTCGGTCGTTTTTCCGGTCGGTCCCGGCGTGGCCTCGGCGAGAGAGGCTTTGGATGATTTACTGGGGCAGACCTGGCAGAATCTGGAAATTATTGCGGTTTTGAATGGTTGTCTTCCCGAGGTGCGTGAGGGATTTCTCGCATCGAAGGATGAGCGGCTGCGTGTTTTGGATTTGGGTGAAGAACCACAACTTCTTCCCGCATTAAATTTAGCGATCAGGGAGAGTCGGGGAACGTGGTTGGCGCGGATGGATTCGGATGATCGGTGCTCTGCGACTCGAATCGAAAAGCAGCTTGAGTTGTTGCAATCGGTGGATGTTGTGACCTGTGAAATCGAATTGGTCGGAGCGCTCGGTGATGGGATGCAGCGATATGTTGATTGGGTCAATAAGCTGAAGGACCCCGCGAAGGAGCGCTTCGTCGAGAGTCCGGTGGTGCAGCCCACGGTGATGATGTCGAAGGAGCTATTCTTGAAAGCGGGTGGCTATCTGGAAAATGGCTTTGCCGAGGACTACGACCTCTGGCTGCGTTTACTGGCAAGGGGTGCCCGGTTTGGGAGAGTCCCGGAAAAACTTTATCGCTGGCATGATCGGAGTGATCGTCTTACTCGAAGCGATCCAAGATTTGGCCATAAGCAAATGCTTGCTTTGAAAGCAGCGCGTCTGGCTGACCTTCCCGAGGTCATGGAAAGGGGCGTTGTTGTCGCGGGCGCCGGTCCCATTGGTAAAGTCCTCGCCCGGGAACTCCTTGCCTGCGGAGTGGAAGTTTATGGATTCTTCGAAGTCAGTCCGAGGCGCATTGGGAGCACCTGCCAAGATCGCCCCATCGTCTCTAATGCCGAGCTGGGAAAAGTCTGGGAATCAGCAATTCTTCTCTCCGCCGTCGGTGTTTCCGGTGGGCGGGACAAAGTCCGAGCGGTAGCCGAAATGGCAGGATATGACGAGGGTGAGGATTTTTGGTGCTGCTGCTGAAGGCAAACCACGAAACTCGCGAAATCTACTAAAGTTTGGAATCACCTCGAATGGGATTCTCTTGGTTTTCGTCTATTTCGTGAGTTTCGTGGATCCAAGACCGATAGCTCAGAGGAAAAAGATGCGTAATTCGATGAGATTTCGACTTGCCTTTATTGTTCGGCTGACCCAGTTTCCCGCCCTCATCAATGGCGGGGAGTAGCTCAGCTTGGTAGAGCGCTGGTTTTGGGAACCAGATGTCGCAGGTTCGAATCCTGTCTCCCCGACCACTCCAAATTTCTCTTCAGGTCCCGAACTTTGATGAAGAGCCGATTGAGGTTGCGAATCAAGGCAATTGGCCTAGTCCGACCGGATGCTTTTTCGAGCGTTTTTCAGTGTTTGCTTGTTAATTTCTTCGCGCCTGGCGGCCTTCGTCGATGAGATTCCAGAAGTGTTTGGAGTCGGCCAGCGCCTCATCCTCACCGAGGGGGAGTTTTGAGCGGAAGAGGAAGTCGGAAAAGGTACCTTTGTGGAGCACGCGGTGAACAACGACTTGCTCGTCGACGACTTCGAAATAAAAGCGCCAATCAAGGGTGCGAAAGCGGTAGAGGGTCTTGCCGTCACGCTCGATTTTACCGAAGCGTTCATCATCGAGATGCTCCAGATCGTCTTCGGTGACCTTGAATTCATCGAGGAGTTCCAGTTGCTCGAGAGTATCGAGTTGGGAAATCTCAGCAGCACTGATTTCATTGAAGACGATTTGAAGCACGGCGCGACCTTAGCGCAAAATGCCGGAGACTCAAACCCCGCAAAACAAAAGCGTGACTACTGTTTAATTGAACAGTATACCTCTCTTTATGATTTCAAAGGTCTATAGCGCAGCTCTGCGAGGAGTGGAGGCGGTCGAAGTAGAAGTCGAAGTGAGTGCCCGCGAGGCCGACGGTCAAAATGCCGGTCGCATCGTCATCGTTGGGCTCCCAGATGCGGCGGTTCGCGAGAGTGGGGAGCGGGTAACGACGGCGCTCAGCGCTTCGGCTCTGCCATACACATACGGCGTGCATACCATCAACCTCGCTCCGGCTGATTTGAAGAAGGAAGGTCCGGCCTTTGATCTGCCGATCGCTCTGGCCATGACGGCGTGCGAACAGCAGGAGAACCTCCCGCAAGCGAAGGATCTCGTCATCGTTGGAGAGCTAGCATTAGACGGCACGCTGCGACCGGTTAAAGGCGCGCTCTCGATTGCTCTTGGAGCGAAAGCGGCAGGACGACGTCGTTTGCTGCTGCCGAAAGCAAATGCTCGAGAAGCCGCCATGGTGAGCGGATTGGAAGTCTACGGGTTGACCTCCTTGCACGAAGCCTGGGCTTTTGTCACCGGAGAGAAGACACTCTCTCCCGAGCCTCGCCCGCCAAGAATTTCCACTCCGCGAAGAGATCACTTGGCCGATCTCGATGAAGTGAAAGGACAGCACCATGTGAAGCGCGCGCTCGAAGTCGCCGCCGCTGGCGGACATAATTTGCTGATGGTTGGTCCGCCGGGAACCGGCAAGTCGATGCTCGCCAAACGCATGGGTACGATTATGCCTGAGATGACGGAGGAGGAGGCGATCGAAACGACACGAATTCATTCAGTATCCGGGCTTCTCAATGCCCGCCAAGGTCTTGTCACCGAACGTCCTTTCCGATCCCCTCACCATACGATCAGTGATGTGGGTCTCCTCGGCGGAGGTACTAATCCAGGCCCCGGTGAAATTTCGCTCGCGCACAATGGTGTTCTTTTCCTTGATGAACTTCCTGAGTATCGCCGTTCCACTCTCGAAGTTCTTCGCCAGCCGCTCGAGGATGGCGAGGTGACCATTTCCCGCGCAGCCGGGACTCTTCGATTCCAAACAAAATTCTTACTAGTTGCAGCCCTTAATCCATGTCCCTGTGGTTTTCATGGTGACCCGGTCAGGCAATGCCGTTGCAGTCCACGCCAGGTGGAAAACTATCGGCAGAAAATCTCCGGGCCGCTGTTAGATCGTATCGATCTTCATGTCGAGGTTCCGCTCATCGACTACAAGCAACTCTCTTCCGATGAAGTCAGCGAATCGTCGACCACGGTGCGGGATCGTGTCATGAATTGTCGTCGCTTGCAGGAGAAACGCTTTGCCGACATGCCTGGTGTGCGCGTCAACAGCGACATGGGACCCAAGGTGATGCGGCAGGAATGCAAGGTCAGTTCGGAATGCTCCGTGTTGTTAGAGCAAGCGATGGAGCAACTCAATTTTTCGGCTCGTGCACACGATCGAATTTTGAAAGTCGCGCGGACCATTGCCGATCTCGGCGGAGCAGGGGAGTTGAGTGTAGAGCACGTTTTGGAAGCGATTCAATATCGCAGCCTTGACCGCAAACTGAGTTTTTCATGAAGGAAGGATTGATTAAAAGAGAGGTTGTGAAGTCCGTTGCTGGTGGCCATGCACGGACGAAGAGTATCTGCGTGATCACGTTGAGGAATGGGGCCATCATGTCACTGATGACGCAAGTCTCCTTGAAAAGGTCCGCTTCGAAGTATTTCGGCGATTCGATTGACCCCATTGAACTCCAGACTCTGGGTATTGTCGTCGTTTGAGAAGTTACCCGGAGTGCTTGTGCGGTAGAGTGGCCCGTTGATTGACGTGCCCGTGTTTTCGTTTTTGGAAGAGTCGGCAATTGCAGTGGCCGCTGCATCAGCCGCCATCGATCAAACGCCAGTATTCGGGAAACAAGGAGGAATAGCGAGGGGAGCAGGGGGGTTCATAAGGCTCAATTTTCAGCAGGCTCATTGTGATAGCGTGATGTGATTCTCGGCTGAGTTATTCTACTTGGCTGAAAGATATCATCATCGAGAAACCCCGCTTTAATGAGGTGTTTTTTTTATTCCCAATTCCCGCAATTTCTCGGCAAAGCGCCTATTTTTTTTATGCAAGTATTCCTGAAGCTCACCCTTTTTTTGAATATTTAGCTTCCCGAAGTATTTGTGATTTTCTTTCAAACTTTTTTGAGGCCCTACAGGAGGGTTTGGCCTGCTTGTGAGAGTTTCAATTCAGAGCCCGTTTAACCCTGATTTTATCGAAGAAAACGCCATATTTTGGCTTTTTCCACGAAGTGCTGAGAAACCGGCCAATATACAACATGTTGTATTGTGAATAATTTGGTAATACCACATGAGCAACTTACCTCTTGTCGAAAACGACTTCTTGGGAATAGTCTCCATCTCGCCACCGGTCGGTAACTCATAAATATAACTAAAACGTTAACGACTCTTAAGCACACAGCCTGTAACGCCGAAACTACATCATGTCCGATACCACAACCATCACCTTGGGAGACCGCACTTTTGTCCTCGATAAAGAAAAAGCCGACGCCGCCATTGCCGCCAAATCCGTCATCAATGGCCGCGAAACCATGTTTTTCAACATTTTGCCTCTCAAATACCAGTGGGCCTACGATCTTTACAAGACAATGAAGGGTAATCATTGGGAGCCCGAAGACGTCCAAATGCAGAAGGATGTCGAGCAGTGGCGAGGCGATGAAATTTCTGACGTCGAACGTTGGATTATCAAGATGGGCATTGGCTATTTTTCCGCTGCTGAGGGCATTGTGGGTGACAATATTCTTCACGTCGTCCGTGAGCTTGTGACAGCTCCCGAACTCAAGCTCGTCCTCGGTCGTCACGCTCACGAGGAAAACATTCACGCCGACTCTCTCGTCTATATGATTTCCTCTCTCGGTATCAACCCACACGAATGCGAGGCCATGTTTGAGGACATTCCTACCATCAAGGCCAAGAATAACTTCGTCGTTTCCAATTCACGCTCGCTCCGTCGTGATGTCGATCTTACCGTCCTCGAAAACAAGCAGGCTCTCGCTAAGAACATTTTCATGTTTGGCCAGGTGATGGAAGGGACTCAGTTCTACGGCCTCTTCGGAATGATCCTCTCCCTCTCTCGACAGAACAAGTTTCCTGGCATTGGTCAGATGTTCCGCTACACCCTGCGTGACGAGTCCAATCACATCGATGTCTTCCGTCAGCTCTTGAATTCTCTCGTTGTCGAAAACCCCGACATCATGACACCCGAATTCAAGGAGGACCTTCGCCAGACCATGGCCGAAGGAGTTCGTCTCGAGAAAGAGTTTATTCGCGACTGTCTCCCTGTTGATTCGGTCGGACTCTCGATTGTCGAGTTCGAGCGATACATCGACTACATCTCTGATCGTCGCCTCGTCAATTGCCATCTTGAACCACTCGCCGGCGGCAACACCGAGAACCCTTTCCCATGGCTTTCCGAAGCAATCGACCTCAAGAAGGAGCAAAATTTCTTCGAAGGTAAAGTAACCGAATACCAAAAAGCCTCCGCCCTAGAAGACGCCGCCTATTCCGACGACGATCTCTAAAATTCATTAGTCGGAGATAGGGAGTCATCAGCTTTCGGGATAAGCAAGATTCAGTCGCTCGAAGATCTTGCTGTTTGGAAACGAAGCTTCCGACTTGTTGCCGATGTCTGTGTCAGACCCAAAAATTCATTTTACATTCTCCAAGCCACTCTCAAAGAGCTCAACCAACCTCCTCCAGAAAAAAGGTGATCACGTAATTGCCGAAACCAAAATTACTTCACTCAGGCTTCAAGTCACTTTCAACAATCTTGAAGCGAATCCTAAAACTCTCAAAAACCCCAACCTGGAAGTTAGCACCATTAATATTCAAACTCCATAACTGCTGACCTCCAACATCTGACTAACAACTCATCAGCCCCACTCAAATGTATCGTTCAATTACACTCGAAGAAGATCTCGCCCTCAAAGAAACCGTCGCCACCCGCTTTGCAGATAAATCATCAGCCTTCGCCTGGCGTGAAACTCTCGACACCTCTCTCCGCTCTCCCGTTCCTGAAATCGTCGTTACTAGGGGCGGTCAGGAGGAAAGCTTCTCGCTCGCCGATGTCGCCGATGCCATTGGCGAATCCCTCACCGACCTCCTCATCTCCCGCAACGAGCCCGAAGACGCCATCTTCTCCGAGAAGAATCGCTCCTTTGTTTCTTCCGTCGCACACCGTGTTTCCTCTTCTCTCATGCGTCAGGTCCAGCGAGGCGGCAACTTGAAGCTTAGCCAAAACGACCTCTATCTTCTTATCGAAAAAGCTCTCATTGAGAACGACGCACACGACGTCGCGAAGTCTCTCGTTTTCAAGCGCTCTCTCGAACGCACTGGCGAAATTTCCATTGACGAAGAACCTCAGGAAATGCCCGTGCGCCTTATTCGCCGTAACGGGAACGTTGTCCCCTGGTCCGAGACCAAGATCGAGCAAGCCGTCTCCCGTGCCTTCCTCACTCTGAAGCTCGACCCCGCACCTGCTGCCAAGATCGCGCAAGCCGTCACCACCAAGGTGCGAACTGGCGACCAGGCTTTCGTTCACATCGAGGATATTCAGGACCTCGTTGAGAACGAGCTCATGCGTCAGGAACACTTCGATGTCGCGCGTCACTACTTCCGCTACCGTGAAGAGCGTGCCCGCCATCGCGAGGAAAATGCCGCGCAACCTGAAGACCCCGCGCAGGAGTCTTTCGTCACCGTCACCACTGAAGATGGCAGGTCTGATTTCTGGGATGGTACCGAGCTCAAGAAGCGTATCCAGTTCGCCATGATCGGACTCAAGCTCTCCGTCTCCGAAGAGGATATCGAAAAGGAACTCCGCCGCTCCATCGGCACCGAGATTTCCGCCGGCGACCTCAAGAAGACCATTATCCTTAACTCCAAGACTCTCCTCGAAAAGGATGCCGACATGTCAAAGTTTGCCGGCCGCATTCTTCTCTCTTACATCTACGAGGAAGTCCTGCCTTGGAACATCCAGAAAGACGGCGTCGAGTCTCTCAAGCAGGCTCATAAGGAAAACTTCAAAGCCTACCTCAAACATGGCGTCGAGATCAAACGTATCTCGCCTGATATTCTCGAGAAGTACGACCTCGATCGTCTCGCCGATGCCCTCGATCCCTCCGCCGACCTCGACTTCGATTTCCTCGGCATCCAGACCCTCTACGATCGCTACCTCAACGTCGACAAGACCGGCGATAAGCCACGCCGTATGGAAACGCCCCAGTTCTTCTGGATGCGTGTCGCGATGGGACTTTTCAAGGCTGAGAAAACCAACGCCGAAGACTGGGTCATCCGCCTCTACAACCTCTACAAAGGCCGCCGCTTTTGTTCCTCCACCCCAACGCTCTTCAACTCCGGCACCCTCCATTCCCAGCTCTCGAGCTGCTACCTCTACAAGGTCGATGACTCCATCGAGTCTATCATGCATCGCGGCATTGCCGAAAATGCCTTCCTAAGCAAGTGGGCCGGGGGACTCGGTGGATCGTGGACTGCTGTTCGCGGCACCGGAGGTTACATTCAGGGCACCAATGGAGAATCCCAAGGCGTCATTCCTTTCCTGAAGCTTCATAACGACCAGCTCATCGCCGTCAACCAGGGTGGCAAGCGTCGTGGTTCCGGGTGCGCTTACCTCGAGTCCTGGCACAATGACATCGAGGACTTTCTCGAGCTCCGCGTGAATACCGGTGACGAACGTCGCCGCACGCACGACATGAATACCGCGAACTGGATTCCCGACCTCTTCATGAAGCGAATGGAAGCCCGCCAGCAGTGGACTCTTCTTCGCTCCAATGAATGCCCCGATCTTCACGATCTCTATGGTAAGGCCTTCGAGCAACGCTACATCGAATACGAAGCGCTGGCCGAGGAGGGCAAGATTTGGTCCCGCAAGGTCGAGGCCATCGATCTCTGGAAGCGCTTGCTCAAGATGATCTTCGAAACCGGGCATCCCTGGATCACCTTCAAGGATCCCTGCAACCTCCGCAGCCCACAGGACCACGCCGGCGTCATTCACTCCAGCAACCTCTGCACCGAGATCACTCTCAACACTTCCGATGAAGAGACTGCTGTGTGTAACCTAGGCTCCGTCGTTCTTGACACCCACATCACCAAGGATGGCATGCTTGATCACGACATGCTCCGCGAGACCGTCACCGTGGCTATCCGCGCTCTCGACAATGTCATCGACATCAACTTCTACCCTACCGAGGCCGCCAAGACCGCCAACAGCCGTCACCGTCCCATCGGGCTCGGCGTGATGGGTCTTCAGAATGCCCTCTTCAAGAAGAACCTTCAATTCGCCTCCGAAGCCGCCGTTGAATTCAACGACGAGTTCATGGAAGCGATCAGCTACTACGCCTACAGCGCCAGTAGCGAACTCGCCGGAGAGCGTGGAACATACAATTCCTACAAAGGCTCCAAGTGGGACCGCGGTATCCTGCCACAGGACACCGTTGATCTCCTGGAAGACGAGAGGGGAGTGAAGGTTGAAGTTCCCCGTGGCGGCAAAATGGACTGGCGTCCCGTCCGCGAGAGCATCGCCCAGAACGGCATGCGCAACTCCAACGTCCTCGCCATCGCGCCAACCGCCACCATCTCAAACATCATGGGCACCACTCCCTGTATCGAGCCCAACTACACCAACTTGTTTGTGAAGAGTAATCTCGGTGGCGACTTCACTGTCCTCAATCCAGTCCTCGTTAACGACCTCAAAAAGGAGGGTCTCTGGAGCTCCGAAATGATCGACCAGCTCAAATACTTCAACGGCGAACTCGCCGACATCGAAGGAATCCCCGAGCACCTCAAGGCCAAGCACAAAACCGTCTTCGAAGTCGGCTACCAAGCAATCATCGACGCAGCCGCAAGACGCCAAAAGTGGATCGATCAATCCCAATCGGTAAACCTCTTCCTGGCGAAGCCCGACATGAAGTCTCTCAGCCACATGTACCGCCACGCCTGGCATACTGGCCTCAAGACCACTTACTACCTCCGCACCCGCCAAGGTAGCGACATCGAGAAATCAACCGTCTCCAAGGCTGAGAAAAAGCAATATACCCCGGAAGAAGTGAAAGCTTGCAGCATCGAAGCGATGATGAACGGCGAGGAGTGCGAAGCTTGCCAATAAGAGGCGTGGGCGGGGCCGTGACCCCCTCGCCGCTTCGTTTCGTGCCGTGGGGGGGTGGTTAAAGCCGCAACCCCACAAAGCACAGGAATCTCGAAGCTCTTGGCTCAGTGGAATCACCGATGAGCAGCTTGGAAAAAATTTCCCGTGCTCATCACCCTACTGGGGAGAACGGCGCACTCGGACGAAAAGACGCTCGCCGTCCGTCGGGTCGAGTTTAAAGGTGAGCGATGCCGAGATGGCGGTCACCGGGTCTCCGTCCTGGATCCAAGTGGCAAGATCCGTGCTCGCCTCCACGGTGTAGGTAAAGCCGGGGGCGGAATGGATGCGCAGGTCGACGCTTTCTCCGTTCACCGAAACCACCGGATCTATCGCCGGCGGCGCGCTGTTGTTTTGACCACCTGGCGATGGGCTAGCCAGGACGCCACGCTCCGCCGCACTCCCACCATCGGGGATGCCGTAGCTGAAATCCTGCGCCTGGTCGCCGAAGTCGACGCGATCGACCTGCGTCCCGTCCGGGGCGAAAAGCGCGATGCTTTCCCCACCGGCCGACAGCCTGAAGTTCAGATGGGGGGGTGGATTGCCCTGGTCGCTCTCGTCGTCTGCCCAAAGCAGGAGGAAGCCGCCGGCAGCGATGCTGGTGCCGCTTGGAAAGACGAACTTGGCAGCATTGGTTGGATCGTCTGTGATCGACCAGCCCTCGAGGTCGACCGGAGAATCCGTCGGGTTGTGAAGTTCGATCCAGTCGTCGAAATCCCCGTCGGCGGGGTCGGCGATGGTACTGGCGTTGTCGGCCATCCACTCGTTGATACGCAGGTCCGGCCAGTCCGCGCTGCCGGTAAACTCGATCGTGACCGTCTGGCTCGCCACCTCATTGCCTTGCAAGTCAAGGGCGCGGACGAGGAGCGAGTTCTCACCGGGGCGTAGGGTGAGCCGGGCGGACCACCCTGTGAGCGAGGAGAAATCGGGTACCATTTCGCGCCCGTTGATTTCGATAGTAGCGGCGGCGACCGGGGCAGTTCCGGTGATCGTGATCTCCGACACGGCGGTGCTGCTGTTGTCTGCCGGGGAGGTGATGGCAAAGCCATCGTCGATTCCGGCGAACTCGCCCTCGATGAAGATGCGGCGCTCGTCGATCCAGGCGGGGATCGACATCCCGGTGCCGCTTGGGACAAACGGGGAAGTGATCTTCAGCCCGGCGGCCTGGTAGGCGTCGAACCGTTGTTGCAGCCGCGGCGTTACGGCTGCGCCGCTGAACCAGTCGCCCAATGCCTCGTCGATGGTGCGCCAGTAGGCGCGCTCAAACGCCGGCACGGTGTATATCCGCCTGACATTGGGATCGACATTGGTGGCGAACAGGGGGGCGTTTGCCGGATCGTTGAACACGCCAAGGCCGACATCAAAATCCCAGCTGAACAATGTCCACCCCCGAGTCTCCGGTTTGTAGAGGTAAGTGTTCTTGTAGTTCGGGTTGCCGAACCCGTCCCAGAACGACGCCAGATCGTTCATCGCGAAGGTGCGCATCCAGTTCTCGATGTCGACGATTGCTGCCAGGTCCTCGGCATAGCTCGGCAGATCGGAGTCGGCAGCCGTGATCAAGTTGAAGATCGGCTGCATCTCGGTGCGGGTGTTCGCGCCCCGGGCGCGTGGGCCGAAGTTCCAGAAGTATCGGCCGAACTGCAGTTGGCCGTCGGCCTCGTACTTTTCCAGCCGCGGGCGGCGCTTGGTCGAAAGTCTCCTCGAGTCGTCGGTTCCCTCGCGGTCGTTGTTGAGCTTGTAGAGATCCCCGTCATCGCCGGGGAAATGCGATTCGACCACCACCCTGTCCGGCTGTTCCGCGTCGTGGTAGAGTTTCCCGCGGCGCTGGCCGTTGACGAACAACTGGATGTCCCGGCGGTGCAGGGAGGGGAGCTTGAGCAAGTCGAGGAAGTGATACATTAACTGCTCGCGCTGGTTGGTGACATCGCGGATTGGCAGGTCGATGGTCAACTTGTCTGTCCCGAGCACCTTCTTCCCCGGCGGCATGATGAGATCGTAACCGGTGAGTTTGCCAAGTGGCGAGTCGTTGTAATCCCGCGCCCCTGCGTAGTAAGCGCCGCCATCATACAGCACGCGCTGGTCGCCATAGATGAGGGTTGCCGGGAAGGGGTCGTTGGCTAGGAATGGCGTGGCGATCCAGTCGGCCAGCGTCGCCTCGGAAACCCAGAACCGGTAGGTTCCGAAGGGCCCGGGCTGCGGCGGCTCGCCGAAGCGCACCAGACATTCAGATCCGTTGGCGGCAGCATCGGGCGGGAACGTTGAGGCCGCCCCATTGCTATCTTCCGCCTCGACATAGAACCCGACGAGAACCGAGTCGCCCTGGGCTGGAAGGCGCCCGGTGAAGACACCGTCCCCCGCCAGTTGGTCGCCGCCGAGCCCATCGTCATGCATGGGCACGGAGGTGAAACTTGTCGCCGGATCGATCCGGTAGTTCAGGGTCACCCCCGCTACCCCGTCGGGGTCGGCGACCGCTGCGAAGACGTGCACCGGCAGGTCGGCGATCGGTAACACCGGCCGGTGCACGACGCCGCTAAGGTCAGGCGGAACGCTGGCTTCGGCGCGGCTGTTTGATGCGCCCGGTGTGCCGATGTTGGTTGGGACGATGAGCGTCTGCGCGCCCTCTAGCCAGCCGCCTTTGAGGCGTAGATCAAATTCGGGATGGCCTTTCAGCCAGCGAACTCTGGCGCGCAAGGTGGCCACGGTCCCCGTCGGGATGTTCGCGGCCAGCCTCGCGCGGACGCGGTTGGCCAATGGATCGCCACGGCGGTTCGCCACAAGTCGCAGGGCGTTCGAGTCAGCGAAGGCGTCCCCGGCCTCGACCCGGCTGTCGCGGTGGCTGCCGTCAAAATCCCACCCGCTCGTGCCGCTCTCGAACCCGCCGTTAGTGACGAGGTCTGATCCACCGTCCGGGATTACCTCCACTGCATCGACGAGCACCTCGCCCTCCCCGAGCAGGAAAAATTGAACATCGGCTGGCGGGTTGGCCTCGGCCGTGGTGTTGCCGTGCGCCAGCGTTCCAGTCACCTCGACGGTCGTCCACTCCGCCTTGCGGCTCTCATCGCTGTCGGCCCAGTTTGACTCGTGGTGGGATGGTGCGCCGGGATCACGGCGCTCGAGGCTGCTGCCGCGGCCGTCGGCGAGTGTCGAGTAAGCGGTCTGGTCGCGGTAATCGAGTGTATCGACCTCGATCAGATTCCCCCCGGCAGCGGGATCGGGTCTGGAAAGTGTGATTCGGTCGCCGACATTGGCGAGTGCCCCGGAGAACTCGCCTTCGACAAGCGTTCCGGGGAGCGATGGGTGATTGGTCAACAGCTCGACCCGGTCCTCGGCGACCACAAGGTAGCCTCCAGCGGGAATGGTGGCCGCCGGGCCAAAGGTGAAATCGATCCCATCGGTGAAGCTCCACCCCGCAAGACTCACACTACCCCCAGAGCGGTTGTGGAGCTCGATCCAGTCACCGGCGCCGGCTTGGGTCATCGGCGCATGGAAGAAGATTTCGTTGATGACGACATCCGGGATCGCCTCAGGGGCGTTCTCTGCCCCCGGGGTGGGTGCCACCAGCGGTCTGAGGCGAGTGTTTGGATTGCCGTCCGGGTAGCGCCCGAGCGCGGTTTCGGTGGCTGCGGTGGGGAAGGAGATGGCGTCCAGCACGCGCTGGCCGTCCGCACTGGTGAGGAACAGCATGCTACCACCGGCACGGGGCGCGAAGCCGAGCGCCGCCTCATCGACCACCAGGTGGCCTTGCGGTCCGATCAGTGTTTCGGCCGGGAGTTGGAACTTCGTCAAAAGGTCGCGCGCGTTGCTCAGGTAGCAGCCGGACAGATCAACCGTGAGCGGGCTCGGGTTGTGGAGTTCGACCGAGTCTGACAGCACCTCATTGATAACGGGGTGATCGAGCGCCCCTGAGGGGATGGGGTCCGGACCGCCGGGCGATCCCCCTACGTGGTGGCTGGCCGACCAGGCGCGGGCACTCGCCTCACCGTAAGATGGGCGCGCCAGAATTAGGGAATGCCCGGTGCCGTCGGAAGCAATCGGCCACGGGTGCCGGTCGTCGTAGTCCGTCGCCCAGACAATCGCACCGGAGGGTTTGCGCAGGCGCACGCTCCCACCGCTATTGGGGAGGCTGCCGGTGAATGGACCCAACACGCCGGTGATGGCGTAAGTCGATTCGACATCGGTCACCGAACGAGCCACGACGAGATAATCTAGCGGCTGGATGGTCGTCCCGTCGGGGAAAACGAAGTCGGCATCGCCGCTCAGGCGCCAGCCGCCGAGGTCGGTGGGCCAGGGCTCGCTGTTGTAGATTTCGATGAACTCCAGCTGGTCCGCCGCGGTCGAGGCGGCGGGGTGGTAATGGATTTCCGAAACGATGATGCCTGACCGGCGACTGCTCGGATTCAGTCGTTCGAAGCTGCGCTGTTCAGGAGTCGGGAAGAAGACGTCGAGCGTCGCCTGGCTGGTGGTCGTGCCGAAGGCGTTGGTGATCGCCACCTCATACAGCCCGGCATCCGCGAGCGTAGCCACATCGACCAGGTAGTTTGCGTCGGTCGCCCCAGGGATCTCCACCCCGTCGAGCTGCCACTGGTAGGTGATCGGTCCGGCGCCTGCAGCAGCTACTGAAAGCGAGATCGGATCGCCGGTCCAGGCCTCTCCGCCGGCGACCGGCGTGAGCAAGACCGGCGGGGCCTCGATGTCTTGGGTGACCTCGATCGTCAGGTTGTCCACCCGCACATCCATCAACGGGGATTCGGATTCCTGCCCGCCCTGGTGGGCGCGGAGCTCGATAAGGCGGTTGGTCAGGTTGTCCCAGGTCACCGGCCAGGTCCCGAGGGTTAGGGCGGTTCCGCCGATCGAGTAGACCACCGACACCTGCGGGGTCGGACCGATCTCATCGACGATGATCTCTAGGTGGTAGACGTCCCCCCAGCGGTCGGTCGACGAATGGAGCCCGGAGTCGACCAAAGCCCCGTCCATCCAGATGGTGAATCTGCCGTCGCCACGCAGGAGGATGGCAAAATCAGCCGATGGATGGTTCGGCCCGCGGATGCCAGCCTCCCCGGCGCCGACAGCGACGTCGCCAATCGAGATTGCAAACCACTCGTCGGTCACCGCCGCACTGTTGCGCGCCGCGTAGGCGTCGAACTCGATCTGCCACTTGCGCCCAGTCAGGATCGCGCCAAAATCGCGGTCCAGGTCGGCGGCGGTCTGGCTCGCCGAGGCAATCGCTTTGGTGCGCACCAGCAGGACATCACTTGGCCCAAACCGCGCGTTGTCGTTTTCGAGGAGCAGGCCATTGCTCGGGTGCCCGATGTCGTCGGTCTCCGTGTAGGTTGAAGTCAGCGTGCTGCCCGCTTGTCGGTCGGGGATCCCCTGGTTCTCGTCGCCGCTGTTGGCGCCGGTCGCCGGGGTGAAGGTGAATGGATCGACGAATGCGATCGATCCGGAGTATTCGTCGGTCCGGACAACGAAAGCGGCGGCCACTGCCTTTCGCGGATTACTCGTCGAGCAGGAATAGGCATGGGTTCCCGCCGCGACCTCGGCCTCAAAGCCCGCCGCGCCCCGGGACGAGCCGATGTTGCCGCTCGCGTAGATCTCGCTCAGCGGCGCGCCCACCGCCATCGCCCCGCCTCCGTTCGCATTGAAGCTCGCTACCAAGAGGGCATCGTCCGCGGTCGTGGTGATGTTCACGATGTCCGAACCATCGTCACCGGTGCCGGTAGCGTGCAGCTCGACCGCTTGACCCTCCGCGCTGACCGAAACAACCCCGATGCCGACGCCATTCACGGTCGCAATTCCGGAGTAGTCGATGACCAAGTCTGCCGCCCCACCCGCGTAGTTGCCGGCCGCTAGGTCCAGATACCAGATATCGGCGGACCCGCCGGATACCGCTCCGTCCAGAGTCTCACCGGCGTAGGTGACCGAGTAGGCTCCCCCACTCTTCTCGTGACTGAGCGCAACAACCAGCAGGTCAGCTGAAGCGTCGGCGTCGAACGAGAAGGTTGTGGAACTTCCACCCAACGGCCCGAGCTCGACCAGCGAATCGCTTTTGATCACGTCGATTCCGGCGGCGAACGAGAGCGGCGCCGCTGCAAGGATCGCAGCCAGCAGAATGCAGGGGATCTGGTTCGAATTTGCTCTCATGGATGAAGGATAGCTCGGTTTGAGAGCTTTTACAGGTCCATGTTGATCGCCGGCAACCAGTGGTTGTAGCCACCAAGATCAGGCGGCAGATCTCGAGCTGCACCGTGGACACGTTGGAGAGAGGGTTACCTCTCGTCGACGCGCTCGTCGACGCGGAAGAATAACCGCGGCTCGTTCCCGAGCCCGAATACATTGAGATCGAAGCTGAAGGTGGTCATATCGCCATCATTGGGTTCGATGCTGTCGTCGATGTCGCCCCGCCAATCGACTTGATCGCGTGAGAACCTCACGGTGTAAAAGCGCTTGTCGCGGGAAGTCCAACCTAAGGTCACGTTGGATCCGTCGAGCGTAAATTCTGTGATGGTGGGTGCGGTCGGCTTAATCACGGGTAAAAACAGGGCGGCACCGGTGCTGTTCGCTACGGCATCGGTTTGGGTGTAGGTCAACGTTTGCGCCCCCTCGGCCGCGCCGTTCAGATAAGCGGCGGCACCGTCCGCGGAACCGATGTTACCATTGGTGTAGATCTGGGTGTGGCCCATCGGAACGGTCGGGACACTTCCAGCATTGGATGCGTATGCGGACATGACGAAACTGCCGGCGACCGGGGCGGTGAGCGAGACCTCCGTTCCCGCCGCCGCGCTGCCCGAGTCAACTCCGGGAGCGGAACCTGCGATGGACACGACACCGAATCCGATCCCATTGACCACTTCGAAGTTGCTCATGTCGATGACTAGGTCTGCGTCGCCACCGGTAAAGGGGGCATCTAGGTAAAAGATTCCTTGGGCCTTGCCATTAATCGTGCCGGCGACCGGTGTGAGCGGCACGTCATCATAGGTGATGACGGTTGGCCCCGGCCCGGAGAGTTCGGAGCTGAGAGCGACAATGAGCTTGTCGGCCGTCGCGCCGGCATCGAATGAGAACGTATGAGGGTTGCTCTCGAGCGGGGAGGGGGGCGAACCGGTGTCCACAACTACGCCAGAAGCCTGATTGAGGACGGTGATCGGCGGCGGTGCGGCGAATGGCGCGAAGACCGCAGCGGAGGTGTGGTTGCCGGCGAGCTCTCCCGGCTGACCGTAGCTAACTGTATACGGTCCAGCGGCAACCCCGTTCAGGTAGGCGGCGGCTCCATCTGCCGATCCAATATCGCCATTGCTATAGAGTTCCACATGGCCCACAGGCACGGTTGGAATACCGCCTGTATTTGAGGCGTAGTTGGATATGACAAAACTGTCCACGGCCAGGACGGCGAGTTCGACCTCTGTTCCGGCGGCCACGTTGCCCGCGGAAACTCCAGGGGCGGAACCGGAGATCGAGGTTACCCCGAAGCCGATACCGTTCACCACGTTGAAACCAGTCATGTCGATGACTAGATCGGCGGCTCCACCGGTAAAGGGAGCATCCAAGTAAAAAATTCCCTGGGCCTTGCCATTAATCGTGCCGGCGACCGGTGTGAGGGCCACGTCATTGTAGGTGATGACGGTGGGACCCGGTCCGGAGAGTTCGGAGCTGAGAGCGACGATGAGCTTGTCTGCCGCTGCGCCGGCATCGAATGAGAATGTGTAAGGGTTGCTTTCGAGCGGGGAGGCGGGCGAACCTGTGTCCACAACCACGCCAGAAGCCTGATTGAGGACGGTGACCGGCACCGCAGCAACCGAAGACAACAGGGTGACCGAGGTCAGTGCCGCCAGAGCGACGAAAGGGAGGAGAGGTTTGCGATTCATGGACTTTTTTGAAGAGGTTTTCTGTGAGGTAAGGGCTTGTTCGGAAATAGGTTGGGCAATAACTGCGCAATCATTGGACTATCACCAAGGCGGACGAGCAGGCAGCGCCCAACAAGTCGCTATCAGCTTGCAGAGGGGACTGAAAAAAATACCGGAATTCGAATCGGTGGCTCCCTAATGCCTGCGGCGGCGAATGAGAGCAAGTCCACCAAGAGCAAGAAGGGCGGCGGTGGAGGGCTCCGGGATAGCGGAGGGGGAGAACGCTGCGGCAGCCGTTGCGTTGCTGCTGGGACCGGTCTGACCGTAGGTGATCGTCAGTGGACCGGCGGCGACGCCGTTCAGGTAGGCCGCGGCACCATCAGCCGATCCGATATTACCACTTGTGTAGAGTTGAGTGTGGCCTGAGGGCACGGTTGGAACATCCCCTGCATTGGATGCGTAGTTGGACATGACGAAGCTGTCCGCGACGCTTGGGGTGAGAGATGTCGAGAGCCCGGCGGAAGCGCTGGCCACATCGACGCCGGCAGCAGAGCCAGAGATTGAGGTCACGCCGAAGCCGATGCCATTTACCACGTTGAAACCGGTCATGTCGATGACTAGATCGGCAGCTCCGCCGGTGAAGGGGGCATCCAAGTAAAAGATTCCCTGTGCCTTGCCGTTTATCGTGCCGGTGACCGGTGTGAGCGCCACGTTATTGTAGGTGATGACGGTTGGCCCCGGCCCGGAGAGTTCGGAGCTGAGAGCAACGATGAGCTTGTCGGCCGTCGCGCCGGCATCGAATGAGAATGTGTAAGGGTTGCTCTCGAGCGGGGAGGCGGGCGAACCTGTGTCCGGAACTCCGCTGAAGTCCGCATTGACCACGGAAATGGCTGCTTGAGCCGAGATGATGGTGAGGGCGCTCGCGAATGGTGCGGCGAGGGTGGCGATCGTGGATGTTTTGTTCATCGTGTTAATAGTAGGGATAAAGATCGGAGGGAGTTAAGAAGATCCCTTGCTAGAGTCCTCTCGCTGCACCCATCTCTGGGGAGGCGCAGCAGCCCCCCAGACTCTCTTGAATACGAGCCCCGATTTCGAGGATATTTTGATCTTTTTTAACTTGGACCTGTTCCCAAAAAAAACAGGTTTCGCACAGATTGTTCCTGCTTGGTTTATTATCGGAGGGTTCAGCCGCTCAGCCAATGGATCCTTTCGGGCATCTCGGGGGACTTCATCACAGAGGATATAGAGCGAGGAAAGAAGAGCTGATCGTGGCAATGCGGGCTGAAAATCCAGGCTCTCATTCCATAGAAATCGTGCTAAAATCTTCCGGTTTCTTTGAAATTTGGGGCCAAGCAAAGACGTTTCCCACCGTAATCCCCCACGAGAGCCAAACCAAAACATCATCTCAGCCCCTCTTTCCCCCATCCCCCTTTCGCCCTCTCTCCGATCTCCTCAACAACGCGCCCTGAGGAGGCTGCCGCCCTCTCGGGCTTCAGTTCATTTTAAATTCACACGTCCTGATCTACCTCCGCCGGCGAATGAAACCAAGGCCAGCGGCCCCAATAAGAAAAAGAGTGGATGAAACTTCTGGAATTTCGGACGACACCTCAAGCTGAACATAATCCAAACTTGCCCAGCGAGCTGACCCAAATGGCATTGTTCTAAGTTCGATATAGTGATCAAATCCCGGGCCCTGTTGAGCTGGTCCACCTAAATCATCTAAGGTAAATTGCCAGCCTTCCGGATCCTGACCCCTCCTTTTGTTGAGCCTTTGCATATCTCCGATTTGTACTCCGTCCACAAAGAGATTAAGTTCAAATCCTGAGCTATTGCTCACTGCATTCTGTTGATCGACTTGGTAAAAATCAATCGAGAAAGTAAAGGTATCGGATTCAGCAATCGATTCTGGAACATTGAAGTGCCAGCGCATGTTGCGGTCGGAATTAGTGATAGCGCGCTCATAGTATGACTCGTTTGGGAAAATGGTCCCGACTGGATTGTAGTTACCTCCATCGACAACCGTAAAATAGGATCCAGCGAAATAATAATCATCATCGGTGTCACGATTATTGTTGGTTCCACCAGTGTTGAATGCACTTCCTGGAAGAACATTACGATTCCCGTTTTCCTGAACTCCAGAAACATTGAACCCAGCACCATTAAACTCAGCCGAGTCATTAAAATTAGTGTCGCCTAATCCATCTTGATCTCCATCATCGCTGCCTATCCTCCAGAGAACGGCTGCACCTGACGGCAGAGAAAGAGTTACAGCGAGCGTGATAATTACACTAATTTGCATGACGTCGGGACGGTAGTGATTTAATCCCATAACTCCAAGGAAAAAGACTCATTACTCTCTGCCATCTCACAAGACCGTGAACCCATCCACAGCGCACGGAACAACTTAAAAGCAATGTAACTCGTGGACTTGGATGTTTCTTTATCAGGAGGCGGCTGATAGGGTGGGATGATGACAGCGAGATTGGCGATGGCGATTATGGGCTTGGCGATGGGGTCGCTCCTAGGAGGAGTGAAGGACGCACGGGAATTGATTAGTAAGTCCAAGAGGAACGATGTGGAGGTGATGAAGGTGCTCGATCTGGTGAGGAGTGATTTGACTGAAGAAGGAGCGGCGGAGGTCATCGGTTGGGTGATCGAGAATGGCTTCGCTCAAGAGAGGAAGCGAGTGGGAGAGGTGATTTGGAAGCTTCCGAAGAATGATCAGTTGATGCTGAAGTATGTCCGGATTTTGAGTTTCTATGGGGAGAAGGGGCAATTGGAGGAAGTCATCGGGAAGTTGCCCAAAGGGAGGGTTCATCAGGAAGCGAGATTTCGCCTTGCCTTGACCGTGGCTGAGGATGCACAGCGGAATCTAACGCTGAATGATGCCGAACGTGCGGCGAGAAATCACGAGGCCAAGGCAATCCTGGAGAAGCTGGAGAAGGAAGAGGGAGTCAATGAGTTTGTGGAGAAATGGGTCGCGGACTTGAAGTATAAGATCACTCATTTAGTGGTGGGGTGTGAAGCCCCCGAAATTGAGGGGGTCGATTCTGAAGGGAAGAAAATCACCCTAAGTGAATACAGGGGCAAGGTCGTGCTTCTGCCCTTTTGGGGAATGTGGTGAGGCCCATGCCGTGGCATGCTGCCATTCGAGCGGTCGCTCGTTGAGAAGTGGAAAGGCGAGCCCTTCGCCTTGGTTGGGGTAAACACCGATCCTCCGAAAACGCTCTCGAAGTATGTCAAGAATGGCACGATTACTTGGCGTAATTTCCGGGACGAAAAAGTGGGTGGCCCGATCTCCAGCAAGTGGGACATCGCCGGTTGGCCGACAATCTACATCATCGATCACAAAGGAGTGATCAGACATGTGAGCCAAGTGAAGGGAGATCTGGATATGGCGTTAACCAAGCTGATCAAGGAAGCCAAGGCGGAGCTTGGAGAGAGGAAGTGAGACGAAGGCGGGGAAGTGTGCGTAGCTTGTGATCGCGGGCATTCAGCCCACCTTGACAGTTGTCGGTCGGACTCTAATATTTGAGGATGGTTCGCTTCAGGAAAGCCGCAGTCTCTTGGACTTCCCTTTTTCTGTTCAATCTCTGCTTTGTCGCGTTCACGATTCATTCACCCGCTCTCGAACCACCAGGGGTTTTTCCTGAATCCGGTGAGCTTGTGGCCCCAACTCTGGTGAAGTTGAGGAACCAAAACCCTACCGGGGCAATTTTTTACACTACTGACGGGACTGATCCACGGGGGGAGGATGGGAGCGTTCGTTCAGGTGTCCAAGTATACTCAGACTCATTTGAATCTCACGACTTTGGTGGTCCTCTCTCGGCCAACCGATCCATGGTGGTTCAGTGCCGGGTGAAATCAGGAGAGGATTGGAGTGAACTGAAAACCGCGACTTTTATTGCCGACCAGGATTTTTCGAAACTGCTGGTCACTGAAATCATGTTTCATCCTACGAATGGTCCTCCCGAGTCCGAGTATGAAGAATTCATTGAGTTTAAGAATACCGGAGAAGTTGGCTTGAATCTCTCTGGCTTGCGAATTGTAGATTTCACCGAAGAGGGGACTGATGCTTATAACAAGTTTACTTTTCCTGAAGGCGTTGTCGTATCGCCGGGAGGATTTGTTGTTGTTGCTGCTGACGCGAAAAAGTTTCAAAGTCTGTATCCCGAGGTTCCGTTCCACGGTGAGATGGCTTCTAGATTTAACAATCAAATAGGTCGAATCGCACTGATTGGCCCCGACGGTGGCATTGCGACCCAGATGCGCTACGAAACGCACTACCCTTGGCCTGCGGTTCCGGATAATCATGGCTATTTTAAAAAGCGAAAACCCAAGGTGGGGTTTTCGCTTACCCGAAGGTCCCTCGCACCCGGAGCGGATCCAGAGCATTTCAGCACGTGGCGAGCAAGCGCCGCGAGACTTGGGTCACCCGGTAGGGAAGAGGTTGATCCTAAAATTCCACCACTCGTTATCAGCGAATTTCGGTCCCGGTCTGCCGGGCAGTTGGTAGACCGCGTTGAGATCTACAACCCAACCTCAGCTGCGGTAAGCATTACCGGTTGGTGGCTCAGTTATAAAAGAAGCCGACCATATAAACATAAGTTCCCCGAAAATACAGTTGTCCCGGCAAAAGGATACCTGGTCGTAGACGAGGTTGATTTTTGTGCGGCAGGCAGCGAGATGGCACTCAGCTCAAAAGGTGATCGTTGTTATCTCTTTTCCGCGACTCCCGAGGGAGAGCTTACTGGTTATTCCCATGGGGTACGCTTTGAGGGGAGTGATGAAAACGTGTCCTTCGGCCGGTCTCGAACCTCCGAGGGTGTTGATTATTTTCAACCCGAATTCTCCGAGAGTTTTGGTCTAAAAAATTTTGGATCAAGTTTCATTCCCTTGCTCATTTCCGAAGTGATGTATCATCCGGATACTGAGGGATTTCAATACATCGAGCTCCACAATCAGTCCAAGGATCCGCTTTCCCTCTGGCTTTCTGATACTCCTACTCGAACATGGGGTCTGAGTGGAGGAACCGTGGGTCAAAAGGTGCCTCAATTCTTGTTTCCCGAGGGCACGACTGTTCTCCCTGATGCCTACCTCATTTGTGTTCCTGAGTCTTCCGGGTCGGTGGTGGTTCCTGATCACGCTCAGGTTTTTCGGATTCCTGATGCCCTCATTTCAACAAAACAAGGTGTTCTTCGTATTCATCGCCCCTTGGCATCCAAGGGGGAAAAAATCCGATACGTTACGGTCGATGAGGCGATCTATCAGAATCGATTGCCTTGGGACGTAGGAGCAGGCGGAGGGGGCCAAGGGCTCGAACGGATTAACACGAGCGCTTTTGGAGTTGATCCCCTCAACTGGCGCGCTGGTCCCGTGGGAGGAACTCCGGGGCGCTCCTTGGGAGTTCGACTTCCCCGACATCCCTTTAAAGAGGGAGATAAGTAAAAAGGTCGGGCGCTTGGTGTTCCGGTTGGATGAGGCGCTTCTTCAGCTCCTTTAGGATGTTGGAGATACGGGATCATGGTGTGGAAATCCCCGTGCTTCCGGAGTCTGCTTTGGAATTCTCGCCTGGGGTCTTGTTCCCTTGACGCTTTCGAGAGATAGGTTCCATACTCTCTTCGTTAGTTCCAGAGTCCCGAGATCATGGTTAAAATGTTTGAATTCTGCGCGTTGCGCCCCTTCATGTTCGCGGCGTTTGTCGGAGCTTTCTTGTTTAGCTCATGTGGTCCGATTCCCCAATCGGCGACAGCTTTGAAAAGTGCGGCGATGCAAGCCTATGAGAGTTATAATCGGCCTGCCACTTTACCGACAGATCCTTCCAAGGTTCGCGTGAAAGTTTCCCTAAATAACCAGATGGCCTATGTCATGGAGGGGAGCAAGCCGCTTCTCGTCATGCCGGTGACAGTTGGGCGATCAAGTGCGCCGACGCCCCGCGGCAGCTTTCGGATTCGCTTGAAGAACCATTACTACCGCGCCAACACTCACGGATATGCCATCAAAGGGAATGTGATTCGTGGATGTTACTTGCGGAACCGGCCGTCGGGATGGCGCTTTAAAGGGACGCCGATGCCGTATTGGTGTGAATTCAAATCGGCATACGGATTCCATACCGGCTGGATGAAAAACTCTCCGGCATCGGGTGGATGCCTGCGGATGCATAAGAATGTCGCGCCCAAATTCTATCGTTTGGTGAGAGTGGGAACACCCGTTTCGATTTCCTATACTCAGTCTGAAGACGCTACCATTGGACAAAATATTCCGCGACCTCCGGACTCCACGGGCTTTCCCGGGAATCCGGATGACATGATGGCGTTGACACAGAATTTCTTCACGCAACACCAGGCGCCGGTCTTTACAAACCAGTAGGGAACTACTTTTTAAATTTACTAAACTTTGTGATGAGCGGTTCGAGCTCATCTTTTGGTTTTTGATCGACGGAGGAGGCGTAGAAGGCCGCGCCTGAGCGATCGAAGAGTTCCGAGACTCGCGCCAGTCCGGCAGGGGTTTGGGCATCACGGAGGTCACTAAACCAATAGACGGCGTCGGTCTTTTTGACGATAATGAGATCCTCCATGGAAAGGATGACCTGTTCACGTCGGCCGAGTGTTTTTGGTGCAGCATGCCAGGTGAGGGCGCAACCGTAGATCTCGCGGTAGTGTGAACCAGGGAAGTTTTTATCGATCTCTTTTTTAAGAGCGGGAATGTAGGGCTGCATGCTGGAGGAGTTATCAAGAATTACACCCAGATTGGTTGCTTTAAAATTGATGCCACCAACTTCGCCCTGTTTGGCGTCGGCGTTATCAGCAACAGCCAGGGGATCGATTCTAAGGGTGACGAGGAGTTGATCCCGGGTAGTGATGACTTTTGCAAGGAGGGCTGAGGCGGGTCCGTTGGCGTATTGGTCGATGGGAAGCTCAAAGGCTTTACCCACGTTTGCTCCAAAGAATGCTGCTTTGAGGGCAGTCAGGCTTTTTTTGTGCTCTTTAATTTGTTCGGAGAGCTCGTCGACTTTCCGCTCGTTGAGGGAGCTGCGTTCGTATTCCTGGTCACGGGCTTTCTGCGCTTTGGCGAGCTCCATCGTGGGTTTTCGGGCTTTCCGTTCATAGGCCTTTTGGATTTTTTCGATGGGGCTGGTTCGTGGCTCCTGGAAGTCCGGGGAGGCCAAGGAGGCGACGCGATATTCGAGAGCGTCCATGCGGAGTTCCAACGTACGCCTCTTTTCCGACCCGGTCAGTTCGTCGATATCGATTTGCTTTTTCAGGTTCTCTTCCGTGGTATTGAGCCCGGCCAGAATTGACTCCAGAACGGTAAGGTAGCGGAGGTCGAGAAGTGCGGAGAGTCGGTCGCCGGCCTGCAGTCCTTTGTCGTCGGCAGCGGGGATTTCGGCAACGCGCTCGGTATAGGATTTCTCCAACGACGTCAAAAGTACGGCCGGATCGGTCTTGGCCCAGACGGGGGTAGTGAGAGCAAGTATAAAGGGGGCTAAGAACCTCATAGTGAGTATGCTAGCATGCAACGGGAGGCGGCACGAAGCAGAAAGAAAATCATTTCGAGGGGCATGGCCGTTGCAAGGTCCTGAGGTGCTGTCATAAAGGGGAATGCCCATTCGCCCCTGGTATTGGCCAAAGCAAGGACAGCCTGAACGGACGGAACCTTTCACCTGGATAGTTGACGGCGTGATTGCTGCGTCTTGGTGGCCGGATCCGGAGGTTTTTGAGCTCTTCAAGGAGAAGGGGATTAAATCAGTCGTGAATGTTTGTGAGTTCGATAACCGGCAGGATGTGCCGAAGCAGTTCGCCTATCATTTCATCCACGTCCCGGACTACGGGGTGCCGACCGACGAGCAAATCGAGCGATTTATCAAGTTGATGGACCGGCATCACGCCGCCAAAGAGCCCGCGGTCATTCATTGTGTTGCGGGCTGTGGACGGACTGGGCAGTTTATCATCGCCTGGTGTGCCAAGGCGGGATTTATTCCCAAAGGAAGTGATCCCGTGGAATGGATTCGCGCCCGCCGGAAGTGTTGTCTGGAGACCGGCGCACAGGTCCAGTGTGCCAAACGCCTGACGAAGAAATATCGAGGGTAGATCAATTGGTTTTCGCCGGGATTTTCGGGACGGATTTTTCCATGGAAAAGACCAAAGCCGTCGAGGGGTGAGGTGGCGATCACGGGGCCTGAACCTTCGTGGTTTTGGCCTATAAGAATTGATCGCGATCGTATTCCTTTGCCCTCTCTTCGCTGAGAGCTTAGCCCTTGTGAGGTGCGGCTGAAAGACTAGGGAGTGGTGAACTCTTAGTTTCGTTGGACGCGAAAGAAAATCTGACCGGTTGCATCTGCAAGATTTTGGACACTGAAGGACCTGGTTGTTGTGTCCCCGGGGTCGGCGCTTACCGAATCATCGAGGTCGGCTTCCCAGTCAACCAGATCAGTTGAATAGGAAACGAGGTAGTTTCGACCTTCCCGGGAGGCCCAGCTCAGAGAAATTCGTTCGGTGTCTTTATTGTAGTCGAACGAGGTGATTTTTATCGAGTTCTCCGGAGCTTGAACGGCACCGGTTTGCAAGGTGACATCGTCGAAAGCGACCCATCCGGCGAGTGCTCTGTCTTCGCGGTTTTCGAGGGCGCACAACCGGATTTGGATGGGCTCTCCATCGTGAACGGAATCTTCCGGGTTGGGATAATAGATTACAGTCGAAGTGACGAACTCATTGGCTATGATATCCAGGGAGTTGTCGTCTTCAGCCAGGACGGTTCCGCCGGTGACTTGGCCAGCATAAGTCGCGCCATCGATAGTTGTGCCACCCACTACGAATTGAACAGCGTAGCCATGCCAGTCAGGATTGTAGTTGAAGCTTCCTCCTGAATCTTCGGTGGGAAGTTTTCCAACCTGGGCAGTGAGAGTATAGGCCTTGGTCGAATCGAATGGTTCGGCGAGAATTTGAGTCACCGCTTCAAAGTCTCGCGCCGGATCGTTGTAACGGCTTCTGACCAGCATGACGTATTTGCCTTCGGGAGCAATACCATCAAAGGCGACATCCAGAGAGCCCTGGCTCGTGTCATCGACTCCCGGCGCCCCGGGGTTCCAGATTCTCAAAGGACCTCCATTCGAGGAGATATCAAATTGACGCCAGGTTTCCTTCAACCATTGCGGATACTTGTCGGTGCTTTCCGGGAAGGGGTCGAAGGTCTCGCGATCCTCAAAGCCGGCATTGGGGACTTCGATAGGATCCGCGAACACGGATGCTGAGATGATGGTAATGACGCCAATGAATGTTGCAGATCTTATACCGTTCAGGGGGGGCATGGGGAGATAATGACATCGCAGTCGGCAGAGCCAAGTGATTGTTTTTTGAGAGCTTGCCCCTTTTTGGCCAACTTCTTTGGTCTGAACTGGAGAAATTTGAAACATGTTGGTTTCCGCTGGCGTTCGTTCACCATGACTAAATTAGCAGGAATCCTTGTTGCGCTGCCTTTTCTTTTGGGGGTGGCAATGGGGCAGGTTGTCATCAACGATGGCGCGATTTTGAGATCAATGGAGAAGAAGATGTCTCAATGGATGGAGGTTGATCTTGTGTTGAAGGGGAAGGGGCTTGTCGAGGGTTTGGAGAAGGCTGAAAAATCGATGGATTGGGAGGAGAAGGGGAAATTATGTCAGGGGGGAGGATACGATGAATTGTCCGGTTCGGTGTATCTGATCTCCCACACCTACGATTGTGGGAAGTGCGACAAGTGGCACCTTGGAGGGGTGGCCACCGCATGGTGCTTGCGGAGCGATGGGCTGATGGTGACCAATTATCACGTTCTTGATAATGACAAGGGCGAGGCTTGGGCTGTTTGTTCCCGGAAGGGAGAAGTTTTTGAAGTGGTCGAAGTGCTTGCGGCCAGCAAAGAGAATGACCTCGTGGTGTTTCGCGTGAATGGAAAAGGAATGAAAGCTCTTCGTCTTGGGAATCCTGCCGAGGTAGGTGAGGACGTTCGGGTGATTAGCCATCCAAACCGCAACCTTTACATGCAAACCACCGGGGAGGTTTCCCGCTATTTTAATGAGCCTCGGAGAGGTAAAGCCGGACCGGTGCGCATGGGGATCACGGCAGATTATGCCAAGGGCTCTTCCGGGGGGCCGGTGATGAATGCCAAGGGGGAGGTCGTTGGGATCGTGGCATCCACCAATAGTATCTACTACAATCGGGATAAGGACGGCGCCGCCACCAATCTCCAGATGGTCTTGAAAAACACCATTCCGGTGTCTGCCTTGCATAAGATGTTAAAGCAGTAAACGTCGCTATTTTATCGTAAGGCCGGCGGATCGTTCAGCGTTGGTCTTTCCCTGGACAGATGAGGAGGTGATGGAGTTGCCTGATCCTTGGCCGGCGAAGTTGATGGCTGCTTTTCCCAATGGTTCCTCACGAGTCTCGGCGAGGGTGCAGCCGGTGATGAGGACGTTGTGACAATCCTTGGCGTTGATTCCGTGGGGAAGGCCGTTGGTGAAGGTGCACCCGGTGATGGCGATTCGCTGGCAGTTTTCGAGCTCCAGAAGAGAGGCTCCGCTTTTCTGTGGTTTGGGGGCTTCTTCCAGGAAGCCGCAGCCTGTGATGGTGCAGTCCCGGCTGTTGATGAAACGAACACCGGTGCCGTATTTTTCGGTATGACGCCGGAAGTGGTTGCTGCCGATGGTGATCATGCTGGAGTCTTCGATAAGGAGGTTGCGTTTCCCGCAGGAGTAGATGGAGTTTCCGGTGATGGTGACGCCGTAGCAATTAGTGAGGTGGACGTTATTCTCCTGGGAGCCGATGATGTTGCCGGTGATGGCAATGAGTCCGGGTGGACGGGAGCCGTCACGCTTTTCCGCGATGCGAATATTGCAGCCGCCTTTGGACTCGGTGGCCTGAATGGTGTTGGAGGCGATGGTGACCTCGTTGACGCTTGCTCTGTCGGCGGTGGTATCGATCCAAATTTCCGCAGTTGGTTCGGCGGTGAGTTTGGGGAATGAGCGGGGCGCGTTGTTGTATTCGATGTCGTTTCCGGTGATCTGAAGATTACGGACCTCCGAACGTTCGATGCGGATTCCCCCGAGTCGGTTGTAGCTAATGTGGGAGGTGGCGATATTGATTTGATGAAGGTTCACGCCATCGAGAAAAACACCAGCACCGCGATTATGATAGATGTGGCAATTCACGATGAGCACGTTGCGATTGCGTCTAACGAGATGAATTCCATGCCCGGCATTTCTAATCATAACGCCATCGATGATGGCTTGCATGGTTTCGGTGAGCTCAATGCCGTTGGCTTCGGGATGAACTCCCTCGATGGCGATCTCGCGAATCTGGGGCATGCGTTCGTTTTTCCATACTCCGGGTTTTACGGAGCCGGGATCGCCGGTGCCTCCGTGATTGCCGATGAGGCGAAAGGCGGGGCCGGGACCGTCCATGAAGATAGTGGCGGTTCCCAGTGAGCCGGCGATTCCATAAGAGCCTGTTTTGGCCAGGGTTATTTCAAGAGGCTTAGTGATGCGGTAGCTGCCCTTTGGGAAAACGAGGAGTCCGTCTCCGTCCTTGATGGCGTGATTGATGGCCTCGGTGTCATCAGTTTTTCCATCGCCTGTCGCACCAAAGTTTTTGACGTTGCTCATGGGGAGACCCTAGCGATTTCTTTTTTTGAAGGGAAAGAGGAATTATGGAGGGGGATCTGATTGCTTTGCAGTCGCCACTGAGGTGGTCTCTGCTATAGATCAGGAAGTGCGGATTCTTATCGTTACCCCGAAAGTAGGTCAGATAGCCACCGGCAATCGTTGCTCGGCGGAACAGTGGGTGAAGGTGTTTCGCGATTTGGGACACGAAGTAGAGGTGAAGGGGGTTGGCGATAGGATGAGAGAGGGATCTGATGTTTTGGTTGCCTTGAACGCGAGACTCATCCCCGGTGTGATTGAGGAGTTTAAGGACGAGAATCCAGAAGGCCGGGTCGTGGTGGTTTTGACGGGAACGGATATTTATCCAGAAGTGGGAGATCAGGCCCTGGTGACGATGCGCTCGGCTGATCGCTTGGTTGCCTTGCAATCGAAAGCTCTCGAGCAGATGCCGGATGAGATGCTGGAGAAAACGAGCGTGATTGTTCAAAGCGCGAGCCCGATTGAGATGAGTCGAGAGAGCGATTTTTTTGAGGTCGCCGTGGTAGGGCATTTTCGGGAAGTGAAAGATCCTCTCCGGACAGCTAAGGCGGTGCGCCTGTTGCCGCCTGCATCGAAAGTGCGGGTTCGACACGCCGGGGGGATTTTAGAGGAGCGGTATGAAGTTTTGATTCGGGAAGAGGTGGCGGAGAATGGTCGCTATGAGTGCTTGGGGGAGGTGATGTCCAAAGAAGCATGTGAATTGATAGCGGGATCCCATTTGTTGGTGTTGAGTTCGCATTCGGAAGGAGCGGGGCGGGTCATTGGCGAGGCAATTGCTTGCGGGACCCCGGTCTTGTCAACGCGGATCGATGGGGTGATGGGTTTGCTTGGCGAGGACTATCCGGGGTATTTTCCGGTGGGGGATACCGAAGCTCTGGCAGGATTGATCGGGAGAGCGGAGAGTGATGATAATTTCTATCAGGAATTAAAGACTGTTTCTGCGGCAGTCGCTTCTTTGTTTTCACCGGAGGCTGAACAAAAGGCATGGCAAAAGATGCTGGATGAGCTTACAGAGGAGCAAAGCTCATGAACACCAAAGAGGAGATCGCTCAGGAATTGGAGATTGTAGACCGACGGTCTCGCGAGTTGCTGGAGGACCTCAGTGATGAGCAACTTCGGGTTCCCTACGAGAGGGGGATCAATCCTCCGATTTGGGAGTTGGGCCATGCGGCATTTTTCTATGAGTATTTTTTGCTCCGGGAGCTGGGAGGGAAGGCTGCGAGGATGCCGGGATACGATGAGGTGTGGGACTCCTTTGAAATCATGCACAAGCATCGATGGGCTCCGGGTGTGGTTCCAGGTAAGGCAACGATGTTGGATTACTACTCCCGGGTGATGGATGAAAGCCGGGAACGCTTGGAGAAGCTTGCTGATCCCCATGAGAGCTATCTCTTTCGCTATTGTATCCATCACCAGCAAATGCACATCGAGTCGTTGATTTGGGCCCGGCAAACGTTGGGGTATCCAGCACCAAGTTTTTCGGATCAGGCATCAAGGGAGTGTGGAGCGATCGGGGAAGCGGGAGATGCTTTCATCGATGGCGGGGAATACTTCATGGGAATGCCGGAGGGAGTTCAGGGTGAGAAAGGCGTGCCCTTTAGTTTTGATAATGAACGCCCGGGATTTCGGGTGGAGTTGGAGCCGTTTGCGATTTCGAAAACGCTGGTGAGCAATCGAGAGTTCCTCGAGTTCGTGCAAGATGGAGGCTATGAAAAGGAAGCCCTTTGGGGTTTTGGAGGGAAGTGCTGGTTGGCGGAGTCGGAGCGCGAGTTTCCGAATTACTGGCGTTGGGAAGGTAATGAGATTCAAGTGCGAAAATTCGATGAATGGATCGAGTTGCCGTTGGACGCACCAGCCTTGCATCTGAGTGTTTGGGAAGCGGAGGCCTATTGTAAGTGGGCGGGACGGCGATTGCCGACGGAGCCCGAGTGGGAAGCTGCGGCGAGAGGAGCGGAGGGACAGAGCTTTCCGTGGGGCGATGACATGGATGCTGGGAGAGTAGACATGGATGGGGGATTTTACGGGATAGCATCGGCAATGGCTTTTGCGGAGGGGGCGAGTTCGTCAGGGTGTTTGCAAATGCTGGGGACGGCTTGGGAATGGACCTCCAGTCAGTTTTTACCCTTCGATGGATTTAAGATCGATATGTATCATTATATGTCGGTACTTCAATTTGGAGACCATCGCGTCACGAAGGGTGGTTCGTGTGCGACTTGCTCAAGTTTGATCCGCAATACTTATCGCCAAGCCTACTATCCATCGCGGACGGACGCCTACACCGGTTTCCGAACCTGCGCGCGGTGAGGCGATTAATTAATCTGAATCCGATAAAAGATGCGCTCGGGAATTTTGAGGAATTCGTGAGTGTAGCTGATGGAGTTGACGTTGAAACGATACGCCGAACTCTTCATCGACTATTACTGCGTCTACGAGCGGAAGTGCTCCGAGAAGGATCGCGAGGGGGAGTAGATCAATATTTCAATCCCAGGTCGTTGGTTCTGATTTCCTTGAGCTTCGCGGTCATCTTTTCACGAAAGCGTGTCACGGTCTCGGCATGCTTCGGGTCGGTGGCGAGGTTGGTGTATTGCTTGGGATCTTTCTTCATGTCGAAAAGTTCGATGCCGTTGTTGCCATCTTCGCCGTATTGAATGTAGGCCCAGTCATGTTCGCGGAGGAGAAACCCCTTTCCGTTCACGCTGAAGGCGGCGTCTCGAACTTCGTGTTTGGGATTGTCGAAAACGGGGGAGATGTCTTTGCCCTGCAGGCGTGAAGGAACTTCGAGGCCGCAGAGGTTCGATAGCGTTGGGTAGAGGTCTAACAGCTCGACGAGAGAATGGCACACGGCGGGTTTCTTGCCCGGAATACGGATGATGAGCGGAATGGCGGCTGATTCATCGTGGAGGCTGACCTTGGCCCAGAAGTCGTGCTCGCCCAAATGGTAGCCGTGGTCGCTGGTGAAGATGACGATGGTCTTATCGTCGAGTCCGGCTTTGGTCAGCGAATCGAGAACCTGTCCGACCATGCGGTCCATGTAAACGACCGAGGCGTAGTATCCTCCGACGGCTTTCTTCTGGCGGCGAACGTCCATCTTCATGTTCTTGCTCGTCTTGTAGTTGATGCCCTGTTTGGGGATGTCGTCCCAATCGCCGTCGACTTTTTCGGGCAAGATCATTTTGCTGTAGGGGAGAAAGTCTTTGTAGTCCTTGCGCGGGGCCACGAAGGGGACGTGGGGGCGAACAAATCCCACCCCAAGGAAGAAGGGCTCGTCTTTGTGGGTTTGAATGAGCTCGGCCGCTTTTTTTGCCGTTTTACCATCTGAATGAGCAAGGTCATCGCCGTCGGCTTCGACGACTACGAAGGTGTTACCGCCGACTGGTCCGGGCTTTTTGCCATCGGGGTTGTTCTCCAATGTTTCGCCATCGCCAGGTGCGCGCCACTCGGGCCCTTGGGAGTTGAAGCGCTCGGTCCATGAGGCAGGATCGTCGGGGCCGTCTGTTCCTTTTTCGATTCCGATGGGCACCCCCATGTGGAAGATCTTGGAGACGCGGGCCGAGTAGTATCCTGAGTTTTTGAAATGCTGAGCCCAAGTCGCGCGGTCTCCGATGTTGGGTCGTGGAGAACCGTATCCGAGCATCTTGATGGCGTGGGGATAGTAACCACTCATAAAAGAGGCTCGCGATGGTCCGCAATATGTTCCCTGGCAGTAAGCCTTGGTGAAGCGCGTTCCCTGCGCGGCGAGGCGGTCGATGTTGGGTGTCTTACAGACAGTATTTCCGTAACAGGAAAGCGCGGTCGCGGTGAGGTCATCGGAAATGATGAAGAGGACGTTCATTTTTTCTTTTGCCAACGCACTGGACGCAAAAAGAGAGAGGATCAGCAAGGTGAATTTCATAGGGAATGTGTGTAGTGGAAATCGAGAATCTTGCCACTACAGAGTTTTCTTTGCAGGATCGAGGGCGTTGGAAAAGATGAGGCCCGAGATGAGGGCGACGAAGGCGATGAGTGCTCTGCCTCCGCTTTTGCTGGGAAGGATGGCTTCCCCGGAAACCCAGTGGTTCAGGATGGAGTAAACCTTGCTACCAGGGACAAGGACGGCGATCGCTTGATGAAGTCGGGCGCTAAGCTTTCTTGAGCAACACGGTTGCCGCGAGGGCGCTGGCGAGGAGCAGGGTGGCGAGCCAGGGGGCGAGTCCAATAGCCATCAGGGTGTATGCCAGGGCCGCTCCGGTGGCGGCGATGAGGGCGTAGGGAAGCTGCGTCGCGATGTGGGAAGTGGGCGAGCATCCGGCGGCGAGCGAGGAGACAATGGTGGTATCTGAAAATGGACTACAATGATCCCCGAAGACAGCCCCGCCAAAGACCGCGCCGATGGTCATGGAGATGAGAGCCATGAGCTCGTCCGGAGGGAGTTCGCTTCCGAGTTCCAGACCAAGTGGGAGTGAGAGGGGCATGAGGAGGCCCATCGTTCCCCATGAGGTTCCGGTGAGGAAGGACATCATTGTTCCCAGCAGAAAGATGGAGAGCGGGAGGAATGAGGGCTGGAGTTGGTCGCCGAGGAGGCTCTTGAGGAGTTCGGCAACTTCGAGTGCTTTGAAAATGCTTCCCAGGGTCCAGGCTAGCATGAGGATGATGAGGGCGGGAACGAGTGAGGCGGCACCATTGAGCATGTGTTGTCCGGTCTCTTTGCGCCGGTCTTTTGGAAAGCAAAGGAAAGCTGAGACTAGGGCAACGAAACTGGAAGCGACCATGGCGTATGGGACACCGGCGGATGAGAAGGCGTTTCGCCAGGACCAGTTATCGCCATCCTGCCAGAGGTAAATGAACCCGGGGAGAGTTGTGACGAGAACGAAGAGGGGAATGAGGGCGGCTTTGGGGTCACCCGCTTTGGGTTGGTTGTTGATGTCGGAATCGAGGTCAACGGGCCGGGCATTTTTCATCGGTCCAATGTGCCATGAGCGGAAGATCACCAAGGGAATGAGCAGGAGGCTGAGAAGACAGTAGGGGTTGGCGGGAATGGAATTGAAGAAAAGGGCCGCCGGATTGACATCGAAAGGCGCACCTTGAAGACCTTCTTTGATCAGGCTGAGCTGGGTGGCGATCCAGGTGGAGATGAAGGCGACACAGGCGACGGGAGCGGCGGTGGAGTCGATCAGATAAGCGAGGAATTGGCGGGAGATACGAAGGGCGTCGGCGAGGGGGCGGCCGACGCGGCCGAGGAGGACGGAATTTGCGAGTCCGTCGAAAAAGCAAAGGAGTCCGAGCCCGTAAATGCCGAAAAGGAGTTTCTTTTGTGGGTCGCCGGATTTTCGGGCGAGCATGCGATTGAGGATCGCAGTGAATCCGCCACCTTTTTCGAGCAGAGTAGCGAAGGCGCCGAGGGCGAAGGTGAAAATGATCGCGCTGAGATTCCAGTCGCTCTTGAGAACGGGGAAGTAGTGATCTTCGAAGAGATTACGGATGGCCGGGATGGGCCAGGGTCCGGCGAGGAGAAATGAGCCGGTCAGAACGGCGGCGAAGAGCGAGAGAGCCGCGCGGCGCGTGATCAGGATGAGGACCAGCGCGACAAACGCGGGAAGGAGAGGAGTGAAATCAGCCACTGGTGAGGAATAGCGGATTTCAGAGACGATGCCGAGCGAGATCTATGAGACTTCCAGATCGACGTAGTGTCGACGGGAGAGAATGAGGTGACGTTTCATCGCGTCTGCTGCCTCTTCAGGCTTGCTGTCGCAAATAGCTTTGAAAATCTCAGCATGGGTGTTGATGACACTGTCGTACCATTCACTGTTGCCCCGGTTGAGGTTGGCATATTCGATGGATCGTTTTTCCAAGGCACTCAGAACTGTGGCGTAGAGATTGTGCTTTGACCCTGCTGCGATAGCGAGGTGGAAGGCGATGTCGGCTTCGCTGAAGCGCTTGCGGTCACCACGGGCACTTTCCATTTTGTCGATGGCGCGTTGCATGATCTCGATGATTTTTTCACCGGCATTGATGGCGGCAAGACGGGCGCATTCGGTTTCGAGGAGGATGCGGAAGTCCATCAGCTCGAGATAGGAATCGTCATTTGTAAGGACCGAATAAGTTTCGATCGCCCCAGCGAGGTTTTCGAGGCTGGGGTCGGCGATGTATGAGCCCGAGCCCTTCAAAGTGCGGAGCAGGCCTTTTCCACGGAGCTGCTGAATGGCTTCGCGAATGACGGTGCGGCTGGCAGTAAAGCGGGCGCAGAGTTTTTCCTCGGAGGGGAGGCGCTGACCGGGGGTCAGACTGCCGTCCATGATTTCGCTTTCGAGGGCTTGGATGATTGTGGAGCTTCGCTGGGCCATGATCAGGTGGTTTTGAACTTAAAAGCCGGTTCCTTTGACGGAGGTTTTGATGCGGACGATGTAATAGTCGGCGGTCATGTAAAGTGTCGATCCATCATCACCGAAGGCACAGTTGGCGGTACGATGTCCGGTGAGGATGCGGCCGAGGAGTTTTCCATCGGGGCTGATGACCATCACGCCTCCCGGGCCGGTGCACCAGATGTTGCCTTGTTGGTCGGTCTTGAGGCCGTCGGGCATGCCAGGGTCTTTTTCAGTGAGTGGCGTGGCATCGTAGAGGAGCTTGCGATCTCCCGCCACTTTGCCGGAGGCATCGAGGGGGTAGGAGACCAGCCAGGCTTTTCCACCCTGTGATTGTGCGACGTAGAGGGTCTTACTGTCGGGCGAGAGCGTGATGCCATTTGGGCGTTCCATGGTGCCGTCAACCACGGAAACCACCCCTTTGGGAGAGATTGAATAGACGCCAAAGATCGACGACTCACGGCGCGGATCTTTTTCTTTTTTTGGAAGTCCGTAGGGAGGATCAGTGAAGAAGATGGTGTCGTTTGGGTGGACGCAGACGTCGTTCGGCGAGTTAAAGCGCTTGCCTTTGTAACGATCGGCGACGGTCATTTTGCCACCGCCGTTGGTGGTAAGAACAGAGACGCGGCGGTCACCGTGTTCGCAGGAGAGGAGGCGTCCCTCATTATCAAAGGTGAGACCATTGGAGCCGGGTTCGTTGCCGTATCCCGATGGACCGGTGTAGCCGGAGGCTTTGAGGAAGACACTCAGGCCTTCTTTTTCGGACCACTGGTAGACTTTGTTGGTGGGAACGTCCGAGAAAAGGAGGCGGTTTTCAGCCTTGTCCCAGACCGGGCCTTCGGACCACTCGAAGCCCATCGCGATGACCTCGATCTTGGCGTCTTCCGGGATCAGTTTGTTGATGGCTGGGTCGAGACGCTCGACGGAGCCGATGGTGGGACGGATCGTGCCATCCGGAGCAGGAGGAGCAAGCTGGGCAAAGGAGGTGGAAGCAAAAGCGAGAGAAAGAACTACAGAGCGCATGGTTCGAACCTAGTGACTCCTCACAGGAGGGCAAGAGCGCAGGTGGATTTCTAAGAGGGTTCTTTTTGGGTTCAAGATTGTGCTTGTTGGGGCCGTGACCGTGATAGTAATTCTCGCAGAGAATGGGCTAAACGTGGTCGTTGAGATCGAAAATTTCAGGCAGCTCGGCAGCGGTGGCCTGAGCGAGAAGGCGTTTCATTGGTTGGGGTGATTTACACTCAAGAAAGGCTTTCATCCGAATTTGGATCGATTGCTAGATGAGATTCAGGGCAGCCAATGCGGCGTAGATTTTAAAATCGATCAAGAGGCCGTTTCGTTGGGATGTTTTTAGAAAGCTTGCAAGGTCACTGAAGGGAACGAGGTGGGTCGTGATGTCCTCACCGTCAACTCCGCCACCAGGGCCGGATTTGGTGGCGTTTTCTGCGAAGAAGAGGTGGGTTATTTCGTCGGTCATACCGGCGGAGGTCGGCGATGAGAGGAGGGGCGTGATTGACTCGGAGGTATAGCCGGTTTCCTCGAGGAGCTCGCGGCGGGCGGTGTCAGCGAGGGATTCTCCGGCGAATTCGGGTTCGTCTCCGACTAATCCGGCACACATTTCCAAAACCCGGGCTTGGACCGGGCGGCGGAATTGCTCGACGAGGATGACTTCATTTTCGGGCGTCATGGCGAGAATCCCCACGACAGCGGTGGAATTGGGCCTGGTGGCGTATTGCCAGTCGTCGATTTCACGGAGGGAAAGGTAGCGGCCTTCGAAGTGGGAAATGGTGTCTGGCATAAATTCAGAATACTCTTCTAAGAATCTGTGGCAATTCCGCGTAGAAACCATTACCAATGCCCCGCGCAGCAATGACCGGCGAAGATTTTGACATACAGGTGAGCTTTCGTCACCGCATTCGATTTACCCGTGGAGCTTTTTCTCCGGGGAATAGGCTTCTGTCCGACCTGTTGGAAACGAGGGGTCACAGCAAGGTTCTCGTTTTTGTAGAGACTGGGCTAAAAGAGTTTTTTCCCGAGCTAGAGGCGCAAATTCAGGATTATTTTGGGGAAGTGGCGGGAATTCGTCTGACCGGCGTGGAATGGCTGGTGGGAGGCGAAGAGGCGAAGCGTGACGATTCGGTCTACCAAAGCGCGATGGCGGCGATCGAAAAACACCACATTGACCGACATTCCTACATCATGGTGATTGGCGGCGGAGCGTTTTTGGACGTCGTGGGTTATGCTGCGGCGACCGGGCACCGCGGTGTGCGCCTGGTGAGGTTTCCAACGACGACCCTTTCCCAGGACGACAGTGGGGTTGGCGTCAAGAATGGCCTTAATGCCTTCGGAAAGAAGAATTTCATCGGAGCCTTTGCGGTGCCGTATGCAGTGGTGAATGACTTTCAATTCCTCCACACCCAACCCGAGCTAACCCGTAGGGCGGGACTGATCGAGGCGGTGAAAGTTTCCTTGGTGAAAGACGGTGAGTTTTTTGAGTGGTTGGAGGCGAATGCCGCGTCTTTGTGCGCCCTCGATGAGGCCACTTTGGAAGAAGCGGTGGAGCGTTCCGCGATTCATCATGCGCGTCACATTGCCTTGGGCGGAGATCCCTTTGAATTAGGGAGCAGCCGTCCGCTGGATTACGGCCATTGGGCGGCGCATAAGCTGGAGCAACTGACCGACTTTGAATTGAGTCACGGCGAAGCGGTTTCCGTTGGTGTGGCTCTTGATACGCTTTATGCGGCCAAGGTGGGGCTTCTCTCGGTCGACGATGCGGAGAGGGTTTTATGTGTTATTGAACAATTGAATCTTCCGCTTTGGCATGAAGCTCTTGAGTTGCTCGATTCCAAAGGCCGTCGCCGGGTTTTCAACGGACTGGAGGAATTCCGCGAGCACCTTGGTGGGGAATTGACCGTTCTCTTGTTGGCGGGTTTGGGCAAGGGAATCGATGTGCATGAGATCGAAGAGAAAATTTGGGATGACTGCGCCGAGGAACTTAAATCCCGTGTTTTGGCGGTGAGATCATGAACCGGGTTGCCGTTCTCAATATTGTCGGTTTGACCAAAGCCGTGCTGAAGCACATGCCGCGGTTGCAGAGGTGGGCGGAGTCGCGCGAGGTGGTCTCATTCAAGCCGGCCTTTCCGGCGGTGACGTGTACGGCTCAGAGTTCTTATCTTACGGGGAAACCGGTGGGGGAGCATGGCATTGTGGGGAATGGTTGGTATGATCGCGAAGAGGCACAGGTAAAGTTTTGGAAGCAAAGCAATCATCTCGTGAAGGGTGAGAAAGTGTGGGAAAATCTGGAGCATTCCTGCGCGAAGATGTTCTGGTGGTATAACATGTATTCTTCGACTAACTTTTCGGCGACACCAAGGCCGTTGTATCCGGCCGACGGGCGAAAGGTTTTTGATATTCACACCGAACCGATGGGAATGCGGGAGGAGATCAAAGGTGATTTGGGACCCTTTCCCTTCCCCTCATTTTGGGGTCCAAAAGCGGGGATTTCTTCGTCGCAGTGGATCGCTGATAGTGCGAGGTGGATTGAGAAGAAAGAGCGCCCCGGATTGAATTTGGTTTATCTACCTCATCTTGATTATGGGCTGCAAAAATTCGGTCCAGATACGCCGGAGATGGATGCGGAATACTCGGCAATTGACGAAGTGACTTGTGATCTCATCGATGAACTTGAAGGGAGTGGCGTGGAAGTTTTGCTTCTTTCCGAATATGGAATTTCCAAAGTTTCGAAAGCGATTCATCTCAACCGAATCTTTCGGGAGAAGGGATGGATTCAGGTGAAGGATGAAATTGGTCTGGAGACTCTTGATTGCGGGGGGTGCCAGGCATTTGCGGTGGCGGATCATCAGGTGGCACATGTTTATGTGAACGACGAATCGATTGCGGAGGAAGTTCGCAAAGTTGTCTTGGAGGCGGATGGAGTGGAGGAAATTCGTGAAGGGGCAGAGCTTTGGGGTAATGGAGTGGGGCGTGAGCGGGGAGGAGACTTTGTTGCGGTGTCGGAGAGTGAGGCTTGGTTTACCTATTATTATTGGATGGATGATGCCAAGGCGCCGGACTTTGCGCGCTGTATTGATATTCATCGCAAACCGGGATACGACCCGGTGGAGTTGTTTCTCGACCCGGAGATTAAGTTTCCCATGCTGAAAATTGCCGGGTTTTTGGCGAAGAAGAAGTTGGGCTTTCGTGCTCTGATGGATGTGATTCCGCTCGACGCTGATTTGGTAAAGGGGTCGCATGGACGGGATACCGTTGAGGAAGAGGAACAACCGTTGGCGATTGGAGTTGGGGCGGAGAATGTTGATTCGGCAGAGAGTGTTTTCGGGTGGATTCAAGGGCGGTGTCGTTCGTGATTTTGTCCGTGACCTGAGCCGCCTTGGCGCCCTGAATAGCGGGGTGAAATTTTTACTACTTTTTCTGAGTGCGGCGCTCTCTTTCGGGAAGGCTCCGAACATCGTCATGATTTTGGCGGATGATATGGGTTATGGCGATTTGGGTTGCACCGGGTCGACGACGATCAAGACGCCGCATCTTGATTCCATCGCGAGCAACGGGGTCCTTTGCACGCAGGGCTATGTCCCTTCGTCGGTATGTTCACCATCGCGAGCGGGGATTTTGACGGGAAGAGATCCACGGAGATTTGGTTATGAAGGCAATTTGAATAAAGGGGCTGACGCATACGCGACGCGCCCGGAATTGCAGGGGCTGCCACCGACCGAGCACACCTTGGGCGATCATTTGAAAGCCGTAGGGTATGACACGGCTTTAATCGGGAAATGGCATCAGGGAACACACGAGGTGTTTCATCCCAATGTGCGGGGCTTTGATCATTTCGTGGGAATGTTGAGAGGGTCGCATAGTTATTTTCTAAAGTCTGATCGTCATCAGTTGGAGCGCAATGGTTCTCCGGTCACGAAGTTTTCCTCGGACTATGTTACCGACTACTTTACCGACGAATCTCTCGCTTGGATGAAGGGACGGAAAGATGATGAGCCCTTCTTTGTGTTCCTTTCCTACAATGCACCGCACACACCGATGCAGGCGACTGAGGAGGATCTCGCGGTGTATCGCCACATCAAGGACAAGAAGCGTCAGACCTACTCGGCGATGATGCATGCCTTGGATCGCGGAGTGGGTCGGGTGATTGATTATTTGAAGGAGTCGGGGCAGTATGAAAACACGCTAATTGTATTTTTTTCCGATAACGGAGGGGCGACCAATAACGCTTCGTGGAACGGGCCGCTGTCTGGTCGGAAAGGGACTTTGTTGGAAGGTGGGGTGAGAGTGCCGTTTTTGATGTCTTGGCCTGCAGGATTGCCGAAAGGAAAGGTCTACAAAAAGCCGGTATCGGCTTTGGACTTGTTGCCGACGTTTTTGGCTGCGGCTGGTGGGGAGCCTCTCCCTTTGAAGCCCGCGCCGAAGTATGAGGACAAGCGAAACCGGAAAGCGGTGGCGTATGACGGGATTAATTTGCTGCCGGTATTGAACGAAAAAGAAGTGGCCGAGCCACGTGAGTTATTTTGGCGATTGCAGGGGCAGTCAGCGATCCTCTTCGGGGAGCGGAAATTGATTAAGTTATCACATCGTCCGGCACAGCTTTTTGCTCCGTCGACAGATCCCGGGGAACAGGCCGACCTTGCTGGTGAAGAGGTCGAAACACTCAACGAGCTCTTCACAAAGCTGGGCTTTTGGGAGTCTTCGCTTGCGACGGTTCCGCTTTGGGGGTCGTCGCCGTTTTGGTCGCGCGAGTCGGCCAAGAATTACGAAAAGTATCCCCCGGGGGAAGAGCCAAAGTAGCGATGATGAGCCTGGTAATACTGGAGAGTCGCTTTTGGGCGGCCAGTCTTTCTGTGGCTTCTGCGGAGAGGGCGGCGTGCAGGCTCATCGCTGTGAGGGGAACGAGTCTCACCGACTTTGTCTTAGGACAAAGATTAAGAAAGGGGCAAGCTTGAATCAATCCGCAGGGAAGGGATTGGCCTGAAAGCGAAGTTGGTTTTCCTCAAGGACCTCTTCGGGGAGAGGGGGAGCGATATTGAGTTGGGGAACGAAGCGCACCAAACTGGCGGCGATGGCACTGGAGGCGGTAAGGAGCAGCAGAGAGCTTAGGAGAACGGAGCCACGCTTTTGACGTTCGGAGAGGCAGATGATGCGTTCGCGAAGGGGGACATGCCCGGCCATGGCCAGTGAGAGCGGCGGGGCGGCAGCGGATTGGGCGACATCGCACAGCGCGTGTGCGTATATTTTAGGGTCGGCTCCGTGTTGTACCAGGTGGGCGTCACAGGCGAATTCGCATTGTGCAAGGAAAGTCCGGCGAAGCCACCAGACTGCGGGATTAAACCAGTGAAGCAGGCAGGCGAGATGGGCCAGAGAAGCCATCCAAAGATCGCGGCGCTGGATGTGACCGAGTTCGTGAAGAAGGGCCATGCGAAGGGTTTCAGGCGACCATTGGGAGGAGTTTTTGGGCAGGTAAATGGTGGGTCGGAGAATCCCCGCAACCACGGGAGAATTCAGCCTTGGATGGAGTTGAAGAGAGACTTTTTGCCGGACCTTGAGTTGCTCCAGAGTTTCGTGGAAAAGAATGAGGTCAGGGGCAGGTAAGGATTGACGTCGCCATTTTTGAATGGCGAGGAGGTCGCGGAGTCCTTTGAGCGAGAAGAGCGCGAAACCAGCGAGCCAGAGATAGGGGATAAGGAGTGAAGGAGGGTCTTGAGAAACGGAATCGGAAACTGTGACGGAATATTTAGGGACGAATCCGAGGAGGGGGAGGATGAGGAGCAGGCTCAGGACGAGGCCGGAGGCGCGGGAGCTCCCAGCAGGGTTTTTACGTAAGGTGACCCACAAGGCGCAGGCGGCGACGAGGGAGAAAACGAGCGAGGGGAGGAGCACGGCGGCGGATGTTATTTGATGAGATTACGGATTTCGTCGATCTCGTTTTTAGTGAGTTGTTGATCTTCGGGATCGAGCAAGGCTGCAACGAGGTTCTCCGGTTTTCCCTGAAAGAAGGTGCCCAGCAAGCTCTTGAGGGCGGTGCGCTTGGCTTTTCTTTCGGTAATGGCCGGTCGGTAGAGATAGCGTCGCCCTTCCTTGGAATGTTTTACCATTTCCTTGTTTTCTAGGGTGGCGAGGAGGGCGCGGACGGCGGAATAGGAGGGAGGATCGGGGAGTTCTTCCTGCACGCCCTTGGCGGTGGCTTCACCAAGCCGGTAGAGGATATCCAAGATTTGCCGTTCCCGGCGGGAGAGCGCGCCTTTTTCCAATCGATTCATGATGGGACTCTAGTAGATGCTGAAAAACCCGCAATATAAATGTTGGAAAATCAGCATTCGTCGATGGCGGTTGTCAAGGTGGTCGGAAGAGGGTAGTTAACACGGGTGATTACGCTCGGTGGAGGTGCTTCGTTTGGAGAGGAGATGCGGGCGGTGTTTTCCAGCTCGGGTTTGCTTTCGAAGTCGCCTGATTTTGAGTTTCGAGCCGAGCAGCAGGAAATGGCTGGGGAGGTCGCGGTGGCGCTTGAAGAAGAGCGGTCGTTGGTAGTGGAGGCGGGCACTGGTGTGGGGAAGTCATTGGCCTATTTGATTCCGGCGGTGGAGTTTGCGATTAGGGAGGGGAGGAAGGCGGTCATCTCGACGCACACCATCAATTTGCAGGAGCAATTGATGGGGAAAGATCTGCCGATTGTGAGGCAATTATTGGCGAGTGAATTTGACGCGGCCTTGTTGAAGGGGCGACAGAATTACGTGTGTCCGTTACGCTTGCGTCGTGCGATGGATCAGGTGGGTGATCTCTTCACTACGAGTGAGCGGGAGGAGCTCACGGAAATCTGGAAGTGGGCGGAAGCGACGCGTGATGGAACGCGCAGTGATTTGGATTTTGAGCCGGCGCTTAAAGTATGGTTGCAGGTGTGCAGTGAGTCTCATATCTGCACCCAGCGAACCTGCGGGCCGCGTGGGAATTGTTTTTATCAGGAGGCTAAAAAGCGCGCGATGAAGGCCACGGTCTTGGTGGTGAATCACAGTTTGTTTTTCTCGCTACTGAATCCTGAGGATGAGTTATTGGAGGGGGAGAAAGGTTTTTTAGTACCCAATGATTTCGTGATTTTTGACGAAGCGCACATGCTTGAATCAGTGGCGGCGAAGGCGTTGGGATTGCGGGTGACCCAGGCCGGGTTGCGTTTTGATTTGCAGCGTTTGTATCACCCAAAAACCGGGAAGGGATTGTTGAAGTCGGCGCGGGCGAGTGAGGCGATGGAATGCGCTCGCAAGGTCATCGAGGAAGCCGATGTATTTTTCGATGAGGTGGGTGGAGCGGTGACTTTCAACGATTGGGGCAGAGAGTGCCGCGTCAGGAATCCGGAGTTGGTTGAGAATACCCTCGCGGCCCCGCTTCGTGAGTGTTGGAGTGCGATCGAGTTGGTCGCAGAAGATACTGAGGATGAGACGAAGCGGAATGAATTGATGGACGGAGCCCGGCGATTGCGGGAGATTCATGGTGGACTAAAAATGTTTCTCGATCAGGAAGATGGCGGGAGTGTTTACTGGGTGGAAAAATCGGGTTCGGAAGGGACCTCACTGAGTTTGAATGCCGCGCCGATTAATGTTGCGGAGCGTTTGCGGACTTTGTTGTTCGGGCCGGATAAATCCTGTATCGCCACGAGCGCAACTTTGGGGACCGGTGATGCGCAGTTGAGTTATTTTCGGGAAAGAGTGGGGGCCCAACATGTGCCGGCCATCAAAATTGGAAGTCCTTTCGATTACGAAAAACAAATGGCGATCTACGTTATTAAGTCGATGCCTGATCCGCGCGATGATGATTACGAAAAAATGCTCGCTCACTGGATCGAACGGGTCTTGATCAAGACGGAAGGAAAGGCTTTTGTGCTCTTCACGAGTCATCGGCTTTTGCGTTCGGTGGCTGAAGCGATGGAGGACTTCTTTGATGAACGGGGATGGAGGCTTTTGGCGCAGGGGATGGGAATGCAGCGCCAGAAAATGGTGGAGGCATTTCGCGAGGACGTGAACAGCGTGCTTTTCGGAACGGAGAGTTTCTGGGCCGGGGTTGATGTGCCGGGAGAGGCGCTGAGCAATGTCATCATCACACGCCTTCCTTTTGCCGTTCCCGACCATCCCTTAACAGCAGCGCGCTTGGAGGAAATCGAAGCCGAAGGAGGCAATCCCTTCATGAGCTATTCAGTGCCGGAAGCGATTCTGAAATTGCGACAGGGAGTGGGGCGATTAATCCGTTCCAAGAAGGACGAAGGCATGGTGGTTATTCTCGATAATCGCATCGTCACGAAGCGCTACGGGAAGACCTTTCTGGCGGCTCTGCCTCCTGCACCGGTGAAGATCGTATCCTAGAGCGAAAGCGTTTGCTTCAGCAGTCCGGCGGGCCACTGGTCTGGTGCAGTGGGAGTGGCTCCGAGGTAGCCGTAGTTGAGAAGTGACCCGGATTTGGCCATGAGGGGACGCGCGGCTGCTCCCAGTGGGCCCATTCCCATCACGGAGAGGGGCGTTTTTTCGTCGAGCAGATCCAGATGAGTTTGAAGGTCTGCTCTTTCTTGAATTCGGGTGGCGAATTTGTGAATATCGGCGGTTGGACCGATTTTTGACCTGAGGGTGTCGAACGAGGGGGTTTTCTCAAAATCGTGGCATGAGCCCACAACGAGGACGTTTCCGGCCTTGGCACTTTCGATAATCCCCGAAAAATGGTCGAAATCGCGCAGTTCAATGTCGATGGCCGAGGCGTAGGGGAAAAATTGCTCGTATGCGGCGAGGCGATCTTCCACCGACCAGTCAGAAGTCCCCCCCTCATTGGCTCCGCGGGCCGTGATGAGAAGGGGCAAGGGGGTGATTTTGGCAAATTCGAGGACTTTCTCGCCAAGGCCCAAAGAGTCGAGTCTCAGCTCAATCAGATCGCATTCAAAATTATGCAATTCGAGGGCTGAGGTGTCGGCAATCGCTCCTACCACCATGGCTTGAGAGGGGAGGGGATGGGTGTCCGAGGACGTTGGCAAGGTCATGCAGGCAGCTTGCGTTGAAGTGTTTACCTTTGTCAAAAGGCTTCGGCAAAATTTCAAGTGTGTGTCAATCGATAAAAAATAACGCCAATCGCCTTCTTTTTGCTAGCCGTGCCCCGCCTGCTTTTCCTAGCTTGTTCGAAGTTTCGACACGGACACCATGATCACACTTCGTTCTTTCAAATTTTTTCGGTCCCTCGCTTGCTTTGCGGGCTTGACGGGATGCGCATTGGCTCAAAAAGTCGAGGATTTTTCGAGCTCGTTGAATTTTGATGATCTGCAATCCCCGCAGGTCAACATTGCCAAGGGAAAGGGATTCAAGCCCAAAGACTGGCTGGAAATTGAATTTTCAGCAAAACTGGACAATGTTCAACCTGCAAATAGGAACGAGCCTTTTCACGATAGCGTCACCGTTTCTTGGAACATTATTCTCAAGGGACAGGATCGAAAGACCTATTGGGTCAAAAAAACGGTTGAGCATGTCAACGTTCCTGCGGACGAGGAGATCTTCTTCTCGGTCTACTTGTCTCCCAATACCATCAAGCGGATCACTGGGAAAGATCGGGGCGGAAAGAATGACCTCGAGGCTGTCGGTGGCGACATCAGCATCAACGGAGCCCGTGCGGGATTCTTCAAAGCCGGCAAGTTTAAGGCTGGTTGGTGGACTGCGGATGCTCCCAAAACAGTCACGGTGACCCAGAAGTTTCCTCTTCTGAGTAAGGACCAAACTCCCTTCAAACTCTTCTGGTATGACCGCTATGCGGAGATTAGGCAAAAAGACCAGTAATGGACTGAGCGGCGCTTGATTACGACCAGCACAGCCCGGGAGGCTGACTCAAATCCCAACAAACCCCGGACCTCGGGACCTTAAATCAATTTTCCACATACTGAAAAACTAATATTATGGCTGACACACAGTCGATCATCGCACTGAACATTGGCTCGCAACGGATTTCCATGGGTGTCTTCACCACCGCCAAAAATACTTTGGTTCTGAAATCCTACGAAGCAACAAGTATCCTCGCCGATCCGGCGACCGAGGCGGCTCGCATTCCGCAGGTCCAGTTGGCAATCAAAGAACTCGCCAAGAGCCTGAAGCTCGGCAGCCAGAAGGCGGCATACGCCCTTGCTGGTCAGTCGGTCTTTATCCGCTTCGTTAAGCTCCCGCCTCTCGAGGACGAAGGAATGGACGAGTTGGTGAAATTCGAAGCCCAACAAAACGTTCCCTTCCCCATCGATGAGGTTGTTTGGGACTGGGAAAAGCTGGAAACCGGCGGAATCGACACCGAAGTCATTCTGGTGGCCATCAAGTCCGAGTCGCTCAATGACTTGAATGCCGTGGTTTCCGAAACAGGTCTGGGAACGCGTTTGGTGGACTCCGCGCCCACTGCGCTTTATAATGCGCTGCGCTACAATTACCCTGATCTTGAGGAAAGCACCCTCCTGATCGACGTAGGAGCCAAGACCTCCAACCTGATTTATGCGGAAGGCTCCAAGTTCTTTACCCGCAGCGTTGCGATTGGAGGAGCCGTTCTGACCTCTGCCATTGCCAAGGAATACAACGTGTCCTTTGCCGAAGCGGAAAATTCCAAGCTAACCAGCGGGTTGGTCACTCTCGGAGGGGGGCATGCCGCACAGCTCGACGAGTCGGCCGCCGCACTTGGAACGGTTATTCGCAATAGCCTGACCCGCCTGACAGCGGAAATTCAGCGCACTAACACTCTGTTCCGTAGTCAGCATGGGGGATCGGCCCCGGCCCGCGTTATGCTTGCCGGCGGATCCGCAAATCTTCCGTATCTCAAGGAATTCCTTGAGGAAAAGCTCAACCTTCCCGTGGAGTTCTTCAATCCCCTTCAGCGGATCTCCGCCGGAAAAGGCGTTGATGTTGAAGCGCTCGCGTCGGAAGCCCACACTCTGGGTGAGCTGGTGGGGCTGGGCATTCGTGCCGCAGAGAAGGCAGCAGTCTCCATCGACCTCGTTCCCGAGGCCGTTCAGGCCCAGCGGGATATCACCCGCCGGAAGCCGGCCTTGATTGCGGCTGCAGCCCTTTTCCTAGCTGGATTAGGAGCCTGGGCATTCTTCAAGCAGTCTTCCATTGCTGCTGCCAACAAGCACCTCAAGGGGCTTGAGTCGGAAGCGGTTGAGTTGCAAGCACCGGCCGCCAAAATCAAGACAGTTCTCAAAAAGGAGCTTGAGAGCAAACAGCTAATCGATTCCTACGCTGCTGCCGAAAATGGCCGCCTCAGTTTGGTCAATTTGCTCAATGATATCTCCAGTCACTTTGCCAGTGACCAGGTTTGGTTAACCGAGCTCGAGCCGCGCTCGGGATACAATCCGAGCGGAGACGAACGAAGCAAAGGAATTATTGATGAGAGCTTCGCTTCCCTCGTGAATCGCAAGTCGCCCCTGAAAAAAGATGCAGCGAATGCCGACTGCGTCCTCATTAAGGGGCTCTATCGCAAGGATGCGCAGGACGTCTACGCGCTACTGAAGAGGCTTCGCAATTCGGAGCATCTCAAGTTCACTTGGACCGAAGGCGGGAGACGCCCGAAGGAAGTTAACCTGACTGATGACCAGATCATGAAGATCGAAGCGGCGATCGACGATGCTGAAGGGAAATATGCCGCGCCATTCGAGATGTTGATCCCTCTCAAAACTCCAATTTCAGTCAAATAATTTTACTTTAACGATTACCAATCATGACCTGGTTCAAAGAAAACAAATTCCTCGGCGGTTTGATCGTCATTACGGTGATTCTCGCAGGAGGCATCATCTTCCTGGGGATGAAACTTCAGGGGACTCTCGATGAGAAGATCTCCGAAGTGGAAACCGAGGAGAGCGCCCTTAAAGATATGAAGGGCCTGAATCCCTATCCGACTCCCGAGAGCGCCAAGGCGAAAACCGAGAGCCTGAGGGCGTTGATCGACGATGCCAACAAGATGCAGGCCAAGTTTCTGACATTTAAGCCCGAGAGCACTGCGCCGATTCCGGTGAACGAATTCTCCGCTCTGCTGAAAGACACTGACGCGAGGGTTCGGGAACTCTTCGAGGGGAAAATCACTCTTCCCGAGTCCTTTTACCTTGGTTTCGAAGACTACAAGTCGGAGTTACCTAGACCAGAGGCCACCGGAGAGCTGGCCTACGAACTTGGAGCCATTGAATGGCTGATGGGGCAGTTGGCAGCCGCCAATGCAACGGATGTTGGCGGTATTGTGCGGCACAAGATACCCTCCGAAAAGGGAGAGTCCTGGGATGGTGCAGCTGCTCCTGCCCGTGGAGGGAGAGCTTCCAGAGGTCGGAGTGCCGGCGTGAGACGCGGGCCGTCTCTCCCCAAGGTCGCCAATCGCATGCCGCTAGAACTGGTCTTCAAGGGGCCGGAGTCCGCTCTGCGTGGTGTTCTGACCGCGATGGCTGACTCTGATCAATACTTTTTCGATCTTCGGATCGCTCGAATCAAAAATGAATCTCCAATTCCAACTAGGCCAAGAGCCGCGGTTGCAACTGCTGCCGACGCTCCGAAAAGCGATGAAGGATTTGGAAATCTGGATGGCGAAGAAGCTGAGGAGGAAGCCCCGGCTGCCGCTCGGACAAAAATTCTCGATCGTATCGCAGGCGGTGACGATATCACGGCCTATCTCCGTGCTGATCTGCTCCTCTTCACTGATGGTCAGCAATTTCCAGCAATCAAATAAACACCTCTTATTATCATGTCCTGGATGTCTCAAAATTATCATATCGCCTCACTCGCAGGTGGTGTCCTGGCCCTCGGTGGACTGGGCTACATGGCGCAAAGCAGTGCCAAAGAAGTTGAAGAGGGTTTTGCCCAAATCGGCGGTAAGAAGCAAGAAACGACTACTGTGGTTGGAGTTGAAGAAGTCGCGGAAGTTACCAAGTCTCTCAGTAGTCCCAACCCCCTTACTCCCAAATCTACGCCTGCCGAGCGCGAGGTGGATCTTTTTACGAGTGTCGATCTCTTCATGAAAGATGGCGACGCTTCCAAAGTGATCGATCTTCTTCAGGAGCCCGATGTGCATCCACCAATTCCCAACAAGTGGTGGGTAACAAATCGCGTTGATCCCAGTTGGTCCGACGCGCCCATGGAGGACAAGGATGGCGACGGCTTCTTTAATGGAGAGGAATATCGGGCGAAGACCGATCCTTCCGATTCCACCAGTCACGGGGATCTCATTAGTAAGCTCGAAGTTGTTTCAGTGAAATCGGACCTTTGGTTCCTCGATTTCAGCGGGGTGATTGGAACAGGGACTCAGTTTAAGTTTCAATTCAAGCCCGACGGAGGAGCGGTGTCTGAAAACAGAATCCCAGCCTCCAAGGAGCTGAAAATTGGTGAATTCTTCTATCCGGAAGAGCCCGGAATGCGCCGTTTCAAGCTGTTGAAGGTAGAAACGAGGGAAGTTCAGGGGAAATTCGGTCTGAGAAAGAGAGATTTTGCTCATGTCGAGGATCAGCGTCCCAACAAAACCGGGCAGGTTTACATTATTCCTTACCGCATTACGAAAGACGAAAAATTAGAAAACACTCGTTTTGACCACACCGTGTCCTTCCGACTCAATGCCATCGGGAAATCGAGTGACATCTTCGACATTGAAGAGAACGGCACTTTTGAGATCCCCCAAGGGGATAAAAAGATTCAGTGTAAGCTCGTCGCGGTGAAAGTAGACAACGACGAACTCAAGAGAGGGAAAGTCGTTGTGACGTCGGTGAAGGTCGATTACGGAGCCGCAACCCCTATCGAAATTAACGTCAACTGAGAAAAAAACCTAAGAACTGTGGGAATCTGAAAAAAATCTTACAGGTTTTCGAAAAAAAGCTTCCCAGACCCCACCTAAATCAACAAATATTCAACCAGATCATGCAGAAAAGACACACACCTCTTACCAATCGCACGATGTTTGCCCTCGCGGCTCTCGTCGTCTCACCCATGGCCCATGGGCAGGACTTGGTAGGTCAGGAACTTGTTCGCCGCCAAGAGGCAGTGAGAAGTGCTGACGCTCTTCTTCTAGAAGGCCGTAAGGCCTACGAGGAAGCAGACTACGAAACCGCAGTCCAGAAATACAAGGCCGCCCTTGACACCCTGCCATTCGGCTCCGCGACATCTGATCGCCGTGCCGTGGCGAAGCAGCATCTTCAGGATGGCTCCGTTGCTCTTTCGCAACAGTATCGTCGCACTGGAAAATATGACGAAGCCCGCAATCTTCTTGAGGATGTGGATGCCGCCGATCCCGGAAACGCTGCGGCCCAGAAGGGACTCGAGTATCTCGACGACCCGATTCGCACCAATCCGAGCCTCAGCGATGAGCACAGCCAGAACATTGATAAGGTTCGCCGCTATCTCTACAAGGGGAATGGATATTACGATCTCGGTCTTTACGACAAAGCCGAGGAAGAGTTCAAGAACGCGATTCGCATTGACCCATACAACAAGGCTGCCCGCCGGTGGTTGGAGAAATGTTCCGCCATCAAGTCTGACTACTACCGCGCCGCCTTCGACCAGACTCGTGCTCGCATGCTCATGGAAGTCGACCAGGCATGGGAGCTCGCTGTTCCTCCGGTGAATGACGACAACAATATAACCATTGATGGGCCGGGTGAAGTATCCCGCTCAGTATCTATTGCTGCCAAGCTGCAGCAGATCGTGATTCCAGTCGTTGACTTCAGTAATACCACCGTGGAAGAGGCCATTGATTTCCTCCGCATTCGCTCCATCGAATTGGATCTTGGAACTCTCGATGAGAAAGAGAAGGGTGTGAACTTCGTGGTTCGCAAGCCCAAGGTGGTGGACGTTGCTGACGATTCACTTGATGCCGAAGGTGGTCTTCTGGGTGATGCGGTCGATCCAAGTGCTGTTACCATCGACAAACTTTATCTAACAAATGTGCCACTTCAGGTTGCCTTGCAGTATATCTGCGACAAGGCGAAGCTTCGCTACAAGGTTGACGAATACGCTGTGACCTTGCTTCCGCTGACCAGCGACGAGACTGATGACATTGTCACCCGTCGTTGGAGTGTTCCTCCCACCTTTGAGAACTTCCTCGATAGTGGCGGTGGAAGCGATGGAGGAGCCGCAGACGCCGATCCATTTGCAACTGAAGATACAGGTGGTGGAAAGGGTATTAAGCCCCGCAAGCCCATTCAGGAGCTTCTCAGGGAGCAGGGTGTAGTCTTTATCGACGGCACCTCGGCCAGCTTGCTGACTGGATCCGGAACTCTCGTGGTTCGGAATACTCCGACCCAGCTTGAATTGATCGACGCTATTGTCGAAGCCTCCGGCAAGGAGACTCCTCGCCAGATCCGCGTTCTGACCAAATTTGTGGAAGTCTCCCAGGAGAACTCCGACGAACTCGGTTTTGACTGGATTGCGACTCCATTCGGAGTGGGAAGCGATTATTTCCTCGGTGGAGGCACCGTTGGGAGTGGCGCTGCCCGCACTAATGCTGACTTCATCAACCCTGTTGCCCGAACAAGTATCCCTGGAATTCCTGCCTCGCAGAACCAGGAAGTGTCTGGAATCGCAACTGCTGGTCTTCGTAGTGGAGCCACTGCGGTGAACCGCAACAGCATCGACGCGATTCTGAACAATCCACAGCGGACTGCTCAGTCGAGTCGTGTTGCTCCGGGTATTCTTTCGATGACCGGACTGTTTAACAGTGGTCAGGTTCAGATGATTATGCGTGGATTGGCCCAAAAGAAGGGAGCGGATATCATGACCGCCCCAAGTGTGGTCGCCCGTCCTGGTCAGAATGCTACCATCGAGATTATTCGTGAGTTTATTTACCCAACCGAATACGAACCACCCGAATTGCCCAACCAAGTTGGTGGCAACATCGGTGGTGGACAAGCTGGTGTAGGTCTTGGATCAAGCGGTGGAGGGTTCCCCGTGACTCCGGCAACTCCGACTAGTTTCGATACTAAGAAGACTGGTGTGACTCTTGAGGTTGAGCCTCAGGTTGGAGCCAATGACAATGTCATCGATCTCCGTTTCTCACCGAGCGTTGTCGAGTTTGAGGGATTCGTGAACTACGGCTCACCAATTACCTCTCCAGCATCCGATGCTCTTGGTAACCCCGTTCAGATTGTCATTACCGAAAACCGGATTGAGATGCCTGTCTTCTCCGTCCGTCGAGTCACTACCGGACTCACCATTTATGACGGATATACTGTCGCTGTTGGTGGTTTGATGCGTGAAGATGTGCAAAGTATTGAGGACAAGGTGCCCATTCTTGGTGACCTGCCCTTCGTGGGACGCCTTTTCCAGAGTAAGGCTGACAATCACATCAAAAGTAACCTGATCATCTTTGTGACTGCCGAGATTATCGATGCCACCGGACGTCGTATCAACACTGCAACGAGTGCATCTGTTGGTAGTGCTCCAGTGGATGCAACGATGCTCCCACCAGTCGGTGCTCCCGGTAACTAATCGGGGCCTCTTAAGATTGATGCTTTTTAAGAGCGGGACTTCGAAAGAGGTCCCGCTTTTTTGTGCCAATATGGAATGGGTGGAAGATCTATCGTTGAGCTTTGCCTAAAGAGGAGCATGATCTTTCCGATGAAGGTGATGGCGTTAAGCGGGGGAATTGCGACGGGGAAATCGACTCTTCTTGCAATGATGGCGGAGGAGCTTTCAGATCTCGGAATCTACGATTGTGATGAAGGAGTTCAGCGATATCTCAATGATCGGGATACTCTCGCTGAGATTGAGCAAATACTGGAAGTTTCTATTTTGAGCAAGGGAGGAAGTCTTGATCGGGTCAAGCTACGGGCCTTGGTTTTTGAAAATCCTGACTTTCGTCGAAAATTGGAAGGAGTAATTCACCCCAAGCTTCGAAAGGAATGTCTTGAGAAAGTTGCAGAATGCCGTAAAAATCAGTCCACGACGCTGTTTGTCGCTGATGTTCCGCTTCTTTTTGAGAGTGGATTTGACTTTGGCCAGAAGTTTAATCTGGTCGTGGCCACTTCGGAGGTCACGCAACGTGCCCGCCTCAAGGTCCGAAGTCACTTCGATGACAGGATGATTTCATCGATCCTCTCGGCGCAGCTTCCCATCATGGAAAAAGTTGCCAGGGCGGACGTCGTTTTTTGGAACGAAGGCAGGCGGGTTGCGCTTCAGCGACAGGTGTGCCGGTTCCTCGATTTTACATTGAATTCATGACTGACGAGCAAGAGCCCAGCGAGTCCTCTCCCGAGGAGTCCCCCGAATCCCAGGCCCCCAAGGCCAAAAAAGCTGCCAAAAAGGCCACCAAAAAAGCCGCGAAGAAGGCTGCAAGGAAAGTGTCCAAAAAAGCGGCTAAGAAGGTTGGCAAAAAGGCTGCCAAGAAAGCCGTGAAAAAGGTGGTGGAAAAAGAAGTCGTTGGGGAAGATGAGCCTGAGCATCCATTGGAGGGGGATTCGTTGAAGGAGATCGAATCAGTTGAAAAGGTTACCAAGGAAGTTGTTATCTCTGGGGCAGGAGAGGCAGCGGAAGCTCCCGAGGAGCAAATCACGGTAGTTGATGAGGGAAGTCTGGAACAGGCTGAAGTCCCCGAATCGAAGCGAGAGCCAAAGAAGGAAAAGGCGCCCCCGCCCCCGCCACCTGAAGTTCCTGATGAGGTTGATTTGAACGAATTTCGAGATGAGTCTTTGGCTGATCTTTACGATGAGTTGGCCCGCCTTCCGGTTCGGATTCCCAACCAGCCTACGAGAGCACAGCTAGTTTACACCATCTTGTCGTGCTATGCGACCCATGGCACTCGGATTGTGGCCCAAGGAATTCTTGATTTGGCAAAAGGGAATTTTGGAATGATCCGTGATGAAAACCGGAGTTTTAGAGGTTCGGCTGACGATCTTTATCTTGGAGCAGATTTTCTGCGGGATCATGACCTGCGGGAAGGACAAAGTCTCAAAGTGGTGGTGGGTGCTCCGCGGGGGAGGGATAAATTTATGTCAGTCAGTGAGGTGCTCGAGATAGATGGGACAGCAGTTGCTGAACATACTCCCCGGGCCCATTTCGATTCCCTTACCTCTTTGTTTCCGGAAGAGCGGTATGTTCTTGAAAGTGAGGATGACTCGGCTCTTTCGGTTCGAGTGGTAGATTTGGTAGCCCCCCTCGGGAAAGGGCAGCGGGGTCTTATTGTGGCTCCTCCTCGCGGAGGAAAAACGATTCTTCTGAAGCAGATTGCGAAAGCGATTCAGGAAAATCACCCGGAATCAGAGCTTGTAGTCTTACTTTTGGACGAACGCCCGGAAGAGGTAACGGATTTCGAGGAGATGGTTGGTCGAAATGTCTTCGCTTCAACATTCGACGAGCCTTCGAAACGTCATGCCGAGGTTGCTAATCTTGTGCTCGAACGATCGAGACGACTGGTGGAGCAGGGGAAGGATGTCGTCATCTTGCTCGATAGTTTGACCCGCCTCGCCCGTGGCTATAATAATGCCATCAGTGGAGGGCCGATTGGTTCGGGAGGGATTAGTCCTAAGGCGATTACTGAATGTCGAAAGTTTTTTGGAGCGGCGAGGAATCTGGAAGAAGGGGGGAGTTTGACGATTTTGGCGACCTGTCTGATTGAAACTGAAAGCCGGATGGATGATGTGATTTTCGAGGAGCTAAAAGGGACTGGGAATATGGAAGTGAGATTGGACCAGCAATTGGCCGAGCAGCGGATTTATCCGGCGATTCATATTCCCCAAAGTGGGACAAGAAATGATGACCGTCTTTATCATGCCGAAGAGCTTCCCAGAGTGCTCGAAATCCGGCGACATTTGGCAAGTTTGCCCGTTGGAGAGGCGATAGACACTCTTTTGCGCAATTTAGCCCGAACCAAGACAAATACGGAGCTTCTTTTACAGGGAATGCGGTGATTTTACGCTTGTCGCTTCGATTGTCGCCCCGCTAGTCTGTCTCACCGTTAAAACACACGTTCACAATTATTTTGGTTGGGCTTCCATCGTGAGATGGTGAGTTTTTTATTGCTTTGAAAGCGATTACCATGTAAATGCATTGCAAACACCTTCGAATATGAATCTCGCAAAATACACCGCGGCCCTGATGGGGGCATTCTCTCTCTCAGCTTCTGTTGTCCAAGGGCAATTGGTTTCCTTCCTTAGCTTCTCGGATGTTAAGAGATATAAGCAAGTTGGACCTGAGGATTTTGATTTTGAAGGTGGGGAGTGGAATATCCAGGTGTTGGATGGGGCGGCGTTTTACGTTGCTTGTATCGGGAATGGAGCTCCTTCCCCAACATTCCCGTTTGATCTCTGTCCATTGGGAACAACTGCGTTGATCGATGCCGGTGATTTGGATTTTGACGGAGTGAGAGACGGTGGAACATTTTGGTCGATTAGTAGCATCTTTCCCGCCTCGATCTTTGCCCCTTTTCGGTCGGATTTGTTCAGCCTAGAGGCCGCCCCCCCCTCCAAGTTGCCCCGTCCCATCGGAGGGACTAATTTCCGCGATGACAGTATTGTCTTGTTTTACGATTACATTAACGCTCCCCAGTCACTAGATCGCTATGAGATTACAAATTATGTTTCCAGTCGAGAGTATGCTCCCAGCGAGTTCAATCAGCAGGTGGAAGAGATTGTTCCGGGAGTCTACCAATTTCGATTACCCCGTCAGGGAGTTGATTTCAACGATCCCTCGGAAAACAAGTATGTGTTTGTGAGTCATACCCATCTCGAGATGCTCGAAGCCTACCCTGGGCTCAGTTTTGTGCCGGTTGGAAATGAATTTAGGGTCACAATGGATGACCGTTGGCGCGATGGCGCGGTCGAATTTGATCCCCGCTTGTCGTTCGACTTCCTTTGGGAGGGATTCAATGGGCAAACTGTCCTGGGCTCTGATACGACTTTGTTCTCCATCAAGGAGCAGGGAACTGACTTTACAGTATTTCCCCCGTACTTTAGGGGGATTGATCCATTCACTGGACTGCCTTTGGTGCCGGAAAGCCAGCGCTTTCCTCAAGAAGTCCCGCCATTGACCAATACCCTCACACTAGGGCCATATTTCTTCGCCCCGGGTGAGCAGCTTTACGCTGAAGTTGAATTTCAAAGAAATTTTCAGGGCACGGCTCTTACTATTGATCGGTCGCAGCGTTTTTTCCGATGGGACCTCAGGACTGTCGACACATACGAGGGCTTTCGTGTTTCGGACAACTTCCCCCCGAGGACTCCTGATGAGTTTACCGCAGCCGATAGCGATTTTGATGGTGACGGAATGACCAACTTGGAGGAATTTGCCCTCCAAACCGATCCTGCAGATCCCGCCTCGGTTTCCACTCCCACCCCGGTGATTGATCAATTCACAGGTCAGTGTGTGCTGACGATTCCAAAGCGTCCTAACATTGGAAATTCTCTTACTTACCGTGTTCAATATTCATCTGATCTCGTGAATTGGACGACGATTACCCCCGGTGATCCACTCTGGACTGCGACCGAAAACGACGATGAATACACTGTCATCAGTAATCTAAACAGCCCCCCGGCTAATTGCATCACTCGGGTGTTGATTACCACGAACTAAACTTAATTTTACCACCTTTAACGCCTACGCTTGATATGAAAAAGTCCTCAATGACCCTCTTGGCGCTCCTCACCTGCACCGGTGTGGTGTGCGCTGAACCGACTGCTGTCGCCAGCCCCATCCAACAGGGGGTTTATCAGTTTGCGCAAAGTGACCAACTTCGCGAATACAAGTTGTGCACCTATGAAATGTGCCAGCTGACGTCAGAAGGGGCCCATGTAACACAGAGAACGTCTGTCGTCACTGTCCAGGGCGCTATTGCTTTGGCCTCGGATGCCGACGCTGAGAATTATATGGTATTTTATCCCCCGGGAAAAGAGGGGGATGAGAGTGCCCGTCGCATCCTGCGCAAGCGTTACTTGGTTGAATTAAAACCAGGTGCAAGTCTTGATGAGGTCAGAGAGCGATGTGGGATTTACAAAATGGAGCCTGTCGCGCCAGGATCAAAATTTCTTGTTTGCGAAGAGGAAAGCTCCGGAAAAGTCCTCAAGCAACTGGATATCGTTGCCAACGATCACGGTGTAGAGCGAGTAGAGCCCTTGTTGGCCAGTCTGCGTAAGAAGCACTTGATTCCAAACGATCCATTCTTTGAAGAAGGAGGAATTCCTTTCGATCCAAATGATCTGTTGGTCGAAGATAGTTATCAGTGGTATCTTAAGAATGAAGGGACGAATGGTGGAATCGCCGATGTTGATATTAACGTTGAAGGCGCTTGGGATCAGGTAACAGGTGCCGGAATTGTTATTGGGATCGTGGATGATGGAGTTCTCGTTGGCGATGGGGTCGTTGCCGGGTCCCCGGATCTGGATCCAAATGCGTCAGGACCGCATGAGAATTTTAATGATGGCGCGGGAGGCGCAACTCTTGGGGCGAGTTTTAACGATACCCATGGAACCGCGGTAGCGGGCTTGGCTTGTGCGGCTTTCCAGGATGCATTCGGGATGGCTGGTGCGGCCCCTGGTGCTAATTTTGCCTCGATTCGCTTGGTTGGCGAAGGTCAACTCACTGACGATGTGCAAACTGCTTCAGCCCTAATTTCGGGACTGGATCAGATCGATGTTTACAATAATAGTTGGGGTCCTGGTGAGTTGGAGGCTGTATTGGTTCAGGAATCTGATGTTGTTCTGGATGCCCTTGAAAGGGGTGTTACCGAGGGGCGTGGAGGTGCGGGAGCGATCTATGTGTTCTCGGCAGGTAACGATGCCGAAATCGAGGATAATTCCAACTTCAGTAGCCTAACATCCTCGCAATTCACAATTGCGGTGGGAGCAGTCACCAACACCGGGGCCTCGGCTCCCTACTCGGAGCCAGGTGCAAATCTGGTTGTGAGTGCGCCAAGTGGTGGGGGAACCCAGTCAATTCTTACTACAACCTATGAAGTGGGGTTTGATGTCGATGGAAACATTGTCAGAATTCCAACTCACTTTGATTCGTATACCGGGACTTCGGCCTCAGCCTCTCTTGTGAGTGGTGTTGTTGCGCTGATGCTGGAGGCCAATCCCAATTTGGGTTGGCGGGATGTTCAGGATATTTTGATTCGAACCGCCACAAAAAATGATGCGGACAGTACGGAGTGGTATACCAACGCAGGCGGCTTGAACTTTCATCACAAGTATGGAGCGGGTCTCGTGAATGCGGAGGCCGCAGTCCAAGCTGCCGCAGCACGGATTAACAACCTTCCACCTAGAGATGCTCCAGTGAGCACTCTTTCGTTCACAGGGCAGCAGGATATTCCTGAAGGGGAGAGTATTCAGCGGGTTTTCGATTTGTCCGGTGATCCTAACATGAAGGTTGAGCATGTTGAGTTGCGGTTAAGAGTCTTTACCGACCGAAAGGGAGATTTGGAAGTGGTTCTGGTCTCTCCGAGCGGAACGCGGAGTGTTCTTTCTCCATCTCAAGAGAACAACGACGACGAGCAAAGTATTGTGAACTATGTCTTCATGACTACCCGTAATTGGGGGGAGGGTAGTGCAGGCGAATGGACGCTGAATATTGCTGACAAATATGTCAACGGGATTGAAGCCACATATAATGACGCGACCTTGACGGTGCACGGGGTGCAGGATGCCAGCGCTCCGGTCACTCCCGGCCCCGTTCTGATTGGAGGACGGACAATTTTGGCTGATTTGGGGGAATCGGTCGATTACGCTATCGAGACGATTAATGCGACAAGCGTCACTGTTGGGGCGTTACCGTCTGCTCTGGTATATAACGAGGCAGAACGCTCAATCACAGGAGTCCCGCAGGATGCGGGAATTTTCTCCTTCCCAATTACTCTGACGGGACCGACCGGGCAGTCGATTGTTAACATAACGGTTGTTGTCCGCCCCATTGCAGGTGCTCTTGGAGGAGCTGTTGAGGTGGATCTTCCCACTTTTGCGGGTGGTGACATCCCGTGGAGTTTGGAGACAGGGGTGACTTTGGATCAGCAGGACGCCGTTCGAAGCGGTATTGGATTGGGTGATGGTCAGGATTCTGTGTTTGGATTTAATGGCATTCCGGAGGGCGTGGTCATCTTCAACTGGGCCGTGTCCTCCCAGTCCTTTAGTGATTCGAACATCGACCTTACGACGGGTCTGCCTGTCAGTCCGAATGATCGTTTATGGTTTAATTTTGGAGGGAATATCCCGCAAAGTTGGGCAGCCTTCATCGATGGTGAACGTCCGTTTGGTTCTTCGTTTTTCCCGCGGGGCGCCGTTGCGGTTCCAATGCCGGCAAGTTCAAATAACCCTCGGTGGACTTATCGAAAAGATAATGCCTTTTCTGGTGGCCAAGACGCTGCGTATCTGGACCAGGTTCAGTTCGTTGATACCAAATCATTCGTGGACGATGTCCGACGTGCAGGGAATTTGAACTTCGATGTTGAATTCGGGGGTAAGACCATGTGGCTCCCCTTTGCGTTCCCTCTGGGTAGTCAGCCCACCGATGGTTCAACGGGTCCGGCGGAATTGATCAGGACATCCTCAGTTGGAAATGGCCAGACGGTCTCCATGTCGGCATGGCTCGAAGGTCCGGGGACAATTGATTTCCGGGTTGCAGTTAGTTCTGAAGTGAATGACGTCTTCGAATTTTTGGTGGATGGCGCTCCACGGCGCACGCTTTCAGGCACTGTTGCCCTGGGTTCCCCGGAAGGTTCAGTTAGCTATGACCTTCCCGAGGGTTTGCACTACATTGAATTCAGATACCGTAAGGACTTCACTGTCGATGGCGGGCAAGACTTTGCACTTCTCGATGATGTCATATTCACTCCTACTGGAACTGCGGCTTCCATGGCTGCCCGATTTGGATTGAATCCTTCAGACATGGATAAGGATTATGACGGAGATGGCTACACCACCCACGAGGAAATGGTCTTTGGTGGTGACCCGAATGTCAGAGATGTTCCGTCTAACCTTCCCAAGTTTGTCAAAGACGGATCAGGTTCATTCTTGGAGTTTGGGGTTAACCTTGAATTGGGTGATGTGACTATTACGGCGCAGCATTCTCCAGATCTGGAGAGCTGGGAAGACGCTGACAATGCTGTGATGGACCGCAGGGAAGGGAACATGGAGTTCTACCGGATTGCGGTTGAGCCTTCGGCGGCAGTTAATCACTTGTATTATCGTGTGATCGCCAAACCTCGGTCGTAATTGAGATTTAATCGATTGTTGGCTTGATCTTCACTCAGGTCTAATAGAATTCCAAGGAGTAGGGATTGGTCCCTGCTCCTTTTTTTATAATGTCTGAAGATCAATACACTTTGGTTCAATCGATGATGGGCTCTCTTCCGGATGGAGACGGCGTGGTGGGGCTCGATTTGGAAGCTGATAGTTTATATCGGTATGCCGAGAGGATTTGCTTGGTGCAGGTTTGTTACGGAGAGAGTGTTGATCTGGTTGATCCACTGAACGGGGAAAGTGTTAGCCCCTTGGTTGAGTGGCTGAAAACAGCCCGGATCTGGATGCATGGTGCAGATTACGATATGTCCTTGATGATTCGAGAGTGGGGAATGGTCCCCCCTGTCCTCTATGATACCCAAATCGCAGCCCAGTTGCTGGGATATGAGCGGTTTGGGTATGCCAGTCTCGTGGAACAGTTTTTTGGAGTCGAGCTTTCCAAAAGTTCGCAAAAAGCCGATTGGGGTAAGCGGCCACTCAGTGAGACGATGTTGGAGTATGCCCGGAATGATGTCCGGTATCTCTTGCCCTTGGCGTCCAGGGTAGAAGAGAAACTGAATGAGTTGGGGCGCTACGAATGGTTCGTTGAGTCCTGCCATGCCTCGCGGGATCGCGTTCTTGCCAGGGAGGGTGAGGAGAAGGAGTCCTGGCGAATTAATGGCTCCGGGAAACTTCGCCCCCGAGGGATGGTGTTTTTGAAGAGTTTATGGGAATGGCGGGATGGGGAGGCCGCTTCTTGGAATCGTCCCAGTTTCATGGTCGCCACGAACAAGCAATTGATCGCTTGGTCCGATGTTCTATCGAATGAAGGCGAGATTGATTTATCTCCCAAGATGCGCCCCGACCGACGGAGGCGACTGCTGCAAGCGATTGAGTTGGCTCAAGGTGTGCCTGAAGAGCAATGGCCTCTGAGGGTAAAGAGGGAGCGACATCAAAAGGATGACGCTTTCGAGGAGAAGCTGAAGAGGTTGATGTCGAAGAGGAATGGGATCGCTGAAAAACTTAAAATTGATCCCTCGGTAATTGCCTCTCGCCCGGTGCTGGAGCAGATCGTGGGCGAGAGAGTTCAGCCAAAGGAAATCTTGCTACAGTGGCAGGCTGGGTTGCTGGGATATTAGGTCAAATTGGGTAGCGATTTTATTGAATTGAGCCTGATTTGAGTGAGATATCTTCGTGGTTTATCCTCAGGGCGACGAAGGGCGAAAAAAATGTTTAAATATCGCGAAACAATCTTGCGGTAAGCCCTGAAATTTCAGACATTTCGTGGGTCTATGACCGAGGAAAATCAGGAGCCCAGCGAGGAGCCAAATGTCGATGAAATGAGTGTTTCCGGTGACCAGGAATATGGTGCCGGTCAGATCGACAAACTCGAGGGTCTTGAGGCTGTCCGGAAGCGTCCCGGGATGTATATTGGGGACCCGGATGAGCGTGGACTGCATCACTGCGTCTTTGAGGTTTTGGACAACTCGATTGATGAGCATCTGGCGGGGTATTGCGATAAGATCAATATCACCATCAATGAGGATGGCTCGATTAGTGTCTCGGATGATGGACGGGGGATTCCCGTTGATATTCATCCCAAGTTCGGGATTCCTGCAATCGAGCTGGTGCTAACAAGTCTGCACGCCGGTGGTAAATTTGGTCAGGGAGCTTACAAGTATTCCGGTGGCCTCCATGGGGTTGGAGCGAAGTGCGTGAATGCTCTCTCCGACTGGTTTGTCGCTGAGGTCTCCCGGGAAGAAAAATTACACCGTATTACCTTCGAGAGGGGAAAGACGACGAAGGAATTGGAGGTGGTCGATTCTGTTCCTGCCGGAGTCACGGGGACAAAGGTGACCTTCTTTCCTGATGCCACGATTTTCACCGATACGATTGAATTTAAATTTGAACGACTGTCGAAGCGACTTCGTGAGCTGGCTTTCCTCAATCCCGGACTAACGATTCACCTTGAGGATGTTCGAGCGGAGTCGGCTGAGACGGAAACTTTCTTTTATGCCCGAGGTATTGAAGAATTTGTCGAGCAGTTGGGCGCAAACAAGACCTTGGTTCATGACGAGCCGGTCATTCTCAAAGGGAAGCGAAAAGTGGAAGTCGATTACGACGGGAAAGTCGTCGAGGACGATGTTTTTGTGGACTGCGTGTTCCAGTATAATGATTCCTACAATGATCAGATTCTCTGTTTTGCGAATTCAATTCCCAATGCGGATGGGGGAACCCATTTGACTGGGTTCAGAGGATCATTAACTCGTTCGATTAACCAGTATGCCAAGGCGAACAAGATTCTCAAAGATAAGGATCCCGCTTTGAGTGGTGATGATGTCCGGGAGGGGATTGTTTGTGTGATCAGCGTGAAAATGCCGAATCCTCGCTTTAGCTCTCAGACCAAGGATAAGTTGGTAAATACTGAGATCGAAGGAGTGGTAAGTTCGATCGTATACGAAGGATTGCAAAATTACTTCGATGAGAACCCCAATCTCGCCAAGACAGTTATCGACAAGGCTGTCAATGCGGCTCGCGCGCGCGAGGCAGCACGGAAAGCCCGAGAAACAGTTCGTAAGTCGGTGCTTTCCGGCGGTGGACTTCCAGGGAAACTCGCTGATTGCTCGGAACGTGATCCCAAGAAATCCGAGATTTTTATTGTTGAGGGTGATTCCGCTGGTGGTTCGGCCAAGTCCGGGCGTGACCGGACAACCCAGGCCATCCTTCCACTCCGGGGGAAGGTGATCAACGTGGAGAAAGCCCGTCTTCATCGGGCGCTTCAAAACAAAGAGATTCAGGCCATGATCACCGCGATTGGTGCGGGGATCGGAGATGGCGACCAGGAGGGCGCTTTCGATATTGAAAAAGTGCGCTACCACAAGGTGATTATTATGACCGATGCCGATGTTGACGGAGCTCATATTCGGACCTTGCTGTTGACCTTTTTCTGCCGACATATGCCGGAGATGGTGAAAGCGGGATATCTTTATATTGCCCAGCCGCCACTGTATAAGATCACCCGCAAGAAGCGTGAGGAGTATATCGCTGATGATCCTGCGATGAACCAGATTCTTATTGAGCTGGGCTCTGATGATGTCGTGCTGCGGCAACCGGGAACCGAGAATTCGGTGGATTCCGATTTGTTGCAAAGCGTATTGGCCACTCTGGCGAAGTTGCAGAGTTTTGTGCGCACGCTTGAAGGGCATGGTGGAAATTTCAAGCATCTGCTAGCTGCTAGGGAGGGTAACAAGCTGCCGACCTACATGATTCGTGTTCGGACCGGAAACGAAGAGGAGGTATGCTATTTCAAGAGTGAAGAGGAGGTGAGGGCATTTGCCGCTGATCATCGTGATCTTCGTTTGTTTGGTGAAGAACTCAGCGAGGAGGAAGAAGCCTCGTTTAAAGAAAAATTCGAAGGCAAAATGCGTCGGGCGGTTCGCCGTGAGCTTGGTGAAGCGATCGGCATCTCGAAGCTTCTTGAGCGACTTGCGGAATTTGGCGTAAAGAGCGAGCCATTCTTCTCTGACGATGAGCCGATTTATGAACTGGTCGAAGGAGAAGGCGACGGTGAGGTAATCACTCCGATCTTTAGCCTTTTCGAGATTTTGGGCCGTGTCCTTGAAATCGGTAAGAAGGGAATGCGCATCCAGCGATTCAAGGGATTGGGTGAGATGAATGCGAAGGAACTTTATCAAACGACGATGGACAAGGAGACGCGTCAACTTCTTCGGGTCCAATTTGATGACGAAAACAAGATTGAAGCGGAGACGATGTTCGATGTCCTCATGGGGGATGTCGTGGAGCCTCGGAAGCGCTTCATCGAAGATAACGCCCTGAACGTGCAGAACCTAGATGTTTAACACCCGCACCGTGTAAACTTCCTTCCAATAATTTTTCATGTCCGACGACAATCAAGAACCTGAAGCACCGCGCGATTTTATTGAATCGATCAATGTCGCTGACGAAATGTCGAAATCCTTTTTGGATTACTCGATGTCCGTCATTGTTTCCCGCGCTCTGCCGGATGCCCGTGATGGATTGAAGCCGTCCCAACGTCGTTTGCTCTACGCGATGCACCACGACCTTTCTTTATCTGCGTCTAAGGCGCACTTGAAGTGCGCCCGTATTGTGGGTGAGACCATGGGTAAGTATCACCCACATGGTGATGGGGCGATTTATCCCACTTTGGTCAATATGGCCCAACCGTGGACGATGCGAGAAACGCTCGTTGATGGTCAGGGGAACTTCGGATCTGTTGAGGGTGATGCTCCGGCGGCGATGCGATATACCGAGGCCCGCTTGACTCATATGGGCTCGGCGATGATGACTGACCTTGAAAAAGAGACGGTCGATCATCAGACAACGTATGATGAAAATTCCAGCGAGCCGGTGGTGCTTCCTGCGGCCATACCGAACCTTCTCGTGAACGGAGGAACCGGTATCGCGGTTGGTATGGCCACCAATATTCCTTCTCACAACATGGGAGAGGTGATCGATGGCGTCTGTGCTCGAATTGATAATCCTTACATCACGGTTGACGAGATGAAGGAATACATCAAGGGGCCTGATTTTGCCTCTGCTTGTGAGATTCGAGGATACAAAGGGATAGACAGTTATTTCCGAACGGGTCGAGGCAGCATCAAGATGCGCGGGGTTATGGAAGTCACCGAGAGCAAGACCGGCGCTTCCCAAATCATCATCCGCCAGGTTCCTCACGGAGTGAACCGGGCGACATTACAGGTGCGTATTGCGGAATTGGTTCGTGAAAAAGTCCTTCTCGATATTTCGGGAATGCGGGACCTCTCAGCGGATGATACCTGCATCGAAATTACGCTGAAGCGTGACGCTCGTCCGCAAGTAGTGGTGAGCCAGCTTTTTAAGCTTACCGCCATGGAGACCTCGTTTGGAGTCAACATGTTGGCGATTCACGAGCGTCGTCCCAAGCAATTGGGGCTGCTCGATGCCCTGGATGCCTTTATTGAGCATCGTCGCGAAGTGATTATTCGACGCACGCGCTATCTTCTTCGGAAGGCTGAGGAAAGGGCTGAGAATTTGGAAGCATACCTCCTCGCGCTGGGTCATCTCGATGACTTCATCAAGATGATTCGAGATTCCAAGAATCGCGACGAAGCCAGGCAGAAACTGAAGGCCTACCACTTCGAGTTGCCTGCTGCCGAAATATTAGGAATCTTGATTCGAGGTCAGGCAAGTGTCGTTGGTGATAAATATATTTTCACCGACCGTCAGGTGAATGCCATTCTTGAGCTGCGTCTCTACCAGCTTACTGCGATGGAGCAGGATAAGATTAAGGGGGAATACGACACAATCATCGCGGAGATCAAAGATCTGCTTGATATTCTTGCTCGCGAAGAGCGGGTGCTTACGATCATCAAGGACGAACTTCTCGAGATCAAAGAAAAATACGCCACGCCACGGCGATGCCCGATTCTTCCCGATGAAGGTGAGATCGCTATTGAGGATTTGATCTCCAATGACGGCATGATCGTAACCTTGAGCAATCGAGGGTATATCAAGCGAACTGCCGCCAATGAATATCGTGTTCAGGGGCGTGGAGGAAAAGGCGTTCGGGGAATGGAAACCCGGGTTGCCGGAGATGAGGATGAGAACGACTTCGTCGAACATCTCTTCACTGCGCAGGCTCACGATTACCTCATGTTCTTTACCAATACAGGACGCGTGTATGTCGAGCGGGTTTTTGGCCTGCCCGAAGGATCCCGTGCCTCGAAGGGGCGGAGCATTAAGAACGTTCTCGATTTACAGCCGGATGAATCAATTGCGGCCGTGCTACGACTGGAGTATTGCACGAACGACGATGGTGAGGATATTACCTTCAGGGAGGATGGTGGAAACGTCTTCTTTGCGACCCGTTCAGGTAAGGTCAAGAAGACCAGCCTTAACGATTTTCGCAATTACCGGAAAGCCGGAACGATTGCGATCAAGCTGGATGAGGGCAACGAGCTGATCGGCGTGCGGATTACTTCCGGCAAGGACGACGTGATGCTGGTGACTCATCGTGGAATGAGTACTCGATTCAACGAGGAACAAGCTCGTGTGATGGGCCGAAATTCCGCTGGAGTTCGGGGCATCAAGCCACGAGAAGGCGACTTTGTGGTTGGCTTGGCCGTCGTTAATGATGAAGCCCGCCTGTTGGTGGCATCGGAAAATGGTATCGGCAAGCGCACTCCCTTCGACGATTACTCCGCCAAAAACCGTGGAGGCCTTGGCATGATTACCATGAAGTGCACCGAAAAGACGGGGCAGGTCATTGGTAGTCTCTCGGTAGAAGAGGAAGATGAATTGATGCTGATGACTGATGGAGGTCAGAGTATTCGGATTCGAGTTTCCGATGTGCGGGAGTGCGGACGAAATACCCAGGGCGTGAAATTGGTCACTCTGACGAAAGGGGAAAAACTTCAGGCGATTGCGAGAGTAATGCCTGACGATGAGGAAGATTCTGATGAAGAGGGAGGTGCCGAAAATGACGGGCCAAGTTCAGAAGCCGAAGAATCGTAGGAATTTCAGCTGAGATTTCACCCCGGGCGGCGTATCTCGCTGTCCGGGGTTTCTTTTCATACGCAGTAATTGATCAAATGAGAGCTTCTCATTTGCAATCCTTGTATATGCTATGTATTCTGATGTGTTGTGATTCGACAGATTGGGCCTGTTTCCACTGTTTTCTGCCAATTGGATAGAAGGCGTGGATTTGCGTTAGTTGCGACGTTGACCGTGATGATTTTGCTGGGACTCCTGGCAATTGCTTTTCTCAGTCTGGCGACCGTGACCGTGAGAACGTCGAATCAAGATCGGGCGCAGGAGGAGGCCCGGGCGAATGCCCGGATGGCCTTAATGATTGCCATGGGGCAGCTTCAGCGGGAGTTGGGTCCTGATCAGCGGATTTCGGCTTCTGCAGATATTCTCTCGGGAAAAGAGGGCTTTGTGGCGAATCCTCATTGGACCGGAGTTTGGAGAACCGTCCAAAAAGACGGTCGACCGGTAATCGTTCGAGACGAGGTGACTGGGGGCCTTGCCGACACCCGGGACCCCAATTCGATCCCCTCGGAAACTCGCATCAGTTACTTGGTTAGTGGGAACGAGCAAGGTTTGAGATCAAGGACAGGGCTAAAACACGAGGCAGAAGACGTCATTCAGGGCCAAGATGTGAAAATTGTTGGAAATGGATCGGCGGGGAGCAATGAAAGAGCACACGTTTCTGTTCCCAAGATTGGGGTTTTCAGAGAGAGAAAGAAAACGGGGAGCTATGGATATTGGGTGGGTGATTTAGGAATCCGGGCCAATGTGCGCTCTCTAAATCCCCATAAAAATTCCCTGGGGCAGACGAGAAATCTCCCCTTGCTTTCAGGCATGAATGTCTCGGTTGAGGTGATGGAGGGGGAGAGCGGAATAAGGCTGGAACTAGATGAAGATACTAAGAAGAAGCTAATTACAGACCGTTCCCTCGACCTTGTGGGTAAAAATGGCGAGCAGTGGAGGAAAGATCAGTTTCACTCTTCGACAATCCACTCCCAAGGAGTGCTTGCTGACGTAAGAGACGGAGGGCTGAAGGCCAATTTAACGACTTTTTTGAATGAGGATCGTGACCTCGCCTCTCTGGGAACCGGCGAGAATGAATATGTTCCGGGATTGGCCGTTGGTGATAATCTGGTGGGATACGCCAATGAAGAGGACGCCGGGCGGCGGGGTGGCGATTGGGATTCAAGCCGTTTCAAAAAGACCTCGCCGAAGTTCGGCCTTCTTCGGGATTGGGCGCGTCTGGGGAGGGAAATCACTTTGGAGTCCCCTCCGGTGACTGTGCGCGTTCCCAAAAGTGAGCCGGATTTTTCGACTCCGGATGTCTTGGTCGGGAGCTCTCAGAACCTAAATCCCGCGACCTTAAGTTCCTATGATCAAGCGAATCTGGCGCCGGTATTAGTGGAGGGCTCGATGTTCGTCACTCATAGTATTCACCTGAATCCACCGGGGAGTGAGTTCAAATATAATATCCGCTCACATACCTTTCCGAGGGTTGTTCTCTGGAATCCTTATAATGTCCCACTGACTTTGGGTGACAGCATGGCGATGATTCAAGTGAATGGACGCAGGGGGTTTCGAACGGATGCCTGGATGCGGACGTCACAGGGAAGAGAAGTCCAAGTGGGATATGCATCCTGGCTTTCTTGGGGAGGGCGGAATCCGGTGGTGGAGGGTGAGATTACCACGAGTTCGTCCTACAATGATGCCTATACCGGGAGCTACTATTTTAAATTGAAGGAAACGACAATTGGAGCCGGGAAGTGCCTCGTTTTTCTACCCGATCATGCGGCTGAATACGATAGTGAAGATCTTACCAATAATACTCTGTCGTCATCCGCCAATTACGATCAGGCGCTTAATTATTATCAATCATCGTCCGAATACGGGGGCGGGATGGACTGGTATCCCAAGTATTTTTGGTATGCCCCATCAGACGCTTTTTTTGATGGGGAAGGACAGACCGTGCAGGGTGACGATTCCCAGATGATTTTGAAAAAACTGGGAACCTCATCAACTGTTACTCCGGAGGATTTCGATGTCCTGGAGCAGGTGGCCGCGGTTTCCTGTTCTTTGCAATACGGGGCTGGAAAGGAGCCGGCAGAGGCCTGGAGTCATGACTTCGCCCCCGCGCAGGGAGTTCGCATGGAGTTTCTTGATCGGGTAAACCCAGTCATTACCATCCCGCCGGACCGGCGGACCAGGCAGGGGTATCGGATGCGCTGGTTCCGGGAGCATGATTCCCATCTTTCAATTTTGGGTAATCCTCTCGGACAGCAGCCGGAGTTTTGGGAGGAGTCGCCCATTGGATCGTGGAATGTAAGAGCTGCTTATGCCGCCCGCTCACCATTCGACAATCTCGCTGGAAATCTAGGGGATAGCACCGCAAGCGGGCCATGGTTTTTCGGTCTCTATTCCAAGGATCTTTATGACGAGGCGGTCGGCTGGCAGGACCAGACACCGATCCGGAAAAGTGGTGAAAATTTTGGGAATCCATTTGGTCCGCCCAACGAAGGTGCCGACCAGTATGTCCTCTTTGACGTTCCGCGACGGGATTTGGGCGTGATTTCCTTGGCTCAATTCCAGCATGCCAAACTTTCTGAGTTTGTCTGGCACCCTTCCTACCCAATGGGTAATTCTCTCGTCGACCCTCGATTGAGTTTGGAGGGAATGAGTGGAACCGTTCCAAAAATGGAAGAAGAGGAGGGGCAGCTAGGTGGATTTATTGGGAAGGCAATTGGTTGGTCCGAGAACAACGAGCGCGGACAGGGTAAGGAAATCTGGGCCGAACATGGAAGGGGCTTTTTTCTGGAAACTCCAGAAGAGGATCATGTGGTTTATGACCTGTCTTATGAACTGAATCATACACTGTGGGATCGCTATTTTTTGAGTTCTGGTACGGAGGAAGATTTACGCCAGATGGCCAGTGATTCGGACGAGTGTCGTCTCCCCAATGCGCGAATGCTGGCTCTCGCGGGATCCAAGGGTGATGAGTTGGCGGACTTCCATCGCGCCGCCAGCAGATTGATGTTAGATGGTGCTTTTAATGTGAATTCCACCAGCGTGGAAGCTTGGAAAGCGGTGCTCTCGGCAAACCGTCGTGAAGAAGGAATCACTCCTTTCCCGCGTGTTCTTGGAGGGAACCAAGAAGAGTCCTACGCGAGTAATTCTGATCAGGATTTGATCTGGGCCAGTTTGCGGGTTTTGGATGATAGAGAAATTGCGACCCTCGCCGAGGCTATCGTTCAGCAGGTCAGGCAGAGAGGCCCTTTCCTCTCGATGTCGGACTTTGTGAATCGAAGGCTGACCTCTGGAGTGCAGGGCAGAAAAGGAGCTCTTGAGGCCGCCATTGAAAATGCTGGCATCAACGGAGTGCTCGATACCGATTCGTTATATTCTCTGAAGAACCAAACGTCTCTGGCTGATTACGACCACCCTGACAATATCGAGGATTCCACGCGGATGGAGCAGAGCCTTAAGCCTCAAAGCAAGGCGTGGGGTTCCGCGAATTATCTCACGCAGGCTGATGTTCTCCAGGCAATCGGATCCAGCTTGTCAGCTCGGTCGGATACCTTTGTGATTCGGACCTATGGAGAGTCGGTCGCCATGAATGGCAAGGTGCAGGCAAGGGCCTGGTGCGAAGCTGTGGTGCAGCGTATGCCCGTGCCGGTCCGTCCCGACGCCTCGGGAATTAATCCGGAGAAAGAATCAGGGCTCCCAAATTTTGGGAGAAGATTCATTGTGCAAAGCTTCCGTTGGCTCTCTCCTCAAGAAATTTAAGAATCAATTTTGAAATATCCGATGAAACCAGTGGTCCTAATTTCGCTCAGTCTGTGCTTGTCGGTTTTTGCGCAGGAAGCATCGCACAAGCACATGCGCTTTATTCCTCTGGGTGATTTGCCTCCTCACAGGGAAACGATTAAAAATGGAGTGCGAATTCAATTTCCTCCGGCCCCGGGAACCGTTCCTCCCAAGCCGACTACTCTGGCCATTGATCCCAAGGAAGGTCGGGATGTCCCTCTCCGGCTCAAGGAATTCACCGAGTGGTCATCCATTAATCCCACGGCAGGAGGAGTGAGGATTTTTCAGGGAAAACAGATCGGTGGAAAGGCATGGATTTCTTCAAGCTTTTCATCGAAATCACAAAGCCTAGGAGTCCTGTATGCGGATCACCAAAATAAGAATTGGTTTAATCCTAAGATGATGTTGGTTCCGGATGATTTGTCGACATTTCCTCCCGGGTCTATTCGTTTTGTGAACGTCTCACATTGCTCCGCTCTGGTGAGGTTCGGAAATGAAAAGGCGGATGTTATTGCCCCTGGAAAAGTGTTGCTGAAGAAATTGAAACAGGGGAATCATCCTGTTCTTGTGGGGTATCTTGCTCCCAGCAAAAACAATGCCCGGGAAGTGATCTTTCAGAATGAGCTGATGATGAAGCCGAAACAACGGATTCAGGCATTTTTCTATCAGGCGCGGGGGAAGAATCCGCGGAAAGCGGTCAAATTTTTCCACCGAGGGGAGTTTTACGTGCCACCACCCAAGCTCAAAAAGGATGCTGCCGTGGCTGGAGGCTAGGTAGTTCCATGAAATCGTGTGGGATGCGGAAACAATCCCTGCCATCCTTGACGGGGGACAGCTTCCCTGCATAATGCGCCCGTTTTCCCAGCCAAGCTGGCTTGGGAAATCACTCACAACCTAATTACTAGGACAGACCCATGGCAAATTATGCAATTAACGGATTCGGCCGTATCGGCCGGATGGTGCTTCGCTCAATGAGCGACGACGAACTTAAGAAAGTCGTCGCTATCAACGATCTCACCGACAACAAGACTCTCGCCCACCTTTTGAAATATGATTCTTCTCAGGGTCAGTTCTCTCGTGAGGTTTCCTACGACGACGACTACATCATTGTCGATGGTCACAAGATTCACGCCACCGCCGAGCGTGATCCTGCGAACCTCCCATGGGGTGAGTGGAATGCCGACATCGTTCTTGAGTCCACTGGATTCTTCGCTAGTCGCGAAGGTTCTTCCAAGCACATTTCTGCCGGAGCCAAGAAAGTTCTCATTTCCGCTCCGGCCAAAGATCCCGATCTTACGATGTGTCTCGGCATCAACGACAGCGAGTATGACGCTGCGAATCATCACATTGTTTCCAACGCGTCCTGCACCACCAATTGCCTAGCTCCTCTTGCCAAGGTTCTCAACGACAAGTGGGGCCTCAAGCGTGGCTTCATGAGCACCATTCACTCCTACACCGGAGACCAGCGTCTTCTCGATGCGCCGCACGAAGACCTTCGTCGCGCTCGTTCTGCTGCTGAGAACATCGTGCCTTCTTCCACCGGTGCGGCCCGTGCGATTGGCCTCGTCATTCCCGAGCTCAATGGAAAACTTAACGGGGGTGCTTTCCGTGTTCCTACTCCAACCGGATCATTGACTGATCTTGTTGCCGAGCTTGAGTCCGAGGCAACTGCCGAGGAAATCAACGCAGCCTTCAAGGAAGCCGCCGAAGGTCCTCTCAAAGGAGTTCTCCACTACAGCGAGATGCCTCTTGTCCTCCAGGACATTGTGGGTGATCCTCACTCCTCTATCTTCGATAGTGGCCTGACCACCGTTATCGGTGGAAACATGGTGAAGGTCTGCTCATGGTATGACAACGAGTGGGGTTATTCCAACCGCGCCGCTGACGCCATGAAGATGCTCGGCGACTCCCTCTAGGATTTTTCGAGATTCCAAAATTTCAAGGAACCCGGCTGAGTAATCAGTCGGGTTTTTTTCATTCTCCATCCCTCTTGTGAGATAGTGTAGTTTTTGGTTATCAAGCTTATCGCTTCAGCCAAAATTGAGCCCAATTTTGGAGTGGAGCTTTTTGAATGGCTTGTTGGAGCAGAGCAACTTCTATGGGGATAAGTTGCTTGGTTAGTTTTTTGCTACCCGAGCGATCAGTGATTTCCCATTGAAAAATTGACGACTGAGCGGGTAACGGGATCTGGATAGGAAAAAATTGAGTGGGAATTCCGCCCAGACTCTTTTTTTATTGGACAGAACCGTTGATGGGAGATAATCCCCGCCCGCGCGCAAGCGTATCCCCATAAATTTATGGCAGCGTAGCTCAGGGGTAGAGCAGAGGACTCATAAGCCTTTTGTCGGCGGTTCAAATCCGCCCGCTGCTACCATTATTTTGAAAGCCTCAATTCCGTTCTCCGGAGTTGGGGCTCTCTTTTTAGTCGACCACCTTGAAGCTGAAGCCTCTGGCGACGGGGGAATAGGTTCCCTCGGCTGCTTTTTCGAGCCCGGATATGGATTTGCGGGATTTCGGGGGCTTTTGCCTGAAGGTCCCGGGATAAGGAGGACTAAGGTGAATAGCGCGGGAAAAATGGCGAGAGGGGACTTTTTCGAGATCAAAAAGCGAGTTTAGGATGTCAAAGAGGAGCTCGCGAACGAAAAATCAGGGCTGGGAGGAATTTCGTTAGGACACCTTAAATAAATGAAATGAGGACGATTGTTGCTGGCAGTGTCGGTGAATTCCCCCTAATCGATTCATTACCTGTGGGTTGAGCATGACGGAGGGGGGTGTTGATAGTAACTGTGAAAAATTTTCACCTAATTTTGTAAAAACGCCTTGCCAGATGCTCTTTTATTCCTAGAGTCGCGCCCCCAAATCGGGCCTGGAGACAAAAATTCCTATAAGAATCAATGATTCAGGTCCTTTATCAGGTTTTCAACTATCGGGTGCACACCGGAAAAATGGCTCTTGCGAGGAATCTCGCTGAGTTTCCCGGCGACCCTCCGGTTGAGAATCAGCAACACACTCTCTTTCCTCAGAAAACTTCATTTAAACAAACCCGCTTAACCGCCATCCCAAAACGATCGCATTATGCCTACAATTAACCAACTCGTCCGCAAAGGTCGGAAAAAAGCAGTCACCAAGTCGAAGTCACCGGCTCTGAACAACTGCCCACAGCGTCGTGGGGTTTGTCTGCAAGTCTATACTCGCACACCAAAGAAGCCAAACTCCGCTCTCCGTAAGGTGGCCAAGGTTCGTCTTACCAATGGATACGAAGTGATCGCCTACATCGGCGGTGAAGGTCACAACCTCCAAGAGCACTCAATCGTGTTGATTCGCGGTGGTCGTGTGAAGGATTTGCCAGGTGTTCGTTACCACATCGTTCGTGGGTCACTCGATACCCTCGGGGTCACCGGCCGGATGCAAGGTCGTTCCAAGTATGGCGCCAAGCGTCCTAAGAAGGGTTAATTTCATCATTTTACTAATTTTAAACTAACGAACCCATGGCTCGCAGAAAAAGAGTTTACACCAAGCCTGAGAAGCGTGATCCAAAATTTGACAGCCCGGTTGTTGGCCGTCTCATTAGTAAGGTCATGAAGGATGGAAAGCGTTCCCTCTCGGAGCGTATCGTTTATGCCGCGATCGATCGCGCTAACGAAGGCACCGACACCATCGATCCACTCGAAATCCTCACTCGTGCGATTGAGAATGCGAAGCCTCGCGTCGAGGTGAAGAGCCGCCGCGTCGGTGGGGCCACCTATCAGGTGCCTCTCGAAGTGGATGCTGCTCGTTCCGAGTCACTTGGAATGCGTTGGATCATCAATTTTGCCCGTGCCAAGAAAGGCACTCCGATGCATGTCGCCCTCGCTAATGAGATCAAGGACGCCGCCAACAATACTGGCAACTCCGTTCGTAAGCGTGACGACGTTCACAAGATGGCCCAGGCCAACCGAGCCTTCGCCCATTTCCGCTTCTAAGTTGATTTCATAGGGAAACTCCTCACAGCCTGAAAGAGTCGCTTATCATGTCTAAAGTCGCATCCATTCCACCTCGTCCCGTCCCGCTTGAGCGGACACGGAACATTGGGATTGCGGCGCACATCGATGCCGGGAAGACCACCTTGACCGAGCGGATTCTTTTCTACACCGGTATGATCCACCGGATCGGTGAGGTGCACGATGGTGCCACCACTACTGATCACATGGAGCAGGAGCGCGAGCGGGGGATTACAATCACCTCCGCTGCCGTGACTTGCACCTGGAACCAGCGCACTGAAGAGGGTATTTCCAAACTCTTCCCGGAATCCAGCCAGCGCATTAATATCATCGACACTCCTGGTCATGTTGATTTCACTGCTGAAGTTGAACGTTCGCTCCGTGTTTTAGACGGAGCGATTGTTGTTTTCTGTGGGGTCGCCGGAGTGCAGCCGCAATCTGAAACTGTTTGGAGACAAGCAACCAAATACAACGTTCCACGGATCGTGTTCGTCAATAAGATGGACCGTGTCGGAGCCGACTTTGGCAATGTTGTGGAAGAAGTGCAGAAGAAACTCGGCGTAAGAACGGTTCGCATTCTAATCCCAATCGGTTCCGAAGAGAATCTCCAGGGCCAGATCGACGTTCTTAACAAGAAAGCTGTTCTCTACACCGACGATGATGTTCTCGGTTCGACCTACACTCTCGCCGATCTCACCGAAGATCAGCTTTTGATTGCCGAGGACGCCTATTCCGAAATTCTCGAAGCAGTCGCTGATGTTGATGAGCAAGTGGGGGAGCAGTTCCTCATGGAGGAGCCCATCACGGTTGCTGATCTCAAAGCCGGCCTTCGCCGTGCAACGATCGCCAACGACCTCGTGCCTATCGCGGGAGGTTCTGCTTTTAAAAATAAAGGCGTCCAATACCTCCTCGATGCCGTCGTTGATTACCTTCCAAGTCCGCTCGAAATTTCGGCAGCCACCGGAATGGATCCCAAAAACGAAGAGAAATCCGTTGAGGTGAGAACCTCCGACTCTGAAAAGTTTTGTGCTCTCGCTTTTAAACTATGGGGAGACAAATATTTCGGCAAACTTGTCTTCTTCCGTGTCTACTCTGGCACCGTCTCTAAGGGGGACATGATCTACAACCCACGCACTCAACAAAAGGAGCGCGTGGGTCGTTTGATTCAAGTCCAAGCCGATAAGCACGAAGAGATCGAAACCTGCTTTGCTGGTGATATCGCCGCTCTCGTTGGTCTCAAGAATGTCCAGACCGGAGACACTCTTTCGCATCAGCAGGCTGGTATTCTTCTTGAGCCACCAAGTTTCCCCGAGCCCGTCATTTCGATGGCTGTTGAGCCACGAACCAAGGCGGACTCGGACAAGATGGTCGTCGGGCTTGACCGCCTCTCTGATGAAGATCCCACTTTCGTCGTTCACAAGGACGAGGATACCGGACAAACCATCATCGCGGGCATGGGTGAGCTTCACCTCGAAGTCATCATCGATCGCCTCAAGCGTGAGTTCGGAGTGCAAGCCAATGTTGGTAAGCCTCAGATCGCTTACCGCGAAACCATCACTTCCAAAGCTGCCGGCGAAGGGAAATTCATTCGCGATGCGGCCACTGGCGGCAAGAGTATGTATGGCCATGTGATTCTCGAAGTGACTCCCAACGATTCAGGGAAGGGGATTACCACTGAAAACTCGGTAACCGCTGGGGCCATTCCAAAAGAGTATATCGACTCAGTGATGAGTGGAGTTTCCGAAGCAATGACAAATGGCCAAGTCGCCGGTTTCCCGGTTGTTGACGTTCATGTGAATGTTCAAAACGGCTCCTTCCATGAAGTCGATTCCAATGACAACTCCTTTAAGATTGCGGCCATCTTCGCAATTAAAGATGCCTTCGAAAAGGCCTCGCCAATTCTTCTCGAGCCCATCATGGATGTCGAAATTGCGACACCTGACGAGTTCCAAGGAGACATCATGGGTGACCTGAATCGCCGTCGTGGCCAGATTCAGGAGATTGTCACCAAAGGCCCTGTCGCCAACGTCTCCGCAAATGTCCCACTTGCCGAAATGTTCGGCTATTCCACGGACGTTCGCACCCTTTCATCCGGTCGTGCCTCCTACACCATGGAGCCGAGCAGTTTTGAGGAAGTTCCTCGCAACATCGTTGAGAAACTCGTCGCCGAACGCGGAGGCGGTTACTAAGAAAAAATCATCAACCAAGATACCTTTCCATCATGAATCAGAAAATCCGCATCCGCCTCCGCGCATTCGACCACCGGGCCATCGATCGCTCCACCGTCGAGATTGTCGAGACCGCCAAGCGCACTGGAGCCAAAGTCGCTGGCCCTGTCCCTCTGCCCACTCGGATTGAGAAGTTCTCAGTCAATAGCTCGGTTCACGTCAGCAAGAAAGCTGCCGACCAGTTCGAAGTTCGTACTCACAAGCGCCTTCTCGACATCGTCGATCCAACCGCCCGCACCGTGGACGAGCTCAAGAAGCTCAATCTTCCCGCCGGTGTAGATATTCAGATTCACATTTAATTTTTCACTTTAACTTCCAAACGGAACCAGACCCATGTCACTCGGAATCCTCGGTAAAAAAGTCGGTATGACTCGCGTTTTTGACGCAGAGGCAGGCTGCATGATCCCCGTCACTGTCGTCGACGTGAACGGAAACGAATTTCTCCAGGTTAAGACCTCAGAGAAGGACGGCTACTCCGCCATTCAGGTCGCCTATGACGATCAGAAGGAGAAGCGGCTCAACCTTCCTGAGCGTACCCACCAGGCCAAGAACGGCGCTACCGTTGCCAAGAAGCTCGTCAAAGAGTTTCGCTTCGACAGCGACGCAGATATCCCTAGCAAAGAAGACGGGCATCCCGGTGCTAACATCTTCGAAGCCGGACAGTGGGTCGATGTCATCGGCACCACCAAAGGTAAGGGCTTTCAGGGTAACGTGAAGCGTCATGGTCACAATGGTCAGCCCGACGGTCACGGTCACATGATGCACCGGAGAACCGGCGCCATTGGTGCTGGCTCGACTCCCGCTCGTGTTTGGAAAAACCAAAAGATGCCAGGACACGACGGTGTTCGTCAGCGCACCACGCAGAATCTCAAAATCGTACAAGTCCGTCCTGAAGACGGAGTCATCCTCATCTCCGGCGCCATCCCCGGACCAACGACTGGCTATGTCACCGTTCGTCCTGCCCTCAAAAAGCCGGCCGCCAAGTAAACCATTTAGATTGATAGAAAAAACCTGATCCATGTCAGCATTCACAATCCAAGACGCTCAAAGCGCCAATATTCAACTGGTCTCGGACGAGTCCAAGGGAAGTCAGGCTGTGCACGATCTCGTCGTTGCCTACCAGGCCAACCGCCGCTCTGGAACCGCTCAAGCCAAGACCCGTGGAGAAGTCAACGGAACCGGCAAGAAGATGTATCGCCAGAAAGGGACCGGTAACGCCCGTCACGGTGATCGGAAAGCCCCGATCTTTGTTGGTGGTGGTGTCGCCTTCGGCCCTCGTAATCGCTCCTACGCCAAGACCGTTCCCAAGAAAGTCCGCACTCTCGCTCTACAGCGTGTTCTTGGTGACAAGGTCAATGAAGGAGCGATCTTTCGCGCTGCTTCTCTCGATATAGAGTCCGGCAAGACCAAGGATTTCGTCGCCGCGCTCAAGGCCGTAACCGACGCCAAGAAAGTCCTCGTCATCGGTGGAGAATTCAATGATCGGACCTACTATGCAGCCCGCAACGTTCAGTCCGCTCTTTTGCAAACCGCCGAGTCCGTCAACGTCGAGCAGATCCTTCATAGTAATGCGGTCATTATCCTTGATGACGCTCTTGAAACCCTCGCTAACCGCACCGCCTAACCTGACACAGTCATGAGAGACATTTACCAAGTCATTGATACCGTTCGCATGTCCGAGAAGGCTGCTCTTCTCCAGGAGAACGATAACACTTACACCTTCAAGGTTGCCCAGGGCGCCAATAAGATCGAGATCAAGCAAGCAGTTGAAAAGCTCTTCAAGGTCAAGGTTCTGGACGTTCGCACCAGCAACTATGCAGGAAAGGCCAAGCGCCGCCGTCGTGCCGACGCTGGACGCACCGCAAGCTGGAAGAAAGCAATCGTCCGTCTCAAGGATGGCGACTCCCTCGACCTCATCTAATTTTCAATTCTCTCTTATTTAGGAATCTCAGTCAGAAAGGATCATTCCAATGCCACTGAAAAGCTTTAAACCCGTTACTCCCGCGAATCGTTATAAGATGCTTCCGGGGTTCGACGAAATCACCAAGTCCAAGCCTGAAAAAAGCCTCCTCGAAGTCAAAAAGCGCTCCGGGGGCCGCAATAATCAGGGTCGTATTACCTGTCGCCACATTGGTGGGGGACACAAGAAGAAGTATCGTCTCGTCGACTTCAAGCGCACCAAGCGTGACCAAGTTGCCGAAGTTGTCGGTATCGAATACGATCCCAACCGGACTTGTCGTATCGCTCTTCTGAAATATGAAGACGGAACCAAGAGTTACATCCTCGCTCCATCCGGTCTTACCGATGGTGATAAGGTCGTCTCCGGTGAATCTGTCGAGCCCAAGGTTGGTAACGCCATGCCTCTGAAGAACGTTCCTCTCGGAACCGCTATTCACAACATCGAACTCCGTCCCGGATCGGGTGGGAAGGTTGCCCGTTCTGCTGGACAGCAAGCCATTCTCCAGTCCCGTGAAGGAGGATACGCCTTCATCAAGATGCCCTCCGGCGAACTGCGCAAGTTCCACGAAGAAAGTTACGCGACCATCGGAACCGTTGGAAACCGTGACCACATGAAGGAAATTTCCGGTAAGGCCGGTCGCACACGTTGGCAGGGCAAGCGCCCAAGCGTTCGCGGAATGTGTATGAACCCCGTCGATCACCCGAACGGTGGTGGTGAGGGTAAGTCCAAGTCCGGTGGTGGTCGTCAGCACCTCAAGTCTCCTTGGGGACACGTCAAGGGTCAGAAGACTCGTAAGAAGCACAATCCTACCGACTCCTTCATCATTGAAGATCGTCGCAAGAACAAGCGGAAGTAGAACTCTTTCCTAACCAATCATTAACCATTTACCATTATGGCACGTTCACTGAAAAAAGGCCCATACGTTGATCAAAAGCTTCTCGCCAAGATTGATGCCTCTGTCGAATCCGGCAACAAGAAGCCCATCAAAACCTGGAGCCGTCGCTCCATGATTACTCCTGACTTCGTCGGTCAGACCTTCGCTGTTCACAACGGCAAAACTTTCGTCCCTGTTTTCGTCTCTGAAAACATGGTAGGCCACAAGCTGGGTGAGTTTTCTCCTACCCGCATCTTCAAGGCCCACGGCGGTATTGGTAAGAAGTAATCTCCTTAAGTAATTCCCAAGATCTCTCTTCTTATGCCTCTCTCATTTAACAGCGCTCTTGCCAGCGGATTGCTCCTTCTCGGAGTATTCGGCGGCACCGCTGTTGCCCAGGATGAGGTGAAGGGGATTGTTGAACTTGAGCGCGAAAACCGCCTCCTGAAGCTTCAGGTCGATAATCTCTCGGTGAGCCTCGGTGCCGCTTTGGCTCGTGAGGGGACCAAGACCGCCTCGCTCAAAGACGTCAAGCAACGGCTCGCTCTTTTCGGCAAGGATTTCTTTGAAGATGCCGACACTAAGTTGCGCCACGCCGTTTCCGACTATCAGGTTGCCCGGGAGAATCTCACTGAACTTGAGAATGCTACCTTCAACCTGATTCCAGCTATTAGAAACTACCTTCGCACCGCCGTTGCCTCGGATCCCGATGCCCGCGCCGATGTCGAGGTGAAAATCCGCGAGCTCGAAGTTGCTCTGGGTCAGCGCCAGCAGCCCAAGCGCAAAATTGAGCAGGGGACCGCTCGAGAGGCACGCATAGTAACTATTGACTCCAACACCGGACTCGTCGTAGTGAATGCCGGTCACGATGCGGACCTCAACGTAGGGATGCGTTTTCGTGTCGAACGTTCCGGAACTCATCTTGGTGACGCCATCGTCGCCGCCACCCGACCTGATGTCAGCGGATTGCTGATGCAGTCACTGACAAATCAAGACAATCAGGTGCGCCCAGGCGACACCGCTAAACTTATTCTCAACAACTGAACCGCAAAACTGATGCAAGTTCGCTCGACCACCAAATACGCTCGGATTTCTCCGAAAAAGATGCGCGACGTCGCTCGTGAAATTCAGGGACTCGCTGTCTCCGAAGCTCTAGATGCTCTGACCTATACTCCCCGTAAGGCTGCACACCTGATCGGAAAAACTCTCAAAAGCGCGATCGCAAACGCCGAGAACAATCACGAGCTTTCCGCTGATGAATTGATCGTCGGAGAAGCCGTCATTGGCGAAGGGCCAACCCTCAAGCGTTTTAAGCCGCGTGCCCGAGGATCCGCAGGAGCCATTCGCAAGCGCACCAGCCATATTTTCATTACTCTCACCGATGAGTTCGAAGCTCCCGAGGAGAAGAAGCGTTCCGGCAAGGCCAAAAAACGTGACACCGTGAAGCCCATGTTTGGACAGGCCAAGGCCGCTCCAGCCAAGGAAGAGTCCGCCGCCGAAGAGGCAGTTGTCGAAGAAGAAGCCGCTGAAGAAGTGGAAGCCACTGAAGAATCAACCGAGCCTGCCGCCGAGTAAGCCAATTAATCATTTTACACCTTAAGAATCATGGGACAAAAAGTTAATCCAATCGGGTTTCGCCTCGCAGTCAACAAAGACTGGCGCTCCAAGTGGTATGCCGAAGGCAAGGACTACACCACTAAGCTTCACGAAGATTTGAAGATCCGTAAGTATATTGCTGGTCGTCTTCAGACCGCAGCTCTCTCCAAGATCGTTATCGAACGTGCCTGGAACAGTGTCCGGATCACTCTTCACACCTCACGCCCCGGACTCGTCATTGGACGCAAGGGATCCGAGATCGAGAAAATGACCAATGACATTAGTAAAATCTGTAACGGATCGCAGGTGAAAATCGACATCATCGAGATTCGTAAGCCTGAGCTTGATGCCCAGCACGTTGCCGAGCAGGTCTGCATTCAGCTTGAGCGTCGTATCGCTTTCCGACGCGCGATGAAGCGTTCCATCCAGACTGCCATGGATTTCGGTGCCAACGGCATCCGTATCCGCTGCGCAGGTCGCCTCGGTGGAGCTGATATTGCTCGCGCCGAGTGGTATCGCGAGGGTAAAGTCCCTCTTCAGACCCTCCGCGTTCCCATTGATTATGGATTCGCCGAAGCCAAGACCGTATACGGAATCATTGGTGTGAAGTGCTGGATCAATAAGAACGAAGATTCTGACAAGGGTTCACGCCCTCCGGGTCATGATCGTCCTCGTCGCCGCGGCCCCGGAGGCCCCGGTGGTGACCGCCGCGGAGGTGGTGGTGGAGATCGTCGTGGAGGCGGCGGTGGCCAAGGTCGTCCCGATAATAATTCTAACAAGCCCGCCGACGCTCCAGCGACACCCGCTTCCTAGTCCGGCACCTTATTTAAACACAAAATTTTAGGAGGATAGAATCATGCCTTTAATGCCCAAAAGAACAAAGTTCCGGAAGTCCCATCGTGGGAGCCGGAGTGGCAACGCACAACGCGGAACTAACGTAAGCTTCGGGGACTTCGGTCTTCAGGCCGTCGGTCGCGCATGGATGACCAACCGCCAGATCGAGGCTTGTCGTGTCACCATTAACCGTTTTCTCAAACGTAAAGGTAAGACATGGATTAGGGTTTTCCCTCACAAGTCAATTACTCGTCGTCCACCCGAAACTCGTATGGGTAAGGGTAAAGGTTCTGTTGATGCCTGGGTCGCCGTGATCCGTCCTGGCGCCATGCTTTTCGAAGTAGGTGGTGTCCCTGAGTCCCAAGCTCGTGAGGCCATGCGCCTTGCTTCCTATAAGCTTGGATTTGAAACCCGCTTTGTTTCCCGCAGCAAGCACTGATCCTAACCAATCGAAAGGAATTCTGTCATGCCACAGTCAAAATTTAAAGAAATCGCAGAGCTCAGCTCTGATGAACTTCAGTCCCGCCTGCAAGAACTTAAGCAGGAGGCCCTTACTCTCCGTATTCAGCAGGCCACCGGCCAGCTTGAAAACACCGCCCGTCGTCGTATGGTCCGCCGCGAAATTGCTCGTGTCATGACCACTCTCAATCAACGCAAGTCTGCTTAGTTCCTGAGCTATCCAACCATTTAACTAATTTCCAAAATGAACGAAGATCAGGAAAATACCGCCGCTGCCGAAGCCGCTCCTGCTGCTAAAACCGACTTTGTGCCTTCTGAGGCCAAAGATGGGAAAAACCAGAAGGTCCGTGTGGGCATCGTCAAATCTACCAGCATGAACAAGACAATCGTTGTCGAATACGTCAACCGTGTCCCGCACCCCAAGTTCAAGAAGATCATCAAGCAGTCGAAGAAATTCTACGCACACGATGAGAAGAGCGAAGCTGCCGTCGGAGACAAGGTCCGCATTCAGGAGACCAAGCCAATTTCAAAACTCAAGCGTTGGGAACTCGTTGAAGTTCTCGTTCATTAATCGAACTGCGGAATGCCCCGTAATCATTAACTTTAATCCCACGATACCTATTCAGCCATGATCCAGATGGAATCAAAAATCGAGGTTGCCGATAATACCGGTGCCCGTCAGGCCAAGATGATCGGTGTTATCGGCAAGCGGACCAAGTCTGCTCGCGTCGGCGACATCATCACTGCTCACATTCGTGAGTCCATACCCACCGCTTCTGTGAAGAAGGGCAGCGTCGTCAAGGCGGTTGTCGTTCGCACCGCTTATCCCGTTCGTCGTGCTGATGGCTCTGTTCTTCGATTTGATTCGAATGCAGTGGTCATCATCGACAAGGACGGCAATCCAAAGGGAACCCGTATCTTCGGACCCGTTGCCCGTGAGCTTCGCGAAAAGAACTTCATGAAGATCGTATCCCTCGCTCCCGAGGTGCTCTAGTTCCACCAACCCTCAATTTTTCGAGACATGAAAATCAAGACTCACGTAAAAAAAGATGACGAAGTCGTCGTCATCTCTGGTAACCACAAAGGAAAACAGGGGACTGTTACCTCCGTGAATGCCGCCAAAGAGCAGGTCATCGTCGAAGGTGTCCGCAAGATCAAGAAGGCCATGCGTCGCACCGAAGAGAACCAGGATGGGGGAATCGAGGAGCTGGACGGCCCCATTCACATTTCCAATGTTAAAAAAATCTAGGTCAGACTTCCCGACTATGTCAGGAACCCGACCAACCCGCGCGCTTAAGCACGTTTAATCAAACGCTGACCCGCCAAAAACAATGAAACCAACACTCCAAAGCCGTTACGAGGAGACGCTTGCAAAAGCTCTCCAGGAAGAACTCGGCTTCAAAAACGTTAATGAGGTCCCGCGCCTCGAGAAAATCTCGGTCAACAGTCATGTTGGTCACTACGCCAACGAGCGAAAGGCTGCCGTTGAAGACGCTGTCCAGGAAGTCTCCAAGATTACTGGGCAGAAGCCATCCGTCGTGTACGCTCGCAAGAGTGTGGCGAACTTCAAAGTTCGTGAAGGCGAAGCCGTCGGAGCCCGTGTCACCCTTCGCGGTGCACACATGTGGGAATTCCTCGACCGCTTCATCAACATCACCTGCCCGAACATTCGTGACTTCCGCGGTCTTCCATTCAAGTCCTTTGATGGGCGTGGAAACTACGCCGTTGGATTCTCGGACCAGTCGATCTTTCCTGAGATCGAACTCGATCAGATCAAACGCCAGATTGGCTTCGACTTCATCTTTGTGACATCTGCGAAGTGTGATGCTGATGCCAAAGCCCTCCTCAAGGCACTTGGGATGCCCTTCCGTGACAACGTGAAGGAAGAATCCGCTGCCTAAACACACGAACTGGAAAATACAGAATCATGGCAACTCTTACTGACCCTATCGCAGATTTCCTCATTCGCTTGAAGAATGCCTCGCGTGCGAACAACGACTCGTTCCGCGCCCCGCACTCCCAGCTTAAGACGGAAATCGCCCGTATCCTCAAAGAAGAAGGTTACATCTGGAACTATGAAGTCGACACCACCGGGAAATTCCCCGAGCTCGTGGTGAAGACCAAGTTCGTTGACGGTGTGCCGGCCCTTACTGACCTCAAGCGGGTCTCCAAGTGTGGTCGTCGCAAGTATACCGGATCCCAGGAAATTCCCCGCGTTCTCAATAACATGGGTATTTCCATCCTCTCCACCTCGAAAGGTGTGATGACCGGGCATCAGGCACGAAAAGACAAAGTCGGTGGCGAGATTATCGCCTTCGTTTGGTAGAAACCCCTAACTCAGAAAACAGAACCATGTCACGAGTAGGACTTAAACCCATCCCCGTAGTCGATAAGGTCAGCCTTAGCATCGACGGGCAGAACGTTACCGTCGATGGACCCAAGGGAAAACTAGCCATTGAGCTTCCGGAAGGAATCACCATCAAGCAGGACGAGAAAGAAATCACCGTGGAGCGCTCCAGCGAGTTACGCCATGTGCGTGCTCTTCACGGAACATTCCGCAGCCTCATCAACAACCTCCTTATCGGCGTCTCCGCAGGATTCGTCAAAGAACTCGAGATTCAAGGTGTTGGTCTCCGTGCTGCAGTTAAGGGCAAGAATCTTGATCTTAGCCTCGGTAAGTCACACCCCATCCTTCATCCCATTCCCGAAGGTCTCAAAGTTGAGGTCACCGAGAATACCAAGATTAAGGTTGAGGGAGTTGACAAGCAACTCGTCGGTCAGTTCGCTGCCGAAGTGCGTGCTTACTACCCACCCGAGCCATACAAGGGCAAAGGTGTCCGCTATGTTGGTGAATACGTCCGCCGCAAAGCCGGTAAGTCCGTTAAGTAAATCCTGACGAAACCAAAGAACTTCATACTACAATGAGCACTCTCAATCGAAAGGAACTCCGCCGCAAGGTGCACCGCCGCATTCGGAAAAAAATCTCCGGAACTGCCGAGCGCCCCCGCCTTGCTGTTCACTTCTCTAATAAAAACGTCTACGCCCAGGTCATCGATGATGTCGCGGGTAAGACTCTCTGTTCCGCCTCGACTCTTGATAAAGAGATCGAAGCGACGGGAGCCAGCAAAGCAACCGGTGAAGCCGTCGGCAAACTCGTCGCCCAACGCGCCGTTGATGCCAAGATCGAAGCAGTTGTCTTCGACCGTGGTGGTCACATTTACAACGCCAAGGTGAAATCACTCGCCGATGCCGCCCGCGAAGGTGGTCTTAAATTCTAATTCTACCTCTGACTCAAAATGGCAAATAACGAAACTCCCAATCCTGCTGACAATGCAGATGGCGCCAAGCCAGCTGACGTAGCTGCCAATCCTGCTGACGCAGGAAAGCCTGATGACTCCCGTCGTGGTGATAATCGTGGCGGTGGCCGCGGTGGCAGTCGCGGACCTCGTAAGGACTTCAGTCCTCCCAAGTATCAGGACAAAGATGGTAACGAGCTGACTGAAAAAGTCGTCTTCATTAACCGTTGCTCCAAGGTCGTGAAAGGTGGACGTCGCTTCAGTTTCTCAGCTCTCGTCGTCTCCGGTAACCAAAAAGGTTCTGTCGGTGTTGGGTTTGGTAAGGCTAACGAAGTCGCCGAATGTATTCGCAAGGCTAACGAGACCGCCAGTAAGAGCCTGCAGAAAATGCAGCTTAACAATGGCACCATTCCTCATGAAATCTACGCCGAGTCCGGTGGTGGTAAAGTGCTTCTGAAGCCGGCTTCCCCTGGAACGGGGATCATTGCTGGTGGTGGGGTGCGTGCGGTCTGCGAGGCTGTCGGAATTACCGACGTTCTCGCCAAGTCCATCGGCTCCAACAACCACGCCAACGTGGTCAAGGCTACTCTCAAGGCGCTTTCACAGCTCCGCAATCGCGACGAAATTCTTACCCTTCGAGGTAAGAAGAAAGAGAAGGCTATTTAATCCTTCTTCCCAGCAACTAACTCTAAAGAAACTTCATTCCAATGAATCTCCATAATCTTAAGCCGAATCCCGGAGCCAAGCATCGCCGCAAGCGTCTTGGTTGCGGAGAAAGTTCGGGCCTTGGTAAGACCTCCGGACGGGGTCACAAGGGTCAAAAGTCTCGTTCCGGTGGTGGTGTTCGCCCTGGATTCGAAGGTGGTCAGATGCCTCTGGCTCGTCGCCTTCCCAAGCGTGGCTTCAGCAACCTGCAATTCCGCGACACCATCGCGACTGTCAACGTTTCCCAACTCGAGTACTATTTCGAGGCCGGAGACGAGGTCAATGAAGTGACTCTTCGTGAAAAGGGTCTCGTGAAAGGCCAGATCGACAAGGTGAAGGTGCTTGGACAAGGTGAGCTCAGCAAAGCGCTGAAGATCACTGTTGACCAAGCAAGTGCCTCTGCCAAAGAGAAGATTGAAAAAGCCGGCGGCACCCTTGAAGTCTAGGTCATGAAGAGCAACAGGGGGCACCCTGTCCTCTGTTTTTTTGATGTAGAGCTTCTTCCCCACCAGTGAAAATCTCCTCGCAAACACAGTTTACGTTGAGCCCGGTTCCCCGGGCTGCAGCGTTTTTTGCGTTTTTGATGACTCTATTCATTTTGCCATCTTGCGGGGAGGAAGATCCTCGGACGGCAAACATGGAAATGCAAGCCGCCACTTATCAAGGATTAGCCGAGATGATGAACCAGCTTTCCGAAGGGAAGGATGTCCCATCGGCCGACGAAAAAGTGAGCGAATTGGTTGCTCAAATAATGATTCTGAAAGAGGAGAGCAACAGCATGGCAAAGCCCGAAGGAGATGTCGCATTAGAAGCTCTTCAAAACAACAAGGCCTACAGCGAGGCCGTTATGGCTTTTTTTGAAGCTCAAAAGAAATTGACCCAATCGGGAAAGATGACCGCTGAAATTCTCGCAGCCCTTCAGGCCTTCCATCAAGCACCCGAACCCCAGATGGGGGAGGGGCGTAACTAATATTTAACCGCTCGTTTGATCATCTCATTATGATTTCTGCATTTGCTAATACTTGGAAAATCCCCGAGCTGAGGGATCGCATTCTTTTCACCATGGCCATGATCGTGATCGTGCGTCTCGGTGTCGCCCTGCCACTCCCCGGAGTGAACATGGACGTCATCAAGACCTACCTCGATATGTTGGCGACTGATAGTGCTGACGGAGCCGGTGGTGGCGTCGGAGCCATTCTGAATGTGTTCTCCGGTGGGGGATTGCAGGCGATGGGCCTCTTTTCTCTGGGAATTATGCCCTATATCTCGGCATCGATTATGATGCAGCTCCTCAGTGCGGTGGTGCCCAAGCTCGCCCGCCTGAAGAAGGAGGACGGCGGTCAGCAGAAGATCAACCAGTATACCCGTTTTGTGACGATCGCGATTGCAACCATTCAGGGATTCTTCCTCGCGAAATCTCTTGAAAATCCCGAAAGCAACCCGCTTCTCGGTGGTATTGGGAAAGCAATTGAAGCTGTGGGTTCCGATCTAGTGCCAGCCTTCGCCGCAGGGAATGGAGCCGGGTTTATTGCCCAGACTGTTCTTATTATCGTGGCTGGAACGCTTCTTCTTATGTGGATTGGTGACCAAATCACCGAGCGTGGAATTGGTAACGGCGTTTCCCTTATCATCTCGGTGAACATTATCTCGGCCCTCCCAGGTGTGATCGTTCAACTCTGGAATACCTTCGTGATTGAGCGCAGTAGCCCGTTTAGCCCGCTCTTGATCGTGCTTCTTCTTGTCTTTTTCCTCTTCGTGGTCGCAGCCATTATTTCAATTACCCAAGCCCAGCGTCGAATCGCGGTGCAGTATGCCCGCCGTGTTGCCGGTCGTCGTGAGATGGCCGGAGGAACTCAATATCTTCCGCTCAAGGTGAATTACGCTGGGGTGATGCCCGTGATTTTCGCAACTGCTATTTTGCAGCTGCCAACCCAGCTGTTGGGCCAGATTTTCCCAACCAGCCCCTGGGTAGGCACGGTTCGCGATTTCCTCGATCCCAATGCTCCTTGGTTCTATGTGATCTCGGGTGCGATGATCTTCTTCTTCAGTTTCTTTTGGGTGGCCACGATGTTCCAGCCGAGTGAGATTGCCGAAAACCTCAAGCGCAGCGGGGGATACATTCCGGGAGTGCGTCCCGGTAAGCCAACTTCGGACTTCCTAGACTTCACCATGACCCGTCTGACTTTCGCAGGCGCGGCGTTCTTGACGCTCATCTTCATGTTGCCAAACTTTGTGGCCCTCCCGCTTAATCTGCCGCCCAACGGCTTGATTACCTCCTTTTTCGGAGGAACCAGTCTTCTGATTTTGGTTGGGGTGCTCCTAGATATGATGCGACAGATCGAGACCCACCTGCTCCAGCGTCAATACGATGGCTTCCTTCGCAAAGGGAAGATCAAAGGACGTCAGCAGCGGATGGCCTCCGGCGCGCAGGCCTCCGGTTCTTCCATCCTCTACATTTGGGTGGTTCTGGCCGTAATCGTCCTCGTGGCAATTGTTGCGCTGATTCTTAACAAGTAAGCATTCGGTGGCCTTTGCGTCCCATTCGTTCGTTTTTCTGGGTCCACCGGCCTCGGGAAAAGGGACCCAGGGGCGAAGGCTCTCTGATGAAAAGGGATGGGCTTACCTTTCGACCGGCGCGCTTCTCAGAGGAGCTCTACGGGATGACACTCAATTAGGCCGACTGGCCAAACCTTACCTAGACCGAGGCGAGTATGTGCCTGACGATATTATGCTGCCGGGCGTGCTTGATTGGGTGAAATCCCAGGGCGGTGGCTGGGTGTTGGATGGCTTTCCCCGTACCGTTCCTCAGGCTGAAGCATTGGATGCTGCCATGGAGGAAATTGGACTTTCTCTCCCAAAAGCGATGATTCTTCACGTCCCTGACGACGAACTTCGTCGCCGCATCACCTGTCGGCTGGAATGTGAATCCTGTCACCGGGTGGCCAAAGATGGCGAGGGTGAGAATTGCCCAAAGTGTGGCGGACATCTGGCTCCGAGAGCTGATGATGCCTCGGGAGCCTTTGAGAGTCGGCTCGCGGAATTCCATCGATTGGTGGTGCCTACAATTCAGTATTACACGGATCGAATGCGGGGGAGAATTATCAATGGAACAGGATCTCCGGATGAGGTTTGGGTACGAATTTCATGAGGAAATGATCCCGCCTGATCCGACACTGCCTTGACCTCCACCTGATAAGTCTTTACCCAAGTTCTTCAGATGGGCAAGAGATCGAGGATTCCAATTAAATCGAAGCAAGAGATCGAGAAGATGCGTGCTGCTGGCGCTCTGGCGAGCGAAGTGTTGCAGGCGACAGCGGCGTTTATCGCAGCCGGGAAGACGACCGGCGAAGTGGATCAGTTTGCCAAGGACCTGATGGAAGAGAAGAAGTGCAAGAGCGCCTTCCATATGTATCGCGATTTTCCCGGCTATACCTGTATCTCGATGAATGAAGAGGTAGTGCATGGCATCGGTGGAGATCGTGTCATTGTCGACGGTGATTTGGTAAAGCTGGATGTGGGGATCAAGTTGCAGGGGTGGATTGGGGATAATGCCCTAACTGTCCCGGTTGGAAAAATCAACGGAGAGCAGAAGCGACTCCTCGCTGTTACCGAGGAGTCGTTGTTCGTAGCGATCTCCCACGCCCGGGCCGGCGCACCACTGCATGATCTTTGCGCTTCGGTGGAAGATTATGTGACTAGGTTTGGCTTTACCGTTGTTCGTGATCTTGTCGGCCATGGAGTAGGGCGGCAATTACACGAAGAGCCGCAAGTGCCCAACTATAGACCGTCGGGAAAATCTCCGGTCTTGAAAGCGGGAATGATTCTGGCGATCGAACCAATGATTAACGCAGGAGTGGGAACTGTTGATTGGCTGGATGATGGCTGGACCGTGGTGACCTCTGATCGTCGTCCTTCGTCACATTTTGAACACACTGTTTTAGTGACCGATGGTGATCCTGAGATTCTCACCTGGCGACCAAGGACGGCACAGCCTGATCAACTGGGGATTCCTCCACTTCCGGCTTAAAGAAACCCCATTTCGTGAAGGTTCTTTCTGCGTTGATTATTCTTCTGCTGACTTTGCTCGGTGAGGGGCAGATTCGGATCAAGTTGGTGGATGGATTTGATTACCCGGTTGGGAAGCCGAATGCAGCAGGATATTATAAGGCGCGTGGCCTGCGATTGACCCGACCGGTGCATTTTGGTGAGGACTGGAATGGAAAAGGAGGCGGGGACACTGATCTTCACGATCCAATATATGCCTGTGGGGATGGGGTTGTCACCTTTGCCGCTGATGTGCGCGTCGGATGGGGTCGGGTTGTTTTGATTCGTCATGCCTACCGGGATCCCGGGACCGGGAAAGTAAAGTATGTCGATTCGCAATATGCTCATTTGCGAACCATTTTGGTGAAAAAGGGAGATGTGGTGAAGCGGGGTCAGAAGATTGGAACCATGGGGAACAACCGGGGCATGTATGCCGCGCATTTGCATTTTGAAATCCGCCACAATATCAATATTGGGATGCAGCGGGAGAATTTTTCCAAGAGTGATGCTAATTGGGCTGATCCGTCGGCTTTTATTAAGAAATATCGTCGTTTAAAGAAAGAATGGCGCCCTGTCGTTGTGCCGACAGGGACATATAGAGTTTACCGGGGACACACTGGGCTCTGATGGAATAAAAGGAAAAATGAAGTCGATCGTGGTGACGAGTTTGCTCGCTGTTCTGGTAGCGGCGAAGCTCTTCCAAGGCTGGAAGGGTTATGGTGCTCCAGAGTGGGAGAGATCCATTCTGCTTCCAGAGGTGAGTGAGGTAAAAAAAGCTCACCCCGATGACGACTGACGCCCATGGTCTGGCGAGGGAGCACACATTGGGTGCGGATTTGTCCGGCGGCCGGGCTTGGAGGAAACAGAGTTCCTATCTGGAAAAAATGAGAAAAGGAACTTGCTGCCAATAAGATTGGCGCATGGGGGCTCGAGTAGATAGAAAGCGTCATGCTCGCCAAGCGAATTATCCCTTGTCTCGACGTCACCAATGGCCGTGTGGTCAAGGGGACCAATTTTGTCGATCTTCGTGATGCCGGTGACCCGGTGGAATGTGCGGTGGCATACAACGAGCAGCAAGCGGATGAGATTGTCTTTCTCGATATTACGGCTTCTTCAGACGGACGGGACACCATGGTGGATGTTGTCAGGGAGACGGCATCGAAGTGCTTCGTTCCGCTGACAGTGGGTGGAGGAATTCGAACTGTCGATGATATGAGCCGGATGCTTTTGGCGGGTGCGGACAAGGTGGGAGTCAATACGGCGGCGATTACCCGTCCGGAGCTAGTTGATGAAGGAGCCAAGGCATTTGGAAATCAATGCATCGTTGTTGCCATCGATGCCAAACGACAGGGGCCCGGAAAATGGGGCGTTTACACTCACGGCGGCAGAAATCCTGTCGAAGGATTGGATGCCATTGAGTGGGCCAAGGAGGTTTACAAGCGTGGGGCCGGGGAAATTTTATTGACGAGTATGGATGCCGATGGAACCAAAGACGGTTACGATATCGAGTTGACCCGGGCCATCAGCGAGGCGGTTGGAATTCCTGTGATTGCGAGTGGCGGGGCGGGTAATTTGGAGCACATGGTGGATGTGCTCGAACATGGAAAAGCAGATGCCGTTCTCGCGGCGAGTATTTTCCATTTCGGGCAACACACTGTGCCCGAAGCGAAGGGATATTTTAAGGGGCGAGGCGTTCCTGTTCGTCCCATGGTAAGCTAAAAATCTACCGGATGATGACCCGGTAAAAGACCTTATTTCCTGAACCGAGAACATTACTGGTGTTGGTTCCAGTGCCGCTCGGGGAGATGTCATTCGGAAAGATATCGGTCCAATTGTCACTTTCCATACTTGGGCTGGATTGGATCTGGTATATTTCACCCGCCTTGGATGGCCAGGAGATATTAAGGCGTCCCGGAGTGGTGGCCGGGGCGATAGTTGCAAGGAAGGGTGGTGTGTAAGGGATGACCACGCCGTCTCCGCCAAGGGCCCAGATTCTCATGTTGAAAGCCATGTCGGAACTACCTCCGGATTGATTGTGCATGCTCACTGAAATTTCCACGGGGACGCCGGCGGGCAGAACGACGTCGGGGGCAGTGGCGTATTGAATAACCTCCTCGGTGTCTCCGGCGCCTCCGGGAAGAGTTGTTGCCTGGGCAACGGTTTGCCAATTTAGGGCGTCGGCAGCCGGATCGACGTTGGATCGGGCGACCTCTACTCCATTTACATAGAAGATGGCGCCATCATCAAAGAGCCCTTCGAATCCTAGTCCATCGATTTGATTGCTGGGCGTGAAGGTGGTACGAAGATAGGCGGTATATCGATTTCCCGATGGGGGTTGTTGGCTGGGATCTGCTGTATTCCAGAGCCCGGTTGCGACATCGAGTCCATTGATGTTGCCGTAGCCCAAGGGGGTGGGGGAGGGAACTGTGAAACCCAGTGTGGTCAGGTTTGCCGAAAGATGCCACTTGTCGAAGAATTCGTCATCGATGGTGAGCGGGTCAACCGGGACGCCACCGTCGCGGGCAATGAGAGCCCTCCAGTCTGAATCCGGGCTGATCATTTCCGCAGTGGGGTTATGTGGGTCGCGAGAAGGTCTTAGATTGAGGCGATAGGGGCCTTTGTTGCCCTCTCCATCAACGGCAATATAGTAGGTTGTTCCCGGAATAGCATCAAAGTTCAGCCTGGAAAACTGTCCGAATGGTTCGAAGAGGCGCCGACTGAATGCCGGAAAATCAATATCGGGATACCTACTGAGTTGAGTCAGATTTTGGACGTCGTTTCCGGTATAGACTGCAACGACGGAATCGAGGCCGGAAGGAATACCCTCGAAATCGATGACGACTTCGATGCGTTGGGCTTCGGTGACGGTGACCGAATACCACTCGGAAGCGACGGCTGGCCTGAGTGAAGTGTCGAGAGCGCCGTGGATCGGTTCTCCAACTTCACGGGAAGCATCAGTGGTATTTCCCATGAAGGAGAGAGCAGTTCCAGTATAGGCAATAGCCTGTGCATCGACAAAGTTGTCGTTGGCGATGAGGGGAGAAATCGTCAGGGCTGAGGTCAATATGGCGTTCAGTTTCATGGAATATTTTTAGCTTTGATTTCATTCACCTTGTTACTGTCGGCAGGCAGGATGCGGTAATGGGATAAGCTCCCCCAGGTAGATGGAATCGGGAAAGTCGTCGTTCTTGGAGCCTTTTGCATCACTAAACGAAGGTGAATTTATCAAGAGAAGGATAAGTGTTTTTATGGGAGTGTTTTTTTTGAAAGTGGCAAACTTGACGCTTTTAAATAATGCAATGGGAGTAATCCAAGTCAAGATTCCTCGTAATTTACTCTCCCCACCGGTGGAGAGAGGGTGTTGAATCCGGACATGGTAACGATTGGTGATCTCCTGATTTCATCGAAGGGAAAAGTGCATCTTTGTGACTCTGGTGAAGTAGGAAAAGAGCTCGTGTCAGAACTGCAACGAAATGGTGTCGAGGTGATTGAAAAGGCCCGGGAGGGGGCGCGGTGTGATCGGGGCACTGGAAACCACGCTTTGAGGATATGACCGAGGTGGTGGGGTTTGGGCTCGCAGGTGCCTGTGTGGCTTTGCAGTTGCAGGCGCACGGGAAGAAGGTCCGGGTGGTTGATGATGGCCGTGGCGGAAGCACCGAGGTGGCTGCGGGATTGGTGAACCCGGTGGCGGGTCCGAATTTTGAACCCAGTTGGGAAGTGGCGGAGGCCTGGGCGGTGGCTTTGCCATTTTACCGGGAGCTGGAAAAGCTCACTGGGCAATCCTTTTATCACGATGTCCCCATTTTAAGGTTGTGGCGTGATGAAAAAGATCGCGCCAAGTTCGTTCGGAAACAGGAGCGGCTTGAGTCGTGGATTGATCAGGTGACGGATGAGGGGGTGACTTGGACGGGGGGAGGATGGATTGATACACGGTCTTTTCTTAAAGTCGCTAAAGACGTTTTTCTTGGTCAAGGCGGTGAGTGGAGCAGGGATACAGAGGGCGGAACCCAAATTCGATGCACCGGCGCGGCGGGATTGATTGCCCGGGAATTTCCAGAAGTGGAACATCGGAGTGCCAAAGGGGAGATTCTTACCGTTTATGTCCCAGGTTGGCATGAATCGCGAATTTTGAACCGGAGTGGCTGGGTCATTCCGATCGGGGAAGACCGGTATCGAGTTGGGGCAACCTACGAATGGGATAATTTGGAGAGCGGCCCGACTCCAGAGGGAAGAGAAAAGGTCGAGCGGCTTTTGAGAACGTTTACGGCTAGGGATTTTCAGGTGATCGATCATCTTGCGGGAATTCGCCCGATCATCAATCGCAGTAAGCCCGTGGTGAAATATCATCCTGAGATCGGATGGATGGTCAATGGCCTGGGGTCCAAAGGTGTGATTTACGCTCCCCGGGTGGGTCTGGAGATGGTGGCACGGGAAGTTTGATTTATCGGCTCGAGTAGTATTAGCTGCATGGGACGATGGCCGGAAGTAAGAGCGAGTTGGAGCAGTGGGCGACCGATGTGATTTTCGGGAAGATCCGGGGCTTCTTCCCGTCGATGATGAGGCTTGTTTTGCGTGGCCTATCTTGGGTTTATCGTTTTGGAGTTAAAGTGCGGCTTCGTTTGTTTCGGAAGGGGTGGAAAGAACAATTCAATCTTGGAACGATGGTGGTTAGTATTGGAAACCTGACCGTAGGAGGAACCGGGAAGACCCCGGTCGTGGAAAGGTTTGCCCGCGAACTTACGGCACGAGGGCGGACGGTCGCTATTCTCAGCCGGGGTTATAAGAGTGCTGATCTAAAAAAACCACAGCGGTGGACCAATCCTGTGAGCGGAGAGCAGGTTACCGGTCCACCCAAGATTGTAAGCGATGGACGGGAGGTTTTGCTGGATGCAAAATATGCGGGGGATGAGCCCTTTATGCTGGCGAAAAACCTTCCGGGTGTTGCGGTAGTGGTGGATCGAAACCGGGTGAGAGGAGGTCGATTTGCGGTGAAGGAATTAGGAGCTGATACCTTATTGCTCGATGATGGTCTGCAGTATCTTGACCTCGCTCATAGCCTTGATGTGGTCTTGGTTGATCAGGATGCACCATTTGGGAACGAATACATTTTACCGCGCGGAACACTGCGCGAACCTCCTCGTAATTTGAAAAGAGCGGATTACGTATTCATCACTAAGTGTGACGGGGAACCCAAGGACGCCCTGATTAGAAGAATTCGGCGATACAATAAGAATGCCGAGATAATGCAGTGCACCCACGGTCCGAAGCATTTACATGGCGTCTTTCATGATGATGAGCAGTCGCTGGACTTTCTGAAGGGGAAATATATCGGCGCTATTTCGGGGATCGCTCGTCCGGAAAGTTTTGATGGTTTGTTGAAGAAGCTTGGCGGAAAGGTTCTCTTTCACACGACTTTCGCGGATCACCATGCGTTTACTTCGAAGGAAATCGAGCCCTTCATGTATCGTTGCCTTACTCGTGGCGTGGATATGATCGTCACTACGGAAAAAGACGCGGTGCGTTTTCCTCGTCCGGAGGAATTGGATATCCCAATTTATTATCTGCGGATTGAGGTGAAAATTCTTGAAGGAGAAGAAGTATGGGAACGCTGTCTTGAGCGCATCTGCGAGAAGGTTGAGCGGGCTCCGGAGGATTGGGCGGAGGAGCGTCTCTTACGGGCGGAGTAAATTTTGGTGGAGTGATGGAATGATCCGTGATCCATTGCTTATGTGCTTGATCAACTCTCAAGACCGCTTCGCGATCTTCGTCTTTCATTGACAGATCGATGCAATTTTCGATGCCGCTATTGTATGCCCGTCGAGGTTTTTGGGCCGGGCTATGCCTTTCTTCCCAAGTCGGAAGTGCTGACATTCGGAGAAATGGTCCGAACAGTGCAAGCATCGGTTGAGTTGGGTGTTAAGAAAGTGAGATTAACGGGGGGGGAACCCCTCATGAGGCGGGGTGTCGAGGATTTGGTGGCCCGTATCGCGGCGGTAGCGGGAGTAGAGGATGTTGCGATGACGACGAATGGAATTCTACTCAATCATCATGCTGGGAATTTAAAATTGGCGGGATTGAATCGGGTGACGGTGAGTCTGGATGCACTCGACAGCGGGATTTTTTCTACGATGAATGGGGTCGGGGCGAAAGTTGAGCGGGTCTTGGCCGGCATCGAAACAGCCCTCCATCATGGCTTGCAGGTGAAGGTGAACATGGTGGTGCAGCGGGGAGTGAACGAGACTGAGATTTTGCCCTTACTCAAGTGGTGTCGAGAGAAGAAGGTGACTTTGAGATTTATCGAATTCATGGATGTGGGTGAATCAAATGGCTGGGTGAAGGATCAGGTTGTCCCTGCTGCTGAGATTTTGAACATTGTTTCCTCCGAGTTCTCCAGCGAAATGGTTGCTCCCGAATATCCAGGGGAGGTCGCCAGACGATGGTGCTTTGAGGATGGCGAAGGTGAATTCGGAATTATTTCCTCGGTGTCCAAGCCGTTTTGCAGCGGTTGTACGCGCTTGAGAGTGTCGGCTGAGGGAAAGGCTTTCACCTGTTTGTTTTCCGCTCAAGGTGCTGACTTGAAGAAGGTGCTCCGTGAATGCGGAAATGAGAGCGAGGTTGTCGATTTCCTGCGTGGACTTTGGACCAGCAGGAAGGATCGATATTCCGAGGAAAGGGGACTGGTGGATCTGCCGAAAGCCGAGATGAGTTATCTTGGGGGATGAAAAAATTTCAGGGAGCGGGAGCTTCTTGAAATGCGGTTGTAAAAAGAGTCAGGCTTACAATTTGGCTTTCACCTGCTTGTAGCGTTTCCGGAGGTCGTCGAGTTTCACTTCGGTGGATGCAATTTCGTTGAGGAGTTTTTCGAGCTCGCGAACGGTTTTGAGTTCTTTCGAACCACCTTTGAATGTCGCAGGGGCGGAAGCGCCGTCGACTTTCTTTTTCCATGCTACGATTGTGGCGGCGGTTACCTTATACTTTTTGACAGCTTTGGTTTGTCCACCACGACCTTGGGCGATGATAAAATCAAGAATCTCTTTCTTCTTCTCGTCGGTGTAGCGCTTTGCTTTTCCTTTCGCTTTTGCTTTAGCCATCGCTGACGGTTAGATTTAGGGCGTTGATGGTCAATGTTAAAAACGGGGGATTACCATTGCTTAATCCCTCTATTAGAGGGAATTTCTTTTAGTTCTGAATTACTTTAAATTTATTGTTCGGCTCGCATGTCGTAACAGATAAGCCTGCGACTGCTCTCGTCGAAGCCCGGGGTGTTTTGTACAATATAGAGAAGGCCCCGGTGAATTACCGGTGGAGTCCAGGTTTCCCGCGCATAAAAGAAACGCGTTCTTTGAAGGATTTCAGGCTTTTCAGGTGTGAGCGAGAGTTCGGCGAAACTTCCGTCTTCTCCGAGCGCGAAGGTCCGTTTTCCACATTGTAAAAAGGAACCACGAAAAAGTCCGGTGACACGGTTATTCTCTCTCCACCGCATGTCATCTTCCCAGGTGATTTTCCCCGTCTTTAAGTTGATGCCCTTGAATTGGGTGTCGGGAATATTTCGGCCCGCGAATCCATACAGGTGCCCATCGATCAATTGAGGGGTCATCATGTGCATGCCAAAGTATCGCTCCGTCCAAATAGGTTTAGCTTTAAAATTTTCATCTATTTGTAAAAGGACACCTCCCTTTTGATAGCAATCGGAAATGAAGATTTTATTGTTGGGGAGCACGAGTGGCGTGGAGGCTAGAACCGATTCATATATGTCAGCCCGCCACGGGAATCGGCAATGAAGTTTTCCGGTTTTTGGGTCAAGTAGAAGGAGGCCGCCATGAGTCGGCTTGCTTTCTCCCGCCGCGATGACGAGGGCGACATCCTTGCCGTGGAGTTTTGCCATGACTGGTGAAGCGTAGGATGCTCCCCAAGTATCTTCGTGAGTCCAAACTGTTTTGCCGGTTTTTAAACTTACGCCAATTACGGAACTTCCGGAGGATCCCTTCTCTTTACCCCCGGTGTTCAAGATGAGTAGGTCGCCGTGGATCATGGGGTTTGGTCCATAGCCAAAGAAGTATTGCGGAATGGAAAGTTCGGTTTTGAGATCGCGTTTCCAGATGACTTTTCCTGAATCGAGGTCAAGGCAATGGAGTTTGGCGGTCACACCAATGAGGTAGATTTTTCCTTTGTGAACCACCGGGCTGGAGCGAGGGCCGGAAGAGAAGCCATAACGGTCCCGGTATTTGATAGGATAAGAGAAGGTCCAAAGTCGTTTCCCGGTTTCAGGGTGATGGCAGTCGAGGGTTTCTGCCGATTTGACGGCGTGAAAGTGGAGGAGCTTCCCGTCTGCGAGAATTGGGGAGGCGTAGGATTCACCGCGTGCCAGCTCGAAGACTGGTTTCAATCCGGTTTCCGGAAACTTTTTGAGGAGTGGCCCTTCTGGAGAGGTGCAATTGTCGTTGGGGCCAAAGACGCGAGGCCATTCGGAGACTTGGGCGTTTTTGGAGAGGGGCCTCGGTGCAGCGTGAAATTTCTCAGGAAACTCCTTGGCTGTGAGAGCCAAGGGAAGGAGTGCCAGGACGATTGATTTCATCATGGCTGGAGTGTAGCCGATGAGGGGGGGCTTGGTCTCTCAAAAAGTATCGTTCTGCTATCGGGGAAAACCCGGTCGGGATTAAGCATTCGTGCTTCCCTCGCAGGGGAATCCCATTTTTAGTGGCTGGGATGAAACGATTTTTGACAACCGCGGTTTGGGCGTTGATCGCTTGTGTAGCGACGGCAGAAGAAAAGTGGCTCTCTTTCAAGGGAAATGAAGGGCCGGGAAAAGGGAAGCACATCGTGTTGATTTCGGGTGACGAGGAGTATCGCTCTGAAGAAACGATGCCGATGTTGGCCAAGATTCTATCTCATCGCCACGGCTTCGATTGTACCGTGCTGTTTTCTTGGAGCAAGGATGGGAAATACATTGATCCCAATAATGCCGGTGGCGTTCGCGGATGGGATCAGTTGGCTAAGGCTGATCTGATGATCATTGGAACGCGTATGCGGACCGTCACTCCGGAAGATGCCAAGTATATGACTGATTTCCTGAACACCGGGAAGCCGGTCGTGGGATACCGGACCTCGACTCATGCCTTCAAAGGAAGCTGGAAATTTGGCACTATTTCAGGAAACGATTGGGGGATTAAGATTGTCGGTGAGAGATGGGTGAATCATCACGGAAAACACAAAGGTCAGGGCGCGCGTGGCGTGATAGAGCCTGCGAATAAGGATCACGCGATCTTGAATTCGGTGAAGGACGTTTTCGGTCCCAGTGATGTCTATGGGGTGAAGAATCTTATCGATGCGGATACCGTTCTTCTTCGTGGAGCAGTGACGGAAACACTCGATCCGGCCTCCAAGAATGTCAGCGGTAAGCAAAACGAGCCCATGATGGCTTTGGCCTGGTTACATCGATACACGGCTCCAAATGGCACGACCAAGGGGCAGGCTTTTTGCACTACGATGGGAGCGTCAGTGGATTTTCTTAGCGAAGACCTTCGTCGCATCGTAGTGAATGCGACTTATCACCTCCTCGGCTTAAAGGTGCTAGATAAAGCGGACGTCGATTACGTGGATCCTTTCTTTCCGAGTTTTTACGGTTTTTGGAATGGTAAGCATGCTAAAATTTGGAGCGAGCGGAAGATGGTTCCTGCTGATTTTGGCTTGGGGAAAACTCCACACGTGACTTCTCCTCCCGGGACTCCTGATTGGCCCCATATGCCAATGAAAAAGTAGGGATGATGGATTGGCAAACCTACCTATTGGACTGGAAGAATATTGCGGAGGAGCAGGGTTTTAAGACCCGTAAATTAATCGAGGTAAGCGGTTTCGCGGTATGGGCCTCTGAAAAAGGGGATTCCTCGCTTCCGACGGTTTATCTCTCCTCTGGCGTCCATGGGGATGAGCCATCCGGGCCGCAGGCTTTGTTGAATTTACTGAGGAGCGGTTTTTTTGGTGAGGAGTACCACTGGTTGATTTGCCCCGCGTTGAATCCGACGGGATTGCAAGCAGGGACAAGGGAAAATGCCGGAGGCGTGGATCTTAATCGCGACTACTTAATGTGCGAGGCTGAAGAGGTCTGTGCGCACATCGAGTGGTTGAAGAGTCAAAAGGTACCCGATTTATTTCTATCGCTTCACGAAGACTGGGAGAGCAGTGGATTCTATTATTACGAAATTAATTGCGGAGGAAAGGGAGCAGCTTATCAGGGTATTCTGCCGGCGGCATCGGCCCATTTTTCGCCAGAGCCTGCATTGATGATCGATGATCATCCTGTGACTGAGAGAGGATGGATTTTCCATTCCGAGGAGCCGGATCTTCCTGAAGGATGGCCCGAGGCGATCTATCTCGCCAAAATGGGTTGCCCGATTTCGCTGACTTTTGAGACGCCAAGTAGCGCTGATTTGAGTGATCGCATGGCTTGTCATCAGGCAGTGGTGAAGGAAGCGATCGTCAGAATTTCGCAGAGTTATAATTTCTGAGTGCTTCTGCACTTGCGGGGGAAGGGGATTATCGCAATTCTGACAGCATGTCATCCGAAGAGATTGTTGTCTGGAAAGGTCGTTCTAATCAGATTGTGAATTTTCGGCCTTTTTTGACCGGTATTCTGATTGCGATCGCTTTAATCGTTGGTGCTTTTTACAGCAGCGGTTGGGTCGCGGCGGGCTCGATTATTCCTTTGGTTTATTGCGGATGGGCTTGGCTGCAAACCAAGTGCAAGGTGTTCGAATTCACCAGTGAGCGGATTCGCCTCTATCAAGGTGTTTTTAGCCAGGATATTGATGAGGTGGAGCTGTATCGTGTTAAGGATACCCGAATTCTCAAGCCATTCTGGTTTCGGATTTTTGGCCTCTCTACGATTGTGTTGAATACTTCTGACCGCACATGTCCGATAGTGGAAATCAAGGCCGTCAAAGATGGAGCTGGAATTCGTGAGAAGCTGCGGAAGCAAGTTGAGATGCTGCGCGACAAGAAGCGCGTCCGCGAAGTCGACTTCGAAGGAAGCGACGGAGACGAGATGGAATTCGAAGGAGACGAGATGTAACCCCGACCTGTTTAGGCGCTCGGCAGGGTGAAGCCCATGCGGTAGTGCTCGCGGCCTAACCTATTGGCTGCTGCCACAAATTCACCGGTTAGCTGGTGGTCAATGAGATGCCAAGCTTGGGCATGGTGCCTTTGGCGTCGGAGTTTATTTGCAGGGTAGCCTTGACCTTTTCCTGAGAGGAGGGCTTGCCGAGGGTGAGGGTGTGAGCTCTTACATGAGCTACGGCGGAGGAATAGTGTCCATTTTTGCCGTGGGCGGTTGGCTTTGTTTTCTACTCAGGCGGGCATCGATCGATGAGTGGATATGTCCACCCCGGCCACTGAATTTTTTGATGTTCTTGCGGTTCTTGCAGGAAAGACGCAGCCTTGATTTTAGCAATCAGGCTGGGGGGAGGATTCTCAGGTCCTCGACGATCTGTCCGCCGATAAGGTCTTCCTGAATGATACGCTCCAGATTCTGTGGGGTGCATGAGTGATACCAGGTGGCCTCGGGGTAGATCACCGCAACGGGGCCCTGCATGCAAATGCGGAGGCAGTCGGCTTTTGAGCGGTGAATAAGGGGTTGTGGTCCGCAGAGTTTGAGTTCCTTGAGCCGGTTTTTAAGAAATTGCCAGGAGGCCATGCCTTCATCAGCGGCGCAGCACTTCGCTTCGGTCGGAGTGGCGCAGAGGAAAATATGCCGTTCGTAATTTCCAAGGTTGAGTAGTTTGGCAGTCGATGCGAGCAGATCACTCATTTTTCTTAGGTTTTTCTTTAGCCTTGGGTTTTTCATCCTCCTTCTGCTTTTCCTCCTCTTTCTTTTTCTCGGTGGGCAGGGGGACCTTTACCCCATTGAGAATCTTGTGAAGAAGAATATCGTCCTCGTTTAGCGATGCGGTTTCTAGTTTGAAGGCGAGGCCAAGAGCTTGGTTGCCTTTTTTAAAGGCTTGGCGGGATGCTTCGTCGAGGAGTTCAAAATAATCACGAACAGCTTCCTCAAAATCTTCTTCGTAGGATTCCCAAAGGTCATCTGCGTCGGTTTGGGCATCATCAAAGTAACGTTTGATTTTTTTCGGAGTTCTCGCGGGGATTTCTTCGGGGAGCCAATACTCTCCTTCCATTGCCTTGAGCTGTGCGATCAGGAATTGTTGTTGATCCGGAGTGATCCGATCATCGAGGTTGATCACTTCCGAGGTCGATTTTTTGATGAAGTCATCCATGATGCCGTCATACTTCTTCCGAAAGCGACCATAGTCTCTCCCGTGTTTGTTGATGATGTCCATCCGAACTTCCACAAAGGCTTTCTCAAGAGGGGTGGGTTCATCTTCGGGGGCTTTGGCGACGGCGGAGAAGTTGCGTTGAGACGAGTGGGACCATTCGATAAGGAGGAAGTTGACCGGCATCTGGGCCCCGCTTTCGTCATTAGCGCCAACTTGTCCGTCCATTTTTCTGATTACCAGGAAATCTTCCCCCTCGCCAAAGTTGTCTGGCTGCCCGGGTAGCCAGTTGATAAAGTCGAAGCTTTCTCTGGTGACATTCTCCCATTTATCCTCGTCATTTTTTCGACCACCAATCCAACACGATTTTTGCTCTTCGAGGACTCCCTGAAGAAGTCTGTGGGTATAGGCTACCTCGTTTTCATTGGACATGACAGCCAGGTGTCCCCCGCCTGAAATTGCAAGGTTCGACGCTTCGTCCCATTGCATGGCTCTGCGAACAAGGAGAAACCGGGCGCCCCCGACGTTGGCGGTACCAGCTGGGAAGATGGGAGCGCGTTTTTCGTTTAAGGCGGCGGCGGTTCGAGCGAGTTGGGATTCGAGGGAGCAAGGTGTCGTTCCGTCGAGTTTCCATTCGAGAATGAAGGGGAGTTTAAGCGAAGCCACGTGATCTTCGAGGAGGGGAGCGCTCTCTGAGAGCGCGGCGAAGTCTTCACCATCAGGGGTGGTAGTCGTATTGTTGTCCGGCCCCCCTTCGGTCCATACGGAAGCGGCGACCGCTGTGCCATCCTGCCAGTGCCATTTCCCTTCAGTTCCGGAATCAGAGGCCCCCACCCAGAGGGCTGATTGCTCTTTGAATGATTCGCGAGCCCACTTGAGGGTTTCGGGATCGGGGAAGAGGGCGAGGCTTGCTCCAAAGCTGGATGAGAGTTTGTTCGCTTCGTGCCAGGTAACCGGGAGCTTGGCGCAGAAGTAAGCTGAGCCATTGCGCTTTTGAGTAAAGGGTGGGAATTCTTCCCGCTTGCCGGCGAGGAGGTCTTCCCCGAGGCGCTGGAGAGCTTCGAGAGGTGTTTCTTTGACAACGACTTTCTCAGGTTTCTTCGGAGCATCCTTTTTGGGCCGCTTCGGCTTCACCTTGGGTGGGCCAGCTGTAGGTTTTTGGGGTGCCTTGTCGACGACATTTTTGGGAGTGTCTTTCTCTTTTTTCTTGGAGTCATTAATGACGGGAATGTTAGGCTCCTCGGTTTTGTTGAAAAAAGCGAAGTAGGAGAGGGCTCCTCCTCCGCCCAGAGCAAGCAGGATGAGGAGTAGAGGGAGGAAGGAGGAGTTCTTGTGGCTGGCGAGGCTGGGATTTGCCATGACCGGCCTTGGACCGTTATGAGTGGGAGCAGCAAAGCGCGGGCCGGAGAGCTTTGGCGCCAACTCGTCGAGGGAATCGGCAAGATCCCGGGCATCGTTGTAACGTGTTGACGGGTCGGCGTGGGTGGCTTTCTTGAGGATGGCATCGATTCGAGGATCGTTGCCAATGGTCATGCCGGTGGAATCCGCTACAGGGGGGGTTCCGCTGAGGAGTTCGTAGAGGAGGGCCCCAATTGAGAAAATATCCGATCGTTGGTCGACGGGGTGGTCGTTTGTGTAGACTTCCGGGGCGGTGTAGCCGGGAGTGCCGAAGACAACGCCTCCAGATCGGTCCTGATCGAGGGGGCGAGCGAGTCCGAAATCGCCGATCTTCGGATTGGCTTCGATATCGAGGAGAATGTTGGCCGGTTTGATGTCCCGGTGGATGATGCCGCCGGCATGTGCATGAGCGAGACCACGGGAGATTGTCGAGACCATTTCAAAAGCCACGAGCGGATCGATGGCCTTTTTGTGAACGGAGTAGTAAAGGGCTTTTCCCTCTACGAATTCCATAACGATAAAGAGCATGCCATCAATATCACCAAAGTCATACACCCCGATGAGGTTGGGATGGTTCAGCTTGGCCATGGCCTTGGCCTCGGCTTCGAAGGAGGCCCGGAAGTTTTTATCTTCGCCAAATTCCCGGGGCAGAATTTTAATGGCGACAAGTCGATCGAGCGATCGTTGGGTTGCGCGATACACGGCACCCATTCCTCCTTGCGCAATGAATGCTTCGATCTCGTAGGCCGGAAAAAGGGGAGCCAACTCCTCGGGAGAGGGAGCGACGAATTCGGCCGGATTGGGAGGTGTCTCTGACATTTTTGGGAAAGGTTCTATCCGAAAGCGGCACGATGCGGCCTATTAAGGATAGAATTCTGCTACTATTATTAAGACGGGGAAATAGTCTGAATCCTTGCAGAGGTCTTAAAATTAGAGAATTTCGGCGATTTGAACAGCGTTGAGTGCGGCTCCTTTCTTAACTTGATCTCCGACGATCCAGAGGGCGAGAGCGTTGGGGATCACCTGATCTTTGCGAACACGTCCAACGAGGCATTCGTCTTTCCCGGTGGTGTCAAGTGGCACTGGGTAGAGTGACCGGGATGGATCGTCGACGAGTCTCAGTCCGGGGCAGCTTGAGAGCGCTTTGTGGGCCTCACCGAGCGTTGGGTCATTTTCGAAAATCGCGGTGAGTGAGATCGAGTGTGATCTCATGACGGGGACACGTACGCAGGTGCAGGTCACTTTGAGCTCCGGGAGATCAAGAATCTTACGCCCTTCATGCAGCATTTTTTGCTCCTCCTTTGTGTAGCCACTGTCCTCGAAGGCGTCGACATGTGGGATAACATTGTGGGCAATTTGGTGGGGATAGACCTTCTTTTCTATGGGCTTTTCATTGGTGAGAGCTTTGATTTGAGCATCGAGCTCCGCGATTCCCTGGGCGCCACTGCCAGAGACGGCTTGATAAGTGGAGGCGATAATTCCCTTGAGGCCAAATGCTTTGTGGAGTGGGGCCAGCCCCATCAGCGTGATGATAGTGCTGCAATTCGGGTTGGCGATGATGTTGCGCGGATGATTTCGGGCGGCATCGGGATTGATCTCGGGAATAACGAGGGGCACACCCTCGTCCATTCTGAAGGCGGAGGAGTTATCGATGACGACGCATCCTGCCTTTGCCGCGATGGGGCCGTATTCAAGGGAAATTCCTCCTCCGGCAGAGAAGAGAGCAATGTCGATGCCCGCGAAGCTGTCGGCGGTTAGCTCCTTAATAGTTATCTTTTCCCCTCGAAAGGTGAGATTCTGTCCGGCTGATTTGGCTGAGGCTAGAAGAGTGAGCTGGGAGAGGGGAAAGTTCCGCTCTTCGAGGCATACAAGCATTTCGCGGCCTACTGCTCCGGTAGCTCCAACGATGGAGACATGAGGCTGGTTGGTCATGGGAGCGGGGAACATAGCGAGACTTTTTCACGATGCAATACTGGGTTCATAGGAACCTCGCCTCCTGAAAAAGTAAGAAAAACCTTACTTAACCGCTTGCAAGCCCTTAAGACTTTAGTAGTCTGGCCCCCAAGTTGGAAAGAAAGTGTTTGTGCTTTCGAAGTCCTTCCTCGAGTTTTATGGTGATTCACTCTTCTGGAGGTGATTGGCTGTAGATCTCAAAAACCAACCAAAACAGAAAAAGAAAATATGAAAATTGCAACCGTCCTCGGTCTCGTCGCAGCTCTCGCTGGTTTCTCACTGTCCTCTTGTGGCAGCACTCCTGAGTCAGCACCAGTGCCTGCTCCTGTAGTTGAAATTCCTGCTAAGTAATTTCGGCAGACCTTAAAAAAGGTTTTGCTCGGAGAGCTCGACTTGACGTTGTCTCTCCGAGCCTATTCTGTTCACAACCACATCAAATTCATACACTATGAAAACTTTTAAATTTATTGCCCTTTCTGCTTTCGCGATTGGATCACTCGGTCTCAGCTCATGTGGATGTGCCACTGGTGAAGAGGCTGTTCCTTCTCTCAAGCCTCTTCCTAAGTTCAAGGAGCTTCCTGTAACCGAGGAGCTTCCTGTAATCGAGGAGCTTCCTGTTACTGACGAGAAGTAATCGGACACCCTAGGGGTGAAATCATCTTCCAAGAGCCGCGATTTTGATCGCGGCTCTTTTTTTTGAATGCAAAGAGAACTTCCCATTGAATTCATTCGTGACTAGATTGTTGGGTGAATGATGAATAAGAAATTTTTAATCCACATGATGATCTTGTTGGTCATGATGATAGTTACCGTTGGCTCGTGGGCCCGAGCAAATGCCAAGGCTGAACAGGCAAAGAAGGATGCGGATGAGGCCTATTTGAATGACGATTATGCCGAGACCTACGTCGCTGATGAGGCTGATCGGACGGGGGATGTCATGATCGCGACAGCAGTGCCTTTCATGATCACAGTGCTGTATGCCGGTATTTTAGGGGTGACCTATTTTTTGCCTGCCGCAGTAGAAAAGGTTGCGGAGGAAGTATATGGTTCGACGGAAGAGATCGACGAGGATGAGATGCATGATGCGCAGGCCGCATTTGCCAAAGGAGAATATACCGAGGCCATCCGGCTTTATCGGGAGGTTTGGAAGCGGGATAAGGCTAATCGGTTTCCCATCGTGGAAGTCGCCAAGATCCAGCACGATAATTTGGAGAGCCCGTCACTAGCAGTTGACACCTTGAGAGAAGCTCTTGAGTCGAGTGATTGGCGGGAGAATGATGCTGCTTTCTTCATGTTCCGGATTGCCGATATTTATGAACATGATTTGGAGCAGCATGAAGGGGCGATTCAAATTCTTCGGCAGGTAATCGAGGAATTACCCGGAGGTAGGCATGCCGCCAATGCTACTCATAAGCTGAGGGAACTGGGTGCGATATAGAGCGAGAACCGGTGTCTTGGTTATTGAAAAAATGGCAGAACTTTATTGTTCTGGCCCCTTTAGCCTCTCTGGCATTTGCCTCGTTATCAGGTGTGCTCTTCTCTGAATCAGTGGTGTGGGCACTCGGGCTTCTGGGGCTGGCCCAGTTGCTTTCCGAGCCTGATTGGAAATGGAGGATTCTGTTAGTTTGCTTGGTCGTTTGTGTGGCGTGGCGAACCGAAGTGATTGAATCTCGGGTGGGAGAAAGTCATCGGCAATCGGGAAGCGAATTTGTGGAAGGAACTCTTACCTTGGGGCGGGTCGACGCTGTTTTTGAAAGTCAACGATCCGGGCGGCTTGAGATGAACAGTGGTGAAGTCCGCAAAGTGATGGTGATGCGTGCCTCAGAGTATCGTGCAGGTGAGATTCTTGAGGTGAGAGGGAAGTTGTTCTCTCCCGGAATTCTCAGAAATCCAGATGAGTTTTCCATGTTGGATTACTGGGAAAAAAAATCGATTGAGCGGGGCTTGTCCATCGTTGTTGCTGAGTCCAGGGGGCTTCGTTGGCAATCGGCGCCCGTCCGATGGGCGGAGAGGTTGAAGTTAAGGCTGCAAGAGGGTGTTAGTGCCGGTCTGGAAAATGATTTGGTGGGTCAATCGGTAATTCAAGCGATGGTATTGGGTGAAAAGCCGCCTGCCGATTCCGAAATCAGCGTGGCTTTTCGGGAGAGCGGAGCAATGCATGTTTTTGCCGTGAGTGGTTTGCATGTCACCTTGGTGGGAGCGATCGCCTGGATGGTGTTGATGAATCTCCCCGTTCCCCGGCGGGTGGGGGTAGTGGTGGTGCTTCTGGCGATGGTGTCCTATGCCATGGTCACGGGCGCCCGCCCGCCCGCAGTGCGTGCGACCTTGATGGCAGCTTGTTTCCTTGGAGCCTTTGTGTTGCGACGGCGGCCTTCTTTGTTCAACGCGCTCGCCTTGAGTTTTGTGTTGGCAGTGATTTGGGATCCAACGCAAGTGAAGCAAATTGGGTTTCAATTATCATATGGGGTTCTGATGGCGATTGGGGCAGGTGTTGGGGTTGCTTACCGTTTCACGGGAAAGTTCGCCGAGGTAGATTCCTTTTTCCCACTGCGGCTGCTCGATGTTTGGCAGCGAAGGTGGCTGGCAGTGAGGAGATATTTTGCGGCTCTTGGTGCGACTTCGATTGTGGCCTGGCTGGGGTCGTTTCCTTTTATGCTTTGGCATTTTGGAATTGTCACGCCGATCTCGGTGCTTGCGAGTCTTGTCCTAATCCCTCTCACCACCGTGATTCTGGGCTTGGCTTTTGCGGGTTCTTTTCTGGGTGTGTTTTTTCCGGAGTTGGGAATGCTCTCGAATCGACTTAATGGCGCGATTGCTCGCACGGCATACTATACGGCGGATGGTTTTGCGTCCGTGCCCATGGGGCATTGGAAGACAAGGCGGGAAACCGGTGCGGATTGGGTGGTGTTCGATCCGGCGGATGGCGGAGCGGCGTCCTATCTGAATGTGGGGGGAGGCGTGATGATCGATGTCGGAAGTGAAAAATTCTATCGACATACTCTTCGGTCAATTTTGAGAAAATGGGGTGCGGAGGTGGAGATGCTTGCCTTAAGTCATCCGGATGGTGACCACGTCGGAGGAGCTCATCTCTTGATGCAACAGGGGGACATGAGGGAGGCGATTATTCCAACGATGAAAGCTCGAAGTCCCAGTTACCGGGAGTTTACCTCAGGAGCTGAAGATCATGGTTGTAAGATTCTTGTTGGGACCCGTGGCCAGCGCTACCCATTGGGTGGGGATGTTTGGCTGGAGGTGATTCGAGAGGGGTTGTCGGAAGATCGTGGAATTGCAGACAATCGTACTATGGTGATGCGGGTGCATTGGAAAGGCTGGCGTGTCCTGCTGTTAGGGGACTTGGGTTTGGAAGATGAATTGGCGTTGTTGAAAGGAGAATATGATTTGGCAGCCGATGTCATTCTTCTTGGGAGGCATCACCATGGAAATTCGATCAACATGCCTTTTTTGAAAGCAACTGGTGCTAAAGCAGTCATCACTAGTGCGGCGAACTATCCGCCTTTTGAAAAGCCTCCCCAAAATTGGATTCAAACGATGGAGCGTAATGGAATAGAGATCTTTAATCAGGCCGAGACGGGTGCTGTCTTGATGGATTTTGGAGAGAATGATTTGGAGCTCAGAGCCTTCCTTAAGGAAGAGAAAAAGTTGATCCTCGAACGTTAAAGATAACGTCGTTCGACCCGTGGCGTGATTTGGGTGAGAAGCTCCCACGGAATGGATCCAGCTTTGAGCGCGAGATCTGACACGAGAAGGTCGGCGCCAAAGAGGATCGCTTCATCGCCGGGTTGGCACTTGGAAAGTTCGGTAACATCGACGATGATTTGGTCCATTGTGACTCGGCCGAGAAGTGGACAGAGCGTTCCGTTGATGAGGACCTTGGTTCCTTTTTCGGAGAGTGAACGAGGGTAGCCATCGCCATACCCAATCCCAAGAACAGCCGCCTTAGTGTCGCGGGTGAGCAAGGTTCGCCCGTATGAGACACCATGACCTTTGGGAAGCTCGTTGATCACCGAGATGCGTGTTTTGAGTGACATCACGGGCTTGAGTTGTTTTTGCTCATCCGGAAAGGGCGAGATTCCATAGAGCAACAGGCCGGGGCGCACGAGGTTGCTTGTTACGCTGCGGTATTTCATCAGTCCGGCGGAATTGCTGATGTGGATGTGAAAAGGGGAATGATCCTGTGGGATGGTGGTAGCAATTTTATCGTAGAGAGCGATCTGTTGACGCGTGAAGGTTTCGTCTTCATCTGCGACCGGAAGATGAGAGCCGATGCCGGTGAGCTTGATTCCGGGGGATGATTTTATGGCGACAAGGGCTTCTGGGATTTGGTCGGGTAAAAAACCGCCTCGGCCCATTCCGGTATCTAAAGCAAGGTGAGCGGAAATTGGTTTCGCTCTCCCGAGTTGATTAAAGTGGGCGATTTCGTCGAGAGAGCAGAGGCATGGTGTCCATCCGTTTACGGCAATTTCAGCGCGTTCTGCCGGGAGGGTTGCGCCGAGGATATAAGGCGTGGTTTTGATGCCTGCGCGGGCGACTCGGCGGGCCTCGCCGGCATTGGCGACGCCTAGAAATGGCAGGCCGCAATCGTCGAGAGCGCGGGCGGTTTCCTCCAGACCGTGGCCGTAGGCGCCCGCTTTGATTACCGCCATGACCTCCTTGCCAGAGAGTTTGCGGGCAACGGCGAGATTGTGAAGCAGAGCGCTCAGGTCGATTTCGGCCCAGGCGCGTGGTGGTGATTCGGTCACGGGGAGATAATAAAGGGAATTTTGGATTTAGAAATTCCGAATTCCTCCGTTCTTCCATGGTCGAGCAAGTCGGTGGATACGAAAAATTAGGGTCTTTTTACCTAGGCGAGGAAGATGACACCGAGAAAAGCGAGGTCACGGAAGATTTGCTTCTCTACAACTCAAAGGACCTCGTTACGCAAGGGGGTGGTGCTGGGAATGACCGGTTCTTGAGAGACCGGGCCATGTATTGGTCTACTCGAGGAGGCAATGATGGATAATGCTCTGGCGATCGTGGTCGATCCCAAGGAGGAGATTTCCGAGTTGGAAGAGAAGGTTGATGCTACACGAATAGCCCTTGAACCGGAACCCATCAAGCTCTACAAAAAGGACGTCGACGTTCGCGCTGTGTCATTGGTTTAGCTTCCATACAACGATGAAGGTCAACCTGTTGGGTAAACAATGAGTCTTGCTGAGTTAAATTACATCACCGAAGAGGAGGTCATGTTTTTCGATACCGACTGTGGTGGCGTAGTGCACAACATAGCCTACCTGCGCATGATTGAAACCTGTCGCACTAAATTGGCAGGCTTGATGGGGATGGATCTTCCTACGATGGCGGAGACGCAGTTGTATCCAGTGGTTGTTCGGACTGAGATTGATTACCGCGCTTCGGCGAAGCTTGGTGATCATTTGGAAATCAAAGGCCACGTAACGGAATTCGAGCGGGTGAGGTTTTGGTGTGAATTCACCATGGTGAGAAAAGGCGAGACCAAGCCCCTCGTCACCTGTCGTCAGGCTCTGGCTTTGGTGCAGATGCCGCAGAGCCGTCCCCAGCGCCTGCCCAAGGAATGGCAGGAGCGTTGGTGTTCCGAGTGATTTCCCGCCTTGAGTGCGCTCGGGGAGGGGCTACGGTCGTGGGTATGAACAAGTGGCTCACGATTTTCTTTCTTCTCGGCGCCTTCGCGAAGGCTTCGATAGAGGATCAATTAAAATTAGCGGGAGAGAATGCTTCCGAAATTTCCGGGTTTCTTGAAAACGCCGGAAAGAAACATGGTCAATTCGGAAACAAAGCAGCGCGCTTTTTGGTGAAGGGAATGCCACCGAAGGATCTTCAGTCATTGAAAAAGGGTTTCCTTATGGAAAATCTCTCCTTGGCCTTTAAAGCACGAAAGCAATTCACGTGGGCCAAGGCGGTGCCCAAGGAAATTTTTCTGAATGATGTTCTTCCTTATGCCTCGCTCGATGAAACCCGTGAGTCCTGGCGGCCGGAATTTTATGAACAATGCTCTAGGTTGGTGAAGGATTGCAAGACGGCTACCGAAGCTGCCCAGACAATCAACAGGGAGTTCTTCAATATCATCAAGGTGCACTACAATACAGGGCGGAAAGCGCCGAACCAAAGCCCGGCTGAATCGAAAGCTCTGGGGATGGCGACCTGCACGGGATTATCAATTATTTTGGTCGATGCCTGCCGGTCGGTTGGAGTGCCGGCACGTATTGCGGGGACAGCGCTTTGGGCGAACAAGCGGGGGAATCATACTTGGGTTGAACTTTATGATGGTGGGTGGTTTTTCACGGGGGCTGACGAGTATAACGAGAAAGGCTTAAATCGAGCGTGGTTCAACGGTGATGCTTCCAAGGCGATTGCGAGTGACTGGAAGCATGCCATCTGGGCGAGTTCCTGGAAGAGATCGGGAAGCCATTTCCCCATGGTTTGGGCGCTCAAGGATAAGAGTGTGGCAGCAGTCAATGTCACTGATCGCTACGCCAAACCTGTTACGAAGCAGGGAAGCGATGTGGTTCTCAATTTGCGTGTTTGGGATCGCCGGGGTGGAAAACGAATCGTGGCGAAGATAAGCTTGATCGGGAATGCGGAAACAGCGACCTCCAAAGCGGGAACGTCAGATCTGAATGATATGGCCACCCTCAAAGTGTCCGCTGATTCACCGCATCAACTTGAGGTAGAGTTTGGCGGAGTAAAACGGACTGCGATGGTGAAATCTCCCGGCAAAGGAGAGGCTACCGTTGAAGTGTATTGGGATCAATTGGGTGCAGTGGCTGGTTTTAAGGAAGGTGTTATGGATTGGCTCAAATTATTGCCGGAAGAGCGTCATCTTTCGGTCCCGGAAGGAGCGGTTACGAAGGCAGAGGCAGAAGAGGCGTCTGGATTGATTTTTGGGAAGTTGTTGGAAGATTCGTTGAATGAGCGGAAGGCGGAATTGGATACGAAGGTGATCAAGGCGGCAGGTAAGGAGATGAAATTTCTCGAGAAAGTCTTTGGTGAGGCGAAAGAGGGAGACCGGTCCTTGTGGATTTCCATGCATGGTGGCGGAGGCGCTCCGGCTCGTGTTAATGATCAACAATGGCACAACCAAATCAGGCTTTACGCCCCGGTTGAGGGGATCGTGGTCGCTCCGCGTGCACCCACGAATACCTGGAATCTTTGGCATGAAGGGCATATCGATGATCTCTTTCAGCGCTTGATCGAAAACATGGTCGCAGTGCGGGGAGTGAATCCCAATAAGATTTACCTGATGGGTTACTCGGCGGGAGGCGATGGCGTCTATCAACTGGCACCACGGATGGCGGATCGTTTCGCGGCGGCCTCAATGATGGCGGGTCATCCCAATGATGCGAATCCTCTGGGGCTTCGCAATTTGCCCTTCATGATCTTCATGGGTGGCAAGGATGCAGCCTACAAAAGAAATCAGATCGCGGCCGAGTGGGGGGAGAAGCTGGAGAAGTTACGCGCAGGTGATTCTGGTGGTTATCGGCACAAAGTGACGATTTACAAAGAGCTCGGTCATTGGATGAATGGTAAGGATCGCGAGGCTCTTCCGTGGATGGCGAAGAATACTCGCAATCCCTGGCCGAAGAAGGTGGTCTGGTGTCAGAGCAATCGCATCCATGATCGCTTCTATTGGCTCTCGGTTCCCAAGGATCAGGCCAAGGGAGGGCAGGTGATCGAAGCTCAGGTGATTGGGCAAAAGATTGAGATCAAGGCCGAGGGGATTGGGCAAGTGACTCTCCGTTTGAGTGACGAGTTACTGTCGTTGGACCAAGAGGTAATCGTTATTGTCAATGGTGTGGAAAAATTCCGGGGGAAAGTGACGCGGAGTGTGGAGGAAATTTGGAGTTCTTATCAGGAACGTCTCGATCCAGCTATGGCTGCGGCTGCCCAACTCAATCTCAAGTTTTAATGGAACCGAGACGCTACCGCTGTCAGCGGGTGAAGTCACCGATTGTTATCGATGGTTCGATGAGTGATTCTGCCTGGGCGGACCTGCCTTGGTCGGACGATTTTGTCGACATCACGGGACAGGATGAACTGAAGCCACATTTTAGAACGCGTGTAAAGATGGGGTGGGACGATGAGTTTTTCTACGTCGGGGCTGAGCTGGAAGAGCCCCATGTCTGGGGAACGATCACCAAAAAGAACGCGGTGATGTTCGAGGATAATGATTTTGAGGTCTTCATCGATCCGGATTGTGATGGTTTGAATTACTACGAATTTGAGATCAACGCGCTCGGGTCGATATGGGAACTGAGTCTTCCGAAACCATACGGGGAAGGCGGAATTCCCGTGTTGGGATGCAATCTCAATGGTTTGAAGAGCGCGGTGCATGTGCGAGGCTCTTTAAATAATCCCGATGATCTCGATGAAGCTTGGTCGGTTGAGATTGCTTTTCCGTGGTCGGAGTTGCGGAAGTATCATCGTGGGAAGCAGTCGCCTCCACAGCCCGGCGATTCCTGGAAGATCAATTTTTCTCGAGTGCAGTGGGAGCATCGCGTCGTGGACGGAAAGTATGTTCGAATTCCACCTCACGGAACACCTTTGGCCGAAAGTCTTAATCCAGAAGAGCAGGAGCACCCCGAAAATAACTGGGTATGGAGTCCGCAGGGGGCTGTGAATATGCACCTTCCGCTGAGGTGGGGAGTGGTGGAGTTTTGCTAGCGAAGGCGGTTAGTCTAGCAAGGGAGAGCAAGGGCAACTTTCATCGAGATCTCACAGCTGGAGAAAGCCACGGTAGGATTTGAGCTTACCTTGTTGGATGATTTTTAAATCAGGAGAAGTGAATCCTTTAACGGATATCGAGCTCTTGAAAGGCGCGTTTGATGACGCGGATGACATACTTGTTTTTGGCGACTTTGGCGCTGAGGGCTTTTTTCATTTCCGCCTCGGCGGGTTTGGCTTGGTCGTCGATTTCGTCAAGGACAATGGCTGATTGGAGCTGTTCCCACTCGGCTCCGTTGATGAGAAGGTGTTGTAGCACAGGGAGGGCTTTTGCCGGTGATCCCATATGGCAAAGGGCGCGCGAGGCGGCGATTTGGACGGCGGGGGATTTGTCCTCGAGAGCTTGGGTGAGTTGAGTCTGGGAAGGTTTGGCTTTTTCTCCGAGGTTGCCGAGGCCGGTGGCTCCCCAATAGCGGACGGCGGGGTGGTGAGCGTCGAGAAGCTTGGTCAGGTTGGGCAGAGCGGATGGGCCGGATGAGGCGAGAACGGCGGCTTCGGCGAGTTTCTTGGCGAGGGCGTCGCCATTTTTCTGTCGGAGGATGCCGTAGCGGCTGCCGACTTCTTTTTCGAGTTCGATGATGATGGGTTCGGCGATGAGGCCAACGTCCTTGGTGTCCTTGACCCACTTCAGATGGGCGGAGCGGAGGCGTTTGAGTTCGCCGGAGAATTTAGGGTCGTCGGCGAGGTTGTTGAGTTCGTTCGGATCGGCCTCGCAGTCGTAGAGTTCTTCGTTGGGCTTGGTGGGGTTGAAGAATTTTTCGGCGTTGGGCTTGAGCTTTCCGGCTTCGTGAAGGGTTCGCAGTTCCTTCATGGTGACACCCTTTTCGGGAGTCTCCATGTATTGGTAGAAAGTTTTGAGGGGCTCGTAATTGCGGATGTATTTGAAGCGCTTGTCCCGGACCATGCGGATGATATCGTAGCGCTCGTCCATGCGGTCGCGGGCACCGTAGACGAAGTCACGGGCGGGCGCTATCTTGCTACCTAGGAAGGGCCTGCCTTGCATCGTTTTGGGGATGGGCAGACCGGCGAGGCTGAGAGTGGTGGGGCCGAAATCAATAGAGCTGATAAGTTGATTTGAGACGGTGCCGGGAGCACCTTGTTTGTTTTGGCGATAGCGTTCGGGAAGGTGGACGATGAGAGGAACTCGGGTCCCGGAGTCGTAAAGCCAGCGTTTGGCGCGAGGGAGCCCGACGCCGTGATCGGACCAAAAGAAGACGATGGTGTTTTCGGCGAGGCCGTCCTCCTTGAGTTGGGCAAGAAGGTCGCCGGCCCAGGTGTCCATTGCGGTGATGACTTCGTAGTTGCGCCTCCAGTCCTCGCGCACGGCTGGGGTGTCAGGATAGTATGGAGGCAGGGTGGTGAGCTTGGCGGGGTCTTGTCGCTCCGAGGGAGAGAGTGTTTTGGTAACGGTTTGATATTTCGAAGTGCTTGCGATACCGGATTCGTGACATCCGGTGAAATTGAAGACGGAGAAAAAGGGTTGCTGAGGATCCCTGCGATTACGCCAGTGCCCCTTTTTCCCCGAGATATCCCAGGTTTCTTTGGGCGCTTTGAATTGGTAGTCGGTTTTTGAATTATTGGTACAGAAATAGCCTTGTTCGCGGAGGTAGATGGGGAAGGGCTTTACCTCCGGTGGGAGTTGGGCATTGCAGCGCATGTGGTGGGTGCCGAGAGTGGACTGATACAGTCCGGTGATGATCCCGCTGCGGCAAGGCGCGCAGACACCGGCAGTGGTGAAGGCGTGGGTGTAGCGAACACCGCGTTTGGCCAGGGCGTCGATGTGGGGTGTAATGGCGTGAGGATCACCGTAGCAGCCGATGGTGGGGCTGATGTCCTCGCAGGAAAGCCAGAGGATGTTGGGACGCTCTTGGGCGTGCGTGTTGAAGAGGATGAGCAGTGAAAAGAAAGAAACGAGCTTCATTTGGAGGAGGAATAATACTTCCTCAGAGTCTTGGGGGCTTTCAGTTCATTGGAAGAAAAAAAGCCCACCCGGAGCTGGGCTCACGAGAGGGCTTTGGAGAAAGATGAAGCCTATGCGCTCTCAGGATTGAGGCTCCCTTTCGGCTGGGCCTCTTTGCGTCCGAGGGCGCGTTTCATCTTGGCGATGGCGGAATTTTGCAGTTGGCGGATGCGTTCCCGGCTGACTCCGAAATCACGCCCAATTTCTTCGAGGGTGAGTGGCTTCTTGCCATTCAAACCGAAGCGTTGATCGATGATGGATGATTCGCGCTCGTTGAGTAGCTTGAGGAGGTCTTCCAGTTCACCGTGGTAGTTCTTGTTGGCGAGGGACTCGAGAGGGTTCTCTGCCGCATCGTCACTGATCATTTCAGCGTAAGTCATTCCAACATCGTCGTTTACCGGGGCATCGAGAGAGGTTGGGCGTTGAGAGGCCTGCTTGAGCATGGCGAGCTTTTGCCGGGGAATACCCAATTCCTCCACTAATTCGTCGTCGGTTGGCTCGCGGCCGAGTTCCTCGGCGAGAATAGCAGTGATTCGACGGATGCGGGCCAGCTTGTCGACCAGGTGGACGGGAAGGCGTATTGTTTTCCCCTGATTCGAGAGGGCACGCTTGATTGACTGTTTGATCCACCATGCAGCATAGGTGCTGAGTTTACCTCCCTTTTCCGGATCGAACTTCTCGACCGCCTTCATGAGGCCGATGTTTCCCTCGGAAACGAGGTCGGCAAGGGGAACGCCATAATTTGAGTAGTCCCGGGCTATTTTGACGACCAGACGCAAATTGGCCTTAATCATGTGTTCTCGGGCTGCCTCATCGCCCTCCATGATCCGGTCAGCCAACGCTACCTCCTCTTCTGCAGTGAGAAGAGGAGTTTTGGTGATCTCTTGCATGTAGAGACGGGTGCTACTGTCAGTATCAAGATTTGACATGGTTTTTGGGTGCTGAGAAGGGATGTTCCATTATCCCAACAGATTCCTACCTATGGAAAACGATCCGTCCACCTGTTTTTTGGAACTTTTTTCATTATTTTACCTGAGTCGATGCTTCGCTTGCTAGAACGGGGCGAGGGCCCTAGTTTCGCGGCGTGACGGAACTCTTGGCACCAGCGGGAAATTGGGATTGCGCGCGGGCTGCGGTGGCGAACGGGGCGGATGCTATTTTCTTTGGTCTGCCACGATTCAATGCCCGGATGCGGGCGGACAATTTTAAGAAGGCTGATTTGCCAGAATTAATGGAGTTTTTGCATCGTCACGGGGTGAAAGGATTTGTGGCCTTCAATACGCTGATTTTCCCCAGAGAGTTGGAGAGAGCGGTGGAGCAAATCGAGATCATGGCGCGGGCCGGAGTGGATGCGGTGATTGTGCAGGATTTGGGCGTGGCCAAGTTGGTGCAGGAGATTGCGCCGGAAATGGAGCTGCATGCCTCGACGCAAATGACGATCACCTCTCCGGAGGGGATGGCTTTTGTTGATGGCTTCCTCAAGCTCGATCGAGCGGTTTTGGCGCGGGAGATGTCGGTGGAGGAAATTGGTCGAGTGCACAAGAAAAGCGAGGTGCCTCTAGAGGTGTTCGTGCATGGCGCGCTTTGTGTGGCGTATTCGGGTCAGTGTTTGACCTCGGAGAGTCTGGGTCAGCGTTCGGCGAACCGAGGTGAGTGTGCGCAGGCCTGCCGAATGCCCTACGAGCTGGTGATTGACGGCGAAACCAAGCCGATGGATGAGGTGCGGTATTTGTTGAGCCCGCAGGATTTGTCGGCGGTGGACATGATTCCTGATTTGGTGAGGGCGGGCGTGACGAGTTTTAAAATCGAGGGGCGTTTGAAATCGCCTGACTATGTGGCGGCGATTACGCGAGTGTATCGCAAGGCGCTCGATGAAGTGGTAGTGACGGAGCATGATCGCTACACGTTAGAAATGATGTTCTCGCGGGGGCTTTCGACCGGTTGGTTGGGCGGAACGAATCATCCTCTGCTGACTCATGGAAAGTGGGGGAAGAAGCGTGGCGTGTTTGTCGGGGAGATTGCCGAGGTGGGTGAAGGTTGGGTGGAGTTGGGATCGACGACGGTTGATATCAGCGTGGGCGATGGCTTTGTGTTTGATGCCGGCGAGGATCGCAATGACGAGCAAGGCGGGACGATTTGGGAAGTGGATGGAAACAAGCTCTTCTTCAATACCCGGTCGGGAATTTCCTGGGAACGGATTCAGGTGGGCGATGGCTTGTGGAAGACGAGCGATCCTAAGTTGGAGAAAGAAGTGCGCAAGACCTGGAAAGGCGGACGCTTGACCGAGAGGGGCGAGGAGCTGTCGATTCGGGTGACGGGTGCGGTCGATCAGTCTTTGGTCCTGGAGTGTCGGGGCAAGCGGGTGGAGAGTTATGTGCATCTGATGCAGGCGGAGAAGCGCCCGCTGACCACGGAGGTTTTGGCAGCGCAATTGGGGCGTTTGGGTGGAACGAAATTTCAGCTCGGGGAGGTGATCAATGACTTGGAAGGAGAGGTGATGATTCCCTTGGGCGAATTGAACCGGGTGAGGCGGCTTTTGGTGGAGCAACTAAGAGGGGAACCTGAGGTGAAGGATGGAAATATGGCACTCGCGGGATTGATGCCGTCGAAGGGACAGTGCGAGACTTCACCGCTGGAACTTCGGGTGATGTGTCGTTCACTGAAGCAGGTCGAGGGATGTGCCAATGCGGGGGCGAAATTCGTCTATTGTGACTTTGAGGACCTGCGTCAGTATCAGGAGGCGGTGGCGATGGCTCGGGAAGCGGGAGTGACGATCTTTCTGGCAACTCCTCGGATTCAAAAGCCGACCGAGGTGGGTTATTTTAAAGTAGTGGAGAAGGCCGAGCCCGATGGGGTGCTCGTTCGCAACCTCGGAGGAGTGCAGTATTTTAAAGACCGCGGGATTCGCCGTATTGCGGACTTTTCGCTCAATGTGGCCAATCCGGTGACAGCTCGTTTGTTGATGGAAGAAGGAGGCTTTGAGAATCTCACCGTTTCGTATGATCTTAATGAAGGACAGGTATGTGACTTGTTAGAGATGGCTCCGCCTGAGTGGTTTGAGCTGACGATGCACCAACACATGCCAATGTTTCATATGGAGCATTGTGTGTTTTGCACTTTTATGAGTGAGGGGACGAGTGTGAAAGATTGTGGGAAACCCTGTGAGAAACACGAGGTGCATTTGCGTGACCGGGTGGGGCAGCTTCACGTTCTTAAGGCAGATGTGGGTTGTCGTAATACGCTTTTTAATGGACGTGCCCAGACGGGAGCGGGGAGTGTTGATGAGCTTTTAACGCGGGGCTTGGGACGCTTTCGAATCGAGCTACTGGAGGAAGGCGTGAAGAGGACTGAGCGATTGGTTGGTCTGTATCAACGTTTTTTTGAGGGTGGCGTCACCGCACAAGATTTGGTGCGGCAGTTGGGCGCGCTGGAGCGTTTGGGAGTGACCGAGGGGACTCTGGAGCGCCGCCGCGAAGAGGTGCACCGCTAAATGCCGAGTGACTTCAGCCAATCGAGGCAGGAGGCATGGTCGTTGAAGTCGTATTGCCAGCTCTGGAACCCGAAGGCTTTGCCGGTAGCGATGTTCTCGGGGAGATCGTCAAGGTAGGCGGTCTCGGCGGGGATCAAATCGTAGGTATCGACGGCTTTTTGGTAGAAGTCATCGTGGGGCTTGATCGCTCCGACTTCCTGAGAGAAATGGTGATGCGGGAAATATTGGAAGACTTCGTATTTCTTCATAAAGAAAGTGCTGTGAAGCGCATTGGTATTCGAGAAGAGGATGAGGCGGTGTCCGTCGGTCTGGAGTTTTTCGACGACTTCCCACATGGGATCGTTGGGAGAGAAGATGTTCTGCCAGGCTTCGGTGTATTCTTGCGGGCTGAGGTTGCTCTTTAAGATTTGGAGTGATTTAGTGACGAATTCATCGTCAGAAATTTGTCCGGTTTCATAGGGGTCTTTGAGAATGCCGAGCTTATCGGGGAGGGGCGCGTTGGCGTCTCCGAGGACTTTGGCGCGGTAGTTCTCAAAATGAAGTTTCAGAAGGACATTTCCGATATCGAAAAGAAAGGTCATGAATCTGGGAGCTTGGATTCAATGAATTTCGCGGCGTTGGCGGCGGAGTCCGGGATGGCGTGAGCGAGGAGGTTGGCTTTCTGCTGCCGCCAGAGTGCTCCTTTGTCGCCGAGGAGTCTGCCAATGGCATCGCTGATTTTTTGTGGGTCGGTTGCGGGACGTCCGACTTCGAGGCGTTCGAGGAGTTCGATGTTGCCTTCCTCCTGACCGGGCACGATATGATGAACTAACATAGGGCATTGCGCGGCGAGGGCTTCGTGGACGGTGGCTCCGCCTGCTTTCCCTACCACGAGGTGGTGGGAGCAAAGAAGGTCGGGAACTTTTTTGGTCCAACCTTTGAGCGTTACGCGATGCGGGTATTCCTGTTTGATCTCGTGAGCTTTGCGATAGAGACGGCGGACATTGTGACCCAGAACGACAGTGATATGGGTGTCATGTTCGAGAACAGACCGCATTATCTTACGGACATGAGGCGAGCGAGAGGTGGGGAAATAGAGAACTTTGAAGGGAGAGATGTGCGCATCCGAGGTGAGTTTGGTGAGTTCACCAAAGCGGGGGCTTACGGGGAATCCGGTGATGGTGATTCTTTCTGGTGCGATCTTTTGAGTAATTAGTGATTCGCGGGTGTGGTTGTCGGTGACGAGGAGGTGATCCGAAGGTGAGCGTGTCCAGGCCGCATTGATTTCTATCGAGTCAGTGATGACAGTGACGATGGGGACTTTTTTTCGACTCTTGAAGAGCCGCTCAAGAATGTATGGGTAAATGGGATAGGTGCTAACGATGAGGTCGGGGAGGAATTCGTCGAGGAGAGTGCCCAGTGCGTCCTCGGCTGGTTTGAGTAAAGGGAGTGGTTTGGTGAAATCTTGCCGGTCGGTGGATCGGTAAATTAGGGCCCAGAGCCATGGGGTGTAAGTAGTGACCTCACGGTAGACTTTGCAAAGAAAGCGATTGGTCTTGGGGCTACCCAGATCGCATGGGTCGGCGATGCGGACTTCGTTGCGAGGGGACAGAGCCTGGGCCAGATGGTGGGCGGCGGTATTGTGGCCGTCGCCGAAGCTAGCCGAAAGAATAAGAATGCGTGCTTTGTCCACGTTGCGTAGGAATGTGAAGGTAGCGACGCCCAGGCATTGCGTCGATGCTCATTTCAGGTTAGGGTAAATTAGAAGATATGCCTGCCAACAAGGATACAAAAAGTGAATTTGATGGAATTCGTGTTGTGGAAGATTCCGAAGAGGAGGATGTTGTCCGATTAGACGTTCCGGAAGCCGGGACTTCGACGATGAGGGAACCGAGTGAGGAGGAGATGGCAATGCCCGGTATGATGGGCGATACTGATTTGGATGACCTTCCGGAGATCCTGAGTCCCGAGAGCGAATGGCTTGTAGCAGCGGAGACCAAAGAGGTGACCAGTGTGCCGATGGGCTGGTTTGTTCTTTTGTTCGCGGTGTTGGGAGGCGTTTTGGTTTGGGCTTTTTCTCAGAAAAAAGGTGAGGTGGATGGGACAGTAGAGGCCGGAGCGTTGCCAGAGTCCAGAAGCGATCAGGAAGCTTATTACCGACCCGGTCAGTCCGATCTCCGAGACAAGGAAGCAAAGTTGATGGAGGTGGCGGCCCGGGATTACGATGAAATGGAAGAGATTTTGCGGGGCTTTCTCTCGGCAAAGACGGTTGAAGAACGTCTAAAATATGTGCGCCACCCAAATCGGGTGGCCCCCCTGATGTTGGATCATTACAGACGATTCCCGATACAATCCTATCAATATAAGGACGTAAGCGCGTACAACATTGTTCCTCTGGAGAAGAGGCCATTTGTAGCCTTGAGCGTCCGTGTGGCTGACGGGGAAACTTTGCCAATTCTGCTTGAAGATGTCGAAAAAGGTTATCTGGTGGACTGGGAGTCATTTGTCAGCTACCAGCCAATCGCATTTGAAGATTATTTAAAGAAGAGGCCGACTGTTCCCATTGATTTGAGAGTTTACGGTAGCTTTGATGATTTCTACGCCTATGAATTTCTGGAAGAGGACGGTTATCTCTGTGTTCGCATGACGACCAAGCATACCGATAAAGTCATTTTTGGATATGTGAAGGAGGGGACCACCTTAGCGAGTGAGATGAAAAAGTATTTAGAGGCACCTCCCGGAAAGTCGAAAACCCAGCCCTTCATTCTACGCGTGAGATTCCTGCCCGAAAGTAAGGCTCCCCGGTCCGTGGTAATCGATAAGATTGTGGCAACTTTTTGGGCCTATCCCACGAATCCGGATGAGGAATAGGAATTCAGGGAATCAGAGGGTTTTCCAGAGTGTTGGTTTACTTATGGACTTAAATATGCTTCGTTTTGGCGCCCCTGCAATCGGGGTATTGGATTTGCCACAGATAAGATTCATGAGAGTTACTCAAACTACCAAGGTGCTGGCCTTTTTGACGTTATTTGGAGCTATGCTGGGACAGGCTTTTTCCCAGGGGAAAGCTCCCGAATTACTGACGGAATATCTTCCAGAAGACAAGGTGGTGAAGGGTAACATCATTGCCGTTCTGCCTCCTGAGGGAATCAAGGAATACGTTGATAAGGTCAAGGTTGCTTCGGAAGCAAATCCCGAGTGGTATGCCGATTTTGCAGGTAATGCCAAGCCGGGAGTTCCTTTACCGTTTCACGAGAACTTGGGGTTGACCAAGGAGGAATATCAGAAATATCGACAACTCTGGAGTGAGCGAACGCATAAGATTATTCAGCCCATTGAGCTTCGATTGGAAGCCTTGGGGGGGAGTTGGATGATTCGCTTTGCAGCCAAAGATGTCGATCTGACCTTGCTTCGTTACAATGCCAAGGATGATGTCTTTGATGGCGTTGGAGGAAAGATGGGGCGTATCAAAGATATCGAAGCCGATCCAGAGACAATCCTTGGGGCCTGGACCGGTCAGGAATGGAAGTTTCAGAAAGAAAATCTCCTTGGCCGCACCAAGGAAAACTTTGCGATTGGAAAAGAGAAGGACGGAAAACATGGCCTCATCATTTACCGCTTGCAGAATACTAACCGGAAAGGGAAATTCCTCGCTTATGAAAACCTTCTGATTCGATTCCCCATCGAAGCGGCTAAATAGAAAACTTTCGGGGTGAAGCCGGGAAGCCCGAGACAAAGACGCTGGCGGATTGTCCGACGGTTGGTCCTCGTAGTATTAGTTGGGCTGGTTGTTTTTTGGGGATCGTTGAATCTCTTTTTTTCGATCTCATGGGGGACGGATTTGATTGCGGGGCGGATTGAAAAACGTCTTGGGCTGCCATGTGATCTTGAGAGTGTGACTTGGACGCCGTGGGGAGGAATTAGGGTAAGGGACTTCGTAGTGAAGCCCGGGGATGATTCAGGATTTCTCGGGGAGGTTTTGCGGATCGATACCGTGACGGTTGATTTCTCATGGGTCTCATTAGTTCAGAGAAAGAAGAGGTTCGAGCGGCTTGAGATTTCGGGGGTGACGGGAGAGGTCTCGATTGAGTTGTTGAAGGTTCTCCTGAAAAAGAACGTCGTTTCGGAGGCTCATCAACGTGGGTCGGAAGAAAACACCCACGGGAATTCTCCGAATATTTCACCGTCTGGGACAATTCCTCAAAAAGACAACAAGGAAGGCGAGGTGATCAGCGACGAGGAAGAGCCCAGAGAATCTCCCGATTTTCACGCCAGCCCCGTGGATGATTTTGAAGGGGTGATTGTATTTGAGGATGTCAACTTGGCGCTTACTTCGCTGGAGCATCCGGAGCTTTCCATAGCAGTGGAGGATTTGGAGGGAGTGCTTCCAGTTTGGGGTGCGGAGCGGAAAGGTCACGTGGGGTTTGCTGCCCTGCATGCGGGAGGGGAGATGGTGAATGGGGAAGAAATCATCCCCGTGAAGTGGAAGGGACAGTTCATTCGGATCGACGAGCATGAGCTCAAGGTGGTGGGATTGAATTTGAAGATGAATTTGGCGATTCGAATTTCGCAAGGACTCCCGGTTGGACTTCAAGTGGTGGCACCAAACCAGCAGGTTGATCTTTCCCCGATCTTCGGCGAAGATAAGAGTCCGGTTAATATTGAGCAATTCTCTTTTAGAGGCGGGATTCAGGGATATCTCATGATGCCACAGAGTTTTGCCGGGTATGGGAATGCCGGATTTGAGGGGATGGAAATTTGTGATGACCGGGATACCAGAATCATTGAGTTTTATCGTGGCTACGGTGAAGCCCGAGTGAATCGAGCTGGCTTGATTATCCCGGATGCTCGGATGATTGGTGATGAAGAGGCGATTTTGCTCAATGGGTTTGTCACCAGCAATGGCGAGGCTGCCGCGACCGTGCGGGTGGTGGGTAGTCCGGAACGGGCGGAGGTTTATGAGCAGCGTGTTCATCGAGCGAATAAAGGATGGACTCTCGATTTCGAACCTCTGGTGACAGAGGATCGACTTTATCGGGATCTTCGTATGGAATCATCCGAAGAGGGAATGATTGTGAATCTGGGAGAGAAACGAACGTCTGTTTTGCTCTTCCCTGCATTGAAAGCTATTCTGACCGGAAAAGATCCTTCTGCCAATTTACTTCAATGAGAATCATTTCAGGAACTGCCAAAGGACGCGCTCTCAAAGTCCCTCGTGAGGTGGCTCGTCCGACCACGGACCGGGTGCGGGAGTCATTGTTTGGGATCTTACATACGGTAATCGGGGATAGCCGGGTGCTTGATTTGTTTGCGGGCTCGGGGGCGCTTGGTATGGAGGCGTTGAGCCGGGGCGCGATGTCCTGTGCCTTTGTCGATCAAAATCGAGGGGCGGTTCGTGCGATCGAGGAAAATCTAAAAAAAACGGGGCTGACAGGGGGCAAAGTGGTCTTGCGTGAGGTGTTGACATACTTGAAAGGCGAACGAGCTACCTATGATTTGATCTTTGCCGATCCTCCTTATGCGGACGGAGTTAGTGACCTCGCGGCGGATTTGATTGCGCTGGAGGGATGGGGGCGGTGGTTGTCGGAAGATGGATTTTTGGTGGTGGAGCGAGAGGCTGCCGGAGAGCTACCGGTCTGCGATCTCGAATTGGTGCAGCAGCGTGATTATGGTCGCAGCCGTATCACAATCTATCGTCGAAAATCCTGATTATGCGCACGTTGATTCTTCTATTTTGGAATACGATTTATCCGATCGTCGTTGTCTTGGCGTCGCCGTTTTGGTTGCTGAAAATGTGGCGGCGTGGCGGCTGGGGAAGTGGGTTGCTAGAGCGGCTTGGGAGATATGATTGCGAAGCGGAGATGGAGAAATGCGGTGGCGTTTATATTCATGCGGTGAGTGTGGGAGAGGTTTTGTTGGCGCTGAAGTTTATCAAGAAGTGGCAGACGCAGACCAAGGAGCATTTTGTTTTGGTCCCAACCACGGCGACGGGCATGGCGGTGGCCCGCGAAAACGCGGGGCATGAAGTGAGAGTGATCTATGCTCCTCTTGATTTTCCATTCCTCATCAAGCGGGTCATGGATCGCTTTGAGCCGCGAGTGGTTATCATGGTGGAGTCGGAGTTGTGGCCAAACTTGATTTACCAGACGTATCGGAAGGGAATTCCTCTCGGTCTGATGAATGCCCGGCTATCGCCGCGATCCGGTCGCCGGTTGAGTAAGGTTAAGTCGGTGGTGAAGCCTTTTCTTTCGCTTCTGGATCATGTGGGTATTCCTGAGAAGGAAGACTTGGTTCGATGGCAGGAAATTGGAGTTCGCTCCGAAGCCACGGTGTTAACGGGAAATGTGAAGTTCGATTCCCAAGGCGCGGTGCGACCTCAAAAACGTGATGAATTTGGAGCGATGCTTGCGCAATTTCCTGAGCGTCCCATTGCAATGGCGGTGTCGACCTTCGCGGGAGAGGAGGAATATTTGGCTAAAGTTTTTGAAGAGGTTGGTGCGCAAGCGGTGATTGTTCCCCGACATGCCGAACGGAGGGAAGAGGTGAGGGCAGCCTTGGATGGTAAGATGGTATTACGGAGCCGGTTTGAGATTCCGTCAGGTGACGAAGTCTTCGTGATCGATAGTACTGGTGAGCTACGCGATTGGACGGCTCATGCCGATGTTGTTGTGATTGGGAAAAGCTTTTTCGAGAAAGGCGGACAGAATCCCAGTGAGGCGATTTTGGCCGGGGTTCCGGTGATTTGCGGTCCACACATGGCGAATTTCGAACCTTTGGTGAGTGAGTTGAAAGCTGCCGGGGGGATCCGGATGGTTGAAAATGAGGAGGAGTTGAAAGAGGCTCTCGTCGAATTGCTGGAGGACTCGACGAAACAAACGAAGGCGGCTCTGGAAGTAATTTCAAAACACGACGGGGCAATGATGGAAACGATTGAATTATTTTCGGAAAATCGAGGGGTTTGAGCGTTAGGCTGTGGATTTACGGGATTTACGAGATTTACGGGTGGAGTTTTTAGATTGGAGGGGGCTGAAGGGCAGGATACTCTGTGAGAGCGCCGAGAGCGTTTTATTGGATTTTCTTATCTTGTGAATATTGCCGTTTTACTTCGTTCCCTCGGGATGGTGGTTCTCCTCTTGGGAGCCGCGATGGTGTTTTCCGTGCTGCTGGCATGGATCATCCCAACGGGGGAAAGACACAATACCGGATTGGATTTGAAGGGGTGGGCCTTGTGTCTGGGGATTGCCGTTTCTGTGGGCGGCGGACTTTGGGGAACGGGAAAGTATTTGGGGAAGCGTTCCAGTCGACCCGACACCATGCGCCGCCGTGAGGCGGCGGCCTTGGTCGGGAGTGGATGGTTCGTCTGCGGATTGATGGCGGCCTTGCCTTATTGTCTTTGCGAGCCTCATGAGACTCTCCCGAATGCTTTGTTTGAAGCGGTGTCGGGATTGACTACCACGGGGGCGACGATCTTTTCGAATCTCGAGAGTCTGCCTAAATCAATATTGATGTGGCGCTCGGTGACGCAGTGGGTCGGGGGAATGGGGATTCTCGCGATGTTTGTGGTGGTTCTCTCCGGGATGACTTCGAGCAGTAAGACCTTAATTGGAGCAGAGTCGTCGTTGGCGAACTCGGATATCTCGAGTCTTCGTCAGACGATGCGGCAACTTTGGGCGTTGTATGTCGTGCTGACCCTGGTTTGTGGAACCGGGCTCTACTTTCTGGGGCTGACGCCATTTCAGGCGATCAACTATTCGTTGACGGCGGTTTCCACGGGAGGATTTGGAACGGAAAGCGACAGTGTAGGGAGCATCTTCACGGTATGGAGTAAAAGCTGGTTGATCATTTTTATGATCATTGGGGCGATCAGTTTCCCGCTCTATCTCGTGCTGATGAGGGGTCGTTTCAATGACCTTGGGAAGCGATTTGAAGAGGTCTGGTGGTTCCTGGCGATGATTGGTTTTTTCTGTGTGGTAATGTTGCTCCAGAAATTGGGGGGCGGGAGCGATGTTGCTGCAATTGATTTGGTGTTTAATATTGTGTCGATTGGGACGTGCACCGGATACGTCAGTGACGATTACGATCACTGGAGTCGGATGGGAGTTGGGATCATGTTGTTGTTGATGATGATCGGTGGTTGTTCGGGGTCGACCTCGGGGGGGCTGAAAGTGAGCCGGATTATTTTGTGGTTTCGCTTCATGGCTGCGGGGCTCGCGCGTTCATTTCGCCCCCAGGCGGTGAGTCCGGTGAAGTTGAATGGCCGGCAGGTGCCCGATGAAGCCCAGAGTCAGCTTTTCTTGGTGCTGACGCTGTTTGGTTTCTTTGGGATCACTGGAACAATGGCTTTTCAAATGTTCGACCCAGGTCATTCCCTGATGGGGGCGGTTTCGGGGATCATTTCCTGTCTCGGAAATATCGGGCCGGCCTTTGAAGAGATGGGGCCGACAGAGAGTGTTCACGACATCAGTTCGGCGAGTAAGATTCTCTTTGTCTGCCTGATGATCTTGGGCCGACTTGAATACGTGGCCTTATTGGTAATCTTCGTGCCGAAGCTTTGGAAGCGTTACTAAAGGATGTTCTGCACGAATTCTTCGCGTTGGAAGCGTGAGAACTGATCGGGCTCTTCTCCAGTGCCGATGAAGCGAGGGGGAATGTTGAGTTCCTTTTGAATCGCAGCCGCGACTCCTCCTTTTCCGGAGCCGTCCAGCTTGGTGATGACGAGTCCATCGAGAGGAACCGCTTTTTGGAATTCGCGAGCTTGGTTAAGGGCGTTGCCTCCGGTGGTGGCATCGACGACGATGAAGGTTTCGTGCGGTGCAGTTTCGTCCTGCTTGCTGATGGTGCGTTTGATCTTGGAGAGCTCGTCCATCAAGTTGTTGCGGGTGTGGAGACGCCCGGCGGTGTCGCAGAGGAGGAAATCGTAGTTCTCGTTGATGGCGCGTTGGTGGGCTTGGTAGCAGACCGAGGAAGGGTCTGCCTCGTGGGTGCCGGTAATGACGGGCAAGTTGAGTCGCTCGCCCCAGCGGACGAGTTGTTCAACGGCGGCGGCGCGGAAGGTGTCGGCGGCAGCGAGGAGGACGGAGTAGCCCTGGCTTTGGAGGAGGTGTCCGAGTTTGGCGGTGGAGGTCGTCTTTCCGGTGCCATTGACGCCGACGACCAGAAGGACGGCGGGTTTGCCATCGGTGCGGGGTTGCAGGGCGGGTGAGTCTTCGGGGAAGAGCGCGGAGAGTTTTTTCCGGGTCGTTTCCACCACATCATCGGCGGAGACCTTGCGACCGAGATCCTGAAGTTCGGAGACGATTTCCAGGGAGAGTTTCACGCCGAGATCACCGGTGATAAGTTCGGCTTCGAGATCGTCCCAATCAATTTCTGCCGTGTTGGTGATCTTGTTGATCAGTTTTTTGAAAAATCCAGCCATGATAAGGTTCCCTGCGGGAAGGGCGTCAAGCTAGGGAAATTTCCCTGTTTGGCAAAGGCAAAGGTGCCCCGGGGATTTTATGCGCCGACCAATTGGTAGGAGTCGGCATCGAGATGGAGTTCCGCGTCGGGATGAGTCCGCAGGATGCTGGCCGGGCAAGTGGTATTGATGGGGCCGGTGAGGGTCTCCTTGATGGCATTTGCTTTGAGCTTTCCGGGGACAGTAATGATGAGGTGTTTTCCAGACATCAAGGCGGGGCAGGTGAGGCTGAGAGCGTGGGTGGGGACGGAGTCGAAGTCAGGAAAGCAGCCGTCGTTGACTTGTTGTTGGCGGCACGCTTCGTCGAGCTCGACCACCTTGATGGTATGCGGATCTTTGAAGTCTGCAACGGGGGGATCGTTGAAGGCGATATGTCCGTTTTCGCCGATGCCCATGCAGACGAGATCGATGGGGCTTTCGTTTATGAGAGCGGTGTAGCGGGCGACCTCGGCTTCGAGGTCAGCGGCCTCTGCTCGAATGCCGTGGAAGGCTTTCGGGGTGACTTTGGAGAGAAAGTGTTCCTTTTGATAGGCTCGGAAGGATGCAGGGTGTGAGTCACTGAGGCCGACGTATTCATCCATGTGGAAGACGGTGACTTTGCTCCAATCGATTCGCGGTTCTTGGGCAAGCTGCGCCAAGGTTTCATCCTGGGAAGGAGCGCTGGCTACGATGATGCGGGCTGCGCCGCTCAGGAAAAGGACGTCGCGGAGGATCTTGGCGGCAGCGTGGCCGGCGGAGGCACCCATTGCGGCGCGGTTGGGATGAACGATGGTCTCAAGTTGGTCGAAGGTCTTTTTCACGGCGGCGAGTTGTTAGAGTTTTGGTAGGTCTAATCTGAAGAGCTCGGCGATGTTGGTCGAGAAGGAAGCGCGGGCTTTATTAGGCGGCCAGCCCAGCCAATTTTCGAGGTGAGTAACACCTTGGTCCGGAGCGAGTGCTGAGCCTGCAAAGTTTTTGGCCCCGGGCATTCGGACGATGCGATCTTCGCCGACTTCCATTATGAGTTTTCCGAGAGCGTATTGTCCCGGAGCTGCTCCGGCGGCGGACAGGGCGTCGGTGGTGAAGAGGGCTTTGCACTTGGGTTTGGCCCGGACGAGATTTCTGAGCACCGGGGGAGGAAGGTGAATGCCATCGGGGATGAAGAAGGCAAAGAGTTCGTCGCGGGCGAGGAGGCGTTGAATGACATTGTTGTGGCGATGAAGTTCGTTGGGAACACCATTGCCGAGGTGGGTGCAGAACCGCGCTCCGGCATCGATGGCGCGGCTGATGTCATCGTCTGGGGCCGCAGTGTGTCCCAGAGAAATTTCGGTTCCAGAATCGACGAGGACGCGAATAAAATTTTCCGAGCCGGGAAGTTCGGGAGCGAGAGTGACCAAGCGGATATTGCCACCGGCGGCTTCTTGAAGGCGTTGGAAGGAATCCAGATCGGGTGGTCCCATCCATTGGGCATCATGCGCCCCGCGATATCCTGGTTTGGTAGAAAGCCAGGGGCCTTCCAGATGGTAGCCGCACATGGCCTCGGCGAGCTTCTGGTCCTGGCTTCGGAATGATTCCAAGCGCGCAAATTTGCGCCCAAGCGATTCCAGAGAATCGGTGATGAGGGTGGGGAAAAAGCGAAGGGTTTGGTGCTTGGACAAGCCATCGACGGCTTGGTGCATTTCCTCGATGCTGAGTTGGTCAGCCTGAAAATCGACTCCCGCGAATCCGTTGATCTGAATATCGAAAAGACTCTTCATGGGCAGGGCGTTGGCGCCCCCGGCAGGAATCGAACCTACATCTAAGGTTTAGGAAACCCTTGTTCTATCCGTTGAACTACGGGGGCTAGCGGCCTGAGTATCAATTTATTTGTGCGGGCGGAAAAGCTTATTCTCCGTTCACACCATAGAAGGGAGGAATGACGATGATTTCGTCTCCTTCGACAATGTCGGGGATACCTCCGGCGTAGGCGTTTTCTTTAACGTTGGCAACATATTGGTCGCCTTCTAAGCGGTCGATGGTGATGCGACCGAGGATACCGCTGTTACGGCGAATGCCCAATTCTTGTCCAGGTTGGAAATTGGCGCTGTCGGTGGGAGAAAAGCTGAGCCAGGCCCAGTCTTTTTTGAAGGCGCTCACGTTACCCATGAGGAGGGCATTGGTGACCCGTTGGGCGTCGCGTTCCTGCCGCTGGGCGGCCTTGGTTTTTTCGCGCATCAGAACAAGAGTTTCCTTTTCGTTTGTTTCAGCTTTGAGCTCGGCTTTGTCCTTTTCGTCTTTGAGCTTGGCGATCTCGGCTTCCAGTTTGCTCTTGAGATCCTCACTAAGAGGCGCGGTATCGGTCTGTGCGGGGGGGGAAGCGATTGGAGCCGGGGCGGGATTTTTGATTGCACTGCTGCGGAGGTTTTCCAGCTGCATTTTATCGAAGAGGGCTTTCTGAGCCGCGAGTTCGGCGCGGATCTCCTCATACTCCTTGTTTGCGGAGGCGCTGTTGCGGTTTTTGTTAAAATCCCCAAAGGAAAGTGCGAAGGCCACGACCAAGAGCAGGGAGGTGGTGCCAAGGAGAATATTCGTGGTGTTCATAGATGTGGGCTGAATTGTAGGAGCAGGTGGGAGGCTTGTCAAAAGGAAGATCTTTAGACAAGAAAGCCCGCTGATGACGATCAGCGGGCTTTGGGGAAAAGGTGTTGTGGATTAGTCGTTGTTTGAAAGCGAAATGAGAATCTGCAGGACATACCAGAACAGGAGGGCGACGCTCGCAAAAAGACCAAGAGACGCCGCAACGTGCTGATCGGGACGGTAGTGGTGAATGATATTACTTGTCTGGTAGAGGATGGAACCTCCGGCGACGAGGACCATCGCTCCTGAAAACCAGAGGCCGAGATTAAAGCCCATGAAGATCGAAGCGACTATCAAGCCCAGGGCTACAAAGAAAGCCACTTTCAGCATTCCTCCGAGGAAGGAGAAATCTTTTTTGGTTGTGAAGGCCACGAAGGTGAGTCCGGCAAAGAGGCCCGCGGTAATGATGCCAGCTTGTCCGATAAGACCATCCTGTCCGGTGTAGTAGGCCGCGATGACCAAAAGGGGAAGGAAGATGATGGCTTCAGCAATGAGGTAGAGTCCGAGTCCGGCATATTGCATGCCGCTGCTGGTATCGGACATTGCCCATTTGTTGGCCACCCACGAGGCGACCATAAAGAGGCCGAGAACGATGAGCCAATTGAATCCGGTCATCATCCCGAGGACTTTGGTCTCGATTCCGGGAATGCTGAAGAGAGCCAGTTCGAGGAAAATAAAAACTGCGATCGCTCCGGCAAGGTGGAGGTAGGTTTTCTGATAAAAGGTAGTACGGACATTTTCCGGGGACTGGGCCACGGAGTATGGACTGGCGTATGGGTTGACTGTTTCCATAAATTTATTTGGTTTTGAATGGAGCTTAGTAGAAAATCCTGCGGACGCAAGAATAGAGAAAGTAATGGATTTTACTGAGATTGACCGCGAAGACTTTCGAAACCTGCTCAATGAGATTGCGGAGGCCCACATGCCATTTGGGAAGTATGGTCCGAAGGATTATCCCCCGCGTGGAGTGCCTTTAATTGATCTCCCGCCGGAGTATTTCGGTTGGTTTATAGAGCGGGGGTGGCCGAAGGGGCGGCTAGGAGAGTTGATGGCGATAATTTCGGAAATCAAGGTCACGGGGGCGGATCATATTTTTGAGCCGATCCGGAAAGCAAATGGGGGACGGGCTTCGGTGCGGAAACGGCGTCCGAATACCGATTTTAAGTTGGAGTAGTCGTTACCGGAAGATGTAATCCGCCACGACCATGCGGTGGTCGGAAAGGGGGAGCTTGATCGCGCGGGAGCGGAGAGGAATGAGTTCAGCTGAGCTGTAGATGCGGTCGATGCGGAGGAGAGGGAGCGAGCGATGATAAGTATTCCCCCAACCGGTTCCGACAGTTGAAAAGGCGTCGATGAATTCCGGCCTGAGGAGTTCGTAAACCGGGTCGTTGGCCGAAGCGTTGAAGTCGCCCGCGACGATGGCAGGGAGGCGGGGAAAGGCGGTCTTTTGTTTGAGGGTTTCCAGGGCGTAATGGAGTTCTACGAGACGTTGCCGGCGGTTGTTAGAGTGTTGGTGCCAGCAACTGCGCTTCCAAAGACGAAGATTGGTGGTGGCTTGCTGCAGGTGAACGTTGAGGAGTTCGAGGTGCCTTCCCGAGCTCGTCTCGACGGTGACGAGTTGGCTTCGGTATTCAGGGACGAGGAGGGAGGATTTGATTTTTCCTCTCACGATGATGCCGCAGGATCTTCGCCGATCGTAGCGATAGTCGCCTTGGCCCTGGTAGAGTTGGTCGATGAGGCGTTTTAAAATGTAGGCGTGGGTTACCTCCTGAAGGAAAATGACGTCCGGGTGGTAGTCTTTGACTGCTTCGTAGGGATCGGTGCGGAGGGCGCAATTCAGGGTGATGACACGAAGGACCGGGCTTTCGTGGTGAGTGCCGGCGGGGCCTTTTTCAATGGTCGGTGCGGAGAAGCGTCCTAGGGCCTTCGCCTCATCGGCCATGAAGAAAATGGTAAAAGTCCAGATGCAGGTGACGAGCATCGAGAAGCGCGTGCGGAATAAGAGGAAAGTGGAGCAAGAAGCGAGGAGACCGACAATTCCCCAAACCCAAATAGGGAAGGTGGTGAAGGCCGCGAAGGAGGTCGGCATTCTGGTGTAGAGGACCATCGTGACGAAATGGAGTCCGATGGAGGCCAGGAGCAGGCCTGCCGGGAATAGGGTCCGCAGTCGCCGAATGCTCATGAAACCGGGTTTAGGAAATCAGACGTCCTTTAAAAATCTTGAGGGCTTCTTTGATGAGGGGATCGTCGTGAAAATCGCTCTCGGGGACTTCAGGTTCCTCAGGAGATTTTTCTTCCGCTGCGGCCGCTGCGGGCCCGGGGTTGAGGCGAACGGGTTCGGGCTCGATCGCTTCGTCGGGCGCGCTGGCGATGAGGTTGTCGATGACGGAGCCTCCGCTCGGCGCGGGTTCAGGCTCGGACATGGGAACTGTGGATTCGGGTGCAGCTGTTTCGGGAGTTGGGTTGGCCTTGGCTGTCGCTGCAGGGACTGCGCCGGCGAGTTCGGCGGGGTTTGCCTTGCCCATTGCGGTGATGACGTCGCTCAGTCTGATTTCCTGAAGGTTTTGAATGGATTTAAGCGAAGCGATTTCGAGATGAAGACGTTTGTTAGTCGCCCACTTCATGCGGCTCTCGGCTTCGGAAAAGGTATCGATGATGGCGAGGAGACGATCAGGTTTATAGGAATCGCCGGCTTTGGTGAGATCGGTCCAGAGCGCTTCGGGAAACCCTTCGCGTCCGGCGGAAGGGTCGAGCTTGGCCACAACGAGCGCGCGGATAGCTCCGACGATTTCGCCGAGGAGTTGGGAAAGGTCCTTGCCGCCTTCGAATTGTTCGTTGATAACTTTGAGGGTGCTCGCTGGTTGCTTTTCGAGAATGGCTTGGAGGAGTTCGGCAACGGTTTCGCGGGAGGTGAAACCAAAGACGTCGAGAACGTTGGCTTCGGTGATTTCGTTTCCGCAAAAGGCGACGAGTTGGTCGAGCATCGATTGGGCGTCGCGCATGCCGCCGTCCGCTCCTTTTGCGATGGCCCAGGCGGCGGAGTCGTCAAGTTTAACTCCTTCTTCCTGCGCGATGTGTTGCAGGTGTGCCGAGATGATGTCGGTGGGAATAGGGCGGAGATCGAAGCGTTGACAACGCGAGATGATGGTAGGGAGAATCTTGTTGGGCTCGGTGGTGGCGAAGATGAACTTTACGTGCTCCGGCGGTTCTTCAAGGGTCTTGAGGAGGGCGTTGAAGGCGGCGTTCGAGAGCATGTGAACCTCATCGATGTAGTAGATCTTGAAGCGGGCGCTGGCGGGGGCGAAGGCGGCGGTTTCACGGAGGGCGCGCACTTGCTCGACGCCGTTGTTGGAGGCTCCATCGATTTCGAGGACGTCGAGAGAACGGCCTTCGGCGATTTCAATCGAGAGAGGGTCTTCGGGGTCGAATTCGATACTGGGTCCGCCTTGGGCATTGAGGGCTTTCGAGAGAATTCGGGCGGTGGATGTTTTTCCGGTGCCGCGGGGGCCGACGAAGAGGTAAGCGTGTGCAAGACGTTCTTGCTCGATGGCATTACGCAGGGTTTGGACAACGTGATCCTGTCCGAGGACGTCGTCGAAGGTGCGGGGACGGTATTTTCGTGCAAAGACCTGATAGCTCACGCGGACGAGTGTAGAGAGGAATGAGAGTTTGTCATGACAGAGTTTTGGAAATAGCTTCTGGCCCATGAACGCGGAGAAATTAGCGTCTTACGAGCGGTGTCGAGAGAAGGTGCGGGTGCTCTGTGAGGGGGAGACGGACGAGATTGCTTTGATGGCCTCGGTAATCGGGGTATTGCACTCGGAAATGGCGGGCTTTTTCTGGACGGGATTTTACCGGGTGGTTGGTGAAGAGCTCGTGATCGGTCCTTATCAGGGTTCGGTGGGATGTTTGCGGATTGCCTTGGGACGAGGCGTTTGTGGCACGGCAGCGGAGACCGGAGAAACCCAGATCGTGCGGGATGTGCATGAATTTCCGGGGCATATTGCCTGTGATGCCCGATCGCAGAGTGAAATTGTCATTCCGGTAAAAAATGCCGAAGGGCGGCTGATCGCGGTTCTGGACGTTGATTCTGAGGTTTTGGGAAACTTCGATGAAGTGGATCAAAGCCAACTGGAAGGGCTAATTGCGCATGTTTTTGGGGACTTGTCCGACTAATCCCGACGCGCAAAGCAGCTCAGTCCAACAATTTACAAATCTTGCACTCTTTTTGAGATATTTAAGAGAGAGGAAAGACTTTCGCCTTGCTCGGACTCGCCTATAGTTCCCCCAATGGCTGGCAAACCGACCAAGAAAGCAGCGAAAAAAGTGGCGAAGAAAGCGACTAAAAAAGCAGCGAAGAAGAGCAGGGAAGTGGATATGACTTCCGGTTACGCCAAGACCCGCAAGAGCCTGATTGCGCGCCTGGAGAATTGGGAGGATCAGCGGACGTGGGAAGAATTTTATCAAACCTACTGGAAGCTCATTTACTCGGTGGGAATCAAAGCCGGATTGCGTCAGGACGAGGCCTTTGATGTGGTGCAGGAGACGATTCTCTCTATTGCCAAGCAGAGTAAGAAGAATCTCTATGATCCCAAACAGGGTTCCTTCAAGACTTGGCTCATGAACATGACGCGCTGGCGCATCAACGATCAGTTTCGAAAGCGAAAGAAGGATACCGCAATGCCCGGAGGGGGATGGGAGGACGACCGCAAGACCGCGATTATTGATCGATTTGAGGATCCCAAGGGAGATCTTCTCGAGCGGATGTGGAGCGTGGAGTGGCAGAAGAATATTGCAGACATGGCTCTCACCAAGGTGAAGGCCCAAGTCTCGCCGAAACAGTATCAGATTTTTGATTACTATGTAATTAAGCAGTGGGACGCGAAAAAAGTTCAGGATCACCTTGGAGTCAGCATGGCTCAGGTATACCTTGCCAAGCATCGCGTCGGCGCGGTGTTGAAGAAGGAATTGGCCAAGCTCGAGAAGGATGCAAAAAAAGATCAGGCCTGATCCGATCATTCCGGATCATGAAGTCTTCCGAAAGATCGGAGGCGGATCTTATGGCGAGGTATGGCTCGCTCGTGGTGTCACCGGAGCGATGCGTGCGGTCAAGGTGGTCTATCGCGAAGACTTCAGCGACGACCGGACTTTTGAACGGGAATTTCAGGGGATTCTGAAATTTGAACCGATCTCCCGAGACCACCCGGGCTTCGTGAATGTCCTGCACGTTGGTCGGTCCGATGGGGCCTCGCCCTTTTATTACTACGTGATGGAGTTGGGCGACGACGCTCATTCCGAGGGTGAGATCAATTTGGTCGAGTATGAACCGCGGACCTTGCGGACCGATACCAAGCGGGCGGATGGGCATCCTCTAGATACTGATTTCTGTGTTGAGACCGGGCGGATTTTAGCGGAGGCGTTGGCCGAATTGCATGCGCGTGGATTGACCCACCGCGATGTGAAACCGTCGAATGTCATTTTTGTGGAGGGCAAGGCCAAGCTGGCGGATGTCGGCTTGGTGGCGACGACCGATCAACGGACTTTCGTGGGGACTGAAGGGTTCGTGCCGCCGGAGGGTCCGGGTTCGGAACAGGCTGACATTTATAGTCTGGGGAAAGTACTCTACGAAATGGTGACCGGGATGGATCGACTTCAGTTTCCCGAGTTACCCGAAGAAGGTCCGCCGGAAGAGCAGCGTAAGAAGTGGATTCGCTTGAATCGGATCATTTGCGATATCTGCGAGCCGCGAATTTCCAAGCGTGTGATCCAGACTGGGGAGGAACTGGCCTCGGCCCTGGCGCGCCTGGAGGAAGGGAAAAATGTTAAGAAGAAAGTTTCACCGATTCTTGTTCCGGCATTGCTGATTTTAACGATCGGAGCGGTCCTTGGGTGGAGTATTTGGCTGGAGAAAACTTGGGGGACTCTTGTGGTCGAAGGAGAGCCGATGCCTCCCAGTGTAGTGAATGTGAAGATTCTCAGTAAACCGGATCAGGTGCCGGTATACGATGCTCTGACTGGTGAAGCATTGGGAGTGACCCAATTCAGTTTGCTTCGGGAGGAGCACGAAGTAGTGCGCCTGGTCCTACGGAAGAAAGGATTTCATGACCTGCCTCTGGAGATCGTGGTAAATAATGATGATCAATCGCTCTCGATGATTGTCACGGGGGAGATGGAGCGTTCTCCTCCCGAGAAAGACGAGGTATGGATGGGGCCGCTGGGTGTGAAATACCTCCCGGAAAACGATAGCCATAAAAGTGCCCATGTTGGGATCACAGAGTGGGCGATCTTTCAGCGGGAACTTGATCCAAATCTGAAGGATCCGAAATTGAAGCCCCATGTTTTCCGCTCCACAGATGGTGGCCGGATTCGTGACATCGTGGCCGTTTCCGAGGAAAGCGCCGCAAGGTATGCTGAATGGTTGACTGAGAAGGCGATTCTGGAGGGTTTTTTGCAGGAAGGGTTGGTCGAGGAAAAAGACTTCGCCGGAAACCGTGAGTTTGTCTCCGACTATGGTCACAGTTTTCCGGTCGAGCTTCTCAGCAAGCAAGCGAGGGAGGCTGGACTGTATCCATTCCAGTGTGAAGTTAGGGTGATTCCCTACGCGATTCTGGAAGTGTTTTCCGATCCGCCGGGGGCAGACGTCTTTATCGATGGGCGATACGAAGGAATCACTCCGTGGAAAGGTTCGGTTCCTCCCGGACAGGTTGATGTGATCTTGGAGCTCGACGGATACGAGAGTCGAACGGTGAATCCTGTATTGGAGGATAAGGGGGAAGAGAAAGTCGACGAGAAACTCAAAAAAGATGCCAGTGTGGAATGGGATCAACCATGGTCTAACAGCTTGGAGATGAAGTTTGTTCCGCTTGGAGAGGGTGAGGATCTCATGGTCTGCATTTGGGAAACCCGCAGTGGCGACTTCGAGCAATGGACGAAAAGCGATGAGTTTGCCAAATTCGTGATCGCGAATTCCGAACCTTCCTGGCAATTCGCGATTGATGATAACAAGGAAGTTCCGGTGTCTAATGTCAATCGCGCTGAATGCGAGGCCTTCTGTGAATGGCTGACCAAGTCAGAGCAAGGGACCCGTCTTAAAGAGGGCGATCATTATCGGCTTCCCACTGACGCGGAGTGGAGTAGGATGGTTGGCTTGATTGAGGAAAAAGAAGCTCCTTACCTGCGAGAGGGAGAGTTGGTGAATGAGGGGCGATATCCTTGGGGCTTGATTTGGCCACCTGCTGATCGATCTGGGAACTACGCGGACATTACGGCGTCAGACGGAGAATACACGCCTATCGATGAGAGTATCGAGGACTACAATGATGGTTTTGAATTGCTGGCTCCGGTTGGCAAATTCAAGGCGAACAATTTGGGTGTGTTCGATCTCGGCGGGAATGTTCGCGAGTGGGTTTCCGACCAATACAAAGAAGGCGATGTATACGGTGTCTTGCGGGGTGGAGGATTTAAAAGCTACCAACCGAATCATCTAGAGTTGAGATTTCGCGATATCGTGGAGCCCGAAGAGCGTGGGATTACCAATGGCTTCAGAGTAGTTCTTGCGCGCGAGTCGTTGGAAGAATTGATTGAAGTAGAAAAAGACGAAACTGAAAAAGACAATGGTGGAAATTAAAATTAACTACGACGGGCAGCTTCGCTGCGTGGCGCAACACGGACCTTCATCGAGTGCCCTCGAGACCGATGCTCCGGTGGATAACAAGGGGAGGGGTGAGAGTTATTCTCCTACCGATCTTGTCGCGACGGCTCTGGGAACTTGTATGGCCACGATCATGGGAATTGTTGCGGATCAAAAAGGAATTGATTTGGTTGGAATGAAGATCGTGGTGGAGAAGGAAATGTCCTCGGATTTACCTCGAAGAGTATCGGCTTTGCATCTTCAGATCGATGTGCCGGTCAGTGAAGATCACCCTGATAAAGAAGCGCTTGTGCAGGGAGCGTTAAACTGTCCCGTGCATCACAGTATCCATCCGGATATCGATGTTCGGGTTGCTTGGTCTTGGGCTGAATGAAATTGTGCGATGCGGTCACAAAAAAGCGAGCCGATGCCCGCTTTGTGAAGCTGTCGCCTTACGCCGCGTTGGAGCGGCGCTTTTTCATGACGGGGTCTTTGGTCCCGTCGACCACGTCTTTGGAAATGGTGACTGATTCGATGTCTTCCTTGGAAGGAACTTCGAACATGATGTCGAGCATAAGACCCTCGAAGATAGAGCGCAGCGCACGGGCGCCGGTGCCTCGTTCGATAGCTTGTTGAGCGAGGGCTTTCAAGGCATCCTTGGGAACCTTCAGCTTCACGTCGTTCATGGAAAGCTGCTTTTGATACTGCTTGAGAAGAGCGTTTTTGGGTTCGGTGAGAATCTTGACAAGTTCTTCCTTTGTTAGTTTGCGAAGTGAAGAAATCACTGGGAGGCGTCCGATGAATTCGGGGATGAGGCCGAAGTGAAGGAGATCCTCCGGTCGGGCCTCTTTGAGGAGAGCGATTTCCTCCTCCTCTTCGCTAATATTTTCCTGATTGGTGAAACCGAGAACGCGCTTTCCGAGGCGGCGACGGACGATGTCTTCCATGCCGACAAATGCCCCTCCGCAGATGAAGAGGATCTTCTCGGTGTTGACCTGAATATATTCCTGTTGCGGGTGCTTGCGTCCTCCCTGAGGGGGAACGTTGCAAGTGGAGCCTTCGAGGATTTTGAGAAGTGCTTGTTGAACACCCTCTCCGGAGACATCACGGGTGATGGAGACGTTTTCGGTTTTGCGTCCAATCTTGTCGATTTCATCGACGTAAATGATGCCGCGTTCGGCGCGGTCGACATCGAAGTCGGAAGCCTGGAGGAGACGGAGGATGATATTCTCGACATCTTCGCCAACATAACCCGCTTCAGTGAGCGTGGTGGCATCGACGATGCAAAAGGGAACGTCAAGAAGGCGGGCGAGAGTTTTGGCAAGGAGAGTTTTTCCGGAACCGGTTGGTCCAAGCAGGAGGACGTTGGATTTTTCAATCTCAACATCGCGGAATTCGTCGTCGGCAATTTCGTGTTGGCGGAGCCGCTGGTAGTGATTGTAGACTGCGACGGAGAGAACTTTCTTCGCGTCGTCTTGGCCAATGACGTAGTCGTTGAGGTAGTCACAAAGTTCGGCGGGTGTGGGGATACCTTCGTCGAGAATCGGGCTGGCGTCATCGAGACTGCTGCCGTCGTCGCCGGCCAATTCCTTGCGTAGAATGGTGGAGCAGACGTCGATGCATTCGTTACAAATATAGACGCCAGGCCCGGCAATCAACTTTTTGACCTCCGAGTGGCTTTTGCCACAGAAGGAACACATGGTGAGGTTTGATGCGCGTGCCATTGGTGATCAGTTGCTGTTTACGAGAGAAACCTAGCATAAAAGGGGGCTCTGTCCCGCCCAATTATTGGGCATCCTGAGCAAGGTGAGTCAGACGCTCCCGTGGCTCGAAAGCCGGTCGGGGTTAGAATCGGATGCCGGAGTAATGTGATGCCACATCGTGGGATCGAGTTCCTCGAGGGTGTTGTTTAGGAGGCCCTCTGCGTCAGCATTGTCCTTGAGAATAGCGAAAACGGTGGAGCCTGATCCGGACATCATGGCGGCTTCGATTGCCGTTTGCTCCAGAAGGAATTGTTTGAGTTCGGCGAGGAACTGGAACTTTTCGAAGACGGGGCGTTCGAGGTCGTTGATGAGAATTTGGTCGCACGCAGTTTGTTCAGTGTAGGAAACTCCTGGGAGTTCGCGTGATTCTTTCCATCGGGAGTAAGCCCAGGGTGTGGGGATGCTGAAAGCGGGTTTGAGGAGGAGGATGCGTCGATTCCAATCGAGTTGTGTTGGTTCAATAATCTCGCCGCGTCCGCGACACCAGCAAGGGGCTTGGTAGAGAAAGAGGGGAATGTCTGAGCCGAGTTGGCCGGCCCACGCGGCGAGGGTTTCAAGAGGGATGTTGGCCTTGGTCAGTTCGTTGAGCGCGAGAAAGGTGTGCGCGGCATCGGAGCTGCCGCCCCCGAGTCCGGCTCCGTGCGGGGTGTTTTTGGTGAGATGGATTTCGTAAGGGCAGGCAAGGCCGCTTTCCTTTTCAAAAAGACGAAGGGAGCGGGAGATAAGATTGCTTTCGTCGGTCGGAACGCCGGGGGTGGTGCAGTGGAGGGAGAATCGATCGCTTTCGGTGAAGGTGAGTTCGTCGGCAAGGCTCTCAATGGGAAGAACGAGTGTTTCCAGTTCGTGAAATCCATCTTCTCGTTTACCGGTGATGCGGAGGGAGAGATTGATTTTGGCGGGAGCGGAGACGGTCATGATGGAAGAATTCCGAGTAAGGCGAGCATACGGCCGGTGTTTCCTTTTTCGACGCGATAGGAATAATAACGTTCGAGATTGGAAGCAGTGCAGAGATTTTTGTCGTGGTAATTGTGTGCAGAAACACCAGCGTCGAGGGCTTGTTCGCGGATTGTGTAGGCGAAGTCGATTTCGTAGTGGGGAGGTCTGATGCAAGGCGCGAGGACGGCGATGAGGTCAGCAGGGTTGCTGTCGAATTCTTGCGTCATTCTCTCGATGGCCTGACCGGTGATATTGGCTTCAGTTCCTTTTTTTCCGGAGTGGAGGAGCGCGATCGCTTTGCTTCGTTGGTCGACGAGATAAACTGCGCCGCAGTCGGCGACGTGAATACCAAGGAGGGTCCCCGGCTTGTTGCTGATAAGCCCGTCGGCCCCGTCGGAGATCAGTGGGGTGTCCAGAGTGACGGTGATGATTTTCGATCCATGAACCTGTTCGGCGAGGTGGGTGGAAGTGTAGCCCAATTTTGATGCGGCGAGCGCATGGTGGGGGAGGAGTTTGGAAAGGGTTTCCTCTTTGTTGGTCGAGGTGGGGATGCCCGGGACCCGCTCCACGAAATCAGCGCAGATACCCTCAATGTTTATCAAGGGATTCAAAAAGAAAAACGCTTCCTCCACGCGGGAAGCGTAGCGGAAGCGTCCCTGTTTCGCCAAGTTTCCAAGGCGGCAATCGGGAAGTTTTTCCTTATTGGAGGTCCTTGCCAATGATGGCGTCGTTAGCGACAGCTACCGATTGGGCTTCTTCATCGTCCATATCTGCCATGATGGAGGAGAGTTCCGAAGCGATGTGTCCACGCATCGTTGAAACGATGGCGCTTCCTTCGGAAGTGATGCGGACCATGATCTTGCGGCGGTCCTCCGCAGCGTGCACGCGCTCGACGAAGCCCAGCTTCTCGAGGCGGTCAACAAGGCCGGTGGCAGCAGCGGTGGAGTGACCCATTTTCTTGGCGATGGCTGACATGGTCAGGTAATCTTCGCTGGAGAGGTAGGTCAAAAGAAAGAACTGGGGGAAGGAGAGGTTTCCTTTACTCAGTTCGCTTGAGAGGTTGAGAATGCAGGATCTTTGTGTGAGTAGGACAAAGTCGGCGAGTCGGTTGGTATCAATTTGACTCGTGGGAGAGTTAACGGAGTTCGATTTCATGGAGATGTTTGACTTTTGGTTATTTTGGACAATTTTCGATGCCCAGCAGCTTCGTTGTTCACATTGCCCAGAAAGTCGTAAAACTTCCAAGTCAAAAATACTAATTTTTTTAAAATAAACCGGCTGAAGCCTCCTATAATGGTGATTTTATCACGAAAATCGCAATGTTTTTAGGTTTTAACTTTGTTGTTTGAGGGCTTGAAATCGTCTTTTTCCGGCGAAGATATGACAGATTCGTCCTCTTTTTCGCTTTCGTCCTCGGCGTGTGGCGGGTCTTTTTTTTCCTGTTGATCGAAATAGGCGGCGACGGCATCTCCGATTTGGACTTCGCCATTGACGATATCGGCGGCGAAGAAGTTTCGCACTCTCTCGCCTGAGGGCTTCAGGCTGGCTGTTCGACCATCTGGCCCGCTGGTTTGAATGATGGCATTCACGGGCATTTTGCCGACGCTGTACTTTTGGATGAGCACGAATCCTCCGGTGGAGGAAACAGAGGCGATGCGCCCGATGATCTGTTTTTTAATCGAGATGTCCTTTTTATGGGGGTCGTTTTTGTCCTTGGGATCTTCTTCCGATGTACTGCAGGAGCAAAGGCCGAGGGCGAGAATCAGGGTGAGGTATTTCATGGTGAGATGAAAATGCGGGATTCGCGGCGGCGGAGGCGAAGTCCACCCGGAAGAGCGAGGGCGGGCGGGGATTCTGTTTCAAGGAGCTTGATCGACCTGGAAATAAGATCCCAGGAGAGCTCATGGATATCGTGGTCGTGGAGGTAGTCGTGAAGGATTTGACGTTGAATGGCGCGGGGGAGCTGTCTTAGCGTTGGAAGGTGGAGGCGTCCCTGGGGGTCCAGTGGGTTGAGTTGATCCAGTTGGGACCGCATGAGTTCGCGTAGTTCACGGTCATGTTCTTCGGCGCGTAAGAGCGGGGGGATGGGGTCGCGAGAGAAGATGTCGCTCAGGAGAGGGAGGGCTTCGTGCCGAATACGATTTCGGACGGCAAAAGCTTCACGATTACTTTCGTCTTCACGGTAGTCGATTTGCTCTCCTGAGAGAAAGGCGTCGATCTGGCTTCGGCGGAGACCGAGAATTGGTCGCAGGAGCTGGAGAGGGGTGTCGTTTACGATGATTTCTTTTTGAGCAGCCATTCCTCTGATCCCTGCCGAGCCGCGGATGAGGCGGAAGAGGATCGTCTCGGCCTGATCTTCAGCATGGTGAGCGAGGAGGATACGGGGGCAGTTTGTTTGTGCCGCGCAGCGGGCGAAAAAGGTATGGCGGGCTTGTCGGGCTGCGGTTTCGAGAGAGAGTTTTTGTTCCTTGGCGAGAGCGGTGACATCGACGGAATCGGCGAGGAAGGGGAAGTCGAGTGCTTGGGCGAGTTCTTTGCAAAAAGCGGCGTCGTGTTCGGCTTCCTCTCCTCTGAATTGATGATTGAGGTGACAGAGGGTGATGTTTTGAAAGCCGGATTGATGGAGCCAGTGAACGAGAAAGACGGAGTCGCGTCCGCCGGAAAGTCCAAGCAGGTGGTCGTTTTCGGGGTCCAGCCAATCTGGTGGCTTCATGGTTTTTTGAAAATCATGAAGTGTTGCCACGGAAGTTGGTCCATCGTTTTTTCCAATTCAAATCCGACGAAGGCCATTTCTTTTTTTGCCTGAGCCTGGGTCATTTTGTGGAGTTTTTTGATGGGGACGTTTGGATCCTCGGCACGGTATTCGAGAAGGTAAATGCGTCCGCCGGGTCGCATGGCGTCGTAGATCGACTTGATCATTTCGTAGGGATGGGAAAACTCGTGGTATGCATCGACCATGAGGGCGGCATCGATGCTTTCGGGAGGTAGGCTGATGTCGTGAATTTTTCCCAGGTGGGTCTTGATGTTTTTGACGTCGAGTTGCTTTTTGCGTTTCTCGAGGAAGGTGAGCATTTCAGGTTGGATATCGACGCCGATAATCTGGCTCTCGGGGTGTTCCATGGCGAGGCGAAGGCTATAGTAGCCGGAGCCTGCCCCGACATCGGCGAGCACTTGACCGGGTTTTAACTCGATCATTTTGATGGCCATGCGCGGGGATTCCTCGGCTTCGCGATTGTCACGTTCGAGCCAGTTGATCGCCGGGTGTCCCATGACGTGAGCGATTTCACGACCTTGATAATAGATTCCGATACCGTCGCGGGTTTTCTCTCCGATGACACAATGTTTGCCGACCGCTGGTGGCGAAGAGGCTTTTGCTGGGTCGGTAGGCGGGTTGGTAGGCGGGTCGGATATTTCGACGGGCTTTTCGGGCTTCGGCGGCGTCTTTGGGGGCTCGGTGTTTGTTTGCGGGGCCGGTTCTGCCGGAGTTCCTTCTTTTTGGAAGTAGAGGAAGCCGATGGCGGCGAGCAGAATGATCGCAGAGATGAGAGGAAGATGTTTCATGAGATGGAGAGCGGTTGGCATTCCGCGGAGAGGCCCGGGGTGAGTTTGGGGAGAAGTGAGTTGATCTTCTCCGGAGATCCTGTGGTGAGGATGCTGATCGATGGTGAGGTGGTTTTTTGTGGTTTGAGTTTGGCCGCGCGACGAGCGATGGCGCTACCGGTGTCGATGAGTTGAATGTGTTCGGGGAGAGAGTTTTCCAAGGCTGGCCGGAGAAAGGGGTAATGAGAGCATCCGAGAATGAGGACGTCTGCACTGGCTGCCATCATGTCGTGAGTATATTCGATGATAGCAGATTCGACCAGTTCTCCTTCGAGGGTGCCAGCTTCGACCAGTTCAACGAACTTCGGGCAGGGTTGGGTGATGACGCGGAGGTGGCGGGCGTGCGTGGAGACGAGGTGGAGGAATTTGTCTCCTTTGAGCGAGAGTTCGGTGGCAAGAACACCGATGGTGTCGGTCTTGGTAAGTGCGGCTGCGGGTTTCACGCCGGGCTCCATGCCGATGAAGGGGACGGGGAATTGAGCGCGCAGGGCTTCAATCGCGGCGATGGTCGCAGAGTTGCAGGCGATGACGATGAGTTCGGCTCCTCGCTTGATGAGGAGCTCGGTGAGGGCAGAGGTCCGGTCGCGGATTTCTTCCGCGGAGCGAACTCCATAGGGGCACCAAGCGGTGTCGGCGATGTATTGAATGGTAGTGTCGGGAAGGAGGGCGTGAATTTCCCGAAGGACCGAGAGGCCTCCGACACCGGAATCGATCATTCCAATCACAGGGAGACCTTGGAGAGCTTGGGGATGAGGGCAATAAAAAAGCCCGACTGAAATCAGCCGGGCTCCTTAAAAATATCGAGTGTCCCTGCTTATTCGGCAGCGGCAGCTTCTTCGGCTTCCACGGTCACGGTGACGGTGGTGGTCACTTCGGCGTGAAGTTTGATTTCAACCTCGGTCTTGCCGGTCGACTTGATAGGCTTGCCGAGGTGGATCGCGGTGCGGTCGATGGAAATACCTTTGTCTTCGAGAGCCTTGTGGATGTCGAGAGAGGTGACGGAACCGAAGGCCTTGCCGTTGGCGCCGATGGAAAGGGTGAACTTGGGCTTCATGCGGGAAATCTTGCCGGAAAGCTCCTGAGCCTCAACAAGCTCCTCGGCTTCACGCTGAACGCGTGCTTTTTGAAGGTTTTCAATCTGACGAAGGTTGCCTTTCGTTGCCTCGTAGGCCTTTCCTGAAGGGATCAGGAAATTGCGGGCAAAGCCTGCTTTGACTTTCACTACGTCGGCTTCAGCGCCAAGAGAGTTGATTTTTTCGCGGAGAATAACTTCGGTAAGTGCCATGATCTTGTTGGAAAAGGTTCGTTGGGGGGCGGGGAATAGGAGTTTGGTGAGTGAGAGTCAAGGAATTATCAACCTCGCTTCCCGATCTTCTCAAATCTCGCCGAATTGCTCCTATTGCAGGGTTGCGTGGATCTGCTCCAGAGTCATCACGGCGTAGGAACTGACCAAAATTGGGTCGTTTTCCATCCAGCGAGCGGTTTTATTGATCCATGATCCGTCTTCACGCTGGGTATTGATGACTTTGGTGGAGAGTTCGGCGCGCCAATCGACATTTTTGCCAGCTTTGGTCTCAAGAACAGGAATATTGGCCGCAGCGAGGGTTTTAGCCATGACGTGGTAATAATAGTAGAGTCCTTGTTGATCCAAGCCGGGGTTTTCCTTGAGGGTGTAGTTGTTGGAGAGCCACTTGATGACGGCCTTGACCCGCGGATCTTCGGCGTCGAGGTCGGCGTAGACGAGGGAAAGGAGGCCCGCGTAGGACATGGAGCCGTAGGAGCGGAGGGCTGTTTTTCCGTTTTCGTCGAGTTCTTCGCCGGCTTTGGAATTACCAGGAAAGTAGACGAAGCCTCCGTCGTTACCGGCATTTTCGGTGTCGTTGGTGGCCTGCAGGTTTTGGCAACGGCTCACGAATTCAAGGGCGGCGCCCCAGTCGAGTTCGGTGACTTTCTTTTCACCAGTATCGGTGGCGAGTGAGCGGGTGTGGTAGAGGGCTTCGAGTGCTAGGTGGGTATTCGAGAGGTCTGAGTGCTCGTAGCTTCCGCCATAGCCAATGCCGCCATCGAAGGAGTCGTCACTTTCGTTTTTCACGCCCCAATCGGTTTGTTGTCCGATGAGGAAGCCGCGGGCTTTCACGATGGCTTCTTTGTATTTCACCGGGTCGGCGATGTAGAGAGCCATAATAGCCGAAGAGGTATTGTAGGTGGCAAGCCCGGTGCTGTAGATGCCGCCGTCTTTCTTCTGCTGGGCAGCAAGCCAGTCGAGACCCTTGCTGAGATTGGCGGGAAGGGGCTTTTTGAGATCAAGTGAAGGGTCGGAAAGCTGAGCACGAAGTGCGTAGGCGGTGAACGCGGGTAGGGAGGGTTCACCCCAATAGCCATCCTCATGCTGTTTCGAGCGGAGATAGGCGTTCCCTTTTTTGATGGTTTCCTGCATCTCCAGTTTGATGGAGAGGTGACCCTGGTTGTCTTGGGCATGCAGAATAGCGAGTGACAGAATGGCGGCGGTAATCAGAGGCTTCATGGTTGGTGAGGTTTAATGATGATTTTGACAACGGTCCCTTCCTTGGGTGCACGCTTTGTATTGGTAATCCAGATGTCGTCGTTTTCACGATCTTTTCCGGGGTAGTTGATCATTGCGGGTTGGGATGTGAAGACGGCAATGAGATCGCCGGTGACTTCTGCTTTGAATTTTCCTTCGTGGATGTAGGAGCCCGTATTGAGCCAGGGGCCGGGGTCCATGGTCTTCTCGGTCACGTTATTTAAAATGAGGTCATTGAGGGTGACCCGTTTTTTATCCTTCCCCCATTCGACGAAAATATCCATGCGAGCTGCCGCTTTGGTTTTTGGGGCCACCTCCGGGTATTGTCCAGTGGGACGGTAGTCCTCATCCACGATTTCAAAGAGCTCGGGTGATTCTTTGATTCCGAGGAGCTTGAGGGCGATGTTGAGATTGAGCGGGGAGATGTCGGAGATGAAAAGGCTTTCGTGAATCTTACCCTTTTGGTTGACGATGATGAACTCAAGAAGACCCTCGGTGAGATTGACTCCGGCGCCAAAGCTGATTTCGCGGGTGGCTTTGTTGAGGTGCACCTTGCCGATTTTATATTCGGCGTCGTTAATCTTTTTTATCGCGGGCTTGGGTGGTTCAGGCGCCGGGTCTTGAGCCTGCAAAGTAGGCGCGACAAGAGCGATCGCAAGGAAAGTGAGAGTAGCTAGGTGGTGCATGACTTCGGCAGCTTGTAACGTGAGGGGAGATGATAATCTTAGAATTAATTCACTTCGGTCTCCGGGGCTTTGGTGGGGTCGAGAGGGAGGGCTGATTTCGCGGGGATGAGCGATTCAGCGAAGTCCCGCCACATTAAGCGGGTAATCTGGGTGGAAAGAAGTGTTTTCGGTGCTTCTTCGATGGGGAGCGGCAGAGGATAGTCCGCTTTCTCCAGCTGGTTCCTGATGGAGTGAAAGGTCATCAAGATTAGTTTGTCCGCGAGTTGGTCTGGTGTTTCGGGTGGTTTGACCGAAAGGACGGGGGTCGATTTTCCTTTGTCGGCGGTCGCAGAGATCCAAAGGGTGATCGGGCTATTGGGAATGATTTCCTCGGATTCACCTCGGGTGATTTTGGGGGAGAGATCGATTAAGTTTCCTGAATGCTTTTTGATCATCGTGGCAATGTCGAGAGCTGCAATTTTCAACTCCGGGCTGGCATCTCCGGCTGTTCCCACATTGAAGGTGAGATTGTAAGCGCCTGCAGCATCAATATTCCAGGGGGGGAGCGAGGGTTCCAGGGCTCCTATTCCCTGTCCGGCTTCCTGGAGTTCGGCTGGGGAGGATTCGGAGGTGTCGATGATTCGTTCCAGAGCGAGAAGGGAGCGTTGGAATTGTCCCATCGTTCTCAGAACGGAGGAGAGTTCGAGGAGGCGCTCGGCGGAGTTGTTTTGGGCAAATTCGCGATAGGCATTCAGCCCGGGGGCGGCCTCGAGATCTCCGAGTTCGGTGCTGGTAATCGGTCTGACTTCCGGTTCCTCTGGGTTAATCGGATTGATCTCCAGCGGCTCGAGAATTTCGGGGGTTTCTTCCAGCTTGGGTTGGAGGATGGAAACTCCCACTGCGAGGTCCTCTCCAAAGTCCTCGCGGGGCAGTGGGGTGCTGCCCGGAGTCATGAAATCAAGGTCCTTCGTCCTGAAATGCCAGGTTAGAAAGATTACCCCAAGGGAAGCGAGGAGGGAGATGGACCAGTGAATTCGCACGCGCTCCTAGATTGTGTGCTCGCGGGCCATAGGTGAAGTGCAAAAAAGAGCCGCTTGGAATGAATCCAAACGGCCCGGAAACTTTCTTCTCCTGAGAGGGATTAGTCGACGTTTTTGACCTGGATGGCCTTTTTGCCAACGCGGTCGCGGAGATAGTGGAGCTTGGCGCGACGCACCTTGCCTTTCGAGACAACCTCGACCTTGGCGATGCGTGGACTGTGGAAGGAGTATACTCGCTCCACTCCGGTGCCATAGGAAATCTTGCGAACAGTGAAGGCCTGATTGATTCCGGAGCCTCCGATGGCAAGCACGATGCCTTGGAATATCTGGATTCGCTCTTTACCGCCTTCGACCACGCGATTGTGGACCTTGACGGTGTCACCGACGCTGAAGTCTAGGGTATCGGACTTCATTTGCTCTTTTTCGATTTTGTTGATGATATTCATGGTCGTGTCGGTAGGCGGTTGACGGGGCGGAGGAACTACGGGAAGCCCGCAATGAATGCAAATCTTTTTTGAGGAATACAGCTAATCGGACAAAAAAAGGCCGAGATTGTCCCGCAGAGTCAGGATTAGAGACTTAGCGCCCTGAACCCAGAGCGTTTTCGGGGTTAAACTGTCAGCCGGTTGCTGGGAGAGGAGATGGCTCGTTGGCGCAAGAAGAAAGCCCGATGAGAGCTCCAATGGTGACAATAAGGGCAGCGATTTTCATGATTTGCGGTTTGAGGACGCTTGGTTGGGAGAGCTTATTTCAGGAGAATCTGATTTGCAGGCTTTTTTCGACCTCGGATCACGAGTTGACAGGGTGCTATTGATTGCTAAAGTCCGCGCCTTTCCGGCGAGGGGCGTAAAATTGCGTCCTCTAGTTCGGAGTTCTGACACAATACAGAAGCAAAAACAAAAGACCCATGGCTACCAAAACCAAGGCTGCAAAAAAGGCCGCCAAGAAAACCAAAAACGTTTATTACTTCGGAGCTGGAAAGTGCGACGGAGACGGCTCAATGAAAGCCCTCCTCGGGGGTAAAGGCGCTAACCTCGCCGAAATGAGCAGCATCGGTGTTCCCGTTCCTGCTGGCTTCACCATCACCACCGAAGTCTGCACCTACTACTACGACAACGCGAAGAAGTATCCCAAGACTCTCGACGCGGAAATTGAAGAGAACATCACTAAGGTTGAAAAAGCGATGGGCAAGAAATTTGGTGACCTTAAGAACCCTCTCCTTCTTTCCGTTCGCTCTGGTGCTCGTGAGTCGATGCCCGGAATGATGGACACCATCCTTAATCTCGGTATCAACGACGAGGTTGTCGAAGCTCTCGCCAAGAAGACCGGCAATCCCAAGTTTGCCTGGGACTCCTACCGTCGTTTCCTCCAGATGTATGGAAGTGTTGTGATGGAAGTGGAAGCCGAAGCCGGTGAGCACCACGATCCTTACGAAGTTATTCTCGATAAAGCCAAGGCCAAGGCCAAGGTGAAGGACGACTCCGGTTTGAAAGAGAAAGACCTCCGCGAAGTGGTTGCTGCTTTCAAAGCGCTCATCAAAAAGCGTTCCGGTAAGAACTTCCCGGAGGACCCACGCGAGCAGCTCAAAGGAGCCGTCAATGCCGTCTTCAACTCATGGCAGAACGATCGCGCGATCGTTTACCGCCAGAAGTATGGGATCCCCGCCGCTTGGGGGACCGCGGTTAACGTGCAGGCCATGGTCTTTGGTAACACCGGTAAGACCTCCGGAACTGGAGTGGCGTTCACCCGTGACCCGGCTACCGGCGAAAATGTATTCTACGGTGAGTATCTCATCGATGCACAGGGTGAGGACGTTGTCGCTGGTGTTCGCACACCAAAGCCCATCGCTAAGATGGCCAAGGACCTTCCCAAGTCGCACAAAGAACTTCTCGTTATTCGTAAGAAACTTGAGAAGCACTTCCGTGACGTTCAGGACGTTGAGTTCACGATTGAAGAGGGCAAGCTCTGGATGCTGCAGACCCGTAACGGTAAGCGTACTGGTTTCGCTGCCGTCAATATCGCTCTCGACATGGTGAAAGAGCGTCTCATCAAAAAAGAAGAGGCGATCCTTCGCATTCCTGCTGATGACCTCGGACACCTCCTTGCCCCAATTTTTGATGCCAAGGCTGAGAAGGCTGCCAAGAAAGTTGGTAGTGGTCTTCCAGCGGGTCCGGGAGCTGCTTCCGGTAAGATCTACTTCAACTGGGAAGACTCGGTTAAAGCCGCCGAAAAAGGAGAGAAAGTCATCCTTGTTCGTCAGGCCACTTCTCCGGAAGACCTTCGCGGGATGATCGCTGCTGACGGAATTCTTACTACTGAAGGTGGTGCTTCCTCACATGCTGCCCTCGTTGCCCGCCAGATGGGCAAGGTTTGCGTCTGCGGTGCCCACGGTATGAGCATCGACTACAACAAGAAGACTCTCTCCGGAAACGGGGTGACTCTTAAGGAAGGCGACGAGCTTTCTCTGAATGGATTCGTTGGAAGCGTCTACAAGGGCAGCATCAAGTCTTCTCCTTCCCAAGTCATCCAAGGACTCATCGAGAACAAGGCAGCCGCCAAGCGTTCCGACACCTACAAGAAGTTCATGGAACTCATGAACTGGACCGACAAGCTTCGTAAGCTTGGTGTCCGTACTAACTCCGACACACCGGAGCAGGTGCGGCAGGCCATCAAATTCGGTGCTGAAGGTATCGGCCTCACTCGCGCCGAGCACATGTTCTTCGAAGGTAATCGCATCGACGCCGTTCGTGAGATGATTCTCGCTGACGACGATGCCGGTCGTGCCAAGGCACTCAAGAAGATCAAGGTCTTCATGAAGAAAGACTTCATCGGCATCTTCAAGTCACTTGAAGGACGCCCCGCGACCATTCGTCTTCTGGATCCACCTCTTCACGAATTTATCGGCACCATGGACGCTGCTCAGAAGAAGGATCTCTCCAAGAAGATCGGTATGAGCGCTCCTGCAATTACCAAGCGTATCCACGCCCTTCACGAAGAGAACCCAATGCTGGGTCACCGTGGTTGCCGTCTTGGTATCAGCTATCCGGCTGTCACCGCAATGCAGGTTGAAGCCATTCTTGAAGCCGCTGCGGACGTTCAGAAGAAAGGTACCAAGGTTCTCCCTGAGATCATGGTCCCACTCGTGGCCTACGCCCGTGAGCTTGAACTCCAGAAGGACGTCATCGACACCACCGCCGCTGAGGTTCGCAAGAAGCTTGGTCTCAAGAAGAGCGAGCTGAAGTATACCGTCGGAACCATGATCGAGATTCCTCGCGCTGCTATCACCGCTGAAGAAGTGGCCAAGCACGCTGAGTTCTTCTCCTTCGGAACCAACGACCTCACTCAGACCGGACTTGGTCTCTCCCGTGATGATTCTTCCAGCTTCCTTCCAACATATCAGGATGCGGAAGTTCTCAACAACAACCCGTTTGCTGGTCTCGACCAGGAAGGTGTGGGCAAACTTGTTGAAATGGGTGTTGAAGGTGGACGCACCACCAAGAAGAAACTCAAGATCGGTATCTGCGGCGAGCACGGCGGAGATCCTGATTCGGTGAAGTTCTTCCACCGCACCGGACTCAACTACGTGTCTTGTTCACCATTCCGTATCCCCGTCGCCCGTCTTGCCCTCGCGCAAGCCGCCCTCGAGGAAAAAGGAATGGCCCGCGGTGAAGTGAGCTAAACGCTGACCAAGCAAAAAACTTCAAAGCCCCGTTCGCAAAAGCGAGCGGGGCTTTTTTATGATCGCGACTCTTAATCCCTCCACGTGCTTATGAAGTCGCCTTCAGAACTTTGGGTGACATTGAGGTTTTCGGTGGGGCCGATGGTGGGCCGTGAGCGGAGATGCGATAGTTTGCACAATGAGATGGTTGATTTTTTGAGGGAAATTCTTTACGACTCGGGTGTCCGGGGAAACCCGGGTGGTTTTCGGGAAGCTCGTCGCACGGGCAGGAAATAGATGGGGAATCCGGTGAAGGTGTTTTGGCGCTGTAATACGGAACGGTCCCGCCACTGTGAGTCTGGTAGAAATGCCGGACAAGTCAGATCGCCAGCCTGAAGATGATCATCAACACGACCTTGCGGAGTTCGGGGTCTTTGAAGAAACATTAAAGAATGACAAAACACAGGGCCCAAATTGGGCTCGCACTTGTTGGTCTCCTCGGTGGTGCATCCGCCCGGGAGAAGATTGAAGAATTGGAACCAGTGGCCGTGCTTGCGAAGAAATTCGAAGCGGATCGCAAAGACAACGCTTCGGCGGTGGACGTGGTAGGAGCGGAGGATTTGGTGAGAATGCAGCTGGATCGCACCCTTGATGTGCTCAACATGATTCCGGGCGTGCAAGGCCTCTCGACGGCCGGCTTGGTTGGAAATACCGGGACAGCGATCTTCCGCGGGCTTCCAACTCCCTACACCCAACTAGTGGTCGATGGTGTCCGTATTACCGATGCTACCAATGGCCTGGGGAATTTTCTCGCGGGGGGACATGTCGGTGGTCTTTCGCAGCTTGAGATTCTGCGAGGAACGCAGAGTGTTCTGTATGGAACAGGCGCTGCCGGTGGGGTGATCGGCTACGAGACAGCGGTGGGGGATGGAGAGCCCACCTACCGGTTCTTCGGTGAGGGAGGGTCCTTTGATTCCTATCGTTCGACCTTCAGCTCGCAAGGGCGGGTGGGGGCATTGCAATACGGCATCGAACTGGGTCGATTTGAGACCGAGAACGATGTCTTCTCCACATTGCCACGACACGACTACGAACAAGACCAGGCTTCGTTGGCATTGCAATGGCGGGCGAGGGAAGATGTGTTGTTGAAATTCAGTTATCGCGGTAGTGAAAATCACCTGGGAACGACGTCGATTAGTTCGTCGTTTACCTCATACAGCGACATTGAAACCAAGAGTCGCCTGGTGGCTTTTAATGCGGAATATGAGGTCAATCCAGATTGGCAGAGCAAGCTAACGCTGGGGCATTATGATGAATCCTATCTTGGCAATTTCGATGGGAGTTTCGGTCCTAGTGTTTTTGGCACGGATTTTGATCGGTTCACCGTGAATTGGAATCAGCAGATTCAGTTGAATGAACAATTCGAACTTCTTACCGGTCTGGAATACTCCGATAGCAATTTTAAGAATTCATCGGGCCGTCAAACGGATTACCACACTGCAGGTGTTTATTTGCACGGAAACTGGAAGCCGATAGATGGTTTCTTGGTTGAAGGTGGAGTGCGATACGATGAGCACAGTGAATTCGATGGTGATACGGCCTGGAATTTTGGTGGGGCTTATAAATTAGGTGGTTCCGGGACTCGATTTCGGACACGGGTTTCCCAGGCTTACCGGACTCCCTCGCGTCTGGATTCAGCTCGCTTTACAGGTGCGTTTTCCACTCAGATTGCCAATCCTGATCTCGAATCAGAAGAAATTCTTGGGTTTGAAATTGGGATTGATCATGACTTTGGCGATCATCAATTAGAGGTAGGGTTTTTTCAGCAAGAGCTGAAGAACGCCATTGCGACCCGCACGATTTCGGCGGGGTTTCCAAGCACGACCCAGCGGCAAAACTTCCCGGGAACCTCGCGGGTGAGTGGTGTCGAGTTGGCCTTGAGTGGTGAGCTGATTCGTGAGGAGTTGCGTTACCGGCTCGCTTGGACGGAACAAGGTAAGGAGGAGGTGATTGATGTGCCGGATCGCATGATTAGTTTGGATCTCAGCTACGATGGCGGTGATTGGCTGGTGGGTGCCGGAGTGTCCCATGTGGCCGGGGCGAGTTATGGCGCGGATCCACTCAACTTTATCCCGACCGATGATCGCACGGTAGCGCGTCTCTACGGTGAATATCGGGTAAACGAATATCTGAAGTTACACGCCCGGGTGGAGAACTTGTTCGATGAGGATTATCTCATCTCGGACATTTTCGGCGCGCAGTTGGAAGGAGCCGGTCGCGCGGTTTCCGTCGGTGCCACCATCGAGTGGTAGGAATCTGAGGGGAGGTGTTTCTAGAATACCTTCCCTTTTTTCACCCTGTGGTCTCCGGCGTTTGGCGGTCCCAAACGTAACGCCGGAAGAGAACTTTGACCGCAGCCGTCATCGGGACTGCGAGGAGAGCGCCGAGAAATCCTCCGAGGATGAGTGACCAGAAGAGCATGGAGAAAATGACGGTCATGGGATGGAGTCCAACTGAATCTCCGACGATTTTCGGTGCCGTCACAAGCGAGTTGATTTGCTGCACGATAATAAAGATGGCGAGCACTCCTGCGACGTATCCCCATTGCGGTAGACCGAAGGGTTCAGAGGCTCCGTGGAAGTAAGCGATGATGCAGGCCGGGATCAGGCAGAGGATGTTTCCGATGTATGGGATGATGCCCAGGAAGGCCATGAAGACTCCGATGAGTAATCCGTAAGGAAGTCCGAAGACGGTGAGCGCAATTCCGACGAGAATCCCGTCTATGAAAGCGACGAGGACCTGCCCGCGGAAGAATGAGATCAAGTAGCCATTGATTTCTCGGAGGGTTTTTACGACTTCGTCTTTAAAGTGAGATGCTCTTAATGGAACATAATCGGTCCAGCCGTCTTTAATGCCTTCGCTCTCCTTGAGAAAGTAGTAGAGGTAGATTGGGATCATGGCGAATCCAATGATGAGCCCAAAGAATCCTAAAATCTTTCCCGAGCTATTGGAAAGCCAGCCGAGCGATTTTTCGCCCAAATTGGAGAGCCATTGTCCTCCCTTGGTAACACCAAAGTTTTCCAAAGCGATCAGCTCTTGGGCGTTTTTTTCGCCCGGGAGTTCGATTCTGTTGTTCCAGTTGGAATCGAAGAGTTTCGATAGCTGAGGAGAAGGGTTTTCCCCATCATCGTTGACGAGTTTTCCCGTGTTAGCATCGAGTTGCCACTTGGATTTCTGGGGGCCGGTGAGTGAACCTCCGTTCTGTAGACGCTTCTCGACTGCTTCGGGATCTTTTTGAAACGAGGTCTGCATGATCCAGCCATAAAAACTGTTTTCTTTCGACTCTCTCAAGGTGTCGACTTTCATCCAGCCCATGGAACTTCCCGAATCTTTATTAAGGACGTTTTTGATTTGGCCGGAAAGTTTGATTCCGACAATCGAGAAAAGGAGCCCGAAGAATAGGACGAAGGTGGAGAAGACGATAACAATTCCTTTCATGCGGGAGAGGCCCTTGCCTTGTAGCCACTGCACAATCGGGTCGAGAAGATAGGCGACGATTCCTGAGACCGCGAGAGGAATGAGAACCGGCTGGAGGTATCCAAGAACGGAACTGGTCAGCCATATGAGGCCGACGAGCAGAGCTCCGATAACAAGAATGGCCAGACCGGTGACGGCTTTCCAGAGGGTCTTCTTTTGGAACTGGTTGGGGAATGAGGGTTCTTGATCCACGCGGGACAGATTGCCCCTCATCGGCGGTGGCGGGAAGGATAAATTCCTCCGGCTTTTGTGATGGGGGGGAGCTAATCCTTAGCGATAGTGTCGAGAAGACCGTTTACAAAGGTCGCTGATTCGTCGCCTGAGAAGGAGCGAGCCAGATCAATTGCTTCGTTAATCGAGATCGCAGAATCGAGGTCCGGGAGGGATTTGATTTCCCAGGTCGCGAGGCGCAAGATCGCAAGATCGACTTTAGAAAGTCGGGAAATGTCAAAGTTGGTCGAAGCATCGTTGATCAGCTGATCAAGCTCTTGTTGTTTTTCTTCGACGGCGTTGACCTGAGATTCGACTTCCTGTTCCAGAGCCTTCATTTCTTTAAGGAGACGGTGGAGGTGGTCGAGATCACGTTGTTCCGGGAAGTGTTCGGGGAACTGAACCATGTGGGCCCGGTTATCGTAGTCGTCGAGGCGGGCGAAGATTTTTTTAAGGTCGCTCGATTGCTGGGGAGGGAATCCGTCGATGGCAGGGAGCAGCTCTGCGCGCTTCTTTTTGAGGTCGGCGGATTTCAGGAGAAATTTGACAAGGTCGCCTCGCCAGCCGCCGAGATCGGCTTTGGTTAGGTTCAAAAGATTTTTTGAGGTCTCGGCGTGTCGTTCTTCCTCAGTGGAGAGAGTGGTAAATTGCTTGGCCAGTTTCCCCAGTGGGTCAGCAGCATGAATCGCGGCCTGACAATCTGTCAGCATATTGTAGAGCTTCTTGGCGATAGCCGGGCGTCCTTGCATGAAGTGGGCCAGCATTTTGACGCGGGCCTTGTCAAAGGTCAGACCGGAACGATCATTGATGAGATCCCAGAGATCCGAGCCCCCTTGGTCGGTGGGTGAGCTTTCACGTGCGTAGAGAAGTTGGACCGCAGCTTCGCGGATTTGCCGGCGACTAGCCATTGCTTGGGTGGAGACGCATGGATTGGTTGGCGCGGCGAACTTCGGTAACGACCTCGATGATGTCGAGTGCACTGCGCGCAGCTTCCCGACCGCGATTTAGCTTGGTGCCGATACAACGGGCGTAAGCTTGCTTTTCGTCCTCGACGAGAAGAACTTCGTGGATGACCGGAGTGGAAAATTCCAGGGCAAGTTGCTGCAAGCCGTTGGTGACCGATTTAGCGACCAGATCGGCATGTCCGGTCCCCCCCCGAATAATACAGCCGAGCGCAATGATGCAGTCGGGTTTCTCTTCTTCGAGGAGCGTCTTGGCAATGATGGGGATTTCAAAAGCGCCGGGAACGCGGATGAGATCGACTCGGGGAGCAGTGGAATAGAGTTGAATTTCCTGAACAGCATTCTCGACGAGCGCGTCGGTGAATTCGGCATTAAATTTGGCCGCTACAATGGCGATCCGAATCTTACTCCCGGTGAGGGTCCGCGGTTTTGGTGGAATGATGGCCGACATGCGGAGGCTGGTATGATCGGGAGAGAGGGATTTGTCAATTAGAGGTGATGTCCCATTCTTGTCCGCTTGGTTTCGAGGTATTTCTCGTTGTGGGGATTCGAGGGAAGTCTTACCGGGACCTGCTCCACGATTTCCAGTCCGTAACCTTCCAAGCCAATGACTTTCTTAGGGTTGTTGGTCAAAAGGCGGATTTTTCGCACTCCCAAATCGTAAAGCATTTGGGCTCCCATGCCGTAGTCGCGGAGATCGGAGGCATAGCCCAATTTTTCGTTGGCCTCGATGGTGTCGAGTCCTTGTTCCTGAAGTTTGTAAGCGTGGATTTTGGCAGCGAGTCCAATGCCACGGCCTTCCTGCCGGAGGTAGAGAAGGACTCCTCCTTCTCTGGAAAGATGTCCAAGGGCGGTGTGGAGTTGGCCTCCACAGTCGCATCGCCGGGATCCGAAAACATCGCCGGTGAGGCATTCGGAATGAACTCGGACCGAGACTGGTTTTTCGCGATCAATTTCGCCGCGGACGAGGGCGAGATGCTCGCTGTCGTCGGTGCTTACGCGATAGAGGTGGCAGTTGAAGTCGCCAAAATCGGTGGGCATTTCGATAACCTCCTCACAGGTCACCAAACGTTCCGAGCGGCGACGATATTCGATGAGTTGCGCGATGGTGCAGGATTTGAGCTGATGTTGTTTTTGATAGTCACCGAGATCGCCAACCCGTCCCATCGTGCCGTCCTCGTGCATGATTTCGCAAATGACTCCGGCAGGAGGTAGTCCGGCCAGGCGGGCCAGGTCGACTGCCGCTTCGGTGTGCCCGGCGCGGCGGAGGACGCCGGCCTCCATGGCTTGCAGAGGAAAGATGTGTCCAGGTTGCACGAAGTCGCTGGCCTTGGTGTCGTCGGATGCGAGAAGGCGCAGGGTGTGAGCCCGGTCGGCGGCGGAAATTCCGGTGGTGATACCCTCGGCGGCGTCTATGGAAATGGTGAAAGCCGTTTTGTGGGCCTCGCGGTTCTTTTGCGCCATTGGCGGGAGGTCGAGTTTCTCGGCTTTGTCGGCGAGAATCGGAGCGCAAATCAAGCCCCGGCCATGATTGGCCATGAAGGCAATCATTTCGGGCGTGGCCAGGGAAGCGGCCCCGATGAGGTCGGCTTCATTTTCCCGCCCCGGGTCGTCGGCCACGATGACCATCTTGCCGGCCTTGAGGTCGGTGACGATTTCGTCGATGGGAGAAAATTCCAATGAGCTCATTTCGAGGGAGCATGGCAGCACATCAGGAACTGCGCAAGGGCGGGGCGTTGCCGGGACGGCGAATTAATCGAGGAGATTCGCGAAGGGATCGGGCTCAATGATGCCGAGGTCGACCAGGAAGTGGTCGGCGGCTCGCAAGGTGAGGTTGTAGTTTCGCTCGTCGGAATTGAAATTGAAGAAGGTGTGTCCGGCATTGCGGAATTCCATGACCTCGCATTTGTTACGCTTGCGGCGGTAGCGCTTCGCAAATTTCACTGATTGTTCGAAGGGGACGACGCGGTCTGCTTCCCCGTGGAAAATAATGCAGGGAGGGAGTGCTTTTTGAGGAAGGTTTTTTCCCGGGCTGAGGGCCTTGCCAATTTTCGGCGTGCTGAAGAGGCCGTTGCCCACGCCTCGGGGTGAGGTGTCTGTGATGGGGCAGAAGAGGACGAGGGCTGCAGGTTTGGGACTGGGGAGTTCCTCGTTGGTGTGAGGATGAAGCGTCGCACCGAGGATGGCGTTGGCTCCCGCGCTTGCTCCGGCTGCCACGATACGTTCGGCATCCAGTCCCAGTTGATCGGCATGGAGTTTGAAAAATGAGAGGGCCGCCTTGGCGTCCATGATGGCATCCTCGGGTGAGCCGTTGAACACAGCCTTGTTACGATACTCCACCGTGATTGCGACCATCCCTCGGGAAGCGAAGTGATGACAGTGTGGGATGAACTGAGTGGCGGCGGAAATATCCCAGAGGCCACCGTGGAAAAAGACGATGGCCGGACACCGGTCGGTTTCGTAATTGAAATTTGGCGGGAAGAAAAAGTGGGCCAGGAGATCGCCGTGTTCCGTCTGATTGTAAATGTAGGTGGTCGCTGCGGAGAGAAGCTCTTTGTTGCGTGCTTCGCCGATCATGGGCGACTTCGGAATGACGTTCATAAGTGTGTGTGGACCGACTTTTTTATTGTCGGGAGAAAAGCTTGTTCAAAAGTGCGCACAATTGTCCATAGTTTCTCCATGAAACGTGCGATTTTAATGATCTTTTGTGCCGTCTCGCTTGTTCCCGTGACTGCCCGGGCAAACGACGATGCCAAATTGGTGGTGCATTTGAAGCAGGTTTACAACGCCTGGAGGACTTCCATGATCGCTAAAAATCCCAACAACTGGCAGAAATACACCTCTCAGCTGCGGCAGACCAATGTTCGCAATCGCCTGTGGAGTGAGCGGCGTGCTTTTCCGCAAGGTGTTTTCAATGCGCCTGTCTCTCCTCCGAACATTCAGACTTTAAAAGCGCTGCGAGTCCGGGTGAATAAGAATACCGCCAAGTCAGTTTATTACGGCAAGGTGGATTTTGGGGTCGGTGGTCAGCCAACGGATAATGTTTTCGTTGTGTCATACCTTAAGGAGAGAACGGGCTGGAAATACGATGGGGGAGAATTTGTGAACTTGAATCTTCTCCCCAAAGTTCGGGAGGAAATTGCCAAGGGAGATTACAAATTTGTCGATTCCAAAGACTTTATTCCAGATGGGATTGTCCCCAAACTGCCCATCGCAATTACCGGGATGGCCAAGTATATTGCAAAGGTGTATGTATTCTGTCCGGGACGTGAGGTTCGAGTGACGGGCAACAACGGTATCTCCAGTCATTTGTTTCAAAATACCCAGGGAGCTGAAGTTCTTATTGGGGGAGCAAGAGATGGTCAAAATACCCTGCAATACACCGTCAAAGATATTCCCGGAGGAGACCCCAAATCGGTGTTAACGATCCGTCTTTATCTCATGTCCGAGGTGAACGGGAAGAAACCGCTGAAGCCACTCGAGTATCAGGTTGAGAATGGCGGGAAGCCCAAAGCCAAGGGGACGATGTCCTTTGTTCTGAATCGTGAAATGGCCCAGTATTTGAAAGGGAAGTAGAGTCTGCGATTTTTTTTGCGAAAAATAGTAGGAATTACTTGTCAATACGGTCTGCAGGTCATAAAGCTCCGCCGCACTCTCCTACGGAAGGGGCATCCAAATACCAAAAGCGCAGATAGCTCAGTTGGTAGAGCAGTTGGCTTTTAACCAATTGGTCCTGGGTTCGAGTCCCAGTCTGCGTACTTTTAACCTACAAGGGTTGTAGCCGGTTTTACGGCTTCGAACAGGGTCGGTGTAAACACAAAGTGTAAGCACTTCGGAAAACATCCCTGTTGAGAATGAGTTTTTGGTCATGTCACCAGCTCAATAGCAAAGTCTGCCCCTTTCTCGGATCAAAAAAAGCGAGGCAATGACTGAAACGTTGCTACATCCACTCTCGATGTTGGCTGAAATCCAGAAGGTCACCTAAGGTCTGGATATCGTTCCTATTCTGAGGAAAATGTCCATGGGCAGGATTGGGTCGATCTGCTCTCAACTTGATTTGGTGCGCCCATTGGAATAACGATCATTGTCCCCAAGTGAAGTTGAGAGGGAAGGGCTATTCAACGCTCCTTTGAAGTGATTTTTTTGCCCGTTTGAAATTTAGATGGAATAAGTATCGTCTTCCTCTATCCTATCTGTAGTTCGATGGTTCGTCGTTTGTCAGCGTTATTTTTCCTTTCTGGAATGATTGCCATGTTGCTTTTCCAGCAACCAGCTTTCGCATACTGCACGCACACGGATCAATTTTTCATCAGCGATTGCGGATGCGAACAGGAAGTTGAGACTCAGTGCAATCACTGCCAAAAAGAGGAGCCTGTCGAGCCTTGCGACGATTGCTCTGAGAAAATCCAACTTGATGTGGATGATTTGGTTTGGTTTGACCTGGTCATTGATTATCCCAAGATCGTCTGTTCTTCTATTGTTGATGATGCAGCCGAGTCGATCGATTTTCTTGCCTCATCTGTATTTGCCGTTTCTCCGACTCGTCCTCCACCTCCGCCGCGGGAAGCCTCTCTACTACTCCTTTATTCTGTCTTTCGACTTTGATCGATAGACCTGCTCGGCTGGCGCTTTCGTTTTGCCACCCTTGAGCACTACTTGGACGCCCAATGTTTTGGTGTCCGTTATTGTGAGCATTTCCTGATCCATCAGGAACGTCATTCGGATCTCACTAGTTGCCGATTTGAAGCAAGTTCTGCTCTCGACCTCTTCGGGGATGAAAGTCATCTCCCAAATCCAAAAACCAACCAATAAATTAAATGAAATTCAAGAAACTTCCAATACTGATAGCTTTGTCTCTTACCGCCCTCGTTTCCTGCAAAAACGATCAATCGGCAACCGGCGATTCTTCTGCTGAGCCATCTTCAGAAACAAAGAAGATCGACTCCGAATACCCCCTCGATACCTGCGTCGTATCTGGTGAAAAACTAGGCTCAATGGGCGAGCCATTCGTCATTACTCACGAAGGAGCCGAGGTTCGCTTCTGCTGCGACGGATGCCTTCCCAAGTTTAAAAAAGAACCTGCCAAATATTTGGCAAAGTTGAAGAAGCCTTAGCTGAATTAAACCAAGGGGAGAGGGGGCTAGTGCTTCCTCTCCCATTCCCATTATCATGAAACTTTCAATTCTCAGCTTGAGCGCGCTTGCGATCCTTTCATCCTGTTCCGAATTTTCAGATTCGGGAGATATTCCTCTTGTTAAAGTAGACGAAGCTACCATCGACGGATCAAAAGCTGAGAGCTATCACATTCCTTCTCAGGCAGGGCCGGAAACTCTAGCCGAGCTGGCCTCTCGACATAATCCCCGACTCAAAGCTATGAGGCATCGGGTGGAGCGAATGGAGGCAAAGATTCCCCAAGTCGAGTCTCTCCCCGATCCGATGGCAAATTTAGCTCTTGGAAACCTCCCTGAAACGGCGGCTGGTCGTGTTGATGCGGTCGTTGGCGTGAGTCAGAAAATTCCTTTTCTGGGTAAGAGACGCGAGGAAGGCCTTGCTGCTAGACGAGAGGTGCTTGCCGTCCGGGCTGATGTTGCAGCGTATGAATTGAAACTGACTGAACAAGTTCGTAGTGCCTGGTGGGACTACTACCTCGCGGGAATCACCATTCGGATTAGCAAGGAGAGTCAGCAGCTTCTGCGTGTTGTTGAGGAATCCGTGGAGGCTCAGGTTGCCGCAAGTCAGGGTGGGCAGGCCGATCAGCTTCGTGTCGCCAATGAAATCACGAAAATTGATCGAGATCTTGCAGAAGCCAGAAGTGTCGAAAAGGTTGCTAAAGCGCGTTTAAATTCGCTTCTCAATCGTCCTGCGGGAGCGCCACTTCCAATAGCTACAGATCGTGAGGTGGATCCTCCTCAGAACCTAAAATCACTTCTTGTTGGTGCCGAAACCCGACATCCCGAAGTCGTTTCTGCGGCGAATAGAATCGAAGCGTTCAAACATCGACTCATTAGAGCTAAGCTCGAAAAATATCCCGATTTTACCATTGGTGTTCAAGGTGCAGCCGTGGCCTCAAACGGGCTTGCGCCGTCAGCCAATGGCGATGATCAAATCTTCGGGACGTTGGGATTTAATATTCCGCTTTGGCAGGAGCCTCGCCGAGCCATGATTCGCGAGGCCAATGCTGGAATAGCAGAGACCCAGGCTCTTCTCGGATCCACCCGTTCCGATCTTCGCTTCCGGGTTCAGGATGCCTATTTCCGCGCCAAAACTGCTCGTGAGGTTTCAGATCTTTTTAAGACGCGTCTCCTCCCTGACGCCCAGCAAGCCTATGAGGTCACCCTGACTTCATACGCAGCAGGAAAGGATACCTTTATTAATGTGATCGACACCTGGCGTCAACTGCTGACCTACCAACTCCAGTTTGCTCGAAATCGTGCACAACTTGGCAAAGCCGTGGCCACTCTCAAAGCCGCCGCAGGACTCAAATAATACCATCTAAAGCCATGAAAATGAAAATCCCAAAGGCTCTCAAAACCATCTTTCGTCAGCCCCGTAAGATCCTCACCATTCTTTTGCCTCTTAGTCTCTTCGCGATGGGATGGTGGTTTGGTCTTCCTGCCGAAAAACCAAAACAAACGGTGTCAGCTGGAGAATCGGACGAAACTTGGACGTGCTCAATGCATCCACAGATTCGCCAGCCTAATCCCGGGCTTTGCCCGATCTGCGAAATGGACCTAATTCCTCTTCAGGACTCTGGAGAAGGGGGAATCCGCGAAGTTACGGTCAGCTCTGAGGCCGCTGCATTGCTTAATTTGCAGGTGTCGCCGGTCATTCGCTCTGCTGCTGTTGCCGATGTCTCTCTCTTTGGTCGGATTGCATACGACGAACGTCGCGTTTCGGCCAGCACATCACGAATTGGGGGACGCATAGACAGGCTCTTTGTGGATTTCACTGGTGCGATGGTTCGCAAGGGAGATCACCTCGCAGAAATCTATTCGCCCGAAATTTATGTTGCCCAGCGAGAGGTAATTGAAGCGACCAAAGCCATAAAGACTCTTTCTGGTAAGCCTTCCGATTCAGTCATGCAAACCCGCCGGCGTCTGCTCAATGCCGCTCGTGAGAAGCTTCGGCTTCTTCAGCTCTCAGAGGAACAGATTGATGAAATCGCAATGCAGAAGAATCCCAGCGATCGCATCACCATACGCTCTCCTCAGGATGGAATTGTTGTTGAGAAATCGGTTGATCTCGGCTCCTACGTCAAGACGGGTGATTCTCTCTTCAAGGTCGCTGATCTCTCCAAAGTGTGGCTGATTTTGGAAGCTTATGAAAGTGATCTTCCATGGATTCGATACGCCCAGGATGTGGCATTCAGCATTGAGGCTTTCCCAGGAGAGGAATATCACGGACGAGTTGCCTTCATTGACCCTGATATCAACCCGACCACGAGGGTGACTCAAGTGCGTGTGAATCTGGATAATCCTGGTCAGAAGCTCAAGCCGAGTATGTTTGCCCGAGCTCATGTCGAGTCCCGCATGACCAGTGGAGGTCAAGTTGTGGATCCATCCATGGCTGGGAAGTGGATTAGTCCGATGCACCCCGAGATTGTGAAAGACGGACCCGGGACCTGTGATATTTGCGACATGCCCTTGGTTCCAGCTAGTGAGTTGGGTTTTATTGCAACTACTGATGAGAAGAGTGATCTTCCTATACTCGTTCCTGCATCAGCGGTTCTTCAAACCGGCGAGCGAGCCGTCGTTTATGTCCGTGTTCCTGAAAAAGTAGACCCAACCTTTGAAGGGCGCGAAATCGTTCTTGGTCCAAAGGTTGGGAAACAATTCATTGTCGTGAATGGACTAAGCGAGGGTGAATTGGTTGTTTCCCAAGGCGCTTTCAAGCTGGATTCCGAGCTCCAGATCAAGGCCAAACCTTCCATGATGAATCCAAACGCTGGATTGGTGGAAGCTCCGGCAAATTCAGCTCCCGAAGATCTTGCCGGGCAATGGGCGCCTTTTCTCCGCTCTCTGGCCCGGCTTCAACATGCCAGTGAACCTATGGCTGCCAAAGAAGCGATTGCCGGAATGGAGCGTGCGATTGAGGCTGTGGATCAGTCAACATTCCAACCCGATACTCTGAAGCTATGGGGTGAATTTTCCAACAGGCTCATGAATGGATTGAAGATTGCTGGTCGTCAACTTCCCAAGAACGTTCAGCAATCGGCGCGGATTGTAACCCGGTCTGCCGAAGAGGCCGGCCGCTATCTTGGCCTGCCCACTCACACGGAAGCACCTCCCAAGGTTGATCCGGTGATTGCCGGGTCTCTCGAAGAGATTATCAAAACCTACTTGCCGCTCTCCAAGGCGCTCGCCGACGATGCTCCTGAAAAGGCTCAAGCCGCTGCGCGTGATTTTTCCAAGGCCAGTGGTAAGATTCCACTGACAGAGGATGCCAAATACCTGCAAGAAAATGCCAATGCGCTTGCAGGAGAAGGCGACATCTCGAAACAGCGGGTAGTCTTTCAGAACATCAGTAACCGGCTCATCTCGCTTGTTCGTTCTTACGGGCTGGATCAAGTCGGCAGTGCCTATGTTGTTCATTGTCCCATGGTTGCGGATGGGAAGGGAGGGGATTGGATTTCCAACGCTCCTGAAGTCTTCAACCCATATTTTGGTGACGCCATGCTGAACTGCGGTTCAGTAACCTCCACTCTCTCGCTGGGGGAGAAGCCCCCCATGAAAAAGATGGAGGGAATGGAGAAGCACAATCACGGCAAGTAGAACTCAACAACGAAAACTCACGTGAAAGCTCTCATTCATTTTTGCCTCCACCAAAAGCTGGTTGTTTTTCTTCTTCTCACCTTCTTCATCGGCTGGGGAGTAAAGGTTGCCCCTTTTGACTGGGATACCGGGGATTACCCGCGTGATCCTGTCGCAGTCGATGCAATCCCTGACCTTGGAGATAATCAGCAGATTATCTTCACCGAGTGGAATGGCCGATCACCACAAGACGTGGAGGACCAGATTACCTATCCACTAACGGTCGCCCTCTTGGGCGTTCCGGGGGTCAAGGAAGTTCGCTCATTCTCCATGTTCGGTTATTCCTACGTTTATCTGATTTTCGAGGAGGAAATTGATTTCTATTGGAGTCGAAGCAGGGTTTTGGAGAAGCTAAACTCTCTTCCGGCAAACCTTCTTCCTGGGAATGTCACGCCAACACTGGGACCCGATGCAACTGGGCTTGGGCAGGTCTTTTGGTATGTTCTTGAAGGTCGTGATCCGCAGGGTAATCCCGCCGGAGGTTGGGATCTTGACGAACTTCGATCGATTCAAGATTGGCAGGTTCGCTATGCGCTATTGGCGGCTAACGGGGTTGCCGAAGTTGCTTCTGTTGGAGGCTTCCAACGGCAATATCAAGTCGATATTGATCCAGATGCTCTTCGAGCTCATGATATTTCTTTGGCTCAAGTCGCAGATGCTGTTCGGAAATCCAATCAAGAAATAGGCGCGCGGAATCTTGCGGTCAATGGTGTCGAGTATTTCCTCCGCGGAACCGGTTACATTGAGAAGGTAGAGGATATCGAGAAAGCAGTGGTGGCTGTTCGTGACAATAGCCCCATCACTGTCGCTGATATTGCAACGGTGCAACTTGGACCAGCAATCCGGCGCGGGATGCTTGACGTGAATGGTGCCGACGCTGTGGGCGGAGTTGTTGTTGCTCGTTATGGAACGAACCCGCTGGCTGCGATCAAAGCAACGAAGAAGAAGGTTGAGGAACTCACGGAAGCCCTGCCGATCCGTCCTGTCATTGATTGGACTAAAATAAGCTTTGAAGAAGCGGCTGCCTTCGCAGATCAGAAGGGGATTGGCACTCCTTTTACAGATGGTATTTCTCTCAATGAAGACGCTTGGATGGCTCACTTTGGCCAACTCGATCCAGGATCTTGGCCTGCGTGGTTTACAACCTCGAAGGTGACCGTGGTTCCTTTCTACGACCGCTCAGAGCTCATCGGTGAAACGCTCAACACTCTTGACGATGCTCTTTATCAGCAGGTTCTCGTTACTATTATCGTGGTTGTGATCATGTTGCTCCATTTTAGGAGCAGTATTCTCATCGCGATGATGCTCCCACTTGCGGTTCTCATCACTTTCATCTCGATGAAGATTTGGGGAGTCGATGCCAATATCGTCGCCCTTTCTGGTATCGCCATTGCGATTGGCACCGTCGTCGATGTCGGCATTGTTCTTACCGAAAATATATTGAAGCACCTCGATGAAGCGGATCCCGAGGAGTCGAAAGCTGCCGTCATTTATCGTGGGGTCACTGAAGTCGCCGGGGCCGTGACAACTTCGGTAGCGACCACGGTAGTGAGCTTCCTCCCGGTCTTCACGATGACAGGGGAGGCGGGGCGTCTGTTCAAACCCTTGGCGTTCACCAAGTCTTTTGCGCTCATAGCTTCCATTGTAGTGGCACTCACTATCATTCCTCCGGTGGCCCACATCCTTTTCGGATACCGTTTCCCGCTCTTCCGCAAGTTTGCTGCTCTGAGAAAGTCAAAATCTCTCAAATTCACATTCATCGGGTTTAACATCGCAGTGGCCTTTTTCGTTACTTGGCTTCTCGCAAAAGACTGGATGCCGCTCGGTCTCGACCGCACGACAGGGGTCAATATTCTTTTCGTTTGCCTTGTGATTGGTGGGCTCCTGATTTTCTTCAAGGGCTTCGAAAAGCTCTACGGAGGAATTTTAAAATGGTGCCTCAACCACAAGGCACTCTTTCTCTCCGCGCCGGTGTTATTGCTCGCGATGGCTTTCAGCATTTGGCTTGGCTTCCCCAAGGTCTTTTCTTTCCTTCCGGAATCAGCCAAGCAGTCCGCTCTCTATAAGGATGCTTCAAAGAAGTTTCCGGGGCTCGGTGAGGAATTTCGACCAGCTCTCGATGAAGGAACATTTCTCTTCATGCCTACCGTGGCTCCTCATGCTTCTATCGAGGAAGCTCAAGAATCTCTCAGGCAACTCGATGCCGCCATCGCCTCGATTCCAGAAGTTGAGCGAGTGGTTGGGAAGATCGGTCGTGCCGAGACTCCTCTCGATCCGGCACCGCTTTCGATGGTTGAGACCGTCATTAACTACGTCTCAGAGTTTAAAAGTAGTGAGAAAGGCGAAATTCTTCGTTTCAAGACCGACGACAAAGGTGACTTTGTTTATGAAAATGAGGCTCTGGTTCCTGACGATAACGGAAAACCTTTTCGTCAATGGAGGCCGCATATCAAATCTCCCGACGATATCTGGGCTGAAATCAGTCGTGTGACCCAACTCCCCGGAGTAACCGGTGCACCGAAGCTTCAACCGATCGAAACCCGTCTCGTGATGTTGAGAACCGGGATGCGTGCGCCCATGGGGTTGAAAATCAAAGGTCCCGACCTCCGCACCATTGAGGACTTTGGAATCGAGATCGAGCGCCACCTTCGTAGCGGGATGATCAAAGGTCTCAACACTGCAACAGTGAATGCTGACCGAATTGTCGGAAAACCTTATTTAGAGATCATTCCTGATCGCGATGAGGCATCGCGCTACGGCCTGAATATCGTTGATGTCCATGATGCCATTCAAACCGCAATAGGAGGACGTATGGTCTCAACCACGGTGGAGGGGCGGGAGCGCTACATGGTCCAAGTTCGCTACATGCGGGAGAATCGTGATGCTATTGAAGATTTGAACAGGATTCTGATTAAAGCGAAAGGAGGGGCGCAAATTCCGCTCTCCCAGCTCGCCTCCATTCGCTACGTTCGTGGGCCTCAAAACATCAAAGCTGAAGATACTTTCCTTACCGGCTATGTCACCTTCGGAGCTGAAGCTGGCAATGCCGAGATAGATGTTGTGGAAGCAGCGCAGGCTTACCTCAAGAAGATGGAATCGACGGGGGAGTTGAAGCGCCCTGCTGGTGTTCGCTACGAGTTTGCGGGCAACTATCAGTCTGCTTTGGAGTCCAATAAAACCCTCATGTTTGCGGTGCCACTCTGTCTCGGCATCATCTTCATGATCCTCTACCTGGACAACAAATCCGCCGCCTCCACAGCCATCGTTTTCTCTGGCGTGGCTGTCGCCTGGGCCGGGGGATTTCTCATGCTTTGGCTCTACGGCCAACCCGGCTTCCTCAACTTCGAAGTCTTCGGCCACAACGTTGCCCACCTTTTCAATGTCGGCCCTGTTAATATCTCGGTCGCCGTCTGGGTCGGCTTTCTCGCCCTCTTTGGCATCGCCACAGATGATGGAGTGGTCATCTCGACCTACCTCCGCCAAAAATTCGAGGAACTGAAGCCAACGACAATTTCCGAAATGCGCCAGGCAGCCCTTGAAGCTGGAATGCGTCGCGTTCGCCCCTGTCTCATGACCACCGCTACCACGCTTCTTGCGCTCCTGCCGGTCCTCACCAGCACTGGCCGCGGCTCCGATCTCATGGTCCCAATGGCCATTCCCATCTTCGGCGGCATGCTGATCGAACTCCTCACCATGTTCGTGGTGCCCGTCCTGTATTGCCTTACCAAAGAACTTCGCTCTCCAAAAAAACATGAAATCCAATAATATGAACCTGATAAAAACGACTGTTGCCATTGTCGCGCTCCTTCCTCTCTCCTCATTTGGATGAGACGGATGAAAACTCACTGCGCCGCCAGTTGGCGGTGATTCTGTTGCTGATGGATCCGCGTTCAGTCTCGCGTTCGACTACCGTTATCGTCTCAATGATGAGATCTTTGACGGCTCGAACAGAGTCGGAAATCCAAGCGATATTTCAACTGAGTTTCACCAGTTTTCGCTGGGTGGCTCCTACCGATTCGACAAGAACTGGATTTTCAGTTTGCGCGTTCCTTTCACCGATGGGACACGGAGAGAGGACGGACAAAGCGATGTCAACATCAGTGGACTGGGTGATATGAGCCTGACCGCGATCTTGTCACCATGGTCCAACGATGATTCGTCTCTCAGTGGATTGAGTTTCAACTTTGGATTCATACTTCCCACCGGAGAAGCTCGAGACAATCCCCGTGTGGGGGGAGTGAATCCGAGTGTATTTCAACTGGGCACTGGGACGACTCAGCTGACACTTGGGACACGCTATTCAGGTGAGATTGATGATTGGTCTTACTTCTCCAGCTTGAATTTGACATTGCCGCTCTATGAAAGCTCGAAGGATTTTCGGCCTGCCGAGACCTTGTTTTTCAGCACAGGAGTGAGCCGGAGCCTGAGTGAAAACCTTAGCGCAAAGCTGTCCTTGGATCTGTTTCATGGGGAACGAGATGAGTTCCTTGGCGTCGACATCGCCGACACTGGTTCGACCACGCTTTCCATTACGCCTTCGCTAATCTACTCCATCAATGATGACGTCAATGCCTCGCTTTCCGTAGCGGTTCCAGTCTACCGGGATGTCAATGAAACCGCGTTGACCGTCGGCCCGCTTTGGAGCTTCGGGTTGAGCTATAGTTTCTAAGTCTTTTCAAAATCTAGGGAAAGATGATGGCAAAAAAACAGGCTAAGATTGTCCGGATGGTCACATCCGACCACCTTTGCCCATGGGGAATCAAGGCTTTCGACCTTTTAAAGCGTAATGGTTTCGAGGTTGCAGACGAGCACCTCGAGAGCATGGACGCTAACAAGGCCTACAAAGAGGAAAATGGGCATGACGAGACTCCACAGGTTTGGGTTGGAGCTGAGCATATTGGTGGCTACGATCAGCTTCGTGAGTATCTCGATCTTCCTCCTGACCCGAAGGAAGGGGAGAGCTATCAGCCCGTTGTCGCGATCTTTGCCGTCACGATTTTGATGGCGTTAACCACAAGCTGGGCACTACAAGGTGAATTGGCACCGGTTCGAATTTTCGAGTTGTTCGTAGCTTTCAGTATGTGCGTGCTTGGTATTTTCAAGCTGCAGGACCTTCAGTCCTTCGCAACGGGATTTATCCAATACGACATGATCGCTCAACGCTATGTGCCCTATTCCTACATTTACCCGTTCGTTGAGGCTGGGGCCGGGACTCTGATGATAGCAGGACTGTTCACCTGGGTCGCTGCTCCGGCTGCATTGATCGTCTCCACGATTGGTGCGATTTCCGTCTTCAAGGCCGTCTACATAGAGAAACGGGACCTTAGCTGTGCTTGTGTAGGGGGAGGAAGTAGCGTCCCACTTGGTTTTATTTCCTTAACTGAAAACCTCATGATGATGGGGATGTCCATCTGGATGTTGCTGAAGGCCAACTTGAGCGCATCCATCAAGAGGATTTCTGTCAGGCGATGGGCATTGCTCCTGAGCTCAAGTATCAGCAAGAAGGAGGTCCGAATTTGAAGCGATGCTTTGCGCTGGTTAAAGAAATTTCATCAATGCCTGGTGTCGATCTTTTGCGTCTCTTTGATGCAGTTATATTCAACCAAATTATCGGAAATAACGACGCGCATGGGAAGAATTTCTCGTTCCTCTACCATGAATCGGAAACGAGGTTAGCACCGCTTTACGATTTGGTTTGCACGCAGGCATATCCGGATTTGTCTGATGAAATGGCAATGAAGATTGGTGGAGAACGGAAGCCGTCCAGATTACGTCAGAGGAATTGGGAGAAGTTTTTTGAAGAGGCGGGGTTGTCTTTTGCTGCGGCTTCCAAGAGACGAAAGGCATTATGCCTGAAGGTCAAAAAAGCCTTGGAGGCTTGGCCGCAAACTAGCGAAACTGAATCAAAAGTGATTCAGGTGATAACCGGTAACTTTAATTAGGTTGAGGGAAGGATGAGAGAGGTAGATTCCAGCAGGTTAAGTATCGACAGCAATCCATCATGAGCAAAGTTCTGGATTTATCAAAACCGCAAGACTGGCTCAAAGTAGCTGAGGTAGTTGCAAGAGAGGTTGTTCCCGAGGATTTGATCTCGCGTCTTCGAGATTCTGACTATGAGGAAATGTATCCAGATACGCTTTCGTTCTTGGCTGGGGTTCTTGATGAAGAATGGGACGGCGGCTGGGAGCTTTCGGAGAGGCTTACGGAGGATTTTGAAATGCAGTTCTTGAAGCACTATACTCACGTTAGGGCCAACAAACGCGGAGGATTCATGGGGCACACAAAGATTTTTCCTTGTGTAGTGTGCCTCTAGATGAGACATTGTCTGAGGTTGTTAAAGGTATGAAATATTTGGATTGTATAGTCTCTGCGGGGGATTGCTTAGTCGCTTTATGAAAAAACCAGTGGTGCTTGTCGTGATTCTCTTCCTCTTTCATTCCTGTTGTTTTGGGAATGAAGGGAGGACAATAGCAGCGATCCTATCGAAATTGGATATGGCGGGAATGAGTTATCCGAAATCTTTGGATGAAGGCTCCTTGTATGTATCGTTGTGTGGGGGATTTGGAGGACAGATTACAGAGGTGTATGTTCCCTCCGACCGAGAAACCATTCGAGTATCTAGGGCCTATCCTCCATTTGGAAATCGTTCAGAATGGATAATTGTAAGGAAGATCTTGGAAAAGAAGGATTATGCAAATCTGTTGAAATTGTTAGAGAGAATATCAAATGAGGGTTTGCCTCCAGAGGTGGCATCAAGGACGGTTGATGATGCTCAATGCATCCTTGTTGCAAAGAAGGAGGAAGGGGAGTCCAGTTACAAATATTGTGCGCGGATGTTTGCTGATCCTGCAGGAATTGAGGTTGATTTGAGAAAGTGTATACAGGAGTTGGGAAAATTTAATTTTCCGAAAAACGTCAGCTCCATTCTCAAGTAGTGTAAGGGTAATCGGCTTGGGATTGAAGGTCGTGATCACTCGTGAAGAACGGTCCTGACCGGGCAAGAGGCAGTTGCAAAAACATTTTGGCTGAGTCTGGCAGTTTGGTCGCCAAGGAACCGCGTATTAGATGTTCACGCCACAAGGCCCAAGCCCCCTCGGTAGATGAGAAGCATATGAACCAATAAGAAAGGGCAAGCAGCCAGTAATTTCGGCTACTTGCCCTGATTGAAATTGGTGAGTCTCTAGAACTTTAAGCGCATGCCTAGTCCGGGGTATTTCAAGCCCCAATAAATAGCACTTACTGAGACGTGATCATTCAGCCGGCGTGTCAATGTCAAGTGGGTGTCGGTTCCGCTGTATTGTAGCATGAGTGAGGCTTCCTTGTGGCTGAGGTTGATGCCTGCCAGGGGTCTTAGCTCGTTGAGCTTGTCGATCCAGACGGCACCAACATAAGGAGCAGGAGTGATGCCCCAGAACTTGGCCTGTGGGTAGGCCTTACTAACTGTTGCGTAGTAGGATCGTGATTCTACGGAATCACCTCCATCAGTGAAGTCGTCGACACTTGTTCCGACAATGACAGCTGGTTTCCAAGTGTGCGGATCTTCCGAGATGAGTCGATAGGTGGCGGTAAAGCTCGCGGAATCTACCAGTGGTCGATAGTCCACTCCCAGTCCTAAGTCGTCGGTTGCCCAATACTTGAAACTGAAGAACACCTGCCCGGCATCGCTCTTTTCGGGAATCCAGCGACCGGAGAACACAAAATTACTCTTTTCTGCTGCGCCACTCACGGTGCCGCCTTCGCCTGGTCACATCGGTCATGAAGGGACTTCGGAAACGACTCCGGATTCAACTGAGTCTCCGTCGGAATGTCCGAGGGCAATTCGGTAATCCGACGGACAAGTCCCGCCGAGGGGGCAAGGTGTCGCGAAACCTACCAAAGGGAAGAGGCTGCAAAGGGTGGTGAGAGATAAGAATGATAATTTCATGTGTCGAGGGCGTCTTTTTTAGCCATTCAGGCGATATTTTCAACCACTGATCTAACTTAGGTCGGGTGGCTCAGCGAGCCCATCCATCCACTGGATTCGACTACGAGGTGCAGCAAGTAGCCGATGGATGCGCCGATGATCCCGATCCAGAAGAGGTAGTCGATCCGGTAAGTGTGTGACCCATCGGCCCCGCAACAGGAGTTTTTAGTTCTTCCGCAGCAATGCTCGCTATCCTTCTTCATATTCGAGCGCCTCCGGTGGAGATTAAGAGGTTGGTTTCGGCGAGGAATGTCGTGAGGAAGACGACTTTTGAGGCCGGTCCGTATTTGGTGTGCACTGCTCTCCTTCAAGTTCTGTTGCGATTGTGATGTGAGTGAAATCATTCCCGCTGAGAAGGCTTTGAATTTCTCTTTTGATGGAGACGATTCTCTCCTGCTTAACTTCGGAGGCGAGAACAACATGGATAGTTAGAACGTGGTCTTCACCATCGAGAGACCAGAGGTGCAGGTGGTGAATCGAAGAGACTCCTGGGAGTTCTTTGACCCGGCTTTCGAAATGATTGACATCGAAGCCCTCGGGCGCGGTCTGCAGGAAGACCATTATCACCTGCTTTAGATTGCGCGCGACATTCCACAGAACAAAGAGCGAGATGCCGATCGAAAGGATGGGATCGATGATGGGAAGGTCCCAGATGGCCATAGCCGCTGCACCAATGAGCACGGCTACCCAGCCGAGCACGTCTTCGAGAAGGTGCCAACTGACGACTTTCTCAGTGAGAGAAGTTCCGCTACGAACCCGCAGGACAGCCAGGCCATTGACGACAATTCCCAGGACGGCCAGAGCCATCATTCCTCCCGCATGGACAGTCTCTGGAGCGGCAAGGCGTTGCACTGCATTCCAAAGAACCACCGAGAGTCCTGCCACGAGGACGAGGCCGGTGATCAGTCCACCCAAAAGGCGAAAGCGTTTGTAGCCGTAGGTGTGCTGTGCGGTCGGCTGCTTGCCTGAGATTTTCTCGAAATACCAGGCTAGCCCGAGCGAAAGTGTATCCCCGAAGTCGTGGAGAGCATCGGACAGAATCGCGATGCTATTGGTCAACACGCCGCCGATGGCCTCGATGATGGTGAAGACCAGATTGAGGAAAAAGGCGATTCCAAGGTTCTTCCCGGCGTGGTGATGATGGTGGTCGCGGGACATGAGGAAATTGGGGGGCAAAAGTGAGAGCAGTTCCTTACTGCTCTCACCTTAATCTGGCGGGATCAGCTATTTCTTCTCGTGCTTGGAGTGGTCATGATCATCGTGATCGTGACCCTCGTGATCATGGCCGTGGTCACAGGTGCAGGCGTATTCGAGGTAGTCGCAGGTGGGGCAGTCTCTGAGGTTCAGGTTGAACTTCTCGCGGACTTTCTTGGCGTCTTCACTGACCTTGATTGAAACGATGACTGGAAAATCGTTGCCCTCCGGAAAAGCCTTGTCAGAGACGAGGGAGTTTCCGTCTTTTTTAAACTTCATCCGGATAGGATTCTTGCGATCTCCGGCGATGACATCGACGCTTTGCTTGGCAAGAGGAATGGCTTTGCCGTGGTCGTCGACCGCAGAGATTTTGACTTTGCGATCCTTGGTGACGAAGAACTCAAGGTGAGGCTCGATTTCGGTCAGGATGCGGCCGCCATTTGGACCGGCCATTTTCTCTCCGTGGTCATGGCCTTCGTGGTCGTCATGGTCGTGATCCTTATGATCTGCGTGTTCCTTGTGGTCGTGGTCTTTCTCCTTCTCGTCTGCGAGAACGAAGGGAGTCGCCGTGATAGCGAAGGCTGATGCCGCGATGGGCAGGATGTTTTTCAATTTCATTTCTTTGTTTTTCGGTTTTTGGTTTTTGGTTTGGAAGTTGCTCCTTATGAGCAGGCACTGGCGTTGAGCCGGAGTGCCTTTTCTGCAGATTTACGACAGAAAGCGTAGAAAAGGGCAGGCGTAATCAGAAGACCCAGCAAGGTCGAACTAATGAGGCCGCCAACAATGACAATGGCCACGGGGTTGAGGATTTCCTTGCCCGGTTCATCGGCAGCGATGACTAGTGGCACAAGGGCCAGGCCCGCCGAGATGGCAGTCATGAGAATGGGGACAAGGCGTTCTTCCGTGCCTCGGATGACCATTTTTTTCGTAAACGATTCGCCCTCGTGCTTCATGAGATGCAGGTAATGAGAAATCAGCATGATGTTATTTCGGGCCGCAATACCGCCGACGGCGATGAAGCCAACGAGAGTAGCAATGCTGATATTATTCAAGGTCATCCCAGTGTAGAGAATGCCGCCAATCAGCGAGACAGGAAGGATCGTCAGCACGAGGGCGACGAAGCCAAAGCTCTTGAAAAAGGAGTGGAGCAGGAAAATGATCACGAGAATGATCAAGGCCGAGCTGAGCGCGATGGTCCGAGCTGCCTCCTTTTGGGCTACGTATTCGCCTTCGTAGGAAATACTATATCCCTCTGGGAGTTTCACCTTTTCTGCGACTTCGGCCTTGAGCTGATCGACTGCGGCGACGAGATCGGGGTTGGTGGGATTGATGCCGACAACGAAGCGGCGACGAAGATTCTCCCGCTTGATGGTGTTTGGTCCCTTGGCCATGCGGATGTGGGCAATCGTGTCGAGTGGGACGAGGGAATCGGCTTTGGTGTCGATGTAGAGGTCTTTGAGCTTCTCCGGATTCTCCCGCCATTCTTTGGGCAGACGGACAACCAAATCGTAAACACGAACGCCTTCGTAAATCTCGGCGACTTCTTCACCACCCATGAGGGCTGAGAGTTCTTCGGTGAGACTGGCAGGGGTGACCGCATAGGCAGCGGCGCGTTCGATCTTCGGTTCAATGCGCAATTGCGGCACGCTTGCCTGCTGTTCAACGGTAGCTTCCTCCAATCCCGGAATCGAGCGGGCCACGTCGGCAACTTCATTGCCTAGGCGTCGGAGTTCATCAAGGTCGGGGCCAAATATTTTGACCGCAACCTTGGCTGAAACTCCGCTGAGCATGTGACCAATGCGGTCGGCGAGTGGTCCGCTCATGGCACTGAAGGTGCCAGGCATATCTTTCATAGTGGCACGTATGTCTGCGATGATCTCAGAGCGGTCTCTAGTAGTGTCTTCTTCGAATTCGACATCGAATTCAATGGTTGAAACTGGCACAACATGGTCACCCCGTTCGGCTCGGCCGGCTCGAAAGGCCACGGTTTTGATCCCCGGAATTTCCAATAATCTTTCCATTGCGACATCGGACATTTCAGAAGTTGTTTTCAAGGAAGTGCCCGGGTTCATCGTGGTGGCGACGAGAGCAGTCGGCTCACGGAAAGGCGGGAGGAAATTTCTCCCCATTTCAGAATACTGGAACCAGGCGAAGACAATGAGGCAACCCGTAATGGCGATGACAAGCAAGGGCTGGGCAAGCGCCAAGCGCATCCAGGTGGCGCGGAATACCGCCTTGAGCCAACGGACGAGGATGAAGTCCTTGTGTTCCTTTCCCGCTTTCGGATTCAGCAGAAATGAACTGAGAACCGGAATGACCGTGAGGGAGACAACAAAGGACGCGGCCATGCTGGCGATGGTCGCGATGGCAATCGGAGTGAACAATTTGCCTTCGACACCACTGAGAGCCATGAGCGGGAGGAAAACGAGGATGATGAGAATCGTCGCGTAGAGGATGGAGGAACGAACCTCACTGGAAGCTCGTGCGATGACCTCGATCTTTGGCAACGGTTCTTTGAGCGAGGCGTTTTCCCGCAGACGGCGAAAAACGTTTTCCACGTCTACGATAGCATCATCTACGACCATGCCAACGGCTACGGCGAGACCGCCGAGGGTCATCGAGTTCACTGTCAGGCCGAAAAGATCAAAGACGAGCATTGTCATCGCCAATGACAGCGGAATGGCGGTCAGGGTGATCGCAGTGATGCGGAAGTTGAGCAGGAAAAGGAAAAGAATCAGAGCTACCATGATGGCGCCGTCGCGCAGGGCTTCGATGAGGTTATCGATGGACAATTCGATGAATTCTTCCTGGCGATAGAGTGGGACAAGTTCAGCTCCTTCCGGGAGCGAGGTGCTGAGTTCTTCGAGGGCTTGATTGACCTCTTTTGTCAGAGCGATGGTATCGAAACCAGGAGCCTTGCGGACCGAGATAATGACCCCGCGACTGCCTAGGTCGCCGTTTTCGTTCTTTTCCCCGTCAGCGAGACCAAACCCTGCATCCCCACGCATGGGCTCGATATCCCAGGTCACCTTGGCGACGTCGCGAATGTGAATTGGGCGGTCATTGCGATAATCGACAATCGTGGCTCCGATGACCTCCGTAGATGAGGTCATGGCCAAATTTCGCACCATGATTTCCTGCGCGCGCTCGGTGAGGAAGCCCCCCGTGGTATTTTTGACAGCCTCGGCGGCGGCGTCTCGCAACTCCTCGTAGGTGATGTTGTATAGCCGCATCCGTTCTGGATCGGGCTGGACTTGCACCTGCTTCACGCCACCGCCCATGGAGAGGACTTCGGCGATTCCGGGGATGGACTGCAAGCGACGCGCGATGGTCCATTCCGAGAGAACCCGAAGGTCACGCGGCGAGGTTTTCCCTGTATGGTCGCGCAAGCCGATGAGCATGATGTCCCCCATGAGCGAAGAGACCGGAGTCATGTAAGGGGTAATGTCTTCGGGCAATTCACCCGCGACCCCGATTAGTCGTTCCTGGACAAACTGACGGGCCTGATAAATATCGGTTCCCCAATCGAACTCGATGAAAACCAGTGAGAGGCCGATGTCATTGACGGTGCGGATACGGTCAACGCCAGTCACCCCTCCGAGAGAATTCTCCAATGGTATCGAAATCAAGGTCTCGACTTCCTCGGGTGAATAGCCACCCGCCTCGGTAAGCAGGGTGACGGTTGGCTTGGTGAGATCCGGGAGGACATCGACAGGCGTCTGGATGGCGTTGCGCACACCCAGAATCAGGACGATCACCGCGCCGATGATGATAAGTCCCCGCTGCGCGAGCGAGAATCTGATGAGGGCATTAAGCATGGGATGCCCCTACCTTTCTACGCTTGTTCCAGAGCAGCTGGATGGCAATTAAAAATGCCACTGTGATCCCACCGGCATAGTAGACGAGCCACTTCGGAGCACTGCCGCCCTCGTGGCCGTGATCGTCTCCGTGGGCTTTCTCTTCGGCTGCCAGTTGTTCCGGCGTCATTTCCGAGCCGTCTTCATTATGCTTGTGCCCGTGAGCGGCATCGAGCGCCTCTCTGAGCGATGGCCCACCACCAGCCCCGGCAAAACCAAGTGCGTAGGAACCACGCGTGACAACATCATCGCCTGGAAACAGACCCTCAAGAACTTCGACCCAGCCTCCACTGCTTGCACCAAGGACGACAGGAGCTTTAACAAAGGCATTCTCCAGCTCGAGGTCCTTCACGTAAACGAGGCGCGATGAGGGATCTCCCTGGATGGATTCTTCTGGGACAGCCATGACATCCTGCCGGGAGGAAATGATGATATTCAGTTCGGCCCGCATTCCCGGACTGAGGCGGCCAGTCGAGTTTTCCAGTTCGAAAATACCGTGAACCGATCCAGCCGTTGCGTCGGCCTCCACTCCAAATCGTAGGAGGGTTGCCGTGACCGGGTCGCCTCCCAGGGCGGGGAAGGAGATCTCTGCTTTTGTCCCTTCCTTGATGCCGGCAGCACGTTGCTCGGGAATTTCAGCAGAAACCCACATCAACGAACGGTCCGCGATGGTGAGCAGGGCATCGTCTGGATTGACGGGTTTTCCTTCGATAATATTTGTCTCGGTGACGACTCCGTCACGAAGAGCCTTGAGGGAAATGATGGGCGGAGGAGTGCCAGGTTGGCGACTTTCGACCTCGATTAAAGTCTCTCCGCGTTTGACGCGATCACCAATCCGCGGATTCACAGTCAAGGCTCGGCCTGGAATTCGTGAGGATATGGCATAGCCACGACCAGGAACGTCTTCGACGCGACCGATGGCGAAAATCGTTTCGTTAAAGGTGCGCTCTTCGACTTCGATTGTTTCGAGGCGGAGATTTTTCACCCCGGAGTCGGTTAGCAGGATGGTATTGGCAGCACGATCGGGATCAATCGCCTCCTCGGCGACAAGCGGCGTGATGACAAGAAATGGGAGCAGGGAATAGATAGAAGTTTTCAAGAGTCTTATTGGGTGAGGCTATAAGTAACCGAGTTGGGATTCGTAGATGGCGCGTGGCCTTGTGAAGATTTTTCAAGTCCGTGAATTCGCAACTTACTGCGATACCCACGTGCTTCGGCAAATGAGGCCGGTTTTTTAAAAGCGGTGAGAGAAAATGAATTCATTGGGCCGTAGAGGTTAAATATTTTACCCGCGCGAGATGGAAGTCGCGACGGGCTTCAAGATGAGCTATCGATAGGGCGAGTTTTTGCTCCACGGCGCGAAGGACATCTTGGAGCGGTATCTCACCATTCGAGTAGGCCTCCTTGGTTTTAGTGATCTGCTCTTCAGCTAGCGGAAAAAGTTCAGATTCAATCTGCCCCGCTAGCTTCATCCATTGATTCATTTCGGCGTATGCCGCGTGAGATTCCCCGTTGATTCTGCGTTTCAGAGCTTCCGCTCCCAATGTCAAGCGATTCGATTTCGCCCGCGCCGCATCAATCACTCCTTGTTGGGCATAATTTTTTCCCAGTGGAAATTTAAAGCGAATACCCAAAACTTGTTCTGCCTCGATTCCTTCAGGAGCATCTTCCGCCTGCCCAATCCCCGCGAAGATTCCGGCCTCATAGTCATCGATCATCTTTGATCGCTCCAAATCCGTTTCGGTGAGGGCGCTTTGCGCACGCAAGCGAGCTGCAGTGAGATCCGGCCGGTGATAGCTGGTGACATTCATGGGAGGCATTTCTGGATTTTCCAGTGGCCCTTTCAGAATCAACTCGCCCTCGGGGGGCATCCCCAGGAGAGGTTTCAAATTTGCCAGGGCAAACTTCTCCTTTATCTCAATCTGCGCCCCTTGATTGGCAAATCGAGTCGCCTCTAGAGTAGCCGTGCCCACCTCCAAAAGCGAGGCTTCTCCGCGATTGGCAGAGGCCTTGATAAATTCGGCCAATTTTCGAGCTGTCGCTTCCTGATCCGAGAGAAGCTTTCTTTGTTCCCGGATTGCCAAAATCTCTACGAAAGCCTGGCGGGCCTCTCCTGTCAAAATACGTCCAACATTTTTTACTTCAGCTCGGGCCGCATCGACCAAAATCTCTGAGACCCGCTTCTCAATCAGCAAGCGATTGGTTCGCGGGAATTTTTGAGAAACACCCACCGTGAGCATGACATCACGAAAGCGAGGGTCTGCAGCAAACTCCACTTCCAGTTCAGGTCGACTCCGGATTCCAGAAGCCCGAAGCTGTCCTTGAGCTTCTGCGATTAACTGTCGCGCACTGGCGAGTGATGGGTTGTATTTGGAGACTTGATCTCCCAAGGAGTCAAAATCGACTGTCAGTGACTTCGGGACGCTCGACTTGACTGCAGTCTCGGTTTCTGGCAACGGTCGGACTTTCACCAAAGGTGGATGAGTCATCGCTTGCTCGCTACAAGCTGTTAGAAAAATAGGGAATAGGAAAAAGGGTGTTTTCATGGATACATGATTTGAGATTGATAAAACCCACCCAGAATGGGTGAACAACGTGATGGTCAATGCCTCAAAGGCACGATAGTGCCGAGGGCAGACAAGGTGGAATCAGCTCAAGAAATGCGAGCTGATTGACTTACACCAGATTGGGGCCCCTTACGGAAACCGCAGAGGTGGTCACAATGCGTGACGCTAACAAAACAGTGCCTTGTTCGGGAGGCACCGGGGGGGGGAGATTAAAAGAATCTTCGAATGAAAAGAGATGCTCAATACGGAGGAGCATTTCATTCCATTCTCGGTTAGAATCGGCAAAAAAGGGTGTGGGAAGATTGAGGTCCAGAGTGCTTGCTGTGAATCCAGCCTTCACAATGAGGCAAGTAGAGCAATTGTCGATAGGGTCTTCTTTGTCTTCCTCTTCTTCGTGATGTTCCTTGTGCTCAGTTTCCTCGCCAGCACAGTCATGAGAATGTTCGGCGGGATCACAATAGGAAATAGTCGATTGGCCAAGTAGTCCATTCGAGTCTGCCCAGCACCTCGCAAAGGAGGTGATGAAGAGCAGGAGCAGGAAACTGGCTCGGACTTGTCTCACGTGTATGGTAACTAAAACTCTATTTACCTAAAAGCAACTAGGAATTTTTGGGATCGGAAGATTTCAAAGAATCGATCCTCCGGTGGCTTTGACCAAGTCGATGCGGGAATTTAGAGCCGCTTGTTGGAGTGTGATGGCGCTGCGCTTTGCTTCGAGCCAACGGCGTTCGGCGTCGAGGTATTCGATCTGGGAGGTAAGTCCGGCTTCAAATTGTTCGCGGGCGTAGTCGCGGGTGGTTTTGATTTCACTGACTTCGCGTTGAACTGTGGAAAGTTGGGCTTGTTGGCTTCGGAGGTTGATATTCGCGGTATCTATTTCCTCTAGAACTCTCAAGACGGTTTTGCGATATTCGGCAGCTGCGGATGACATCTGAGCTTTGCGAGATTTTACAGCAGCGAGACGAGCCGGGTCGTAAATGGGGATATCGAGGGTGGGGCCGACGGTCGTGATCCAGGTGTTGTAGCGATTGGTGAGGGAGGAGGATCTTCCCGAAGCGAGGGCGTTGAATTTGAAGGAGGGGAGGAGGTTAAGTCGGGCGGCGCTCTCCAACTCGAAGGCGGCTCGCACTTTTGCCTCAGCTGCCAACAGAGAAGGATGAAGAGCAAGGACCTGATTGAGTGGTTTTGATGAAAGTAGCGTAAAAGATGGGAACGAAGCTTTAGAAGAGCTTCCCGCGTCGCTGCCACCTCGCAAGGTGCGGAGCTGGACGATTGTAAGATCACGGAGGCGAGTGAGGTCGAGTTGGAGTCGTTTCAGTTTTTCGTTTTCGGCTCGCTGGTTGGAAACGGCGGAATTCGAAATAATTCCGGCTTGGTTTCGCTCGGTGAGAGTGGAAAGAGTGTCGCGACTTGCTGCCAAGGATTCATTGAGGGAAGCGATTTCCGCATTGAAGCGATAGAGATTGAGGCGAGTAGCGGCGATGCGACTGGAGAGCAAAAGCTTGGCAGATTGGAAGTCCCAGATAGCCGCTTCGGTATTTGCAATTGAAGCCCGTTTGGCAGCTCGTAGTTTGCCTGCGATATCGATTTCCCAAGAGAGATTTCCGCCTGTTTCCCAAGGGGCAAGCGAGTATGGACCAAAGTCGATGTTTTGTCTCCGGCCTTCACTGTATCCGAACCCAAGATTCAACTTTGGTAGCATGGCCGCGCGGGCATTTGCGACAGCGGCCTCTGCCTGGTCGATCCGTAGGGCCACGCTTTTGAGGTCGGGGTTATTTGAAAATGCGGACTGGATATCGCTATTCAAAGATGGATCGCCGAGTTGTCGCCACCACTGAACAGAGGCTTGCTTCATGGCTGAAGAGGCCGCTAATGATTCCCTTGAGGAGGGCGTGTTAGACGAACACCCGGTTAAGAAAAGAGCGGTAGTTGTAGCGATGGCGAGAACTCGTGGATACATGGCTTGGTTAGATTTATTTTTTAACAAAAATGCCGGTCGCGTTGACCAACATGTTGGATTCGGTGGACCCCTTGGCTACTTCTCCAGTGATGACGAGAGAGCTAAGTTCTTTCATTCCTCCGACCCCTTTGAAGCCTTCCTTGAGAGGTTTTCCAGTTTCGTCGACCGCTTGCACTGTTACAATGGACGCATTGATAACGTCGGGGTCATCGCAGCATACATCCCAAGGAGTTTCACACTCGTCGCCGGGTCTCAAGCTACACGCGGTCAATTTCTTTGGGTCGCCCAAAATCATGACGGCCCGGCCGTCCATAAAGACATCCATGCTGCCGAGGACGTCGCCGGAGAAGGTGACTTGATCACCCGGCTTGGCGGATTTTCGGAGCTCGAAAATCTCCGTGGGTTTCGCCGGTTCTTCTTTGAGAACAAGTGAGGAGAGAGAGCTATTTTCATTCGTGGTGGAAGGAGTGGACGTGTTTTTATCCTCTGAACATGATGTCAAAGTGAAGATAGAGACGAGGGCGAGGATGGAGTATTTTTTCATTTTCATTCTAGTTTTTGTTTTTTTGTTGAGTTCAGCTTGAACGGAGAGCTTTTGGAAGACTCGGTAGGAGGCATCGAATCGCAGGTGGCAAAGTTCCGATGGTTCCCAGAAGGATTCCTGCCACAAGACCAGAAAAGAGGACCGTTGGAGTCAAAGTCAGGGTGAATGTTCCGATGGAAAACGGAACGGTTCGGCCATCTAACAGGAAGTAGGCGAGGATGAATGCAAGGAGGGTTCCAGTGAGGGTCGCCAGCAGTGACTCTTGAATCAATGACACGAAGAGGGCGACTCGAGTGTAGCCGATGGATTGCAAAGTGGCCATTTCCTTGATGCGCGCAGCGAAGGCGGCGTAGAGGGTATTGAGGCCTCCAAACACGGCACCGGCAGCAACGAGAGCGGCGGTGACCCAGGTCATGATTTTGATTGGCTTATAGAAGACGCTCAATTTGTCGTAGTAGTGATCTTCACGAATGGCTGAAAGTTCGAGATCGTTTCGCTGAAAGGTAAAAAGCTCAACATCATCGATGCTCCCGCTTCCATCTTCAGCGAGACGGATCGTGATGGAAGAAAGGCTGCCCCGTTGAGTAAGTGAGGCCAGGTCATTTCGATCAAACCAAATTTCAGATTCGAGAACGGTGCCAGGTGCAGCAAAGCGTCCTGATATTTTCACCTCGGTATCTCCGAACTTGAGTGATTTTCCGACAGCAAGATCATCCTTATCGACACCGATTTTTCGATGTGCGAGATGACCGACCATCGCTTCACCGGGACCGGGGAAGTGACCTTCCAATAAGCTGACGGTGGTATGGACAAGAAGGGACTTTTCCAGAACTCCCCGCAGGAGCGCTTGTTCTTCGACTCCCGATGCGGTTGTGATGGGAGCTTGATAGGCGATCTCGCCAGAGACGGCGAGGACTCCAAGCTTGGACTCGATTCCGGAGATGGATGTGGCTGCGGCGGATTCGGCGCTGATTTCGACTTCCGAGCGTTCGATGGATTCTTCCGACCCTTTGCCAACAAGGATGACGTTTTGAGGGGAGCCGGAAGCTGAGAGCACGGTGTCCATGCCTTGATTGAGCGCGACGGCGGCAATGAGTAAGAGCACGACGACTGCCGAGCCGCCGACTGTTTGTGCGAGGCGGGAAGGGTCCCGGAAGAGATTCCGCAGAGCGTAAGTAAATGGTAACATTTGAGTTTTTCTATTAGGCGTTAAGAGATTCGACGAGAGGACGGGAGGTCGCTTTCCACGCAGGGTAGAGCGAGGCGAGTAGGCCGAGAGCCATCGCTACGCCGAGGCCGCTAATGGTGACTGAGGCGGACGGAGTGAGGGCAAGGGTGAGTCCTTCGTTTCCGAGGGTGAATGCTTTGAATTTGAAAAACCCCATGGCCCCAATTACTCCAGCAAGTCCCCCGATGAGACCCAGGAGAACACCTTCGATGATCACGATGACGCCGATGGCGATACGAGAGAATCCAAGTGTTTGAAGAATAGCTGTTTCCTTCACTCGACCGCGCACGATAAGAAGAACGGCATTGGCAACGAGGCCAAGGACCGCGAATACAGCCCCAAGACCGAGCCAGCGGGTGAAGCCGATGAGTTCGATCATCTGCTTTGCCGTCTCGGCAAAAAAGGCTTTCTCCGGGCGGGTGTTTGTCGGCTGCTGATCTGCTTGGAAGGTCTCGTCGATTTTGTCTGAGACCGCTTGAAGCTGATCGGAAGAGTCCACTTTGACATTAAACTGCGTCACGATCCCAAGTCCGATGCGAGAGGCCTGCTGAAGGAAGGGGAGGTGGACGTAGGCGACATTTTCATCTTGAGGCGTGTCCGAGGTGATAATTCCTGCGACCGTAACGTTGACGCCTACAGCTTCAAACTTGTCACCGGGAGTCAGTCCTCGTCTCTCGGCAAGGTGTTGACCGACGAGGGCTCCATCGGTGCGATTAAGAAAATCATCAAAAGAGCCATCAATGACGGTGATGCCGGGATTGTATTGCTTTAGTGTCTCCGGCGGCACTCCCCTGAAGGTGATAACATCGAGCGAGGCTCCACAGTTGTTTACCGCGATCTGAATTGGGATAACTTCTTTAACACCAGGAATACGCTTGATTGTAGATAGGTAGTGTTCCGGCAAGCGCGACGTCGAAGGACAGAAGCGGTTTTCACGATAGACGACCAAGGTAGTGTCATCAGCACTGCTTTGGGTGGCTACGGAAAGCGAGTGCTGCATGGTTTGGACGGAGGCATATAGGAACATTCCGGCAGCGACCCCAGCAATGGTCAGGACTGATCTCAATCGATTTCGAGTGAGATTTTTCATGGCTAAAATTAGTAGTTTCATGAGTGTGCCTTATGCGTGGGTTAAAAGGTGACCTTCTTCGATGAACTGGCCTTTTTCCAACTGGAGTGCCCGATGGGCAGACGCGGATGCTTTGGGGTCGTGCGTGACCATCACGATTGTTTTTTCATGTTTTGTCGCCAGGGTATCGAGGAGGTTGAGGATAGAATCGGCAGACTCCCGGTCGAGATCCCCCGTGGGTTCGTCGGCTACTAACAGCTCTGGATCATGAACAATGGCGCGGGCAATCGCGACGCGTTGTTCTTGTCCCCCTGAGAGTTCGGAGGGCCGGTGATCAGCCCTGTCACCGAGGCCGACGAGATCGAGTGCAGAGAGGATTTTTTTCTTCCTTTCGCTCTTGCCGAGATTGCCTAGCAAGAGAGGTAGCTCGACATTTTCGTATGCCGAAAGAATCGGGACGAGATGGTAGAGTTGGAAAATATAGCCAACGTGCTCTGCACGCCAACGGGTGAGTTGTGCGCGAGAGAGTTTGGCGATGTCGTTGCCATCGATTAGAATTTCACCCGAAGTGGGAGTGTCAATTCCGGCGATGAGATTCAGGAGGGTGGTTTTTCCTGAACCGGAAGGCCCCATAAGGGAGAGGAATTCGCCGCGAGGAACATCGAGCGAAAGGTTCTCAAGAGGTGTGATGGTGGTCGTTCCCTTGGTGAAGGATTTGGTGACGGATTTGATGGAAATAAGAGGATTCATGATTTTTTAGTGAGTGTTGGATGTTGTGATCCGGGTGCCGTCTTCGAGATCGGCGTGAGGAGGAAGGATAACTGATTCGCCGGAGCGTAGGCCTTCGATGACAAGGCGATGGCCATCCCTTGTTTCGGTGCCGAGTGTAACCGTTCGGCTTTCGGCGGTGTTGTCAGGTGAGACCACCCAGACTTTGCTATCGCTGACGAGAGCATTTTCAGGGACGTAAATGGACAGCCGACCTGACGAAGTTTGGCTAGCACTATTGTCCGTATTTTCGCTATTCTTCCGATTGCTCAGAGCAAAGAATTTTGCTCGAACCAACATGTCCGGGCGCAAGCGGAAATCGGGACTTTTGATGGAGACCTTGGCTTGAAGAGTATTTCGCTGAAGATCAGCTTGTCCGCTGATTCGAGTGACAGTTCCTTCAAAAGTTCGATCGGGCAGAAGCTCCGAGATGAGTTCCACAGATTGCCCGGCGGATAGAGCAGCAGCTTCATTCAAGGGGACATCGATTCTAGCTTGGAGTTGATTTGGATCGTAAAGTTCCACGATCACGGCAGAAAGAGGATCGTCCATATTAAGCATACGCTTCTTTCCAGGTGCCGCATGAAGTTGCAGAACAATGCCGTCCATTGGAGCCTTAATTCGAGTCCGGTCGAGGTTAAGTTGGGCTCGCTCTTGGGCGGTTGAAAGCTCGCTTAGAGCCGCTCTCATCGTGTCTCTCTCCGCCTCAATTTGAGTTCGTTGCGCTTCTAGTCGTGGTATCTCTGCCCGGGCTTCGGCAAGCATCGCAATCTGTCTTTCGGTGGCAAGACGTGCCTGGATCAGTTGTTGTTTGGATATGGAGCCTTCGCTGAGCTGACTGATTCTTGAGTAGTTGTCTTGCGCTTCTTCCAGGACCGTTTCGAGGCTTTCAACCTTGAGATGCGCTGCAGATATTTCAGCTGCGACAATCTCCAGGCCAGCACAGTGGGCGACAATACGCTTTTCCATGCTTTGGTGTTTTTGTTTAGCCTCCTGAAGGTTGAGCTTGGCATCGTCATCGATCAGCGTTGCGAGAAGATCGCCTTTCTTGACGGCCTCGCCTTCAAGGACTTCCACTTTTGAAACTACTCCATTGATCAGCGTTGAGGAGTAAACAGTGTAGGGGTCGGGTTCGACCCATCCGGAAGCTTGGAAGAGTAATCCTCCTTTCCCTGTTGGTGGGGTTAGCGATTCTGAGGGGCTTGATGGAGGCTCCTGTTGAGCCGACTCTCCAGCCCGGACAGTGATGACCGGAGCGGTATCGACTTCGGTGGCTGGGATCAATCGCTCTCCAAAAAGAAGAGTGAGGATAAGAACGAAGCCGAGGAGGAGCCCGACTGGTAGAAGCCAAGCAAGAGAACGCTTTCGCTTGGGTGAGGTGGCTGATGGAAGCCGATCAGTGGAGGTTTGTTTGGTAAGGTCGTCTAAAGACATAAGTGTATCGATGAAAGTGGTTTGAGGAAACGAATGGCCTGGAGAAGGCGTTATCGTAGGAGTGAGATCGCAGCAAAGGTGCGAAAATCAGTGCACAAAAAAGACGAGCGCTAGAAAGCAGCGCACGCCGTCAAACCAATGAATCAAACAAGAAACACTGAGTATCTCACGCGTAGTGAGACAGATGGAACCAACCCTGTAACAGCCGGGGGGCTCCCTCGAATTCCATGAATGGAATTTTTAAGCGAAAAGGCAATGTCGATTTCTCCGGCCTTATTTGGCAAAGGAACAAGCTCGAATCCTTCGTGGCTGGGAGTCTGAATGGAATCGACACCGACGAAGTCGTCTAATTCAAGCCGAAGACTGAGGATGCAATCCTGACACGGGGTGAAAATTTCTTCCCTGATCTCTGTGCTGTCTTGCGAAGAACAGTCACAAGGGCCTTCGTCGGAAGCACGTGAACAGGTTCCTTCGTTGACAAGGTCTATACATTCACATTCTCCCACGAATATGGTCTCTAAGCAGAGGCAATAGTTAAGACCTGGCTGCGAGGTGGCAACTACCACCGTCATGAGCCAAAACATAATTAGAGTTGTTCCTTTGCGAACCATTCTGCCTATCAGAGAGGGAACTGATAATCTTATTCCAGCGAAAAGCGAGAAAATTTCTCGCGCTATGCAGTCATGCGGGGTGGTGACTGAATCGGATTATTTGGATGGCTGGTGTATTGGAGGTAATCCGCAGATTCTTCTACTCACATCACATAGGCTACACCGTCAATGTAGGTAGATTTTCAATCGCCTTTCTCAGGGTGTTTTCATCGTGGATTGCATAGATTTCATGAACGTCGTCGCTTGAATGAGCCATGAGGGATTTCCTTACATCTTTGCCGACATTCGCTCTCAATAGCCACGTTGCAAAGCTGTGTCGGAGGCTGTGAAAGGATCGGTGTCCGGTCTCGCCATTATCGAGTTTGATTTGCTTTGGGATATTGGCGCGAGCCATGAGGTTGTTGAAATTGGAACTGTGAGTCGAGCTTGTCTTGGTCGCTAAATTCGGAAAGAGAAACTCCTCTTTTGAATTACTGACGGCTTGGAGCCGCTTCATGGTTTTCTCGCTGAGAGGGATCGTGACTGTTTTTTTGCTCCTTGCTCGCATCTGTTTTCTTGGGCTGACGACAAGACAGCCTCGGGCAAATTTAATGCTATTGACTTTCATCGCCACAATGTCCGAAAGACGTAACCCGGTCTCAGCTGCGAGGAGAATGGCGAGTTTCCAATCAGATCGATCGGTTGCCTGGATAAGTTTTCTAACCTCTTCAGGTTCGAAATGAGTCACGATTTTACTATCGTCTTCAGGTAAGTATTTGATCGAGACACCAAGGTTGTATTGAGTCATTCGCTCCTCAAAAGCGGCGGTTAGTGCCGACTTGAAATCGGTCAGTTTGACGTTGATCGTAGAGTTTCGAGCTTTTCCTCGTTTTTTTATTAGGGCTTCTCTGAGATCCTTTGCGTGCTGGGTCGAAAAAAGTTCGAGAGGGAGTTGTGCGTTTTTCCCGAGAGCTTTCTTTATGTCGCGAATCGAGCCTGAATAGCGCAGCATCGTTTTCTCTTTGATGTTGGCAGCTTTGTCAGTGAGCCATTTTTCGAGCCAATCTCCCACGGTAAAGCTCGGCAGAGCCTCATGATTTGCGATCTCGTAGATTTCCAATAAGTAACTGCGTGCTTTCTCAACAGTGAAGGCGCCTTTGTTCGATTCAACGGCAGCCTTGTAGAGTATATCGGCCATTTCCTTTTGGATAGGAATCATCTTCCGCTTGGCCTTCTTTTCTTCGAGTTCAAGCGTGTTGGCGACATCACGGGCCTCGCTTTTCTTCTCAGTGCCTGTTGATCTGCCGATTCGTTTTCCGTTTCGATCAGTGAAGTAGGTCCACCAATACCGGCTGTTGTTGCGTCGGAATATTGTGGCCATATCAGTAATGGGTTCGATTTTGGGTTCGAGCACCTAAAATAGTATGCGCTTTCCCTGTCGAACTTGCCCTCGATGAGGTGGAGGGAGGCGAATCGGTGTGGGACCATAAATGTAAACACTCTGGATGTTTGAGGGTGTTTCTCCGTGTTGGAGGTTCTTTTAAGTGCTGATAATCAGCGTCTAGAGTCTTTTTGGTCCTGGGTTCGAGTCCCAGTCTGCGTACTTTATATAACCTGGTTCATCCTACCGGATAAGCGGGTTTCTTTTTTTGTGGAATGGAGGGTGTGAACACAATTTAAGCAATTCCCGATTTCCGCATCCTTTTTCGCTGAACCCCTGATGTTTTGGAGTAGGGAGGGGGAAGCCTGCCAGAGCAGGTCGATAAAGGAGTCACCGTTCGGGAATCAGCGGTGAAGGGGAAGACTCCACCGGTGGGGAAGCAGGTTTTGATTGCAGTTGAATGATCTGATTCTACGGAGCAATCTAAGCGTGCCCGATCATCGACTGAATAATCACGGGATCCGTTCGGCAGATCGTAAGGCCGTGGATGTATCCGTCTTTCTTTCGCTGAGCTTTTCGAGCTATGCTGTTAATTACCGCAGTGACTCCAGATCCTTTTCTGCTTCCGACTTCAGTGTCTGCAGTTTTTCATCATCAGGTTTCAACTCCAGTCCGCGCTTGGCGATCGTTAACGCTTTCTCTGGACGGCCGTTGCTCAAGCAGGCCTCGGCTGTTTTACGAAGCAGCCAGGCTTTGCCAGGGCTTAGTTCGATTTCGAGTTCCATGAAGCGGAGACCGTCGTCGACGCTTCCATCATCGATCAGTTGTTGGGCCAGCGCCATGTTGGTGCCTCCCCAGGCGGCTTTTTTTCCTTTGGCTTTGAACCATTCGATGGAGGCTTCCAATCCATCGCGTTTGACCATGGTATAAAGAAGTTGATCCTGGCTAAGGCGCGCTTTGCCCGGCATTCGGAAGGGCTGGTCGGTCACGATATGAATCAGTTCGGTGCTCAAATTAACGACCGATTTCCAGACATCAGAATTGCCAAAAGAATCTCCCTGATTGCAGAGAACGATGATAAACGAATCATCGTCTACGAGGCGATTTTCCATGGCCCGAAATCCATTAATGGCTCCTCCGTGGTTGATCACCTTGGTGCGTCGTTTCGTCACTGGATGAGATTGAGTGTAAATCTGCCAGCCGTAGCCATAACGACTTTGAGCTCGGCCACCCGCTGCTTTCACTTCTGGAACATCCCGGTTCGGGGTAAACATCAGCTTCCGGTTTTCCTGATCCAGAAGTTGGTCGGTGTAGAGAGCTCGATCCCAGAGAAACATATCTTTCACCGTGGAATAGAGTGAGCCGGCCGCGCCGGGAGAGGAGTCCATCTCCATGTAATCGGCTTTCGTATATCCGAAGGGCCCGCGCGTGTAGCCATCTGCCCGCTTCTCAAGCACATAGCGGTTTCGGTCATACCCGCTATTTTTCATTCCGAGTGGCTCGAAGATGCGCTCCTCGATATTTTTCTCGAAGGTTTTGCGAGTCACTTTCTCGATGATCCGGCCAAGAATCAAATAGCCCGCATTGCAATAGGAGTATATCGTTCCGGGTTCATTCGAGAGATCACCACTGCAGTATTGTTGAATGAATTCATCTTTGTCGAATGACAAACGGGAGATGCTGCCACGATAGTCGAAGCTCGCCGTGAAATCCTTGATGTTCGATTGATGAGACATCAGATGATGAATCGTGATTTTGTCACCGGTATCCTTCCGGTAATAGGACAAGTGATCTGTGATCTTGTCGTCCAGATTCACTTTGCCTTCCTGGATCAATTGCATTATGACCATGGTGCAGAACTGCTTGCTGACAGAAGCGAGCCGGAACTTGGTATCTGTGGTGTTGGGGATGTTCCATTCCCGATTCGCCAAACCAAAGGCCTCTTGATAAATCACCTCCCCTTTGTCGGCTACCAGCACGGCGCCTGAGAATAGTCCGGTTTCAGCCGTAGCTTGGCATAAGTCGCGCAGTGCCGCTGCCTTATCCAAACCAACTTCGCGGTAGCCGTGGGGAAGGCGCGTCTTCACTTCCTGCGCGGAACTGTAATCGCCGACCATCCATGCCGCCAAGATCAACCACTGTAGTGAAATTCGTTTGATTGTCATCTTTCTCAGTATGTTACGCGTCTTCTCAGTTCCTTGATCAATATTCCTCTCCCCATTTTCAGATCTTGGTAAATTCTAAATAATCCGCTTAGTTGGTTCCAGATTTTTCATGAAATACCGCCTATCGCTTTTTTTAAGTTGCTGTTTTCCTTTGACTCTTCTCTCGGAGACAGGGCCGGAAAGCGACGAGAATTTTTCGCACAGCGTCTCTACTCCCCAGAAGCCATGGACAAAACGTAAATTCCGAAACGATCCAAATGACTTTCAGTTCGCGATCGTCACCGACAGAACCGGAGGACTGAGGCCGGGGGTATTTCCGCGTGCGGTCAAAAAGGTGAACGAGCTGCAACCTGAGTTCGTGATCACGGTTGGCGACTTAATTCCGGGCGGCGGACGGCTGCGAGATCAAAAAGAAATTCGACGGCAGTGGGATGAATTCAATGGATTCGTTAAGGGCTTTGAAATGCCCTTCTTTTACCTGCCGGGAAATCACGATGTAAGCAACGGAGTGATGGACAAGATTTGGGACGAGATGTTTGGCGTGCGCTACTACACCTTCGTCTACAAGAATGTCCTGTTTCTTTGTCTGAATACGCAGGATGGCGAAGGCTCCAGTCCTTCTCTCGGCAAGGAACAGATTGCTTGGGCAAAGAAAGAAATCGAGAAGCACTCTGATGTTCGCTGGACGATGGTATTCATCCATCAGCCTCTCTGGGTCTCGGAAGAGGGGATTAAGCGCAATGTAAATGGGAAAACTGTCCTAAAGAAATCAAAAACTGGATGGCCGGAGATTGAGGCCGTATTGGCTGGTAAAAAGCACACCGTTTATGCAGGGCACGTGCATCGCTACGCCAAGTATGAGAGAAATCAGGCTAATTATTACACTCTCGGGACCACAGGCGGAGGAAGCGCGTTGCGAGGAAGTTCCTTCGGGGAGTTTGATCATGCCACCTGGATCACGATGACAGAGCAGGGGCCGAGGATGATGAACCTTACCCTCGACGGGATGTTGGCGGAAGACGTTACGACCGAGGCGAAACAAAAGTTTTGGAGAGGGATGAAGTTCACAGAGAGCTTTAAGGAAACTTTTCCATTCCGCGAAAAGGTCGTAACTCTGCAGGTGGAGAATCCTCTCGATACCAAGCTCTCGGGGCGGATGTCGTGGATGCTCCCTGTTTCGGATCACTGGACCGTGAGTCCCCGTAGAGTCTCATTGGATGTTGCTCCCGGGGAGAAGAAGGAAATTCAATTCACGGTGAGCCATCAGGGCGATGTCTCGACCTACTTTCCCTTGCCTCGTCTTGATGTTCATTTTCATGGGGAAGAAGACCAGTATCATCTCGACAAGGCACTCTATCTGCCCCTCGACCTGACCGATCACGTGAAGAAGTATCCTGAGAAAACTCAAATGACAGCCGCTGAGAAAAGGCCAGTGATCGACGGGAAATTAGATGATGCTTTGTGGAAAGGCGAACCAAGCATAAGCCGGCTCATTCCAAGGAGAGCCGATGGATATGCGCCGGTAAAAACAGAAGCGTGGTTGAGTTACGACGACTCCTTCGTCTATATCGGTGTTCGGTGTCAGGAGCCCATGATGCGCGACATTTTAAGTGAGGTGGAAACACGGGATAGTGACCTTCGGGAGGATGATTCCATCGAGATTCTTTTCGATACCAACCACGATAAGAAATCGTTTCACCATTTTATGCTAAATCCCAAAGGTGTTCTGTATGACGCGCGTCTGCGTGATGCAAAGTGGAACAGCGCTTCGGAATGGAAGACCGGAAAGGAAGATAGCGCATGGACTTTGGAGATGGCCATTCCCCTCAAAGATATTGAAGCTGATCTCAAGGCCAATAAGAATTGGGGGTTTCAAATGGCTCGCCATCGTCCCAGAATGGAAGAACGAAAATCCTATCAATGGTCTCCGACCTTCTGGTATGGGAATACCCTGCCAAGTTTCTTTGGGCAGCTGGAGGTGCAGTGAGGAGTTGGTGAAAAATTGTTAGATCGCAGACACGGAGGCAAGGGGGCGAAACTTCCTCAACGTACGACCACGAAAAACTCTCGAACACGCTACCTCTAACGATATATTTTCAGCTCAACCTCGCGTTGCGCTTCCAGGTTGAATCCACTGTCCGGAAGGCTTAGTCGTTATCAGTGACTCGCCGTGAGCTGCGATGGGTCTGTTAAGGTTGAGACCGTGGTCAGGCTAAGGAGTGTTGGCTTGTTGCCCATTTGTTGCTCAAAATAATTTCATTTGGGCCGGAGAATGATGAGCCAATCGAGGGCAGGCCCATATCAGGGCAAAAAATCTCTCACCGTATTATGTAGAGCGTCCGCCGCGTCTTCCCCCGGTCGGGTGGGGGAGCTTTAGATGGTGAGAAGGGAGCTTGAAGCCTTGATCTGTTTTCCAATGACTGGATTTGAACCCGTAAAATAAGAGAGACAGCACATGTTGTCTCAGAAAAGGGGGTCTGATTTGCTTCCCTCTCTCTACTTAACCAGTTCAATTCGATTCCATAATGCGGCCTCGAAAGTCCAGTCACTGGCTCGGTTTTCCAGTTCGATCTTGATCGTTTCTCCCGCGTGCTTCGTTAGGTCGAATTGGAACTCTTGCCAGGATGACTCTTCGATGGATTTACTCAGGACTTCTACACCATCGATCCTGACGAGCAGGGTCCAGTTTCCTTTCGGATGATTGTTGACCGCGAAGGTGAGGGCGGTCTTCTTTCCAGCGGGCACATCAATACGACGGGATAGAACGCATGGAATCTCCCTGCTTAGCGGGTGAGTCAACAGAACGTTTTTACGCCCACCCCATGTCTTTCGCAGGCCCGGCTTCATCCCTGGTCCACCCCAGTTTTTGATTGTCCAACCCGGCGCAAATTTTTTGACATCTGCAGGCAAGTTGTTGGCTTTGCTGGCCGGTTTGGGAATTCGCGCCCCCGGCGCGGGTTTGGAAGTGGCGGTTTTTGGATAGGGCATCTTGGCGTCAACTTCCACCCGCCAGTCATGGAGCATTTTCTTCAGTTTTCGGGCAATTTCTGGTTTTGATTTTGCGAGGTCTTTGCGTTCGCCGATATCATCCTCCAGATCGAAGAGCTGAACGGTTCCGTTTTCGTAGTATTCGATTAATTTGTATCGCCCGGAGCGAATGGCACCATTTGGGCTTTGGTAACCATGATTGCTGTAGTGGGGGAAGTGCCAGTAGATCGGTCCGCGGTCGTAGGCTTCCGCTTTCAAAGCTGGGACAAAGCTGCGGCCGTCTTTATGTTGATCAGGCAATGCGGGAAGGCCCAACATTTCGAGTAGAGTGGGGTAGAAGTCCGTACCCGTAACGATAGCTTGCGAAGTGGTGTTGGCTTGAGTTTTGCCAGGCCAATAAACGACCAAGGGCACGCGAATGCCGCCTTCGTAGTTCCATCCTTTGGCCCCGCGCAGCGGAAGGTTGGAACTTGCGAATTGAGCGTCCAGTGATTTGCGCTGATGATTGATGCCGCGATACTGATTCGAGGCCGACATGCCGCCATTGTCCCCCGTGAAGACAATGATGGTGTTCTCTTCCAGTCCAAGTTTCTTAAGCTTCGCGCGAATACGCGCCAAGCTCTCGTCCGTTGCTTCAAGCATGCCGGCAAACTCGACATTGTCTTGTTTCTGCTTCACCCACCAGACGCGAGCGTCCTGATGAGCCTGTAACTCGTCGTTTTCAGCCAGCGCCTTAAGCTCTTCCTTCGTGAGCTGCGGCCCGTCCGGGTTGGGTTCAAGAATGAAGTCCGGCCCTTTCTGTTTCGGCATCGCCGCGAGCTTCTTGCGATATTTTTCCACCAAGTCCGGGCGCCCCTGAATCGGGTCGTGTACCGCGAAGTGTTCAAGATGCACAAAAAAGGGCTGATTTTGATTTCGTTCAATGAAATCCAAGGCCGCATCGGTCAGCTTGTCGGTGTAGTAGTCGCCTTCTTTCGCCGGTAGCTTTTTATCATAGGCGCCACCAAAAGGATGGTGATAGGAGCGCACCCATCCCGTGATCTCTTCGTCGAAACCGTAGGTTTTCGGATTTACGCTCACGTGCGCTTTGCCGTAGTTCGCAGTAGCATAGCCATGGCGCTTGAGGGTCTCGGCGAGGGTGACCTCCTCGTCTGGCAATGCGGTCAGTTTTTCTCCGTGATGAAGCGGTTCATAGTCCCGCTCGGGACGCCCTCCCAGCCATTCCGTCAAATTGGTCCGGGCGGGATATTTTCCGGTGAGAATACTCGCGCGACTGGGTGAGCACACGTGGCAGGTGGCATAGGCATCGGTGAACAGCATACCTTCTTTTGCCAACTGGTCGATCGCCGGAGTTTCGTGGAATTGGCTCCCGTAGCAACCCACATCCCGCTGACCCAGGTCATCGACGAGGAAGAAAATGATGTTGGGCCTTTCGCTGGCAAGAAGGTCTAAACTCGAAATGCTAAATCCTACTAGAAAGAGGAAGAGTTGGTAGGCGAGGGTGAGAACGGGGCGGATCATGGAGAGCTAGTTTTGGCGGAAGGTGGTGCTGGTGACGACGGCTTGAATGAGATCGCGTAGTCCTTTTTCGGGGCCAGCCATTTCCTGGCAAATGCGGTCGATGGTGGGGCGGTCGTTGCTGTTGAGTTCGCGGCCGATGGCGTAGGTGAGGAGTTTTTTGGTAAGGCAGCGGGTGAAGGTTTTTTCCCGGGAGGCGATGAGTTGGCGAAACTCAGGGTTGGTGCTGAAGGTTTCGCCGCTGTGGAGTTTTCCAGAGGAGTCGACAGCGAGTTTGTCGGAGTAGCGATCGCGCCAGGTGCCGATGGCATCGTAGTTTTCGAGGGCGAATCCAGCGGGGTCGATCTTGTTGTGGCACTGGGCGCAGGTGGCGTCGGCGCGGTGCTTGACGAGTTGTTGACGGAGGGTGGTGGCGCCGCGGACGTCGGGTTCGATTTCAGGGACGTCGTCGGGCGGTGGTGGCGGGGTGTAATCAAGGAGTTTGTTCATGACATAAATCCCCCGCACGACGGGTGAGGTGTCGACGCCATTGGCGGAGGCGGTGAGGAAGCTGCCGTGGCCGAGGATGCCGCCGCGTGTGGCTTTTGGGAGATCGACTTTGCGGAATTCGGTGCCCTCAACTCCGGAGATGCCGTAGTGTTTGGCAAGTTCACGGTTGAGGAAGCTGTAGTCGGCTGCCAGGAATTCGCGGAGGGGGAGGTTTTGCTGAAGGAGATGGGAAAAGAAATGCTCGGTTTCCTTGCGCATGGCGCTTTCGAGATTGTCACGGTAGTAGTTTCGGAAATCAGTGGAGGGAGGCATTTCACCGATGTTGTCGAGTTCGAGCCAGATGCGGAGGAAGTTGCTGGTGAAGCGTTCGCTTTTCTGATTGTTAAGCATTCGATTGACTTGCTCTTTGAGAACTTTGGGGTCGTTGAGAGTGTTGTTTTCGGCGAGCTGGAGAAGATTTTCGTCGGGCAGAGTGGACCAGAGAAAGTAGGAGAGACGCGAGGCCAGGGCGTGAGGGTTGAGGTCGCCTTGGTCTTCTTTCAGGTAGAGAAATCCGGGTGAGCAAAGGATGGTTTGGAAGCCGAGTTGGAGGGCTTTTAAGGGGGCCACTCCGGCTTCCAGTTTGGCGGAGACGAGAGAGAGGATCGGTTGGAGTTCGCCTTTGCTCGGTCCTCGGCGGAAGGCGTGTTGGGCGAAGAGTCTAAGCCGTTCGTGAATGATTTCTTGATCTAAGTCGGCAGGTTTGAGTTTGCCGTAGAGGAGTTGATGTCCGGGCGGGGGCCAGCTCGGGAGATGAGGGCCTTCGACTTGGATCTCCCAGACACGGAGTTTGGGGCCTTGGTAGGCGCGGAGCATACCGTGGCCGCGTTCGTTACCCGGCTTGAGATGAAGAAAGGGCTTAATTTCAGGGCGGTCCTGGGCGAGCCGGCCGAGTTTGAAGACGAGGTTTTTGGCGGAGAGAGTGCCGTTGCGGAAGCGGACTTCAGGTTCGTAACCTTTTTCGAGATAGCCGGTCCATTCGATCCATTTTGGTTTGGGTTCGGTAAGTTCGTAAGTGTTGAGGGAGACCATTTTTCGGACGCTGCCGGCGGAAGTGACGCTCCCCCGACGGTCGACGGAAGCTAGTTCGAGGACGAGGGGGTCACCGTTGCGGGAGGTAAGGATGCCTTCCCGATAGTCGTGGGTGCGGTCGATGGCGGCGGCGCGGACGCGGATGGTGTATTGACCGCTGTGGGGAACTCCGCCCTGTCGATAGAGGGGGAGGAAGCCGAGGTGGCCACCCCGGTAGTGTCTTCCGTAGAGGTCGGTATAGGGAGTTTCGGGGACGAAGCGAAAGCGCCCAGTTAGGAAGAGTTTTGGAAGATTTTTAGATTCTTTACCCTGGAAGTAGAAGGGGGAGGATTGGGTGTAGTGTTTTGACTCGGGTTTTTCTTCGAAGTAGGTGGCGCGTTGGATTGCCGCTTCGGCGGCGGGAAGGTATTTTTCCAACAGAAGACCTGAGGTGACGAGTTGGGCTCCATTGTTGTCGAATCCATGGTGGGTGACATCGGCGGGGAGGTCTTCCGAGGGATCCCAGGCTTCGACGTTGAGGCCGAGAAGGTCGCCGATGGTTTGGCGGTATTCCACCTTGTTGAGGCGTCGGAGGGTCGTGTGCTGGCCGGCTCCTTTGAGTTTTTCGCGGGCTGTGGTGATCCCGTCGGTGAGGGAGTTGATGGCGGCGAGCCGTTCGGCCTGGGTAGGCTGGGGTTCGTCCTCGGGTGGCATTTCGCCGAGGTTGAGTTGGTCGACGATTTCCTGCCAGCGTTCCTGTTGCTGGAAGTTTTCGATATTCGGGGAGAGATTGTCGAAGCGGCGGTCGGCTTTTTGTTTTTCGGGTCCGTGGCACTGATAGCAATGCTTGGCGAGGAAGGTCTGCGGAAGGGCAGCCTGGCTGGAGGGAGTAAAGCCGAACAGTGCGATGATGTAGTGGCGGAGCATTAGAAGAGCCTGGAGAAGGTGCTGGTGCTTTTTCCAAAGTGTTCGCGTTCAAGGCCGAACCATTGGAGGGCCGAGAGCCAGAGATTGCAGAGGGGGACGCGATGATGGTCGGCGGGGGATGAGAGGTGTCCTCGATGTTTGAGCCCGCCGCCGGCGAGGAGGACTGGGAGGTCCTTGTTGCTGTGGGTCGAGGCATCGCTCATGCCGCTGCCCATGATGACGAGGGTGTGGTCGAGGAGTTGGGCTTCCTCGAGGCCGCTTAAGAGCCGATTGACTTGGGTGAAGATGTAATCTTCGACGATTTTGAGTTGCGCAAGTTTTCCTTCGCCTTTGCTGTGGTGGGAGATGCCGTGGTAGCCCAATTCGACTTTGTTGAGATCGGAGACAGTGAAACCCATGGGGATTTCGAAAGTGGCAACGCGGGTTGAATCCGTTTGCAGGGCAAGGGTGAGGAGGTCGAAGAAGAGAGGAATTTCTTCGATGTGAGGTCGCTCTTCATCGGTGATGGGTTTGATTGCAGGCTTGGGTTTTGGTTTGTCGAGCCAAGCCTCCGACATCTGAAGGCGACGCTCGACGTCGCGGACCGAGGTAAGGTATTGGTCGAGTTTGTCACGATCGGTGGGATTGAGATCACGGTGGAGAGATTTTGCGGATTCGCGTAGGGCGTCGAGGACGCTGGCTTGTTCGCTGAGTCGTTGGCGTTCTTGTTTGCGAGTAGAGGCGTCGCTTTGGACGAAGAGGGCCTCGAAGAGGCGGGCGGGATTGTTGACGGGGGGAATGCGGACGCCGGTGCGGGTCCAGCACATGTCGGTTCCTGTGCCGAGCCCGGCATTGATGGAGGGGAAGCGGGTGGTGCTCCTGATGTGTTCAGCGGCTACTTGATCAAGTGAGATGTTTTTTTCCGGGAAGCCGGAAGATTCCTCTTTGCGGATTCCGGTAAGGAATGCTTCGACGCCATTGTGGCCGCCGCCGACTGCGTGATCGAGGTGCGAGAAAACGGTGAAGTTTTTTCGGTGGTTCTCGATGTTCTTGAGAGTGGGGCTACTGGTATAGTCGGAGCCGGTTTCTTTTGGGAAGAAGGCGGGTGGATGGAAGCCGAGGTGGTTGCCGAGACATAGGAGGCGGCGGGGAAGAGTGGATTCTTTGGGAGCGGCGAAGCCTGTTTGAAGGCTATGGAAACTTGGAAGGGCGAGAGAGACTCCGAGTCCACGGAGGACGTTGCGGCGAGGAAGTTTGGGATTCATTTTTTTGATTTTGGGGCTGGGTCGACGGACCATCCTTTGGTGTGAATGACGCCGTAGTAGGGGTAGTGATCCCAGTTGACGGGGCGGCCAGTAACGCGCGGGTCTTTGCTTGTCTTAAGGTGATCGAAGAGTTGTTTTCGCAAGGTGGTTTGGGTCCTCTCGAGGTGAACTGATCCGGCGAGGTTGTTCAATTGATGGGGATCTGTTTTGAGATCGTAGAGTTCTTCGGCGGGACGCATCCCAAAGGCGAGTTCTGCCAAGCGGGCGATACCGTGCTCATTACGGTGTTTCATCATGAAGGTTTTAGTGGGGGAGCTATCGATCTCGCCATAGGGAATGGCACGGGCGCAGACCGATGGGTCGGGAGAGCCGGAGGGCCAGCGGGTGGGTTCGAAGTTGTGGATGTAGAGGTGGTCGGAAGTCCGGATCGCGCGGCACGGATAGCCTTTGCCCCCCTTGCGGCAGCCATCGTGGCGTTCCATCGCAATGAAGGCGGCGTTGTGATTTTTCGACGCTTGGTTTTTGAAGAGAGGGAAAAGACTTTGTGCGGTCATCATGCTTGGTGGTTTGAGACCGGCTGCTTCGAGAAAAGTGGGGGCGAGGTCGCTGAGATTGAGTAAGGCGTCGCTGGTGCGGCCCGGCTTGGTGATTCCTCCGGGCCAGCGGATGGCGAGCGGAATGCGGGAGCCGTCGTCGTATAGGGTGGCTTTGGCACGGGGAAAAGGCATGCCGTGGTCGCTGGTGACGACGATAATGGTGTTGTTGAGTTGTCCGGATTTTTCCAACAGTGCGATGGCGCGTCCCACTTGGAAATCGAAGTGTTCGATTTCGACAAAGTAATCGAGGAGGTCGTTGCGGACGATTTCGTTGTCGGGGAAAATAGGCGGGACGATGACTTTGGAGGGATCTTTGCCGGTTCGTTTTCCGGCGCCGGATTCGAAGCCGCGGTGGGGTTCCGAGGTGCCGAGCCAGAAGCAAAACGGTTTGTCTTTTGGAGACTGCGCAAGGAAGTCAGAGAAGTTGCCTGCGTAGTCGGTGTGACGTATTTGCTTGAAGGGCGGCTGGAGGCGCTTCTTTTGGAAGGGTGGTCCGGCGGGGTTTTCCGTGCGCCCCCCGGGTTCGAGGCGGCCGGGGCTCCATCCCTTTCCGGTGTAGCCGATGGAGTAGCCGGATTTTTGGAGAAGGTCGGGATAGGTTTCGAATTTGGCCGGGAGAGTGCTGTGGATATTGCCAGCCTCTTCGAGTCGCCAGATCGCTTGACCGGTGAGAATGGCGGAGCGGGAGGGCCCACAAGTGGGGGCGTCGCAGAAGGCATGGGTGAAGCGGAGGCCCTCCTTAGCGATACGGTCGAAGGCGGGGGTTTTTACGACGGGATCGCCATTTGCTCCGGTGTGAGCGTAGCTTTGATCGTCGGAAATGCAGAAGAGGATATTGGGCCTGTCGAGGGCAGAGAGCTTTAAACTCGAAATACTGAATCCTAAAAGGAAGAGGAGACGGCGGTTGGTCATGGTTATTTACTGACGATTTGAGCGGGGTGCTGGAAAGTGATGTTCAAGCTTCTTAGGAACGACAAATAGAGCTTTTTAATTGTGATTAAAACTCCTTTGTTTGCATGAGGTCGTATTCGACTGCTTACAATTTCCCGTCTATTTTGCTCTCGACCGTAACCTAGCCGTGGTCCCGTGCTATATCCTTCCTGAACAGCCGGTATCAATCACGAAAATACATGCCCGGAAAACGACCAGAACCATCTCTAGAATTCGTTCAGCTTCTGACCAGTCATCAGAGCCGGCTCTACGCGTATGTGCTGTCTCTTCTTGGCGACCGCAATCAGGCGGAAGACGTCATGCAGGAGACCAATACTGTTCTCTGGCGTAAGGCGCATGACTTCGAACCCGGCACCAATTTCGGGGCCTGGATGCTCAAAGTCGCCTACTTTCAGGTTATGGCACATCGCCAGAAACTTACCCGCGATCGCCTTGTCTTCGACGATTCCTTCCTGCATGGCGTTGCTGAAGACGCGGAGCAGCACTGCGAGTCGCAGGAGGAAAAACAACGGCTTTTGAGCGACTGCATTGAAAAACTCAATGAACGCTATCAGGTGCTCATCCGCCGGCGATATACCGAAGGGGCCACGCTAAAATCCATCGCCTCTCAGAGCGGTCAGTCAGAGAATTCAATCAAGCAGGCTCTTTTCAGAGCCCGCGCAGCTCTGATCGAATGCGTCAAACGTCAACCCTCGGAGGAAACGGTATGACGAAACAAGAGGAGAACGAACTGGAGTCTCTCCTGATGGAACTGACGGAGGGCGATTTTTCGTCGGAACAAAGCCACCGTTTGGTGGAGCTAATGAAGCAGTCTCCCGAGGCAAAACAACAGTATCTCGAATACTGCCAGATGCACACCATGCTTGCGTGGGAGCACGGCGTATTGGGGGAACACCAGTTGCCGGATCTTTCGAGCACGCCCGAACTTCTTTCAAGTTCCTTCCGCATATGGAAACCATTGGCCATGGCCGCAGCCTTGGTGCTGGCCGGATTAGTTCTGTGGTCACCATGGGGGACTTCATCAAAGATGAAACCAGGCGAACCGGTCGCTTCTCTGACCCGGAGTGTGGCCGCCAGTCTGGAGCTCTTCGGCGCATCGTCTGACTTTGTCAATGGCAGTGCCGTGCGAACCGGCAGTTATCAACTCGATGAAGGTCTTGTTCAAATTACGTTTGAATCAGGAGTCGAAGTGGTCATCGAAGCACCGGCTTCTTTCGAAATTCATAGCCCTGAGTTCATGATTTTGAACGAAGGGCGTCTGGCTGCTAATGTCCCTCCCGAAGGGATCGGCTTCACTGTGGAAACTCCCGATGCGGAAGTGGTCGATTACGGCACGGAATTCGCCATCGAAGTCGTTGGCGAACGCAGTAGTGAAGTCCACGTGTTCAAGGGTGAAGTGGAAGTGCGACCCAAGGAGCAGGATCCCTTGATCAATCCGGTTCGTCTGGTTACGAATCAAGCGACTCGCATCAATCACTCGTCCTTCATTCCTCTCGGCATCTCGGTAGACGACCAGAGATTTCTCAGAAGCCTCGATGAGCCGGATCCAAGCTATAGCGGAAGCGTTCGTGAACTCCTGCCTCTCGCATACTATCGCATGGCGGTCATCGACGACGGACAGACCTTGAAGGATGCTTCCAAAGGCCAGAAACATACGGCCTCAGTAGTGAAAGGAGTTAAGCGGCGCCAGCCATTCGCTCCCGGTCGTATCGGTTCATCTCTTCGGTTGGATGGACCCAGAAGGGGAGGGTATGCACAGATTTCTCCGAGCCTCGAACTCCCAACAAGAGAGTTCACCATCATGGCTTGGATCCGCACCAAGACCTTTCCAAGGGATGCCGTTCTTGTCTCAGACATGAGTCTCTCGGGCGATGAGACATTTCGTTTGGGGCTTGTTGGTGATCATGGGCATTTAGGTTTCACTCTCGTGAACGAAGAGCGATCTTTACAAATCGTAGACTCGTCACCCTTGCCGCTCGAAGACTGGACGCATGTTGCCGTTGTTAAGGCCAGTGAAAGTTTGCAGCTATACCGAGACGGAGTCCTCGTTTCCTCAGAGCCAATGGATGGGTTTCAAGCACGAGCACACAAGCCTTTCAGCATCGGGGGAACACCCAAGAAATCCGACGGTAGGAGACGCTATCAACGATCAGGCTTTTGGCACGGACGGATCGACGAACTCGCCTTCTTCGAATCCGCTCTGACCAGCGAACAGATCGAGCATCTTTTTAACATTACTCCATCCAACTAAATCCCAAAAGTAACGATGAAACTTCGATACATCCTATATACACTAGTCTTCAGCCTGAGCGGAATACCTTCCATTGTTTTGGCGGAAGACAAACCGAACATCGTCATCATTCTCAGCGACGACCAGGGCTATGCCGACGTCAGCTACAATCCCCATTCTCCACCGGAAGTTAGTACGCCGAATATCGATGCCCTTGCTCATTCGTCCATCATCTGTACTGAGGGCTACACCAGTGGGCACGTGTGTTCGACGACTCGTGCCGGGCTCATGACAGGTCGTTACCAGCAACGCTTTGGAATCTATACCGCCGGCGAGGGAGGATCAGGCGTTCCGCTTGATGAGGTGTTTATTCCTCAACGACTCAAGCCAGGCGGCTACGTCTCCGGCGCCTTGGGCAAGTGGCACCTCGGACTCACGAAAGAGTATCACGCAATGAATCGGGGCTTCGATGAATTCTATGGTTTTATGGGGCGCGGGGCACATCCCTACTTTGACCACTCGGATATGGATCATCCCATATACCGCGGCTTTAAACCGATCAACGAAGAGGGCTACCTCACCACTCGAATCACGGAGGAAGCGGTCGACTTTATCGATCGCCACAAGGAGAATCCATTCTTTCTCTATGTCGCCTACAACGCCGTGCATTCGCCACCGGAAGCTCCCGAGGAAGATATCAAGAATGTGACCGGGGACAAGAAACGCGATACTCTGATGGCCATGATCAAGCATCTCGATCTCGGAGTGGGCGAGATTGTGAACTCGCTGAAAAGGCACGACCTTTTTGACAATACCCTGCTCATCTTTCTCACGGACAATGGCGGTTCGGGGGCCATGAGCGCCAACAATGCTCCGCTTCGTGGCTTCAAGCAGATGGACTACGAGGGTGGAGTTCATGTTCCCTTCGTTGTCTCGTGGCCCGACCAACTAAAAGGCGGGAAGAAGTGTGACGTTCCCATGTGGTCGATCGATCTCTTTGCCACCGCCCTTGACGCGGCCGGGCTTCCGATGCCGAAGGACAAAGCCTTGGACGGCAAGAGCATCCTGCCCGCCCTCAAAGGTAAGACCGACAAACTCCACGACGAATTGTATTGGAGTTCTGCGGGTGAAAAAGGAAAGTGGGCCATTCGTTCCGGGAATTGGAAGTTGGTCGCAGAGAAAAAACGTACTGAACTCTTCGATCTCGAAAAAGACCTCGGCGAAACAACAGACCTCGCGGCCAAATACCCGAAAGTGGTTTCCGAACTCACCGCCAAATACAATACATGGCTCGACGAGATGGCAGATCCGGTAAGTAAGCAGGCCAAACGCTGGAAGCCTGATGTCGGTGCGCCCGTCAAAAAAATGTCGAATAAAGAAAAGAAAGCGGCACGCGAGAAAAAGAAAGCTGATCGTATCAAGGAACGCGAAGCAAAGAAGAGCAGCCCAACTCCTGAACCATCGAAATGATCGGCCCTGTGCGGAACGTATTCCACTTGATTAATCTCACCATGAAATCCTTTTTCTCATTTTCGCTCCTCTGCCTGTCGGTAATGGGCGCCTCAGCCGATCGCGAAGAACGTCCCAACATTATTATGTTTCTGATCGACGATCAGAACCCATCGAGCATCGCCGCATTTGGGGGCGAAACATACACTCCCAACCTAGATCGTATGGCAGAGGAGGGCATGAAGTTCACCCGCGCCTACGTCAGTAGCTCGGTTTGCACTCCTTCCCGATACAGCTTCCTGACCGGTCGTTATGCGGGAAATTCATACAGTAAGCTCTACGCCGAAGCAGTCGGGGACATCAAGAACCAGGGGCTTCCCGGGTTCAATGTCGCCTTGGAGCGCGACAAAATGAACGTTGGAAATGTTCTCCGAGAAGCCGGTTACACAACTGGGTTCGTTGGGAAATTTCATCTCACTTCCAAGTCGGACTTTCCGGAGTTCTATAAAGGTAAGAACGGATGGATCGACATCTCCAAGGACGCGCGTCCCGGACCGGAATCCTCGGCTCAATTCAAGCACAACGAACGATGGATGCGTCGCTACCTTGAATCGTTGGGCTTTTCCTGGGCGAAGAACGTGTACGCGGAGAATATGCCCAAGCCATACTCCGAACATAACCCCGAGTGGACGACGGTGGCGGCTTTGGAATTTATTGAAGAGAACAAAGACGGCCCGTTTTACCTTCATCTCTGCAGCACTCTGCTGCATGGGCCCGATAAGTCTTGGCGAAAATCCATGGATCATCCGCTCATCACCGGCGAGGGGGAAGTTAAAAGCCTTCCCGAGGTCATGACCCCTCGCGCCGAACTTCTCAAAACCATCAAGGAAAAAGGGTTTGACCCAGACAGCCACGTGGCCGGCGAAGCGTGGATCGACGATTCGCTCGGGGCCGTGATGCGGAAACTCAAGGAACTCGAAATCGACGACAACACACTTGTGATCTTTGCGCCAGATCATGGTCGCGATGGAAAAGCCTCCGTTTTTTCCCATGGTGCGGCTCAAGTCCCCATGATCATGCGTTGGCCCAGAGGAATTCCAGCAGGACAGGCATGCGAAGAACTCGTACAAAACATCGACCTGGTGCCCACATTCTTCGAGTTGGGTAAAGCCGAGAAGCCGGCGTCTTACCGGATTGATGGACGAAGTCTCACTTCACTTTTCAGGGAGGGTAAAGCCAGTGATTGGAGGAGTCATCTTTATCTCGAAATGGGAGCAGCGCGGGCAACGGTCACTAAAGATTGGACCTACATTGCCGTTCGCCATACCAAGGAACAAATCGCAGCGATCAAAAAAGCTACGCCGCAAAACCTACCCAAAGCTATGTCCTACATCGGTCGTTTGGGTATCGGCGTCAGAGGGGCCGATCGACCCGGTTTCTTTGACGAAGATCAACTTTACCACCTAAAGAGTGACCCGAAGGAAATGAAGAACCTGGCGAATCAAAAAGGTCAGGCCAGTCGCGTGAGAGAGATGCGGAATCTCTTGCAACAGGACCTCGAGACGATCGGTCGACCGTTTGGCGAGTTCCTTCCTGGAGGAAACGCCGCGAAGCCCGGTCAAATTAATGAGCAGATCGCAATGGTGAAACAGATCGAGATCAAAGGGAAAAAGGTGATAGTGCCGGAAGGGTTAAAGAGGAACCCGGGAGAAGTCGAGGAGCCTTCTCCCGACAACAAGGTGAAGAAAAAAGCGAAGCGCGAGGCGCGTAAAAAGGCTCGTGAGGAGGCCAAGGCGAACGATCAAAACACCCCGGAGAAGTAGTTTTATGAGATTGAAGAATGTTGGTGCTGTCCCGTCGAGGTTGGATCCGGGCTAAACAACTTCGAAAGGCTCCCCACATTTGGATCATTCTTCCCAAGATCAAAAACAACGTTCCGTTTTTGGCTATTGATTTATCTGGCTTGTGAAACCAGCATTTCCCATGACTCGGTTCCAGAAGTTCGTATCCCTCCTAGCTCTCACCGTTCCCGCAGTGGTGGCTGCCGAAACGCTCGTTTACCTCGGAACTTATACGCGGGGCGAAAGCAAGGGGATCTACCGTTCGACGCTCGATGAGGCAACTGGAGAGCTGTCCAATCCAGTGATCGCGGCGGAGCTGGAGAACCCATCCTTCCTCGTTGTCAGTCCGGACCAGAAGTATCTTTTCGCCGTTTCCGAAAACGGAAAGTTCAAAGGCAAAGAGGGTGGCGGCGTTAGTTCGTTCGCGATTGGTAAAAACGGCGGATTAACGCTTATCAACCAAGTCAACTCCGGCGGCGGCGCGCCCTGTCACATTTCAACCGATCCCGAAGGCAAGAGCGTCCTGGTGGCCAATTACATGGGCGGCAGCACCTCAAGTTACCAGATTGCCGCCAATGGAAAACTCGTTTCACCAACTGCCGGCGGCTTCATCCAGCATGAAGGCCAGGGCGCTCAACTTCCGCGTCAGGCCTCGCCGCATGCGCACTCGGTGAATGTCGACCCGTCCGGCAAACGCGCCTTTGTCGCGGATTTGGGCTTGGACAAAGTCCTCATCTACAAACTCGACGCAGCTGCCGGAACGATCACGCCAAATGATCCGGCGTTCCTCAAATTGCCGGATGCCACCGGGCCGCGACACTTCTCGTTTCACCCGAGCGGCAAGTGGGCCTACACGAACCTGGAGATGTCACTCCAGGTCGCAGCCTTGAGCCACGACGTCAAAACCGGCGCGCTCGAAGTCCTGGAAATCGAATCGACCGTGCCGGACGGAACGGAGCGAAAAGGCAACAGCACGGCCGAGTGTTTGGTGCATCCGACAGGAAAGTGGGTGTATGTTTCCAACCGTGGTCATAACACGATCGCTGCGTTCGCTATTAATCAAGAAACCGGGAAACTCGACTTCATCGAGCGCGAATCCACACAGGGCGAGATTCCGCGAAATTTCGGCATCGATCCCAGCGGAAAATTTCTCATCGCAGGCAACCAACGCTCCGACAATGTTACCGTGCTCAAGATCAATCAGGAAACCGGCTCTCTGGATCCAACCGGCCATCAAATCAAAGTTCCGGCCGCCGTGTGCATTCGCTTCTTGAAGCGTTAAGAAGGTTTTCACCTCAGCGGCTCTCAAGTCCTAGGATTCTCACGATTTTCAAAATGGCAAAACTCTACTTTTACTATTCCGCGATGAATGCGGGCAAGAGTACCAACCTCTTGCAATCGAGTCACAACTACCAGGAGCGCGGGATGAACACCCTTCTCCTGACTCCCGAAATTGATCAACGAGCGGGCCTCGGGAAAATTGCTTCCCGAATCGGCCTCGAAGCCGGTGCCCGGACCTTTCGTCAGGACGACGACTTGCATGCCCTTGTCGAGGCAGGTGAGGATGATCCGGCTCTTGCCGGGGTGGCTTGTGTCTTAATCGATGAAGCGCAGTTTTTGACGCGTCCGCAAGTGGAGCAACTGGCTCAAGTCTCCGACGATCTGGATATCCCGGTGCTTTGCTACGGACTACGGACCGACTTTCAAGGGAACCTCTTTCCCGGCAGTGCCGCCTTGCTCGGTTGGGCCGACAATCTCACCGAGCTGAAGACGATTTGCCACTGTGGCTGCAAGGCCACCATGAATCTCCGTACCGATGAGAAGGGGAACGCGATCAAGGAAGGATCTCAAGTTGAGATCGGCGGCAACGAGCGCTATGTCGCGATGTGTCGAAAGCATTTCCGCGAAGCGATGCGTTAAAAGGCTCAAGAAGTCCGGTTCGCGAGCGCGGGTTGCACCAGTTTGGCATCCGGGCGTGGCTTTTTCTTTTTTTAGACCGGGGGTGAGGGCGTCGAAGATTTTTAATCTTTAGGAAGTTGTCGAAAGAGGTCCTGCCAAGAGGAATTGATAAGGTTATCCTTTTTGGTGTAGGGTCGTTGGCATGCGCAAGTATCCCGTAGTTTTTCTTCTAATTCTGGTCCAGGTTCTCCTGTGTATCAGTTCACAAGCTCAGGAGTGGTCGCGCTTTCGTGGTCCGAATGGGTCAGGCATTAGTGAGGTCACCGGGATCCCCGTCACCTGGACTGATAGCGACTACAACTGGAAGGTCGACCTTCCGGTTGAGGGGAGCAGCTCACCGGTATTGTGGGGCAAACAGATCTTTCTCACGGGAGATGACGCTGAAAAGAAGAGCCGCAGTATTCTCTGCTTCGATGCGGAAAGCAGTCGGCTTATGTGGCGCCGTGACTACACCTTCGATAGCTACCACCTGCACCGTGACAATGATTTTGCCTCGGCCACTCCCTGTGTTGATGAGGATGGCGTGATCGTTGTCTGGTCGACACCGAAACAAGTTCTCATGATCGCTCTCGGTTTGGACGGGAAGGAAAAGTGGCGTCGGGACCTCGGACCCTTCAGGGGATTGCATGGCTCGGCGAGTTCTCCGATTATCGCCGACGGCTCGGTCCTCCTGGCAAATGATCAGATGAATCCCAAGCGTTTCTCCTTCTACCTTCCGGAGGACACGGACTGGAACTCGGGGAAAAGCTTTCTGATTGCGCTCGAACGAAAGACCGGAAAGACACGCTGGAAGATCGATCGGAAGTCCGAGTTGGCGGGTTACGCAACGCCGTGTATCCGGCGGGTTGGGAAGCGGCCGGAGGCCATCTTTACCAGCACGGCCCATGGCATCACCGCGGTCGACTTGCAAAGCGGTGAGATCAGCTGGGAGATCGACAAGCTCTGGGATGATCGTACCGTCAGCTCTCCGCAGCTTCACGGTGATCTCGTCTTCGGTAGCTTCGGGAAGGGGCTTTCCGGGCAACGCTTCGTTGCAGTCCGCCCTGATAAGAGCGGAGGGAAGAAAGGCGAGCTTGTTTACGATGTGACGAAAAGAGTGCCCCTGGTTCCCAGCTTTGTGGTCAAAGATGACCTCCTCTTCTTGTGGGCGGACAACGGGGTGGTGACTTGTCTCGATGCACCGACCGGTAAGTTGCATTGGCAGGAGCGGGTTGGCCATAGCTGTTACAGTTCGCCGGTCTGGATTGAGGGTCGTCTCTATGGAATCAGCAAGCACGGCGAAGTCATCGTCCTAGCGGCCAGCAAAGAGTTTCAAGAACTGGGGAGGGTGGATCTCAAAGAAAAAACCTTTGCCACCCCGGCCATCGCGAATGGCGTGATGTATCTACGCACCGAATCGCGTTTGCTCTCGTTGGGGAAAGCGAAGTGAAGATGGCAAACTCCGGAGGGGTAACCATTGTTGCTAGGAGTTTGCTGCTGGCGGGCGCTGCGGCCAGGTATGGGCAAGGGTGATCAGGAAGAGGGCGGTGAGATTTTTCATGGTCATTTGGAATCTCCCTTCCGGGTTACGTAGACGTAGTAGGCACTCAGGATAGTGTCCTTGCCCCGGAACCAAGTGTGAAGAGCGGTGGGCCCTTTTTTGAGGTTCATGGTAAATCTGGCGCCTTTGTCTTTCTCCTTCACTTGCTTGGTCAGTCCCTCAAATTGGTAGGAGCGTTTTTCGCCGATGCTCAGGTGGTTGTGACCGCTGACGAAGAGGCTCGCTTGAGTGATGGGGAGGGCGGTTCCGGTGCCATCAGGGAGGGTTCCGCTGATGGTTCCGTCGGCTTCTTTGGGCCAGCGCCGGAGTTCAATTTCGTATTCGCCAGCTCGCGCGACATCGATGAGCCAGTAGCCGCTTTTCTGTACACCTCTGCGGATCTGGTTCTGCTGATCGATGAAGACATCGAGCCATTCGGTGCCGGAAAGCTTGGTGGGGTTTTCGTGCTCGGTGCCGATGATGATACGTTGTTCTTCGTTGGCCAGTGGGCCAACTCTTTCCCACCATCTCGCGAGGTGATCACGGAGCTTTTCGACGAGCTCGGGGTGTTGATTGATGACATTTCTTTTTTGAAGAGGGTCGGATCCGAGGTTGTAGAGTTCACGGTCTTCGAGGAGGCGCCAACGCTTGTAAAGCACGCCGGCTTGATCGGCTCGCATCTGGGTCTGGCTATGAGGCGAGGGGTAGTTTGCGAAGCCTGGCATGCGGCTGTAATTCATGATGAGGATGCGCTCGTTGGAGACCTGTTCTTCGCCGCGAAGAACAGGAGCGAGGTTGATGCCGTCGAACTCTGGTCCGGCTTTGGGCTTGATTTTGCAGAGGTCGAGTAGGGTGGGAAGGAGATCCTGAGCCTGAGTGAGGCCACCGATGTCTTGTGGCTTGGCAAGATTGCCCTCGGGCCATCGGATGAAGCAGGGGACGCGGTGTCCGCCTTCCCAGAGTTCGGTTTTTTTGCCTCGCATTCCGGCGTTGAAATACTGTGGGCCGAGAAGGCTGCCGTTGTCTGTTTTGAAAATAAGGATGGTGTTTCTGGATAGACCTTGATGATCGAGGAACTTCATCAAATCTCCCATATTGGAGTCGATGTTGCGAATCATGCCGAGGTAACTGGCGAGGCGGTTTTTGAGCCCCTTGTTGAGATGATCGAATTGGGGGTCGGTGAGTCTTTTGGCAATGACTTCGCGGTCTTCTGGTTTCGGAATGAAAGGGCCGTGAGGGGTGTTAGTGGCGAGGTAACAGAGGAAGGGTTTATTCTGCTCGGCGGAGTTTTGGATGAACTGTTTGGCTTCGGAGAAGAAGACATCGGTGCAGTAGCCTTTGAATCGTTCCTCCATGCCATTCTTGGTGTAGACATCGTCGAAGTAGTCGTTACCCCAGTAGGCGGGAACTGAGGGAATTGACGAGGAGGGATACCAGACGCTTTCCTGGAAGCCGCGGTCCTGGGGGCGGTAGGGATAGTTCGCGCCGAGGTGCCATTTTCCGAAGACGCCCGTAGAGTATCCGGCATCGCCAAAGTAGTTTGCGATCGTTGGGATCTCGGGGCGCAGGAGGGCGCGACCACTGCTGACATTGCTCGCACCATTTCGGGCGGCGTCGATTCCGGTGAGCAATTGCCCGCGCGTGGGGGTGCACATCGGAGCGACATGATAGTCGGTCAGTCGAATGCTTTGGCCGTGGAGTTTGTCGAGGTGAGGAGTTTTCAGGACGGGGTTCCCGTGAACGGAGAGTTCGGGGTAGCCCTGGTCATCGGTCATCACGATGATGACGTTGGGTTGAGGGGCCGCGCCGAGGGTAAGGGGGAGGAAAAGGCACGCCAAGAGGAGCCGGAAGTTGGTCATGGTTATTTGCTGGTGATTTGGACGGAGTGCCAGAAGCCAAATTCATAACGCCAGTCGTTGGGGCGGTTTTCGAGAGTGAGATCGATTTTTTGGCCCGCGAATTTGGTGAGGTCGATGTCGAGTTCGAGCCACTCCGATTTGACCGTTTTGAAGGAAACGATTTGATCGTGAAGGACTTTGCTGTTTGCGAGAACGCGAAGCTGCCAGTCGCCGTGGGGATGGTAGCTGCAGCGAATTTTGAGGCGGGTGGATTTACCTTTGGGGACTTGGAGTTCGCGTTTAAGTGAGCAGGGAGTTTTCTTGTCGAGGGGATGGGTTTGGACGGCCTTCTCGTTTCGGAAACTTTTCAGAGAAACGACGCCACCTTCGCCAACGTTTACCACTTTGAAGCCGGGAGCGATCGCATCGATGGCTTTGGCCCACTTGGCGCGGAGGTTTTGGCGCGGTTTTTTGTGGCTCTGGGGAGAGCCGCTGATCATACGACGGGCAACGGATTCGGTGAGGAAGGGGATTTTTGTTTGAGCGGCGAGAGCGAGGGCCTTTTTTGGGTGCTCGGTGACGAGAGGTTCCAAGGCGAACCAGATCATGCGGGGAAGTTTGGGATCTTCGATATCCTCAGCGCGTTGGGAAAGCGCGTTCAGGATGGGGAAGCGATACTCGAGAGGGAGTCTCGGAGTGGCGGCAGCAAGGTAGAGACGGACGGTGGGAGAGGAGTCGCTCTGGGCGAGTTTTTCCAGGATAGGCTTGATGGAAGCGGGTGGAGTTTGGTCTTCGCTGAGAAGTTGAATGGCCCAGGCGCGGACGTGTTCGTCAGAGTGGGAGAGAAGCTGCACGAGCTTCTGCTTGGCATCGTCGGCGAAGCGTCTGGTGACGTGTTGAGCCCAGAGGGCACGGAGACGTTTTGGGGAGGTTTTTGAGCTCGCGAAGAATTCGTCGAGAGCTTTGTGGGTAGCTTTCCGATCGAGCTTTCCGGAGATGGTGCGGTGGTGCAGCTCGGTGCGGGCTTGGCGGACGAACCAATCGTTCGAGTGGTTCTGAAGTTGGCAAAGTTCGAGGTCGGAAAGCGCGGGGATGTTGGGTCGCGCAATGCGTTTCGCGTCCTGAGGCATGATGCGATAGATGCGCCCACTCTTTGGGAAGTTGATGGCGTTTCCGCAGATGTCGGTGTCGTGCCAGTCAAGGATGTAGACCCCGCCATCAGGTCCGATTTCCATGCTGAAGCCAACCCAGGCAAGGTCGTTGGTGGGCATAAAGTCGCTGCCGTGTCGTCCGATGTAGGTGGAGCCATTGGGTTCCATGTAATCGGCGAGGACGGCATGTTCGTGGATATTGCACATGAAGAGTTGGTCATGGTATTCTGCGGGGAAGGTGTCGGCTAAATAGAAGCGGGCTCCGCCGTGTGCAGAGAGGTGGGTGTGGTCACGGATCGTCTGGATGGGCGCGTAGGTGTAGGGATTGAGATTGGGGCGGGATTGTTTGTGGTAGATGCCGCCTTGGACGATGTGGAAGAGGTGGGGGATGACGCAACAGGTGGCAAAGCCGTGGCCGAGATCATTGAAGTCGAAACCCCACGGATTGGAGAGGCCACGTGCGAAGATTTCGAAATCGCGGGTCTCGGGGTGGAAGCGCCAGATGCCAGCATCGAGGTAGAGGCGGTCGTCTTTAGGCGCACCAGGTTTTCCGATGAGAGAGTGGGTAAAAACGCCTTGGCAACCGTAGAGCCAGCCGTCGGGTCCCCAGATGAAACTGTTGAGCGTTTCGTGGCGGTCCTGCATGCCCCAGCCGTCGAGAAGAACTTCGGGTTCGGCGTCGGGAACGTCGTCGCCATTGGCATCGGGAATGAAGACGAGATTGGGCGGCGCGCCGAGGTAGACCCCACCGTGTCCAATCGCGATGCCGGAGGCGAAGGTGATCTTGTCGTGGAAGAGTTTTTTGGTGTCGAAGACGCCATCGCTATCGGTATCTTCAAAAATCTGAATACGGCTGAGTTGTTCGTTTTTGTGGGAGCGCCGGTTGACGTAGTTATAGTTCTCCACGACCCAGACGCGGCCTCGGCCGTCAAAGGTAAAGGCGATGGGTTCGCCGATGTGTGGTTCGGAGGTGTAAATGGAAACATCGAATCCCTCCGGGATGGACATCTTGGCGACCGCTTCTTTGGGTGTGAGGAAGGGGGCGTCGCTCGATTTGTGTTGCTTGCCACGGTTCTGGGCAAGCGATGAGGTGATTGCCAAGGCAGAGATGGAGAGAAATAGAGTGAGCGTTTTCATTTACTTGGAGAGTGGGACTTGTTGCTTGGTCTGCATGTATTTGAAGAGAGCGAGGACCTCTTCATTTTTGAGGGCCTGCAGAAGTCCGGCGGGCATCATTGAAAAGTCGGAGACGGTGCGGGATTTGATATCACTCTTGGGGATGGTGGTTTTTTGGCCAACCATGTTGAGGACGACTTTTTGTCCGTCTTCCTGACTGATGTTTCCGGAGAGGGAGCGGCCGTCCTTGGTAGCGATGGTGACCATCTTGTAACTGTCGGCGATATCGTCGCTGGGATAGAGAATGTTGAGGAGGAGGTAGTTTAAGTCACCTCGGTTGGAGCCGGTGAGTTCGGGGCCGATTTTGCCGCCCTCGCCATACATGACATGGCAGGCCGAGCAGAGGGCTTGGTAAATTTTTCTACCGGAGGAAGCGTTGGCTTTGTTGAGGGCAGACGAGGTGGCGAGTGCTTTGTATTTCGCGATTTCGGCTTCCTTGTCTGAGGGGAGTTTTTTGAGGCTGAATTCCTTGGCGAAGTTGGGTCCGAGAAGGAGGGAAAGCGAGCGCGTGACGTAAGCGGGAAGCGCCTTGGGGGAGATTCGTTTTTTCTTCAGGGCGAGATGAAGTGCTTCGGCGTATGCTTTGCGCGTAGCGAGAGTTTCGATGATGGCCTTTTGGGCCTCGGGCTGGAATTTTGGGTAACGGTCGAGAAGGAGCTTTGCGGCGTCGGGGGTGGGCGCCGAAGTGAAGGCGCGGATGGCGTCGATACGAAGAGCCGGTTCGTCGAGGAGTGACTTGAGCGTGGGAGCGAGACCTTTGTGACGCTGGGTGAGAAGGGATGCGAGGGCCTGCTTGCGATCGGGAATGGAGGCGTCTTTGTTTTTGAGAGTGGCGAGAGCCCGTTGGGCCGCTTCCTTGTCGCCGAAGACCTGACTGAGCCGATCGACGAGTTTGTTGAGTTGAGAATCTTTTTGATCGAGAAGGCTTGTTCGGAGGCGGAACCAGTTGGGGGGCGGAGTGAGGTTGCGTTGGCCGTCGAGTCCGAGGAGGATGCCATTGAGGAGAGGCTTTTGAATCGCGGGGTTATTGGTGGCTGCGAGTTGGGTGAAGAGGAGGGAAAAGGCATGCTCCCGGTCCATCTCGACGATTTTTTCAAGGCGCGCTTGATTGAGGTCAATGAGGGGGACAGGCTTGGCCGGAGTGGTGATGAAGGTGACATCGCCATAGGAGCGTTTGCCGTAGGCTTCCCACTTTTTCGTGAGCGCTTTTGGATCGAGCTTTCCAGTGTGGATCAGGAAGCGATGACGGATGGTTTCCGTTTGGCCTTCTGGGACTTTCCAGTCTCCGAGAATGGCCCGGCAAGGTCCGATTCCGAGCTGCCCATCGACGCGCCAAGGTTGGGGGAAGTCGGAGTTCTCTGGATGATCAAAGATGGTGATGTGGCCCCAGTCGTCGCGGCCTTCGATGTCCATTCCGACGTCAACCCAGACTGCGCGCTTGCCTTCGGCCCGGTTGTTTTTTTGGAGAGCGGAATTGACGACTTCTCCTTTTGTTTTGCCGCGATGCCAGGGCATGCGAAGGAAGAGACCGCCGTATTTGTATTTGCCGATAGTGACATCAGATTTGCCGGCGCCCTCCCAAGTGAGGTCGAGGACGTGCTCGTGATTTGAGGCGGTCATGGTCCAAGTCTGGGTTTGGGTGAGGACGGTTTGACCTTTGTCGCCGAGGAGATCGTAGGAAGTTTGCCAGGAGACGGATTGGCCTGTCGCGATGAGGACCTTGGAGTAATTTCGTTTCCAGTGGTCGGACTGGAGATTGTGGAAGTAGTCGCGCTGGTTCACGCGGGTGAATCCCCAGTAGAGACCTGTTTGGTGTTTGTGATGACCGGGGCTGAATTCGGTGAGGTCACCTTTTCCATCCGGAGCGACGATGGGGTGAAGGTATGGGCGGGTGGTAGGGCCGGCGACCTGAGTAAGAATGGCTTTCGGAGTGGCCTCGCGGTGGACGGTGATAGTTCCGGTGTGCTCGTCTCTTTCGAGGCGAAGCTTGTCAGCGGCCACAAGAGAGGTTGTGGTGGCCAGCAGGAGGAACGAGAGAAGTCGGGTCATTGTTTTTTGATTTGAACTGAGTAGAGTCGGGGGCACCACGGAGATGTGGAGGAGTGTGTCGAAGTTGGGTTATGGCTGGTTCAACGCACGGGGGAAGCTAGCGTTTCCACCATCCATTTCTAGTGCAGGAACGATTATTTTGTGTATTAAAGCGACATTTCTCTTCGCGACATTGAATTGCAACGATCGATGAAGAGAGAAGGTGGGCCCGGAGAGCTGTGAAGAAAGGTTCCAAATTGATTTAGACCCTTTTTATTAAAAAAAGGACAATGATGGGAAGTTCGAAATGGATGAAGGAACTGGAAGGATTTTCCGAGAGCGTGAAATCGCGAAAAAGAAAAAAACCGGCTAATACTTCTTTGAGACAACCTTAGTGAGTAAGAACATCACACGAGTGCCTTTTAGATGACTGAAGATCAATCACGACACGAAGAATTCGTTTCCCTCTACGTGAGGAATGAAGCGGCGATCTTTTCGTTCGTACTGTCTCTGGTGAAGCACAAGGCGGACGCCGAAGATGTGGTTCAGCGGGCAAGTGTGACCATGTGGCGTCGATTCGAGAGTTTCGAGCTGGGGACTAACTTCAGGGCTTGGGCGTTTCAAATATCTAAAAACGAAGCGCTCAACCTTTTGTCGAAGAACAAACGAGACCGTCATGTCTTCAGTGAAAAGCTCATCGCGATGCTCGCTGATGAAGCCGAAGAACGAGCAGATGATCTCGATTTCAGACAGCGTGCTCTTGATTTCTGTGTGGAAAAGCTGCCGCCGGACGAGCTTGAAATCGTGAAGGGGTGCTATCGCGAAGGCGCGACCATTCGGTCCTTCTCCGAGCAAGCTGGGGAGACAGCCAATAAGATTTACAAAAAACTCAATCGAGTTCGCCGCAATTTACAAAGATGCGTTGAAGCTCAGTTGGGGCAAGAGGAGGTGAGACAATGAATGATGATGAATTGCAGTGCTGGATTGACAAATCCTTGAGCGAAACCGCGACGGAAAAAGAAGCGAAAGCTCTTGAGCAACGCTTGCTATGCGATGCAGAGGCCCGGGCTCACTACTTAAATGAGGTGTATCTTCACTCCTCCTTGCGCCGGAGGTTCTCCGTTGACGTAGAGCAGGTATCATCTCTCAATATCGTTCCCAATAAGAATAGGCGGAGGTTTGTTGTCGGCTTGGCTGTGGCAGCGTCTCTGGCTTTAGTTGCTGGAATTTTGTCGATCTTGGAGTCCGATTCGAAATCGCCCGCCTCAATTGCACAAGTGGTTGGCGCCTATCGCAGCGATGGGAGCGCTTATGTCGCCGGAGAGCTGGTGACATTGGGTAATCATTCTCTCGACCGGGGTCTGATGCGCTTGGATTTTTCGAATGGTGCCCGGGTTACCATCGAAGGCCCTGCTGAATTTGAGATAAGCAGTGAGAAGCGCATGGTGTTGCATCGCGGAGTGGTAACGGCCACAATCCCTGAATCGGCGATTGGTTTTGTTGTCGATACCGCCGCGGCCCAAGTGCTTGATCTCGGAACTTCATTTGGAGTTGCGGTGAGTGAGGACGGCTCAACCGATGTGTGTGTCTTTGATGGTGAAGTAGAAGTAACCAACCAAACAGACGCGGCCCCTCGCGTCGTGCGGGAAGGTCAGGCTGTTCGGACCAGCGGGCCATCGAAGGCGATTGACTCGGTAGCCTATGAAACCGCTCGCTTTGAGAATGCGTGGCCAATGAATTCCGGGGTGTTACAAACGACAGGTTCGATGCGTTTTGTTTCTCCAGGACCAAATTTCCATCCCGGAAACTATGAAGACAACGAGCACATCATCGTCTTTCCTGAGCGCAGGGATTTTGTTTCGGAGAAGGAGCTTCGTTTGGATTTGGTTGATCCCGGCGAGTTTGTCATTTCACATTACGATGACAAGGCGGTCCTGCCAACGGGGCGACGTCTGACCAGCTATCTCCTTCAGTTAAATGCCTATCCAGAAGGAGAGAATCCCAATCGCAGGCGGAGTGTTCGCGGGCAAATTACATTTTCCAAGCCCATTGTTGGGGTGATTTCCGATAACCGCGTGCTGATTGAGTCGGAGGCGATTTTTGGGATTCCCAACGTCACTTATCCGAGTGCCCGAATGATCGAGCCCCGTCCCGAAGGAGACAAACGACCGGGATTTGACACCCTGATCCTGGTGGCTGACCGGAGGACGCTCATCATCGAATTACAGGAAAATCCGGGCCATCTGGACCAGGTTCGAGTACTGGTTGAAGCTGAATAGAAACGTCCAATGAGATTTCATATGCACAATCTTTTCCTGTTGCTTCTCCTGCCTTCCGTGATTTTCGGTGCGAAGGCCCCCAACTTCGTGATCATCTACGCTGACGACCTTGGCTATAGCCAACTCAGCGTTCCGATGATGAAAGACAAGCCGGAATATGCTCATCCGCTTCATCAGACGCCAAATATCGCGAAGCTTGCAAAACGCGGGATGCGTTTTTCAAGTGCCTATGCGCCATCGCCGGTTTGCACGCCATCGCGTGCGAGTATTCAATTCGGAATGACTACCGCGCGTGTCGGGTGTATTTCGATTCACGACGTTGTGATGAACAAGCGCGAGATCGACATGAGCAAGAACTTGTCGATTGCAGAGATGATTAAGGCTGCGAACAAGGATTACGTGACTGCTTTTTTTGGCAAGGGCTGCACACCGATGGGGTGGTTTAAGGATCATGGATATGATGTCACCGACTTCAATCACACTCACCCGAACGGCAATGCCCACGGCGATTGGTGGGAGCCTCAGACCAAGACTCCCATTCCTGATGACGACCCCAAGCGAGTTTTTAGTCTCGCAAGAAGCTCGGTTGATTTCCTTGAGAAACGGGGTGAAGACAAAAAGCCCTTCTTCCTTACGATCTCGCACTACGCCGTGCACGTGCGCAATACTTCCCTGAAGCAGACTCGTGAGAGGTATCTAAAAATTATCGCAGAGCAGAACGGAATAGAAGGTGGGATTTCTGACGCCAATGAGACCACGAGTGGTAAGCTCCACTCGCTTTGGGAAAAAGCCAACTATGCCGCCATGATGGAAGACATGGATACTTCCATCGGCCTCGTGCTGGATAAATTAAAGACCGCGGGGTTTGATAAAAACACCTACGTTATCTTCTCCTCCGATAATGGTGGCGGAAACCAGAATCCGCCACTTCAGGGTGGTAAGGCCAAGATGTGGGAAGGTGGTTTGCGGGTTCCAATGATCGTTGCCGGACCCGGGATTGCGCCCAACTCGCAATGCGATCGGCCGGTGGCTCAGTGGGATTATCTCACTACCTTGCATGACCTCGTGGGTAGCGAAGTTCCCTTGCCCAAAACACTCGATGGTATCAGTCTTCGTCCGGTTCTTGAAAATGGGAATGCCGGTCAGCTTGCGGAGCGGGACACAGGCTTCGTCTTTCACTTTCCTGCTTTTTACACCACGCCAATCACTTCATTTCGCGCGGGTAATTATAAGCTCATGCGCCAACTGAATACCGGAGAGATAAAACTCTTCAATGTCGCAGATGATATGGGGGAGACGAAGGAGCTCTCAAAAGAAATGCCGGAAAAAGCCGCGGAAATGGTTCGAGATTTGGATGCCTATCTTAAGAAGGTCGGCGCGTGGACCATGAGAGAGGTTTACGATACCCGACAGGAAGAACTCGATGAATGGATCGAACGCGACAAGTTACGTATCACGGAAAACAGGAAGCAGCTGGAGACACCGGGTCTTGATGCTGGTAAACGCGACAAACTGAAATCCCAACTGGAATCCTCGCGACAGAATTTGGAGAAACATGAGAAGAATATCGAACTGCTGAAAGCGCAGCGAAACTCATCACGATGGTTTTAGCGAATATTACAGGGAATTGCACAAATGAAACTTCAAACCTCAAAGCGTAAGCGGATCGCCCTCTTGGTTGAATCTTCCCTCGGATCGGGGAGATCGATTCTTCGGGGGATTTCTCAATTTTCCCGGCAGGTCGGAAATTGGGAGCTCCTGTATGCTCCCCGTGGTCTTGAGGATGTCGTCCCTGATTGGTTGGAATCCTGGGAGGGCGATGGCGTCATTGCCCGTATCCAAGACGAAGGGATGTTGAGTGCTCTGAAGAAATTAGAGATCCCGGTTGTCGATGTCCTGGGGGTACCCAATCACGATTTGCCCTTGGTGCGGGTCGATGATGAAAAAATTTCTGGAAAAATAGCGAAGCACTTTCTGGATCGGAGCTTTGATCATTTTGCTTTTTATGGGATTGAAGGGGAGAGTTGGTCGCGGCGGCGGGAGGATGCTTTTCGTCAAGCCACCGCGAGCGGGAAATCGTATGCTTCCCTTAATTCACTTCGTGGGATCTCGGAATGCAACAGCGCGCACTTTTCCAAACTCAAGGAATGGCTCCTCTCGCTCCCCAAACCATTAGCGATGATGACGTGCAGCGATCAATGTGGCCTGACTCTTGTTGAGGCCTGCCGGGCCGCGGATATTACCGTGCCCGAGGAAGTCGCAGTGGTGAGTGTGGATAATGATCACGCTCTCTGTGAGGTGGCAACGCCGAACCTCTCAAGTATTCGAGGCGGGCATCAGAAGGTGGGATTCGAAGCTGCCAGTCTGTTGAATCGATTGATCGACGATACGCCCGTGTCCTCCGATCGGATTTTGATTCCTCCCAATGAGATTGTCGTCCGCGATTCTTCTGACGCTCGCAGTATTTCTGATGCCAGTGTAAGAAATGCGATCCAGTTCATGCGCGAACATCTCTCGGAACCGATCACCAATGAGACAATCGCGAGAGCGGTGGGTCTTTCAAGAACCCGAATGCAAGTTCGCTTCCGGGCCGAGGTTGGGATGAGTCTCCGCGAATTCTTGGCCGAGCGGCGGTTGCGGCAAGCCGAGAAGTTGATTCAGTTCACCGACCTAACCTTTGCTGACATAGCCGAACGTTGCGGATTTCGGCATCACGAATACCTAGGGTATGTCTTGAAAAAAGAGCGGGGTGTTACGCCGAGAAAGTTGCGGATGGAGGCAAGTTCTCTTTCTTCGTAGTGACTGATTTCTTACTCTTGAAGATGAATCGTGACAGTCGCCGTTGGTGTGGCGTCGAAGGAATACGATTGATGGCCGGTGGGGGAATCGGCGTCCTGTCCAGTCGGGGATTTGATGAGGATGTTTTCTTCAAGCCACGGTTGGATTTTTAAGGTCTGGAGTGGATTACCGGTCACAGTGACGGTCTTCTCAGTCACGCCATTACCAAGATCGGAGCGGTCGATACGGACATCGACCCAATCGGTTTGGCCGGGTTGTGTGACCGGGACTTTGAGTTCCATGAAGCTCCACTCCTCGGGCATGTGATCAGCAATTTCAAACGTGCCGTCGGGGATCGAGTAATCCAGTCCGGCAATGCCGTTGAGGATGAGAAGGATTTTACCCGCATTGAAGTTGGAGTATTGGTCTCCCCAGATTTCCCAACCGCTGTCGTACGATTCGGGGGCGACTGGAATGCCCCACTTGAGGTTGTATTTCTTCAGGTGTCCGAGCCCCATGATATTAGCGTTTTTACCAACGTGGCGATCATACATGCCCATAATTGAGTAGTAGGCGAGGTCGGGAGCGGAGGCGAAGTCAGGGAAGATGTGATCGACATCTTGCATCGCGACCAGAGTCGGCGGGACCGGGCCGTTGAAACCAGTCTCGCTATTGACCGCCCAGGTGTCGGTCATGCGGCGTGCCCAATCCTCGGGGAACCAGTTATTGCGCATGTAGGCCATCCCGGTCCAGTAGAGTGCGCGGTCGGGGCTGCCGGGAGGATAAATCGCAGCAGCGTTATTCCCCCAGTAGTCAGGCTCCGCCCGTTCCCACTCACTGTTCATCCAGTTCTCGAGATTGTCGACGTCACCCACCGAATGCCAGTGAGCCACGTCAGCAGGATTTCCAGTCAGGATGGCCATCTGCTTGAGGCATTCGACCGCATCGTAACTCGCGCCCCAATGTTTCAGCATTCCGTCCCAGAAGAGTGGTTTGAAATAGGGTTCGTAGATGTCTTCGATGAAGCCGAGATCGCCGGTGTGTTCGTAAATGTCCCACGCGCCGATGACATGATCGGTGGTCGCTCCCCACACGGGTGAGAACCAAGACTGGCCCATGTTGTCCGGAAGTCTGCCGCCGGACTTGGCATGTGGGAGCAGGGCAGACCATGTGAGCACGTTGCCGTAGGCATAGTAATCTTTATCCGCGACCCAAGCGCCCACCTTGATCTGAAAGTTTGCGTCGAAGCGATGCATGCCCATGAAATTATTTACCGCGGTCTGGGTGTGCGGGTAGACTTCCCATCCTTCGTCGACGTCGATGTAATACATCAGGTAGATTGCCCAAAGGTAGTAGTAGATATTGACGATGTCAGGGTCGGAGCAACGGAAGTAGGGAATCTGGTTCGTCAGCAGGTCGTTCATGTGTGCCGTTTTGGCAGCAAGGTGTCCTGCCGGGTCAGCGAGGACGGTGCTCACCCGGTCGCGTGCATCGGAAAAAGTGTCGTGCATTGCCCAGCCGAGGGCGACGCCTTCCGGACCACAGGCTACTTTGAAAGAATACTGCTGTCGTCCGTCGACATCTTTAAATGCGGAGTAGTCGGTAAAGGTTTCGGAAGTTGAGACTACCGTGCTCATTCCGTCATACATGAGCGCTCCCTCCATGTCGGTTCCTTCAAGCGGTCGCGCTAATGCCGTGCCGCCTTCGGTGACATGCACCATGTTGTTTGTGGTGTCGTGGCGAACGGTGGAGGTTGTTTGCACGCTGCGATTACTGCTAACGTAACTCTGACCGGCGAACTGAATTTCAATTGGCTCAGAGGCCGTGATGAGGGTGCACGCGACGTCGTTGAGAGCGATAAATTTATCCTCACGAATTTCGACGCCACCGACTTCGTATTCGCAGATCACCCGGTCAGGCCGCCAAAACATTTTTTTAGGGACGGGGTTAGGGAAGGATTGTCCGTTTACGAGGACCGTGCCATAGGCGACCTTGGAATCCCGGTAGAATTCCCAGCCTTGAAAGTCGTGACCGGTTCCGGTGGTTTCTTCTGTAACAATGCCAATCCCACGCCCGCGCAGGTCGTGGTGGAAGGGGTGGGTCAATCCCAAGGTTTCGTGTTCCTGAAGATTCCAAACGTTGTATTGCCCTCCAATATAGTAGCTCACATTTCCAGCGAGGAAGGCATGCTTCTTCCCCTGAATTTCCTGAGTGAGCATAGTGCAGTAGTTTTCGTGAGGCCAGGTGGTGGCGTCTTGTTCGCTGATTCGGAAAAAGCCCTTGGGCCCACTACTAACCCCTTTGAGATATTCGGTGTTTGTTGGCGGGGTGGCCGGAAGATGATTCGCCGCTGGCAGCCAGTTGATGAGATCAGTTGACCATTGGACCTGGTAGATTTTCGAGGGCTTGCTGTCCCAGGTGATGATGCTGTCATCAGTGCCCGAGATGAGTTCCAAACCTGAGGTGACCGGGGCATAGTCAAGATTGGACACCTCGTAACGATCGAGCTTCATGCGCGGTAAAGTCGCCTCGTTGTCGCCGAACTTGAACAGAACGATCTCGGAAGTTTGCAGAGCCGTAGGAGTGATGCCGACTGCGGAGGTAAGTTGACTCCATGCGTCGTCATTGACGGAGTAGCTCACCGTCATGGTGTTGCTTGCTTCCTGATAATTAAATTGAAGATTGAAGTCATCTCCGTCTTCGATCCCGCCCACTGAGATCGGGTCTTCGAGATTGCCTCCGAGTTCCGATGAAGAGGCTCTGAGGTTCTTAAAGCTGTTCAAGACTACTTCGAGCGAGGCGCCCGGCCCGGTGAAGCGAACCTTGAGATCAGACAGGGTGCCGCCGGATCCGTTGAGAAAAAAGGGGCCGAGTTCAAGACTTACCTCGGCGGTGAAGTCACCTTGTCCTCCGACGTCGCGTCGGAGTCCGGCAGTGGAACTCTGGGGGCCGCGGATGAGATAATGACCGGTTCCATCGAAGCCGTCGTGGGCTGCGGGATTGATGGCAGTCCATTCCGGATCCAAGTCTGTTCCCTCGAAGTTATCTGCAAAATTTTGAACCTGTGCCCAGCTGGTGCTCGCCAAAGCGATGAGCAGGGAGGCGGCGACCTGAAGCTGGGCTAATGAAATCATTTGATCGGCGTGCGAAGCTACTTTGTGATGAATCTTAACCGCCAATATTGTTGGGGATCGTCTCGTCGGGGGCTCCGGTATTGTAAGAGGGCGTTTCCGCCGGCAAGAGGTTGATGAGAGTGCAGGACGAACTCGTCGGTGACGTTTTCCCATGGACCGGAGAGGGAGCCTGAGTTGCTCTCGATGCGGAGTTCAAGGTCATCGGCGGCGAGCTTGCGAGTGACGCTGAGGAGCACGTAAGGGGAAGGAGATTGCTCGATGAGGAGGTCTTCGATTTTAAGATGAATGAGTCCCTCTTCAGGAAGCGCGGCGTCAGGCCGGCCGCCTTGCGCATATTCTCGAAATAAGCCAATCCCGTCTTTGTCGATGTCGAGATTCGGGTCGTCTGGCGTGAGTCCGAAGCCTGCGGCCCAAGAGGCGAAGCTACAGGCATCCTCGTCGCCCGGACTTCCTCCTTGGGAGACGCTGGGGCGCCAATTTGCTGGGTCGCCATGGTCGGGGTTGGAGTTGGGATCAATCAAAGTGAGGGAAAAGCCATTGCCATCTGGTGCCGAAGACCAAGGTGATTCGTCGAAGTAAACGAAGTCACGAATCGGGATGCCTGCGCCATATGATAATTTGAGCTGTTCGCCGCTGTTGGAGAGGCGGTCGCCTATTTCCCATTCGCCGGCGATGGGATGACCAGCCCCATTACGTGACTCGAAGGCGGCTTGGTTGTTGACCACGAGAACGCGCGCTCCAGGGGCGATATCGGTGAGGGCACCCTCGAGAAAATCAAAATCAACCCCTTTGGTGAAACGGAGGCCTGAGAGGTCAATAGTGGCGTTTCCGATGTTGGTGATTTCGACGAACTCGAAACTTTCATCGCTGAAACCAAGTGCTTCTTCCGCCGGGGTGGCATCAGCTGGGTGATACATGATTTCAGAAATGACAATGCTTTGCTTAAGAGAGGTCGTGTCTGGTGCTGATGCGATTAACTGCAGGGGCTCTGACCAGTGGCTCCAACGTCCGGTGTCGTCTTGATGCCGAACGCGAGCGCGGTAGGTGCTGCCTGGGCGGATCGGAGCCGATGGGATGGCCTGGGATGTCGTGAAGGTGTTTTGTTCGCCGGATTCCCAGACGGCGTCCCATTCCATCTGTAAGGTCTCTCCGGTTGGGACCAGAGGTTCTTTTGCTGTGACTTCCAGATTAAAAACCAAATCGCTACTGCCCCGGGAATCTTGATGGAGTTCGACAGCGATGATGTTTTCGCCAGCGACGAAGAATGATGGGCTGATCCGAAAGCTGTCGAAGATGCCTTCGTTTCCAGAATCATCGGAGAGCACATCGTAGGCGATCACCGTGTCCGGATCGAAGCCGTCGCGGATGACCTCGGTTCCATTGACGTAAATCACCGCACCGTCATCGAGGTGCAAGTTAAACTCAACGTATTCGAGGACAGAGGGATCATCGAGATTGATGCTGCGACGAAAATAGGTGGTTTCGTGGCGGTCGAAATTGATACCGCCGTAGTCGATGGTTGTTGCGAAAGTATCGACGCCGGAAATTCCACCATATCCGGCCGGAGTGCCGCCCGTGGGCCAGCTCTCGTCCTCGAATGTCGGTTCCCGCCATGCGGTGCCTTGGTCACTCCCGTCATCGAGATACTTCCAGTTCGAGCCCGCGGGGACTATGGTGAGAAGTCCACCGCCGGGTGGCGTGACTTCAGCAATCCGCCATTCCATCGCAGCAAAGCTCCCGTCACCCTGGGGATCTGCGTAGGGAGAGGAATCGAAGGCTAATCCATCGCTCGGAAAACCCGCCGTGCCTGAATAGGTGAGGGTGGGGGTTTCGGGGATGAGCTCAGCCTCGCCGCTTGTGACGTCAAGACTGTCAAGGTGCGCCGCGCGGCCACCGGATCCCACATTGCCGCCGGGCCAGCTTCCTCCGACGAACGCAAAGTTGTTGAGGTCTTCGACCAATGCGTCGAGCGAGATCGCACCCTTTCCGCCGAGCGCGTTGTAGTTTCCAGCATCCGGCGGGGAGCCCTTCCAGCGATCAGAGTCTGCCGGGATAATAGGCGCGATCACTTCGGAAAATTGTTCAATCAGCGGGCTTATTTGGTCCTCCTGCCAGAGGAGGTCACGGATTTCGCGAATGGTGTTGTAGTAATCGGGCCAGAGTTCCGGAGTGGAGGCGTTATCACCTCCGGTTGAGGTCGTGGGAAAGATGGAATTGTAGACCACGTCATGTCCCTCGTTAAAAGAGGGTCCCCAGGTGGCATCACTGTCCCATGGCAAGATCCACAACTTGCCTTTGCCTTCGTTGCTGGCCGTGTAGTCGGGATAAAAGTAGTAAGCCATGTTCTTATTGGCACTGGGCCAGAAGTCGTAGCTCCGGATTGCTTCGGAGAGGCCGTGATAAAGGGAGTATTTCTTGAGGTCGACATGCTCGCGGATAAAGGCCTCACTGCTGTTTCCAGTCAGGGTGTCTTCAATGGTGTCGTGGTCCGAGCCGTCGGTCGGTGCGAAGGCTCCCTGGTATCGTTGTTGTCGCTCCCAGCCTTTTTCCTGATTGATCAACTTGTAGAGATTTCCTTTGGGCAGTCCGTGCTCCTCGAGAAAGCGGACGTCATAGGTTTCGACAACATACTGCAGGCCCCAGAAGTCACCACGCCACTGATCCGGGGCTTCTTCGACGCTGTCGATGACCCGCAGGTGCGCCCACAGAGTGTCTTGGGCAGGTAGGCCGATTTTGTTCCAAAGAAACATATTGATCGCTTCGTTGAGCGAGTAGGTGAGAGTGCCACGGTTTTCGAATCCCTTTCCTGTGGTGAGAGTGCGCCACTTTTTCTTGAAGGGAGTGCCGTCCTGTCGGTGCGCTTGAATGTAGTGGCCATTGTTGAAGCGAAAGCGCATCGAACGCTTGCCGCTCTTTTGATAACGGCCGTTGGCTCCGCGCAATCGGTAGCGAATATTGTCATAAACAACGCCGTTGTATACGAAGGTGCCGGTCCAGTTGTAGAAATGGCGGTCACGGTGACCTTCACCCTGATTGATTTGGTTGGACGAGCTCCAGGCGTAGCATTCGCGCCAATCAGCGTCGCGCGTGATCACCTGGTAGAGAGGTAGGGTTGTCAGATCCTCCGAAGAGTGGCCGTTGTAATCGGGCACACCGTCGTAGATGAAACATGCGAAGTTGAGTGCGGAATCATCGGGGTAGGGAACGCGCGCGGCGAGGCCTTCTTCATCCTCTACTGTGATACGATAACGTAGTAGGGTGCGATGTGATTGAGGAGGGATTGCCACGCTAAAGATGCCGTCGTCGGCGAGGTCGTCGGCACCAAGTCCGTCGTCTTGCATCGTAAGGATGGTCCAATTCGCGGGATCGTTGTAGTCTGGATTTTCGGAGAGGGGAGTCTCCGGGTTGGTGAGGGCTGCCGGGATGCGTCTGCTCACGATCGGGTGGGGAAGGTGGGAGGGGCGGTAGTTGCCGGGAGTGACAAGCTGGTAGTCGAGCGCGACCGAAGCGACACCATCGGGATCCGTGATCCGCGCGGTAATGGTGATGGTATCACTGGAAGTCGGCGTCTTTGGCGAGTGGGTGACTTTGCGAATTCCGGGCGCGGCATTTGACGCGAAGACGCTGTTGATCCTTCCTGGTGTTGGATCGGAGAGAGAGGACCGCCACGAGCTGCCAAGTCCGTTGTCGAGATCCGCGCTGATGAGCTCGATTGAAGGGCCTCCGCCATTCGCGGTGACGGGCCAGGGGAATCCCACCTTGTAGTCGGCTTCATCGATCACGGAGTCAGTCGTGTCACGGAGTCGAACCGTCTCGCCATCGGAATTAAGCTTTCCAAGCCAAGGGCCGTGAGACGACACGCCGAAAGTAGACGCCATCGTCGCCGGGTCTTCTGCAATCAAGACGAAAGAGCCTGCCGGAAGTGGCGTCGGATTGGTGAAGGTAAAGTCGACGGCCGAAGAAATTCGCCAGCCATTGAGGTCGACCGCGTCAGGTCCGGGATTGTAGATTTCGATGAACTCCTGCCTCACCGGATTCTCCGGCGGGTTGAAGTGAATCTCGTTGATGACGGGAGCTCCTGACGCGATGCCGATGCAGGATAGCAGGGGCAATTTCCACATCAGATTACAGAATAAATAGATCGGCAGGCGATTATGGCGCGGATTGTTCCTCAACTCGGAAGAAAATCACCCTGGGAGGACCACTGGGTGTTGCCCCAGGGTTAGGCTCGGCTGGCTCTTCGAGAGCTGGGTAGGTCGTGGTCGTTCCTTGAGAGGCAATGTCGTCTGAGATGTCAAAGTCCCAGGTGGTAAGATCGAAGCCCCAGTTGATTGCGTAGATTTTTCCGGGCTCTGAATTCCATGTGAAGCGGAAAGTGTCGGCGACAGGATCGTAGTCAATCTCGGTGATCGCTAGCGGCTCGGGCTCCGAAGGGTCGACAGGATCGACAAGCGGATCGACAAGATTCCAGTAGTCTATGCCGGTGACAATTTTAATGGCCTGATTACTGCCCCATTTGAAATTCTCGACCTCAACAAAGTTCGTGATGATATCGCCAATCGGCCCATCGATGCCTCCTCCACTATAAAACAGGATTTCGGGGTCGTCGTTAAGGGCGTAGGTGACTGTAATTTTATCCGTGTCGATATTGTACTCATAGACAAGCTTCAATCGATCGCCATCCGCGATTTCGATGTTGGTGTTGGGTTGGATGTTTCCGCCTCCTCCGTCTGAATCATTATGGAACAAGCGCATCGCTCCAAAGCTGTTGAGAACGATTTCCATGAAGCCGTCGGGGCCGAACATTTTCCATTTAAAATCCGACTGGGTGCCGGGATTGGCATCAAGACGGAAGGGTTCCAGATCCACTTCGATTTCATTTCGGAATGAGCCAGCGGTGCCATCAATGAAGCGGACCAGCTTTGTTCCGCCAGCACCATTTTCGGCGGTCATGACATAAGAGCCATCCTCAATTCCGGTGTGGCCATTTGCGTTCCCGTTTTGAGACCAGACGCCTGTATCGAGAGGCCCGGTGAAGTCTTCAGAGAAAAACTCGACTTGCGCCTTGGCACACGGAATCCAAGCGAAGGCCGCCAAAACCACGAAAACCGGATTGTTTTTCCCTCTGTGAATGGTCTGTTTGATGTTTCTCATGTCGATAATTCGGTGTTTGTTTTTGGGGAACTAGTCCTAGCGACAATTTCGCAACTGAATACTAGATGCAAAGCCGGTGGTAAGCGAGATTGTGGGGTTGAGATTTCGGGCCAGTTTTTGTAGAAGTCGAACCGGAGCAGTTGCTCGGCGCAATTCGCTGATGTGAAATTATTCCGCAGAGAAGCGGTGAACCATGATGTGGCGATAAGTTTCTCCAGGGCGAAGGACGGCACTTGGAGCTGAGGGGTTGTTTGGAGCGTCCGGCCACCCTTCGGTTTCCAGACAGAGTGCGGTCCGGTATTGATATTTTTGGCCGTTTTTTCCGGTGACTTTTCCATCCAGAAAATTCCCGCCGTAAAATTGGATTGCGGGCTGGTTGGTGAGAATTTCGAGAATTCTTCCCGACTTTGGATCGTGTAGTCTGGCCGCCTTGGTGAGTTCGCCCTCCTTGTCGCCACGAAGCACCCAAGCGTGGTCGTAGCCGCCGCCCAGTTTGAGCGCTTCGAAGTCCTCCCCGACCCGTTTTCCAATTGGCGTTGCTTCGGTGAAATCCAGCGGTGTTCCGCTCACGGGAGCTTTTTCTCCAGTTGGAATCAGGCCAGCATTTGTGGGAAGGTAGTGGTCTGCAAAGAGAGTGAGTTCGTGGTCATTGATCGAGGTCGAAGAGTCGCCACTCAGGTTCCAATAGGAATGGTGCACGATATTCAAAATCGTGGGAGCATCAGTGGTGGCCTGTGTTTCCCAACTCAATTCGTCTTTGTCATTGAGCGTGTATGTCGTCTCGACAGTAAGCTTTCCGGGATAGCCTTCTTCGCCATCGGCGCTGACGTAGGTGAATTTGACTCCTCTGGCGTTCTTTGTTTCGAATGGCTCGCCTTTCCAAAGAACCTTATCAAAGCCTTTGATGCCGCCGTGCAAATGACAGGGGATGCCGCCGGGGTCGTTGTTAGTTGCGAGCTGATACTCTTTTTCATCAAGAGTGAACTTTCCGTCCGCGATTCGATTGCCAAAGCGTCCCACGCTCGAACCAAAGTAGGAAGTGTTGGTGAGCCATCCGTCTAGGTCATCGTAACCGTGGGTTAGGTCGGCTTGTTTGCCATTTTTGTCGGCACTGGTGACGGATACCAAAATGGCACCGTATTCGGTGACCTTTGCGGTCATGCCGTTTGCGTTTGTGAGAGTGAAGATTTTCACCTCCTGCTGATCGGGCAGTGTTCCGTAGACAGAGGTTTCGAGTGTTGGTTGATTCTCGTTATTCTCGGGGTCGGAGCAGGATGAAGCGAGGGTCATGACAAGGGCAGAGAGTAAGGTTGAGGTAGAGTGGAATAATTTCATGGAATAATGGGATTACAGTGGATGCCTCGATCTGCAGGCAAGAGTGCGGGATTGAGAGTTTGGTCTTATTTTTGTAGAAAGTGGGCTTGATGGCTTTAGGGCTGCTTAAATAATTCCCAAGGAATTGGGCTGCCCTTGACTTGGATTCGGTCGTGGCGATAGTGAATATGCGTCCATTGGTTTTGAATGGGAAGCCGGATCTCCATCCACTCCCAGGCTTTGGGTAATGCGGGACGAAGGGTGAGTTTTTGATCCGGGAGGGATACGTTCAGCCCCCCCATGCCTTCGAGATAGAGGAGGATCTTACCGGCATTGAAGTTGGAATATTGGTCGCCGAAGAGGGTGAGATCGCGCTCGTAGGCTTCGGGGGCGACAGGGATCTTCCATTCGTGGTGGTAGTTGTAGTGCGAGAGGTGGTTGAGGGTTAGCTCGGTGGCCTCGGCCACGAGACCCTGGCGGAACATCCCGTCGAGCGTGAAGTAGGCGGTGTCGGGAGTGTAGCCGAAAGCATGGTCGTCTTGGGTTGCGAAGCTCTTTGCCGATTCCTTAGCCATTGCGAGCGGGAACCATTCGCCGTAAAAGCCTTTCTCTCGATCAAGAGCCCAGTCCTCAACCATCGCTTGCGCGTATTCTTTTGGGAAATAGGGAGAGCGCATGGCCCAAAATGCATTGGTCATGAGCATTTTGTTTGGTGGGGCTGCGAAGTAGTTGGGCACTCCGTTTAATTCCCAACGCTGGTCGAACATAAGCCGGATGTGTTCGGGGTCACGGCGGATCAATTTTTTCCAGTGCTTTACGTCATCTTCCTTGCCGAGGACGCGAGCCATGTTTTCGAGGGTGTCGCCAACCTCGAAGTCGTTCATTGCGAAACCGGTGAGGCGTTTGCGAAAGAGTTTCTCGAAATGGTCTTCGTAAGCATCCCGAAGGAAGTCCAAGTCGCCTGTGTGTTGGTAGATCTGCCAAGCTCCCAGGATGTGTTCTGAAGTCTCAGGTCCGTAGGCGCCGCTGTGCCAAGTGGTGCCTTTATTGTCAGAAATCTCCCGGGCCCCGTTGGGGTGTTCCCGGAAGCGGTTGTTCTCGGTGAGGTGTTTCCAGGTAAGGACGTTGCCATAGGCGAACCTGCGTTTGTCGGTGGTCCAGGCTCCCACTTTGATTTGGAAGGCCGCATCATAGCGGTGAAGTCCGAGGAAATTGTTCACCGCGGTTTGGGTGTGTCCCTCGAGTTCCCATCCCTTACCCACTTCGATATGATACATGAGGTAGAGCGACCAGAGGTAATAGTAGATATCGACAAACTTGTCGTTTGGGCACCGAAAGTAGGGGATCTCCTCATTGAGCTGCCGGTTCATTTCGGCGGTCTTGGCTGAGAGCAAGGACTGGTGATTTTTGATGATCTCGGTTGCGGCCTGAAGGGCGGGGGCTTCGTCGTCATGCATCGCCCAGGAAACGACTGTACCCTTGGTGTCACAGGGGACGGAGAAGGTGTAATGCTGGATGCCTTTCTCGTCCCTCTTGGTGACCAGAGATTCCGCGAACTGGCGAGAGGAGCCCATCACCGTGCTCATGCCGGTGTAGATGGAGGGGCCGACGCGCTCAGGGCCATCGGGGTCGGGTCGGGCTTTCATCATTCCGGCTTCGGCAATGACGAGAGCCTTGGTTTTGGCATCATATCTGATCGTCGCGGAAGAGGAGACGCTGTTCCTAGTGAAGAGACTCTGACCGGAGAACTGGAGGATGACCGGTTTTGAAGCTGTGATGATGGAGGCCGCGGCATCATTGGCGCCGATGAATTTTTCTTCCCTGAGCGTAACGCCGGCGACTTCATACTCACAGATCATCTTGTCGGGTCGCCAACGCATGCTCGTAGGCTTTGGATGTTTGTAAGTTTTTCCATCAATGATGACGCTGCCGTAGAGAACGCGGGTGTCCTTGTAGAACTCCCAGCTCATGAAGTCGTTTCCTCTTCCGGTATTCTCGCTACCGCTGATTCCACTCTCAACGAGGGCGGCACCACGACCGCGGAGATCGTGATGAAAAGGGTGGGTTAGCCCGATGGTTTCGTCTTCGTAAAGTTTCCAGCTGGCGTGATACCCGCCGACATAATAAGTCACGTTCCCCGCGAGGAAGCCGTGCTTCTTTCCCTGGATTTCTTGCTCGAGACGCTCGCAGTAGTCGGTGAACTTGGGCTTTTCGTCAGCATTTGCCGCTGTGCCAAAGATCAGAGAGAAAAGGCACGCAAATACGATGCCCATTTTAAAGAGTAACATGACCAGTTAAGAAGCGGAACGTTCCAGCTAATGTTTTACGTCAAGGGAGTGGAACTTGCAAGGCGCGTGTCAACTTAGAGCTTTCAGCAGCCCGCTTCCCATCAATCCAGACGATGAGCTTGGATTGATTGCCGGGCTTGCTCTCGTCCCAGTCTTTTTTCCAAAGGATGTCGACCTCATGATCGTGGTAGCGCAGGTCTCCCAAATAGAAGTAGTCCCATTCGTCCTCAGGGAGCAGAGGGTGAATGGTGAATTCTTTTTTGTGCTTGGATTGGAAGCCGAGTAAATCCTCGATCAACATGTCGGGGAAGGTGGAGTGGAAGTAGTCCTGCACGTCACCGAAACCTTTGCCCATCGCGGGGGAGCTTTGCACAACGTCGCCACCGCCCGGCATGCGGTAGCCTCCGGTGCGGGGGAGATACCATTCGCCGATGGTGCGTCTCCGACCGTGGAGTTCCACATATTGCCTCATGTGATGGTAGAGTAACTTCCGATCTTCCTCGGAGATGTCACCGCGAGAGTCTTTGTAATTCCGGAGGTAGTTGGCGAAGGCTTTGTAAACGACAGAGTTTTGAAAGGGCCAACCGCGGCCATTCCAGCCGTAGGACATCTCGTTGAAAAAGTCGTGACGATACTCGGCGGTGGACATTCCGAAGGGTTGCTTAAAGCCCATTTCATCGGCCAATTGTTTCCAAACAATATCGTATTGCGCGTCCTCCTCGGGGAGCATGTTGAAATACCAAGGCGTGTAACCAACCGTCTCCCGAATGATCCCTAGTGGATCGCCGACGTCTCCAGTGTAGAGATTATCACCGGAGAGACGTGAGTAGAAAAAGGGATCATTGATAGCGCCGCGCTTCTCATAATAGACGTGCTTGTCATTGCTGGCAGGCTTATGCCAGAGCGCGCTCACGATTTTCTCCTGAAGTTTCTCGGCTCGTTCGGAGTATTCTTTCGCCTTGGAAGTGTCGCCTTTTTGCGCGTAGAGATTCCCGAGTGACTGGTAGTTTCCGAACATGTAGCAGTTGAGAGAAGGGCGAACGGTGAAGCAGTTTGGATAGCTGTTGGGGTTCTTTGTTTTGCGCTCTCCATTCTTGTCGATGTACCAATCGTGGTTCCCACCGAAGGGCTGAGGCACAGTGTTGTAATTCTCCAGATCAAATGGTTGAGGATAGACGAGAGGATCGCTTTTCATCCCTTCGTCGAAGGCGAGGTGCCAGCCTTTTCCATCGGTGAAGTAGCGCCGCCAGCGCTCTTGACCTTTGTAGGGTTCTTCCTGATTGATTTCGACGGTGTATTTAGAGAACGCGCCTTCAGATGCGATCAAGCTCAGGGTGGTTGAAATGGTGAACTCGTTGGCGTCATACATGTCGAGGCACTTGTAGAGCCCGTCCGTTGTCTTGCCCGGAGCCTTCACTTGGAAAATTTTGTCCCAAACTTCCTGGTGCTTTTCCATCGCGGGAAGCAGTCGATCTCTCCACTCCGCATCCGGGTGAATCTTGAGCATGGCTTCGGAAGCATCGACCATCCAACTGGTGTAGTGGTGGCTCTGAGGTCTTGGTAGAGTTCCCAACCAGCAATTGTTCTGGATTTGCATTTTACGGGAGGGCGGTCCAGCGAGCCAGTATTCGGCGTAAGATTTGAGATACTTGGAGTCACGCATCCAGCGAAGATCGTAAAACTGATGACCTGCCGGAGCGGGGATTGCGCCACTGTTGGCGGCCCAGCCTGGGAATCCCGGGAACTCGGTAAAGACGTAGAATTTTTTGCCGTCTTCTTTCCATTCCTTGAGATGCTTAGTAATCATCCACCAGCGGTAGTTGAACACCTCGGTGAAGTCTTCGTTCGGACAAAGGAACTTGGGAACGTTCTTCTCAAGGAATTCCCCATTGTTGTCCTTTTTGAGCCAGCCGTCGAACTCTGGACGGTTTCCATTGAGGTGGGAGTAGCCGTTGAACTCGTCCACATCCAAAGCCAAGGTCTTGCTGGCCTTTGCTTTGATTCGTTTCAATTCTTGATCGGGATCGGTGAAGGTTTTTTCTGCTTCGGGGGTCGACGCCTTGTTAATCTGACAGCCGAGGATTCCTCCGGAGAGTCCGTCATGGAGTTCGACTTCGATTTTGAACTTGGTGGTCGTTACCGCTTCGGTGAGCTTGGCGACATTGTAGTAATCTCGCTCAACGCCGAGTTGATCTTCTGTGGTCTTTGCGGCTTGCCACTGACCGTTTCTCCAAATGAGGAGCTTCCAAGAGCGGGGAAGGATTTCCTTTCGTTCGTTGCGGACGTAGGCGCCAGCTTGCGCTTCGTCGAACCAGTAGACTCCGATGTTCTCGATCCGTGTTGCGGCCGGGAATTCGTATTGTATCCATTCGGTGCTTCCTCTTTTGGGATGAAAGCTGAGTCGCGAAATGCGATAGTCCGAGGAGGACGAGGGCTCGTTGGCATCGAGGAGCGATCCAACCTCGCCCTCTTCGACCGAGGAGGTAATCTTGACCTTGTCTTGAGCGTTGAGAACCGAGAAACCTGGCAAAAGACAGCCCGAGAGGAGAAAAGATCGCATTTGTTTGGAGAGAGCTAGCATGATTCTTGTGGGTGGAGAGTTTAGGTTGGAGGGTGCAGCGATACTCCGGGGATAACTCGCCAAGTAGTCTTTAAATGGAATTCTGGCCGTTTACAAAAGAGAACCCGAAACCCTAAGGTTTCGGGTGTCGCAAGCGAACTACAAATTGAAACTAGCGGCGACGTCTGATCGCCGTGAGAGCAAAGCAGCCTACGAGGAGCAGTGATGTGCTTGGTTCTGGGATTGCAACAGTCGGTGAGAGGCTCCATTCTTGAATTGTAATGGTCGGAACAGGATCACCGGCTCCGAATTCAAAGACTTCGACCTCAGCAAAGCTCGTGATGACATTCTGGAAACCGCTCGCGCCGTTTCCTGTGCCTGAGTAGAGACTCTGATCTGCGCCTCCGTTGACTGAATAGCTTACATCCATCGTATTGGTGGAGAGTGTGTAAACTTGCTTGAAGCTCAGAGTGTCTCCATCGGCAACGGTGATTGGAACATTAGTATAAAGGTTTCCCCCAGTGTGAAACTGGCGCACATTTCCAAAGCTATTGAAGACAATTTCCGTGAACCCGTCAGCACCGAAGGTTTTCCACTTAACGTCAGCTCCAGTACCCATAAAAGAATTTAGGCCAAGGGTGACCATGTGGGTGTAATCTCCGAGAGTTCCACCCTCGTTTCGGGAAAGCTTGGTTCCTCCGCTCCCATTGGTATTCGTGATTGAATAGGCACCGTTTGCGGCGTCCAAAGCTCCTCCGCTCCCATTGGTATTCCATGCGGGGTCCAGGGTTGCGCCGGTAAAGTCTTCGTTGAATCCGATGATTGCGGCCTGGCCAGCACTGATAATTGAGGCGAGTAGAAGGGTGGATGCAAGTGGTGCTTTCATAGGGATTAATATAGTTTTGGTGGGAGGTTCCCTCCAAAGGAAGCGTAAAACCCAGAGATGAGCGAGGCCGGGGGGTCGAGATTTTGGCCCGTTTTTTGTAGATACTGAGCCGCTATGCAATCAAATATCCCGCTAATCCAGCTTGTCAGGACTGCTTAGTCGAGTTCCAGTCGATAGCGGGGAATGGAAGTGTCGACTTCACGGGCATAGCGATCGATTCCGCCATCAACCCCCAAGGTATTCTTTAAGCCGTGTCCACGGAACCAGGCGCAGTGGTCGAGGACATTTCTTCCCTGGTGATCAATGAGGATGATTTTTTGATCTTGGTTTTTGTCGGCGAAGATTTCCGTTTGGCGTTCCTGGGTCATGAGTTCTGAGCCTGTGATGGAGGTGGCTTCGAATTCCTCACGGGTGCGGGTGTCGAGAAAGATGAATTCTTGGTTGGAAGCGAGGAGTTCTCTGAGCTCGCAGGGGGAGATGAGCATTTCAATGTCATGAGCTTGACTCTTGGAGAGGCAAATCAGGGCGTCGTTCATGTCGATTTCGTTTTTTTCGCAAACCGAGGCCAGAGTGTCGGTCAGTTCGTAGGAGCAGGATTGGCATCCGCCGATATGAAAAGCTGAAAATAGAGCTCGCCGGGCACCGGGGTAGTGTTCAAGGAGGGTGCCCATCGTTAAGTCGCCACTAAGCTGCATGGGCAGATCATGCCATGAAAACCGGGATGGGAAAGAGGGGAGTTGAGGCTTTTAATCTGCGGCTGGCTTTGGCAGTATTGTCGCCCCAAGACCATGAGTCAGGAAGACGAAGAACCCAAAATTTATCTGCTGCCAAATTTGATGACGGCAGGAAATCTCCTGTGTGGCTTTCTGGCGATCTTGACAATTTTCAAGGGGATGCAGGAAGAAAGCCTTCTTGCTGCGATGCCGTCGTATCAGACCGCGATGCTGTATATTTTTGGTTCCTGCCTGTTCGATCTACTCGACGGGAGGCTGGCGCGGATGGGGGGACAGGAATCGCCTTTTGGCCAGGAATTCGATTCGCTTGCCGATATGGTTTCGTTTGGGCTGGCTCCCGCCCTTTTGGTATCGAGAGCGGTCTTGGCTGATTTGGAAGTGGTGACCCCCTTTGATCCTGAAGGGAGTGGGATCACTTGGGCTTTTGCCTTCATCTATCTTCTTTGTGGGGGAATCCGCCTGGCTCGATTCAACTGTTTGGCCCGCATAGGAAAAGGAGGGAGGGATTTCCGGGGGATACCCATTCCGATGGCGGCGGGCTTTGTGGCCTCGCTGACCTTTATTATTATTAAGTTCCATGAAGAGCAACGAACTCTGGGCTGGGGGGCTTATGTGCTGGCGGCCATGATTTTGGGAATTTCTCTGCTGATGGTGAGCAACGTGCGCTACCCAAGTTTTAAAAAAATTGACCTGAAGACGAAGGCAAACGTTTGGACTCTTCTCGGGACCGCTGTTTTGCTGGGAATTATAATGAATTTCAAGGTCTACGCCCCAGCGGTCATTTTTGTGATTTATCTGCTGATTCCCGTCTTTCGTTGGTTCCAAAAGAGTCAAAAGGTGGATGGGCTTGAAAGCTAGGGTGTCAAAATAGTTAAGTTTTTTTAAAAACTTATTGACCCGTCCTAAATAAATCTCTATCACTGCCTCTAGATTTGGGATCTATGAGCACGTGCGGAGGTAAAAATTTATTCATCTTATTGATGACTGCTCTGTTGGGCTTCGGGTTTGTCAGCGGGGCGACGCATGTGGTCGCAAAATCGGAGACCTTTTATTCCATTTCCCGAAAGTATGGGGTCCCGGTTTCGAGTTTGATGGCCTACAACAAGGTCTCTGATCCTAGAACCTTGAAACTGGGTCAGAAAATTAGGATTCCATCCAAGAGTTCGGCAGTGAAGGTGACGCCTTCACAGGTGCGCAAAGTCACTCCTAAGGCGATGCGGGTAATTATCGATCCGGGTCATGGAGGAAAAGACCGCGGGGCCCTGTGGGGCGGGGTGGCAGAGGCTGATCTCAATATGCGGGTGGCCCGGAAAGTCGAGGCGATCCTGAAAGCAAGGGGCTATCAGGTCACGATGACGAGGAGAAGCGATGTCTTTTTGAGTCTTTCCAAGCGGGCTGAGATTGCCAACCGCTACCGCAATGTTGTTTTTGTCAGTATTCACTTTAACGCCACGAAATACACTTCGGTGCGAGGGGCGGAGACTTTCTACACCGGTGAGAAAGGGCGGTATCTTGCCTCGGCGATTCAGCGGGAGTTAATTCGTAAGCTGAAAGTGAAAAATCGAGGTGTCCGGTTCAGCCGGTTTGCGGTTCTTCGTCAGACTGTTTGTCCAGCCGTCCTCGTTGAATGTGGCTTTATTAGTAATTCCTACGAGCGCTCACGTTGTAAGACTTCAGGCTACCAAGATCTGACGGCGCAGGCAATTGTGTCCGGGATTGAGCGCTATGATCGGGCCTTCTAGGATCGCAGAAGTCCGGTAATCATTTTGATGGTGGTGGAGATGAGGTTTCTGATTCTATGAAAAGAGGAAACCTGGGCGAGGGGGGCTGAGGAATTTTTCACTGTAAGGAAGGCTTTATGGATAGAACGTAGGCCTTGAACGATATCTTATCAAAGATTCCATTTTTTTTGACAAAGTTCTCCGCTGAGGACGCTGGCTTTGTAATGCAAAGTAAAGTGAGATCGAAAAGGACAGAAGGGACCCCTTTTTTAGGGGGTGGCTTTGTGGGGCAAAGCAAAGGGTTTGAGATCATCATAGCGAGTCACTATGGGATGTGTTTTGGGGTGAGGGATGCGATTACTCTTGCTGAAAAGAGGGCAAAGAGCACTAAGCTGACGATTCTTGGAGAGTTGGTTCATAATGAGGTGGTGCGGGAAAAAATGCGTTCTTTGGGAATTCGGGAAGGTGACCTGTTTGGAGCTCGTGCAACCACTCGGGAGGTGCTGGTGACGGCTCATGGGGCATCCGATCAGGAGAAACTCCGTTGGGAAAAAATGGGTTACGACCTCAAGGACTCGACTTGTCCATTAGTCCGGAAAGCTCATGACTCACTGGCGAGTCTGGTAGCCGGAGGATATTTTCCCGTGGTGATCGGAAAGAAAGAGCACGTGGAGGTGAGAGGATTGACAGGAGATTTTCCGGATGCCCGAGTGATTGAGGGGATGGAAGATTTGAAGACTTTGCCGATCATGCCAAAATATGGGGTAGTTTCTCAAACAACCCAACTGATTGACCGGGTGCGGTGTCTGGTGTCGGCGATGGAGGAGCAGTTTCCTGAAAGCGAAGTTTGTTTCAGGGACACCGTTTGCCAGCCTACTAAGAATCGTCAACGGGCTCTGGGAGAATTGCTTGGGAAATGCGACCTCATCGTGGTTGTCGGAGGTCAAAATTCCAATAATTCCCGGGAATTGGTCAAAACCGCGCGTCGAGCGGGGGTCGATTCTCTTCTGATTTCCCAAGCTGGAGAATTGTCGCGGGAAAAATTGTGTGGGAGGGAGAGGATTGGGGTGACGGCTGGGACGTCGACCCAGAAGGCTTGTGTCGAAAAAGTGGTTCAGGCTATGGAGCAGCTTGGTGGAAAATGTCGAAGATTGTAAAGATATTGGCCGGTATCTTTACAATTTTCCAGAAAGCCAAACGTGACCCCTTTACAAAGCGGTGCTACTTTGCCCCCTAGGATGAAGAGACGGGATGTATTTACAGTCGGAGCAACGATGTTTTTGTGGGCATTGGGCGGAGTGAGCATGCAGGCGCAGCTGTTTACCATGGACACTGAAAAACCTGATAAGCTCGACGGCTCATTGCACGAATTGGGGCCCAAAGCGGCTGATATTTTTAAGGCCTGGGCGGTGGCCCGGATTGATGGAGCCGAGTATTTCACCAAGGATCAAGCCACGCTCCGACGGGAATATATCAAAGTGGGCAATAAGATTAAGAAGGCCGTGATCGAGGACCGCCTGCAGGAGAGCGCTGGGCGTCAATACTTCAAGGAATTGTTGAAAATTGGTAAGCGGGCAAAAGAAGGGAAGTCTTCCAGCTCCGAGTCACTCAAGGGCCTTGCTGCTGCGGTGCAGGGATCGATTGTCGATAAAGCGAATGCGTCAACATTGACGCCGAGGCTTAATAAACTGCAGTGGTCGATTGGTGAAATTGCTCTTTATGCTGATGACACTTCGGCAATGAGCAGCGGCAAGCAATCGATGGTTAAGCGTCGCTTACTCGCGCTCGAACAAAAGGAGGAGAGCGCGAAGAAAGATAAGGAAATTTCTGATCGCGAGCGCGAGCGCCTCATGAAGTCCGGTTTTTCCATCTGGAAGATTATCGTGGAGGATTTGCGCAAGGAGTAGACATCGATTCATTCTATTGAAATAAGGTCCGATTGCTGAGGGATTGCCTCTCTGCTGGGCCTTGCTACATTTACGCCATGTCCAGACGGAGCCGCCGAACCAAACAGAAGCAGAAGAAGACATCCGGGAAAGGAGTGTTGAAGTGGTTTACGTGGTTGAGTGTGGCTTTACTGCTTGCCGGGATTGTCGGGATTATTTTGGGCTATCGGGCTGTCAGGAGTTATCTGCGCAGTGATGACTTCCGGGTGATGGTGGGAGGAGAGGCTGGAAGTTTGCTGGGGGGGGAAGCTTCCTTTTCTTCTTTTCGGTGGACTGGCTGGGATGCGTCTGTCGATAATTTCGATTATGCGGGAGAGGACGGAGTTAGAAATATTCAGGGATCAAATCTCGAAGCCTCGGTTGAAATTGGAGCTGTATGGGACGGAGTATATCGCATCAAAGATGTTCGTCTGAGTCATCTTAAAGTCGTGGCCGATTTTCGTGAGCGCGATCGCGAGGAAGCTGTCGACGTGACTCCGAAGGTTCTTCCTGAGGAGGATAGTTCAGATGAAGATGCAGGATTCTGGGCGCAATTCCTCCCGGACAAAGTGGAAGTGACGAAGGTCGATGTGGCCTCGGTGGATGGTCGGGCCCAGACCGACGATGGATTGTGGTCCTGGTCGAATGTGGGTGCGAAAGTGGTGCCCGGTTCTGGGGAGGAAGTTTATGATTTGGATTTGCGGGGTGGAGAGATCCGCTCACCGATTGACAAGGTGAATCGGCTTGTGCTCAAGAATGCCAAAGGTCGCTATTCTGGAAACCGCTTTCATTTGATTTCGGCTGACCTCGATGCCTTGGAGCGTTCGCGGCTGACGATGGAGGGCTATTACTCACTCGATGACGGGCATTGGAATTTTAGCGGTGATGTGACTGGGACCCGTGTGGAGGAGGTGATTGCCGAAGATTGGAAGCAGCGCCTCATGGGGCCGATTGAGATTGATTACAAGGTTTCCGGGAGACCTGATCAGGATGCGAGGGTTCAAGGGACTCTCGAGATCGATGATGGTGTTCTGACCGCGCTCCCTGTTTTGGATCGAATTGCGGCTTATGCCAATACCGTCCGATTCCGTCGATTGGCTTTGTCAGAGGCTAGTCTTGATTTTTCGAAACGAGGAGAGCAGTTGGAGATTACCAATATCAAACTGGCGAGTGAGGGTTTGGTGCGATTGGAAGGGACGCTTCGCTTAATGGGTGACCGGATTACCTTTGGGCAGTTTCGCTTGGGAATCACCCCCGGTACTCTGGCGCACCTTCCGGGAGCCGAGACCAAGGTGTTCGAGCGAGGGGAATTGGGACTTCTTTGGACCCCGTTGGTTATCAGTGGAACGATTGATTCGCCTCAGGAAGATCTCAGTGAGCGATTGATCGCGGCAGCGGGTGAGAGGTTGTTCGAAATGATTCCTGAGACCGGGCAGTGGGCGCTGAAGCACGGCGGTGAGGTTGTTGGGGAGTCGACCAAAGTGATCTTGGAGAATCAGGGGGTCATCCTTGGTGCCGGAGAGGGAGTGCTCGATGGAGCGGTCAACATTATTAGAGACAGTGCGGGCAATATCATCAAGGTGCCCGATGGTGCGGTCGATGCCGGTAAAGGGATTATCGAGGCCGGAGTAGGAACACTTTTTGATCTTTTCGGAAGACCGATCCAAAAAGAGGAGTAGCATGCCCCATAATGAAGGTTCATTCACTGGAGCAGGATCAATGGTTGCCGATTCCGATTGAGGAGGCGTGGGAGTTTTTCTCATCACCGCGCAATCTCGATGCGATAACTCCTCCTGATCTTGGATTTAAAATCGAGACCCTGCCCTCGGAGGAAATGTATGAGGGTGAGATTATCACCTATCAGGTTAAGATTCTCCCCGGCTTTTGGATTCCCTGGGTCACAGAGATTAAATCAGTGAAGGAAGGAGAGAGTTTCATCGATGAACAACGTTCGGGGCCCTATCGGTTTTGGCACCATCGTCATTGTTTTGAATCCAAGGATGGTGGAACTCTGATGCGCGATCTTGTGCATTACTCGGTGGGATTGTCGTTTCTGGGTGAAATTGCTCATGCCTTGTATGTCCGTAAGAAACTGGAGAGGATTTTTGCCTTTCGGCGGAAAATCCTTGAGGAGCGGTTCGAAAATAGCAGCGGGTGAGGCCATGGTTGCTTGTTTTTGCTTTTAACGATACACTCGCTCTAACAAGTGAGCGCGATCGAATTATTTCAGGAACACTGGCGGGCTGCGACCGAGATCGGAGTTCTCTGGTTGCTCATCTACCAGATTTTTCGTGTTTTTCGTTCGACAAGGGGAGCCCGGATTTTAATTGGCCTTGCCGTGGTGGTGATCGTGCTGACCCTCGCTTCGCAATTGCTGGAGCTAAAAGTGATCGAGTGGATCATTAAAAGTGCGGCCGCGATTTTGGCTTTTGGCCTTTTGATCATTTTTCAGCCAGAGCTCCGAAATGCCTTGGCCCGACTTGGGAGCACTAATCTCTTTTCCTTCTCGACTCGTCACCAGCAGGAGTTTCTGGATGCTTTGTCGGATGCGGTGGTGAAGCTTTCCAACAAGCGTTTTGGTGCTTTGTTTGCCATTGAGCGAAATATTAGTTTGGAAAACTACGAGTCCACCGGGGTCACGATTGATGCCCAGCTATCGGTGGAATTGGTAACGACAATTTTCCATCCCAAAACGTCTCTTCATGATGGTGGTATGGTTCTTTCGCAGGAGCGCGTGGAGGCTGCTGGTTGTATCTTTCCAGTAAGTCAAAAAGAACTCTCCGATCGCGCTCTCGGACTCAGGCATCGGGCGGGATTTGGTGTCAGTGAGGATACTGATGCGGTGGCTATTGTAGTGAGTGAAGAGACCGGAGCGATTTCAATTATTGTAGATGGGAAGATGTTACGTGATCTTTCCGAAGCGGACTTCCGCAAAAAACTCGAAGATATATTCTTATCCCATGGCCAATCATCTGAAGAAATGGTTCGCGAGGAACTGGACGTCGAAAACGGCGACTCTGGCTCTGGCGATCGCGATCTGGTATCTGATTAACCTCCAACTCTAGGGTAAAGGTGTTTGAGGAATTATCAGGGGTGTTTGTCACGGGCACAGACACCGGCATTGGGAAGACCTATGTCTCGGCACTCATCGTCGAAGAACTTCGCAAGAAGGGAATTGGTGCGGTGGGATTAAAACCGGTATGCAGCGGGAGTCGTGAAGATGCCGAACGACTGTGGGAGGCCTCAGGTGGTGTGTTGGATCTGGAGGTGATCAATCCGAGCTATTTCCAAACTCCCGTGGCGCCCCTGGTGGCAGGGCGGATTGAGGGCTCGTCCTTGGAGTTGAGTAAGATGGTTTCACAGATTCGCTCGGTTCAAGAAGGTCAGGAATTTACCTTGGTGGAAGGCGCCGGTGGTTGGGAAGTGCCGCTAGGGGAGGACTTTGGAATTCCCCACTTGGCGAAGGAACTTCAGCTGCCTGTCATTGTGGTTGTGGGTAATTGGTTGGGTGCGATCAATCACACCATTTTGACGGTGAAGGCCATCGAGGAGGCAGGCGTAAAGTGTCTAGGGGTGATTCTCAATCACCCTGAAGCGGAGCGTGATATCGCGGCGACGACCAATCGCTTGATCCTCGAGGAATCATTGTCTGTCCCCATTCTTGGTGAGGTCTTGACGGATGGCACCGAAATTGAGTGGCGCTAGACTTTAGTAACTTCGGCCCCAGATTGCGCGCGATGAGGTGGCGGAGCCTGTGAGGATGCAATCGGCTTCGGGACCGGCTTGTTTATCGAGAGGGAGGCAGCGGATGGTGATCTTATGCTTTTTGGAAAGCTCCTCCTCTTGCTCGCGGCTTCCGGCCCAGGGCGTGACGAGCCAACCAGGGTTTTCCTCCTCCCAGAATTTTTCGAAGGTCTCGAGATCAGAGCATTCGGTGATGTTTTCTTCGCGGAAATCGAGAGCGCGCTGAAGAAGTGATTGGTGGACATTGTCCAGGGTTTCAACGACCTCACGGAGGAATTCTTCTTTTTCGATGAAACTTTTTTCGTTGGCCGGCTGATCGCGACGTTGGAGGCAAACTTTGCGTTCCTCAAGGTCGCGGGGTCCAATTTCGACACGCAGAGGGACGCCTTTTTTAACCCATTCCCATTTCTTAACTCCGCCACCAAGGTCGCGGTTGTCGACGTGGACGCGGAGCGGTTCGCCGCCATAAGTTTGTTCGCGAAGACAGGTGGCGAGAGCCTGGCAGGCATCAATGACGGCGTCGCGGGTGTCTTCCTTGGGAGTGACGGGAACGATAACGATTTGTTGGGGCGCGACACGGGGAGGGAGGACCAGCCCGTCATCGTCCGAGTGAGCCATGATTAAGGTTCCCACAAGGCGGGTCGATACACCCCACGAAGTGGTATGAACGTGTTGCTCCTTATTGTCTCGGTCGACGAAGGTAATTTCCTGTGCTTTGGCGAAATTTTGGCCGAGGTAGTGTGAAGTACCGGCTTGAATGGCCTTGCGGTCCTGGACCATGGCTTCGACAGTCAATGTGGCATCCGCACCGGGAAATCGTTCGGCTTCCGTTTTCTCTCCCATCACGACGGGGATCGCGAGGAGGTCGCGCAGGGCATCGGCATAGAGCTGGTGAATCATGTGCGTTTCTTCAAGGGCTTCCTCTTTGGTTTCGTGCGCGGTATGGCCTTCCTGCCAGAGGAATTCCGCAGTGCGAAGGAAAAGGCGGGGACGCATTTCCCAGCGCATGACATTGGCCCACTGATTGATGAGGAGGGGGAGGTCGCGGTAGGATTCGACCCAACGGGAGAAGGCGTTGCCGATGATGGTTTCGGAGGTAGGGCGAATGACATAAGGCTCGTTGAGTTTCCCGGAGGGAATCATGCGGGTCTTGCCGTTTTCGTCTTTCTCCGCTTCGAGACGGTGATGGGTGACCACGGCACATTCGGTGGCGAAACCTTCAGCGTGTTCGGCCTCTTTTTCGAGGTAGGAAAGGGGGATGAGGAGAGGGAAATAGGCGTTTTGGTGCCCGGTGGCCTTGAAGCGGTCATCGAGGTCACGTTGAATCGCTTCCCAAATGGCAAACCCCCACGGTTTGATCACCATGCAGCCACGGGTTTCGGAATTCTCGGCAAGATCAGCAGCGCGGACGACTTGTTGATACCATTCGGGAAAATTCTCAGAGCGGGTAGGAGTGATTGCAGATTTTGGCTTCGCCATAACGAGGCGAACCATCAGGCAAAGAGGCAGTAAGGCAAAGCGAAATCGGGAGAGGATTTATGGAAAGTCGATGTCCTACTCCGGAAGGTATTTGCAGGGGATGCTGAAGTTGAGCGAGCCTGCTTGCCGGGGTGGGTCGATCTCAAGAGAGATGACGGAAGCTTTCTTGACTCGGATGGTGCAGAGGGTGGCGCCGAGAAGGTATTCGATGAAGGTTGAGAAGTCGGGTTCGTGTCCCACGATGGCGACGGCGTCAAGCTCGCGGTAGGCGGAGAGTTCCTGAAGGGCGATTTCGGGCCGCATGCCGCAGGAGAGCCAGGACTGGACAATGGGAGAGGGGCATCCTTCCCCCGCGAGGATCTCCGCGGTTTCCTTGGCGCGCAGGACGGGGCTGGTGAAGACGAGGTCGGGGATGAGGTCGCTTTCGCGAAGGAAGGTTCCAACTCTGTGGGCTTGCTTGATTCCCTTGGGCACCAGAGAACGAACAAAGTCGCCTCCGGAAAGCCCGTGGGCGGCGGCGGTGGCGTGCCTGATAAGATAAAGAGTCATGTTACATCGTCATGCCGCCATCGACTGCGAGGACCTGGCCTGTGATGTAACGGGCGGCCGGGCTGGCGAGGAAGAGGACGGTATTGGCGATGTCATCGACCTGACCGAAATCGGCGAGAGGGACTTTGGCCACGATGCCGGCCTTGAGGTCGTCAGAGAGCTCGTCGGTCATGTCGGTGGTGATAAATCCTGGGGCGATGGCGTTGCAGGTGACTTTGCGTCCGGCGAGTTCGCGGGCGATGGATTTTGTGAAGCCGATGAGGCCGGCCTTGGAGGCGGCGTAGTTGGCTTGACCGGCATTTCCAATGAGTCCAATGACGGAGCTGATGTTGATGATGCGTGGGTCGGTGCCTTTCATTAGCGAACGCTGAAGGGCTTTGACGAGGTTGAAGGCGCCCTTGAGGTTGGTATCGAGAACGGTGTCCCAGTCCTCGCTTTTCATGCGCATGAGAAGCCCGTCGCGCGTAACGCCGGCGTTGTTGACGAGGACATCAATGCCGCCGAGATCTTCGATGATTTGCTTTCCGGTTTCCTGAACGGCATCGTAGTCAGCGACGTCGAGACCATAGAAGCGGGCACTGTCGGGGAACTCGGCGTTGATGGCCTTGGCCGCCGCGCCACAGCTGGTTTCGTTTCTGCTGATGATCGCGACTTTTGCTCCTTCGCGAGCGAAGGCGTGGGCGATGGCTTTGCCGATGCCGCGTCCGGCTCCGGTGATGACAACACGTTTTCCTGAGAATTGAGACATTACTTGGTTTGTTGGGTTAAAAGTTATTGAGTGATGGATTATTCGCTTTTGCGAGGGCGCTGGCTCATCACGAGACGAACAACGGCGAGGGGAAGGAGGCTGATGAGTCCGGCGACGGCGGCGACCTTAAGGCCGGGGTAGACGCGGGGACGGTCGTTGATGAGAGATTGGAGGGAATCGCGCACGACATGATGGGCGGGGACGTAGAAGGTTTCCTGAACGGGGAGTTTGGTGGTGCTGTCGCGTCGGGCGGTGTCACCGAAGCCGGTTTTGATGGGACCCGGACAGACGGCGAGGACGCGCACGCCCTGTGAGCGGAGTTCCAGTCGGAGGGCTTCGCTGAAACTGGACACGTAGGCTTTGGTCGCGGCGTAGACCGCGAAGTCTGGAATGGGGAGGTCGCCCGCCAGTGAGCTGAGATTGAGAATGGCACCACGCTGGGCGATAAGACCGGGAAGGAGGGCGTGGGAGAGGTGGGTGAGGGCCTCGATGTTGAGGCGGATCATCTGCTCGGTCTTGGACCAGTCGGAAGTACGAAATTCGCCGTAATCGCCCATGCCGGCGTTGTTGATGAGGCAATCGGGATAGAGATCATCTTCGGAGAGCGCGTTGATGAGGTGGATGCGCGCCTCGGGATCGGTGAGATCACTGACGAGGACCTTGACCTTGAGGTCGGGGTGGGCCGCGACCAATTCCTCCGCGATTCCCTCAAGAACTTTTTCGCGTCGGGCGACGAGAATGAGGGTCTGGACGTGCGGAGCGAGTTGGCGGGAAAATTCCAGCCCCAATCCAGAACTGGCCCCAGTGATGAGGACGCAGCGAAAAGTGGAACTGGATCGAGGGTTCACAAGTGATGTTTGTTACGCAGGCTGCTGTCCGCCTTGCTGTTGTTCGTCTACCTTGATAATGCGAAGGGGAAGGCGCTGGATGAGTTCCCCGTCGACAAGAATGTCTACCGAGTAAACTCCGGGCTGGGGGAACTGAAGTCCCTGAAATCCCACGATGAGGTGGCGGCTGACAAAGGCAACATTGTCGGGAACCTGAACGGGCATGGCTCCCTTAATGGGCATTTTGTCGTTGATGGCATTTCCATCTTCGTCGATTATTGTAATAGTGAGTTCATGGTCGCCGACATCTTCAGGGGTGAAGCAGAAGCGCATGGCGAGCGAACACTGTGGGTGCACGATGGGAGTGGCCTTGGCTGCGAGGGCGTCAAATGTCCCGGAGACAACCATTTTTCCCTGATATTCGGCAGCGAAGTCGCAAAGTGATGCAATTTGTAAGTCCATAAGATAAATTGATAAATGTGGGCCGTTGCGGCACGGGAAGTTCCTGAACGGTTGCGTGCCGCGCGTAAAGGGAGAATTCCCGAAGAGAGGCTGAAAGGGTGATTATTCGTTCACGGGAAGCGCCTCGGGGATCTTTACTGGTGGGGCGGGGGGACCGGTTTCAGGGAGTTTTCTTGCAGGTGGTGAATCTGACGGAGCTTCGGGCGTGAGATCGTCTTCCGTGATCACTTCAGCGACAGGGATGTCTTCGTCTTCGTTGATAATTTGTGCCCTGGGGATTGCCGGGAAATCGCTTTCGTTTGAGTTGGGATAGGGTAGGGGAGTGATGGGTTGATTTGTTCCCTCGTCGATGACAGCAGCGCGAGCGGGAGCGATGATCTGTTCCTTGATCTCGTCTTTGAATTCATTGAAGAATTTTTTGACCATGGGAGCGGCTTTGCGTCCACCACTCACTTTCTCGTGTGGAAGTCCCTCGTAGACCACGGCGAAGGCGTAGCGGGGATTGTCCCGTGGGAAAAATCCGGAGAACCAAGCGAGGCCCTGTTTTTTGGATTTTGGTCCCCACTGGGCGGTGCCTGTTTTGCCGCACATGATAGTGAAGCTGAGGGCGGCGTTACGACCGGTTCCGTAGGGCGCATGAACGACGTCTTCCATTCCCTGATGCACGACTTCGACGGCTTCAGGGTCTAGATCGAGGTCGAAGCGTTTTTTGGGAAGAGGCGCTTCGAGAACACGTCCGTGGAAGTCTTGGATTTGCTTCGTGAGCCGGAGTTCCATCAGGGCTACTCCATTGGCAATGCCGGCCATTGATTGGGCAACCTGGAGAGGTGAGGCGAGGAGGAGGCCCTGACCAATTGAAAGATTGGCGGCGTCGCCGTCCGTGGTTGGGCGTCCCATGCGTTTTTCGATGTATTCCGGAGTGGGAACATTGCCGGGAGTCTCACCGACAAGCGGTAGACCAGTGCGTGACCCGTAGCCGAGTTTGCGCGCGGAATTGAGGAAGGTTTGTGGGCCGGTCATAATACCGACCTGGTAGAACCAGGGGTTGACGGATTTGGCGAGGGCGCGTTGAACGGGGATTTCGCCTTGATGGCCTTCGGAGTGGTTTCGGAATTTTTGACCACCAATTTCAATAAAGTAGGGGCAATTGATGAGAGTCCACGGCTTGATCGCACCGGTGGTAATGGCGGCGAGCCCGACGATGGGTTTGAAGGTGGAGGCCGGTGGATACTGCGATTGGTAGGATCGTGCGTAGAGTGGCGCGGCGGGGTCTTTTTTCAGTTCTTCGTAGCGCTTGGTGGTGATGTAGGGGATGAATTCGTTGAGGTCGAAGCTGGGGCGTGAAGCCATGACAAGGACTTCACCGGTGATAACGTCGATGACGACCATGGCGCCGCGTTTGCAACCGGAACGGAGGACGCTCTCGGCATGACGTTGCCAGTCGAGGTCGAGAGTGGTGACGACGTTTCCTCCGGGGCGAGGTTTTTTAGAGATCTCTTCGAGGACTTTGTTGCCCTCGGTATCGAAGATGAGTTTTTTGCGGCCCGGAATGCCGCGGAGTGCTTTGTCGTAAACTTTTTCGAAACCCGATTTTCCTTGGACCGACTCGAAGAGGGGGTCGCCATCGTTAATCGGTCCATCGGGCAGGCGGGTTTTGGTGCCAACGTATCCCACCAGGTGGGCGGCGAGAGATTTCTCGGGATAATGCCGCATGTAGACGGGGAGGATGACCAACCCGTCGGGGAGTTTTTCTTCGAGAGACTGTGCTTTTTTGCCATCGAAGACCTGTGAGACGATACGAGGAATCCAGCGACGATGGCGATAGTAAGCATTGAGCTTCTCGTCGGAAAAGGTGACTTCATTTCCGGTGAGAGCGTTCGACTCGGCGATTTTGGCCTGAGCCCACACGATGGCCTTTTCGGGTGAGTCGAGTTCGGTGAAGCGGGTGAAATCGAGCGCGAGGTGGTAGGCCATTTTGGTTTGGGCGAGCGGGCGGCCTTCGCGGTCGAGGACCAGCCCCCGGGGCGCGGGAATGGAGAGGCTCATCGTGCGAGCATTGCCATCGGTGAAGATGGAGGCTCCGGAGGCGGACTTCTTGGCCTCTTTATTTTCGGTTTCGGTGTCCTGGGCAATTGCCAGAGTGCAGAGGAAGGTCAGGACGCTTCCGATGATCATCCGCTTCATGCGACAGAAAATAGTGCCTTTTCCGTTATTTACCAGTCTCACTCTCTGGGATTTCCACGAATTGCCTCGACGATCTCGCTGGGAAGGAAGATCGATTCGGTGATGCTGAATTTGCCCTCTCCGATCACGGGTTTGAGGTCACTGGTGGCCCCGGCGCCGTTGATTTCCATTGTCGGGGTGGGGCGGGATCCTTGGTTTTTGGTAAAAAACTGGACGCAACTGGGGAAGCTCAGAAGGGGAAAAGCTAAAAAAAGGGCAAGGCGGCGAGGATACACCGTCGATTATTTATGATTTTTACCGGCTTGTCGGTAATATTACCCCTTGCTTAATCATTCCGTCCTCCTAGTTTGACAACGCATTCACGAATGCACCGTCGGAAAGTTATCTTTTCGGCCGATGTGAGTAACGTTCAGATCTCCCGGAGCTTCTTCTCTAGCCTTTATCCGATCCGCAAAGATGGGTAGGCGACTTCGGAATCGCGTTTCATGGGGTCGAAGCTTGCCGGCGAATTTTGGGAACTAAGTAACCCAATCGGAAACATGTCAGAACCGAATAGAAACACGTCGGCCGGAGATTCATCCTCGAACTCCGGGAATCGCAATCGCAATAGAAACCGCAATCGCAACAGAAATCGTAATCGTAACCGTAATCGCGACAATTCCCACGGGAATCGTGAAGGGGGAAATAACAATGGCGGAAACAATAACAACAACCGTCGTCGCAGCGGGGGACGCCGTCAGGCGCCCAAACGCAGGCCCTTGACCTTTTGGCAGAAGTTATTGAAAGCTATCGGCCTCTACAAGGAGCCTCAGGTCCAGCAGCGTCGTCCGGCCAAAAAGTTCGATGGGAAAGATGAACGCAAAGAGCGCAAGCCACGCGGACCTCGTAAGAGTAACGTGAGAAATGCCCAGGGCCGTAAAAAGCCACGGGAAACTCCGGATAGTTCATCGGTAGAAAGTTCTCGCCTCTATGTGGGCAATCTTTCCTATGATGCTGCCGAGCACGATCTGGAAGACCTCTTCAAGGGAGTTGGATCAGTTCGTAACATCGATATCGTCTACAACCGAAACACGCATCGTTCGAAAGGCTATGGCTTTGTGACAATGGCACGAGTAGATGAAGCCAAGCGCGCCGTGGAGATTCTTCACGACCAGCCCTTTATGGGGCGGACTTTGATTGTCAATGGAGCCAAGTCCAAAGGGCCAGCCGATGAAGGCAATATGAGCGAGGATGAAGCCAGAGAGGCGAATTCCGGCTCTGGAGAAAAAGAGCCTGCTGCCGAGCCTGCTCCTGAAGTGGCTCTCACTGAGGAAGCTGCCCCTGCCGAAGACCCCCCTGTTGAGGACGCCGCACCTGTGGAAGAGGCTGCGCCAACTGCGGAAGAGGCACCGGCAGCTGAGGCCGCACCTGTGACAGAGGCGCCGGCAGCCGAGGCCGCACCTGTGACAGAGGCACCCGTTGTTGAAGCTGCACCTGCGGAGGAAGCTCCTTCTGCTCAAGAGCAGAAGGAGGATTAATCGCTAAAAATTCACCACGGCCCGTTCGGAGCTTTCCGGACGGGCCGTTTTTTTTATCCTCCGGACGTGCCACGGGATCCTCTCTACATTTGCGGAACGACGGCGTCGGGGAAGACCTCCTTGGCGCTGTCTTTGGCGGAGGCTTTGGATGGCGAGATTGTCAATGGCGACGCATTTCAGGTTTATCGTGGGCTGGAAGTTCTGAGTGCCGCTCCCTCAGCCGGGGAGATGATGCAAGTCCCGCATCATTTTTTTGGGTTTCTATCGATGGAGGAAAAGATGGATGCGGCCCGCTACGCCGGTTTGGCCAAGCCGGTGATGGAAGAAATTCAATTGAGGGGAAAGCTTCCAATTGTCGTTGGTGGGTCCGGTTTGTATCTAAAATTCCTCACGCACGGTGTATCCGAAGCGCCATCCGCTGATCCTGTGTTGCGAGCAGAGTTGGATGAACTGTCAGTTGAAGAGGTGCTTCGTCGACTTCAGGAACTCGACCCGGAAGAGGCGGCCCGACAGGTGAAGCAGAACAGCAACAATCACCGACATCTTTCGCGAGCATTGGAGATCTGCCTCCTCACCGAAGGGACGGCTTCGGAACGTCGCCGCAATTTTGACGTCTCACTTGACGAACTTAATCTCAAGGGAGTGGTCTTAACCTGGGACCGGAAGGTTCTGGCTGAGCGGATTCAACTTCGTACTGCGTTGATGCTTGAGCATGGTGCGATCGATGAAGTGCGGGCCTTGCCGCAAAATGCCGAGACGGTAAGGCAAGCGATCGGCGTGAAAGAAATCGAATCTTATTTGGCCGATGAATGCACCCGTGAAGAGTGTCTTGAGAAGATCGCTATCTCGACCCGGCAATATGCCAAACGACAACGCAATTGGTTTCGCCGTGAACAATGGCTCCATCCCTTGGATGGAGCAAAATCAATCGACGAATTGGTGGAAGAAACGAAGGCGATTATCGCTCCGTGTTAAAGGGCTTCACAATACCGCTTTCCAGTGAGCCGCCCAGCCAGGCGAGCAGTTGGTTGATCTCGGGGTGATCACGCCTCAGGGCTTCGAGAGATTCCCAACCGCAATGGGTCCGGGATTCACCAGCCGAAATGCGTTCGATATTCACCCGGCTCATGAGAGCTTCCGTTTCCCGGTCCATGGCGTTGGTGATCTGGGAAGGATGGGGAAGGTCGTCGAGGTTTTCGGCGGAGAGACCGAAGCTAGTCACACCAATTCCCAGATGAAGAGCCAGACGACGGATTTGATCGGCGAGGTTTTCATCGGCAATGCTGTCGGCAAGATAAAGTTCGCCGCCATTGGCCCAAAGCGAGGCGCTCATGGCCTGGAAGAGATCTTCGCGGAAGGTATCGTAGCTGGTGTCGACACGCATGCGCACCGAGGACAAACGGTAAGGAGGAAGTCCAAGGGTTTGTTTCAGGGCGAGATGGGCCGGATCGAGTTCAAGACCGTTCTCGCTGAAGTCACCATGCTCCCAATCGATCATTACCATTTCAGGAAATTTCCAGAGGTTGCCGAGAGGAGCTTCCTTCGAGAGGGATTCACGAAATTCAAAGGTAAACTGACCCTTGGTTTCGGCATACTTCTGCACGATGGCGCGGAACTTATTGAGCCGCAGCATCGCCTGATCGAGTGCGTTGTGATCATCGAGGCCGTCTAGATTTCGCTGGGAGATCGAAACAATCCCCTGCACTCGGGAGAGCTCGGGCATGGAGGCTCCACGGCGATAGTAGCCTTGTCCTTTTTCCACCTTCGCGATGGGGGAGCTGGGATCACAGGACATCACCGAGAAGTGGTATCGCAGGGAGGCGTCCGAGTATTCTCCGCTCAGTTTAAGCCTCAGAAGGCGAATAAGCTCAGTTCCCTTGACTGCCTCCTTAGGGTTGATGGGAAGGAGGTCGGAGAGAAGCTCCGAGAGCTGGTTGCGAAGACTCATGAATGATTTAAAACGAAAGTGAAAAGACGGGACCGAATGCAACGGGATTCTAGAGGCTTTCGGCAAGCCCCAAGTCGCGAGAATTCAAAAAAAATACGATACTCACTGGGCTTTCACATCTTATTCACAAAATCTTTCTTCAGTTTCGTTGAATGGATGAATTCCTCTTGTCGTCTTACGGGGTGAACTGTTAAAAAAACAGCATGAAAGCAATCCTCACTCTGAGCCTCATTTTCGCGGCTTCCAATCTGTCTTTGGCCAACGAAGGCGAAGCCATTATGGAGTCCGTCCGCCAAGTGGCCGTCTTGCAAGATTCGCAGGATTTGCATGGCGCGATTCGCAAAGGGCGAACCAAGACCCCGCTCTCGATGTTTCTTCGCGGGGAGAATATTCAATTCGCGCTGAATGGAGGGAAGGAATATTTTTTGCTGAGTTTGGGGCAGAACAGCCAGCAACTGGAGCAGCTGGTTGAAGGGAAGCGGGCAAAGTTTCCAGCCGCCAAGATTGCCGCACCCATTGCCGATTCAGATGTGAGTTATGAGGACCTCGCTCTGTCGTTTTTGTATTGGCCGAATCCTACCGTCGTAGGAGAGGATAAGATTAACGGGCAGGACTGCTGGAGGCTTCACGTGGCCAACCCAGGTAAGAGCGGGCGCTACCGGGAAACCAGTGTGTGGGTTACCAAAAAGCAGCGCGCGCTCATGCGGGTGATCGGCTACGGGCCCAAGCCGTCGAGATTGCCTTTGAAGCAATTTGAAATCACCGATCTGATGAATATCAAGGGGCGTTATACCGTGAAAACGATGAAGGTGCGTTCATTCGATGCGGAAGGAAATACCAAGGGGATCTCCTATATCGATTTCAAAGCGCCCTTGCAGGTTAAGAAGCGCGGGCGCTAGGAATTAATCGTCCAGATTAAAGGCCGTGTGCACAACTCGCGCTGCCTCGTCTATCTCCCCTTCGTCCACCGTGACGGAGATCTTGATTTCCGAGGTGGAAATCATGCCGATGTTGATGCCGGCTTCGCCGAGAGATTCGAACATCTTGGCTGCCACTCCAGAGTGTGAACGCATGCCAATGCCGACGCAGGAAAGTTTGGCGATGCCAGCTTCGGTTTCGATTTCGGCTTCGGGTGAAATCTCGTCGAGAACCTTTTTTAAGGCACTCTGCGCGCGCCCGAGGTCGTTGGTATGCATCGTGAAAGAATGACGAGCGAGGCGATCATGGGCGATGTTCGAGACGATCATGTCGATGTTGATTTCCGCTTCGGCGAGGGAGCCGAGAATTTTTCCAGACATGCCCGGAGTGTCGGGAATGCCGGTGATGGTGACGCGGGCTTGGGAGCGCTCGATCGAGACTCCTCGAATGACTACAGATTCCATGGCTTCGTGTTCTTCGGTGACTATCGTCCCGGGGTTTTCATTGAGAGAGGAGCGGACCTCGAATTTCACTCCGTATTTTTTGGCAAACTCGACAGAGCGGGATTGCATGACTTTGGTGCCGACCGAGGCAAGTTCAAGGAGCTCGTCGTAGGAAATTTCCGGAAGCTTCCGGGCTTTTTGGACGACGCGTGGGTCGGCGGTATAGACGCCATCGACGTCGGTGAGAATTTGGCAAAGATCAGCTTTCACGGCGGAAGCGACGGCAACGGCTGAAAGGTCGGAGCCACCGCGGCCGAGGGTGTGGATTAATCCATCAGGGTTGGTGCCCTGGAAACCGGCGACCACGACGGTTTTGTCTTCGGCGAGATAATTGTTGATGAGGTCAGGCTTGATGTCTTCGATGCGGCCGCGGGTATGGGAGCCGCTGGTGAGGATACCGGCCTGCCGTCCGGTGGCGGAAACAGTGTCGACTCCGACCTCGTTCAGAGCGATGGAAAGAAGGGCGATGGATTGTTGTTCTCCCGAAGAGAGGAGAACGTCGAGCTCGCGTTCGGCAGGCTCCTGACCAAGTTCATTGGCCATGCTGATCAGTTTGTCGGTCACACCGCCCATTGCCGAAATCACGGCGACGACTTGATTGCCTTTATCGCGCTCCGCTTTGATGCGTTGAGCGACATTTCTAATGCGGTCAATCGAGCCGACGGAGGTGCCGCCGTATTTTTGAACGATGAGAGCCATAGCTGAGGGGTCTCTTTAGTGCGCGCTTGCGGATTAGGCAAGCTTGAGGATGGGCAAAAAAAATCCTCCGTTATCGTTTGATAACGGAGGAGAAAAGAGTCTTGGTGAAGTTTTAGCGTCGTCTGCGGAAGAGGCCGAGGAGAGCAATGCCACCGAGGAAGGCAGTGGAGGGTTCGGGTATTGCAACAGCGGTGTAGGTGCCAATGGGCATCGGGTTAGACGAGGTGGCATTGCTGGATTCTCCGTCAAAGACATTGGTGCCTGAGAAAGTCCAATTTTCGAGAGCGAAAGTCGAGCCATCAGGTCCCGTCTCATTGAGGCGATAAGCCCAACCGTCAAGGTATTCCCAAGCTTCGCCTGTGCCATCAGCATTGATGTCTCCGAAGACATCAATCACTGTTCCATTCTCAAAAAGCTCAATAGCATCGTCCCCATTGATTGCCATTGCGCCCGAGGTTGCATCTGGAGTAAAACCGAAAAAATTATCAAACTGGGTGGACTCTGAAGCGACGTAGATAAAGTCTCCCACGGTTGCGGCTCCTGCTGGAAAGGTGAACTCCTCGCTATCACTACCTCCGCCATTGTTTGCGGAACCGATGCCATAGATACTTAAGTCGGGAATGTCAGCTGTGACATATAGTTCGACGCCCTTTGGGGTTCCTCCAGACAATGGACCATCAAATGCGCCCGTAATGATCAAACCACCATGTGATGCAGCGGTGGAGAGGATTGTCGTAAGAATAACAAGTTTTGTGGCTTTCATCTTTGCGTATTATTTGGTGCGGCCTCCGAGCCAGTTTTCCGTAAACATAGGGTTGTTCGCTGAAAGCAGGGCTTGTGCCAAGGGCTCCTAGAAAGGAGAGTGTCACTAACGACTGTCTCTTGCAACCAGATTCTGACTTACAGGTTCTCGATCCTGAAAACAACAGGGCGGGCGGTGATACAAGCGAGTTTTTCCACTTCCTGAAGAGCTAGTTTGAGCTGGCCGAAGGGGCAGGTGTGGAGAAGAAAAACCATTTCGAGGAATTCTGCGTCCGGATTGTCGGCATCGACAGGGGAGTGGGTGCCGGAGATGCCGATCTTGTGTTGGGCGAGAATGGACGCGATTTCGGCGATGACTCCGGGTTGGTCGTTCACGGAGAATCGGACGTAATAAGAGGTCTTGCTCTCATCGATTTCGCGGAGCGGGCCTGATTCTTTGTAGGGGAGGAATCCCCGGTCGGCGCGGGAATTACGGGCGGCTTCGACGAGGTCAGAGACAACAGAGGATGCGGTGGGGCCTTGTCCGGCCCCGCGACCGTAGAAAAGGGACTCTCCAAGGTGATCCCCTTTGACCGCGACGGCATTAAAGACGCCGTGGACGGAGGCCAGGATGTGTTTTTTGGAAAGGAAGGATGGCTGGGTGCGGATCTCGATATCGCCGTTTTGGCATTTTTGGACGATGGAGAGGAGCTTGACCACGTAACCCAATTCGGAGGCAAAGCGGATATCGAGAGGGGTCACCTTTTCGATGCCGCGGACGTAGACTTGCTCGGGATCAATGACGAATCCATGGGCGAGGGACGCGAGAAGGATGGCCTTGTGTGCCGCGTCCCAACCGTTCACGTCGAGGGTTTCGTCGGCTTCGGCATAGCCGAGTTCCTTGGCTTCCTTGAGGGCCTCGGGGTATCCGAGGCCGGCTTCGGTCATGCGTTGAAGGATGTAGTTGGAGGTTCCGTTGATAATTCCGGCAATGGATTCAATACGATTTCCAACGAGAGATTCCTGGACCGCTTTGATGATTGGAATGCCTCCGGCGACGGCAGCTTCGAAGTGAATTGGGGCGTTGTGCTCTTTAGAAAGAGCAAAAAGCGGGCCTCCGCGCTCGGCGAGAAGGGCTTTGTTTCCGGTCACGACGGGCTTTCCGGCTTTGAGCGCGGCTTCGACGAGGTCGTAGGCAGCATCGGTTCCGCCGATGAGTTCCACGACAACATCGACGGCGTCGTCATTGACGACATCGAGGAGATTGGTGGTGAACAAATCGGCTGGGGCGTCGCCATCACGGGCTTTGGAGAGGTCGCGGACGGCGATTTTACGGATTTCCAACTGCACCGTATCCTGGGTTCGTGATGTGATTAGGCCGCCATTTCCCTGAAGCATGTTCCATACGCCTGAGCCGACGGTGCCGAATCCTGCGAGACCAATTCCTGTAACTGTGCAACTCACAGCCCCTGATTAGGGGGAATTTGCGGGATACGAAATACTAATTGCGCAAAAATTCTTCATATTCCCTGAATTGCACTGCTGTTTCGTGTCGTTATAGTGAATACAGACATGGCCAAAGAGTATTCTTGGGAACAAGCTAGCAGTTATCTCCCCCCGAAGCGGGAGGGGTTCGGCTGGCCTATTCTCATTGCGGTGGTTGTGGCCTTGGTGATTCACCTGATGCTTTTGATTTATTTCGGGAGCCATTTCATCAAGCTGCCGGTCGCAGAGCCTCAGGAGTGGGTTTCCCAGCCGGTCAACATGTCTGAAATTCAGACTGAATATGAAGAGGACGCAGAGGAACCAGCTGACGAGATTTTCGAGAAGCCGGAGATCGATGGGGTGTTGATCGATTCGACTGAAGACGCCCAATTTGATTTAAAAGACGCTGAAATTGATTTCGACACACAGATTGAAGATCCCTTGCTTCCTGAGGTGAAAATCGAACAACCGGCTTTGATTGGAGAGGAGGATGGTAATATCCCCGAGCCCGTGGTTGGAAATGATTCCAATGCTGAAATTCCCGAGGCTGGGAAAATTGAGAATCTCTTTCCGGAGGCCGCTAATGGCCAGATTGTCATCGATGACGGGAGTCCGCTCGCGGATGTTATTGATCCGGACGCGGTAATTTCTGAATTGGGCAAAAAGCAAGGAGCCGGCGGAAATAGTGAAGTTGGCGTGATTAAGGGATACACCGGGCTCGATGAGTATGCCAAAATGTCACCGGGGCAGCTTCAGGAAAATAAAGCCTCGATTGGAAGTGATCTTCTCTTCGCCTATAATGAGGCGACTCTGCGCGACGACGCGCGTCTGACCTTGATGAAGGTGGCGATGTTGATCGACCGAAATCCCTCCATGTATTGCTGGGTGGAGGGGCATACCGACACTTTCGGTGGAGATGCCCTTAATGATTCCCTCTCGGCCAAGCGCAGCCAGGCGGTGAAAGATTGGTTGGTCAAGTCACTGCAACTCGATCCCAAGATGATTTTGATCAGATCCTTTGGTAAGACCTCTCCGATTGTTCTAACTGGATCGAAGGAGGATCAGGCGCCTAACCGTCGGGTGGATATCAAGATGCGGAAGGAGCGCCCTGGTCCTATTGAGCGCCCGGTGAAAATGCTGGTGAAGCCCGGGAAGGCCCAGATCGTTCCTGAGGAGGATCCTATTCCCAAGGCGCAAATCGTTTCCGAAGAAGAAATTATTCCGAAGGCGGAGATTATTCCGGAGGATATTCCCGAGGCTCTGCCGGTGGGTGAGTAAGATCCCGGTGAAATTCATTGCCTGAATCGAGAGGTTTTTACTAGTTTATCACCGTGTTAACGATCGCTCCCGAACCTCCTATTTGGAAAGCTGTTCTAGGTTTCGATTTCGATGACACCCTGATGTTGCCTCACGGTAATCCTCGGTTGGATCCAGAGTTTTTCGACTGCGTGCAATGGGTTCGATCCAATTACGGTGCAGCTTGGGGGATTTGTACCGGGCGATCGCTTTATCAGCTGGTCGAGGGGTTCAATGAAGCGAAGTTTCCCATCCTCCCTGATTTCGTCATCGCGCGGGAACGGGAGATTTATTTTCCAGGACAGTTCGGACGATGGGTTGGTCACGATGACTGGAATCAGCTTTGCGAAAAGGAACACAAGAGGCTTTTTCGGAAGGCGAAACGCCCCCTAAAGAAGGTTCAGAAGTTTGTCGAAAAGGAAACCGACGGACGATGGGTTTCCATGGAAGGCGATCCAGCTGGAATTATTGCGGCCTCGGAGGATGAGATGGAGGAGATTCTGGGATTCGTCGGGGAGTTGAATTTTCCGGCGGAGGTGGCCTATGAGCGAAATGGCATCTATCTACGCTTCAGCCACCGGCATTTTAGTAAGGGAACTTGTTTGGTGGAGTCAGCGGCGCGGTGGGATGTTTCCCCAGATAGTATCCTTGCGGTAGGAGATAATTACAACGATCTCAGTATGCTTCGGCCAGCTGTTTGCTCGGCAAGTGGTTGTCCGGCCAATGCGGTGCCGGAAGTGCGGCATTACGTGGCAAATCGCGGAGGAAAGGTGGCGTCAAAAGACGGAAGCCGTGGCGTGATGGAGATTCTCGGCCATTACTTCGACCAATGATCGGCGAGCTTTTGGCCTTCGCGTTGATCATGGTGGTGGGGCAATTCAGCCCGGGTCCGGATATGCTCCTGCTGACGCGCACGGCCCTGGCGGAAGGGTTGAGAGCGGGATGGTTAATGGTTTTTGGAATCGTGACCGGCTTGGCTTTTCACGCCACGATCGCAATTGGAGGAATGGCGGTAATTTTGGGAAAGGGTGGCGTGATTGCGCTGACCATGAAGTGGCTCGCGGCGGGGTATTTGCTTTGGTTGGCCCGGGGCTTGGTGAAGAAACAGGAGGGGGGAGGTGAGGACTTGGTTCCAAAGAGGAGCCCCTACTTACGGGGGCTATTTTGCAATTTGCTCAACCCGAAGGTTCTCGTGTTTTTTGCGGGCGTGGTCGCGCCGTTTCTAACGGAGGGGCATCCATCGTGGTGGCCCTATGTCTTGTGGGGGCTGATCGTGGGAGAAGGTCTCTTCTTTTGGTGTCTCTGGGTGTGGTTGCTCCAGGTGCCGAAAATTAGGCGCGGCTACCAAAAGCTAGGCCGCGCCCTGGATCTTGTGTTCGCCGCAGGATTGACCCTGCTAGCGGTGAATCTGGTGCTTTCCTAGAGGAAGACCTTCTTTCCGTCGTTTTGCGCGGATTCGTAGATCGCGGTGATGAGGGCGACGGGCTTGCGCGCCTCGGAAGCGGAGGTGGTGGGCTCACGGCCCTCGGCGATGGCATTGACCACTTCTTCGAAGTTGCGCTGGTGCTGGTGGAAGTTAATGGCGCTCGGGTCGTTGGCTCCGAGCCCGGCTTCCTGGCCTTTCATGAGAGTAGCCTGAATCTCGGCGTCTTCAGGCTTCTCCTCCATGAAGTCCCAGATCTCAAAGGCTTCGTCGGCAAGGAAGACTGAGCCTTCGGTGCCGGAGAGTTGTACGCGGGCGGGGTGGCCGTCCTTGGACCAGGTGCAGGTCGAGCATTCGATGACGCCGCGGGCACCGCTTTCGAATTCCACGATGGCAACCACGATGTCTTCCACCTCAATGCGCTCATGCGCGAGGCAGGCGGTGTTGGCTTGCACCGATTTCACGGGGCCGGCCAAGTAGAGAAGGGAGTCCACAGTGTGGATTGATTGATTCATCAGAGCACCTCCACCATCGAGGGCCCAGGTGCCGCGCCAGCCGGCGGAATCGTAGTAAGCCTGATCGCGATACCACTTCACGTATGCGGAGGCGTTTGTAAGGGTGCCAAAGCGTCCTTCGTCGGAAGCCTTCTTGAAGGCGTCCATGCCGGGGTGGAAGCGGCGGTTGAGGACAGCGGCAATGGTTTTGCCATTGGCTCCGGCTGCGGCGGTGAGTTGGTCGATACGCTCGAGAGTGATCTCGAGGGGCTTCTCGCAAATGACGTGCTTGCCCGCATTGAGGGCGGCCAGTGAGGGCTCGAGGTGCGCTCCGGAAGGCGTTCCCACGGTGACGATTTCCAGTTCCTTGTCGGCGAGGAATTCGGCCATGTCGGAATATGCCGTCCCGCCGTATTCTCCAGCGAGCTTTTCGGCGGCCTCTTGACGCAGGTCAAAAACCGAGTGGAGAGTGCCTCCTGTCATAGCAGTAATGGCCTTGGCGTGGAAGTGGCCGATCATGCCGGCTCCGATGATTCCGAATTTCATAATGTCGCGCTGATTTGAACCGCTAAGCAGTTAAGAGGCAAAGGTGAATTTGGGGAAAGTAGATGAGAGCACCAGAGGCTTTCGCCTGCCCTTGAGGGTTACGCCCTCTTCTCGTTTTTTAGGAAGGACAGTGTGCCTACGACGAAGAGGATCCCCAAGAAGGACATTCCGATCATGCCGGCGGGGACGTCGCCGAATTTCTTTCCCGAGGTGGCCCACCAAGTGCCGACGGTGGCGACGGTGGTGGCGAAGATCATAAGGACATTCCAGATAATACGTGCGGTTCCCTCAGGACGCTTATCGCCGAGAACCTTCTTGGAGTTCATGAGAAGGAGGAAGGTGAAGTAGGCGATCGGAATCAAGGCTCCTCCGATGACAGACGTGGGGATGGCAAGGGCGGCTTTACTAGCTTCGACTTTCCAAATGACGGGAAATAGGCAGCCTGATAATCCCGAAATCCCGCATCCCAAGAAGTAGGATTTGGCCGATCCCAGTGATTTTTCAAAAAGCTGCTGGAAGGCGAGTCCATTGATGAGCATTAGGATGATGATGGTGGAAACGGCCATACCGAGGACGCCGATACCGAAGATTTTTTGGCCAACAACTTCTCCGGTGAAGGGTTTGAGAGTGATCGCGAGAGCTCCGGCATCGCGTGAGTGAATCATGGCAGCGAGTTTGAAGTCAGATTCGTTGAGAGAAGGAGCATTGGCGACGGTTTCATTCCAGGCAGCTTTTTCTTCGGCGCTCTTTTTGGGAAGATCTTTCACGAGAGGTTTCACACTGTCCATTTTCGCGAGAGTCGGGTAGGTCTTCACTGGATCGACGTCTTCGGTTTTTCCGTGGAAGGACGAGGCGGAAGCGATAACGACACAGGCTGTCGCGAGGAAGAAAGGAACGAATAGTCCGATCGAGAGGTCGGTGATGGAGAGACCTCGATGTTTGCTACCCCACTTTTTCTTGAGAAGGGTGTAGGGGAGAAGAAAGGTCATGTTGATACCCACTGCCGTGCCGAAGGCGGCAAAGATTTTGGACTTCTGTGTTCCCACAATATGCTTTTCCCAAAATTCAGGATTGGAAGAAGCGGCGATGTCGGCGGAGAAGGTCGAAGAGCTGCTCCCCAGAAGAGAGAGGTCTGGAATGAATCCACCGAGGATGGAGCCAATGCTGATGCTGCCGCTGGAAAACAGAGTAATGACCACGGCCATGAATGAGAGAACGATCAGGCCGACCATGCATTTGATAATGCGGTCGAAGAGTTTCGCGCCGCCGCCGCCGGCTTGGTAGAGGTAATTGACGTAGAGACCAATGGCAAAAAGGATCGCGATGATTGTCCATTGACCGCCATCTCCGCCCAAGATTCCGAGGTTTTGTTGGATGGCAGCGGTTCCCAAAGAGAATTGGGGCATCGTCCATACGATGTTGGCCATGATGGTGGCGATGAGCCAGGACCAGCCGAGAAGCGGGTGGAGGTGGCGGTTGATGAGTTGGAGCGGACGTTGTTCGGTCGACAGGGTGACGTAAGCGATTGCCGAGAGCATGATGATGCCGCAGATCATCGCCAAAGGTTGAACCCAGAGGAGCCCATTCCCGGATACGACGCCCAAATAGAGCGCGCCAGCGAGTGATCCTCCGCCGAGAGTGATGGCGCCTTGAAGCCAGCCGGGGCCGGAGATTTTGGCATAGCCGAAGAATTTTCCGGCAGGGCCTTTGTCTTTGACCTCTTCGATGACGTCGAGTTCGCGTTGATACTGGTCTTGATCACTCATGTTGAAGGGGACTGTTAGGAAGAGAAGGGGCTACGAAAAGCAAAAATCGCGATTCTTGTTCACTGGGGATTGCGGGATGAGAAAAGGGAGGGCACACTCTGGCCCTTGTCCGACTCAACAAAAGCGCCCGGTTTGGCCCAGGATCTTCAGGTTCTCATGAAGGTACGCCTCAATGTTTTCGTGCTAATCACGACCTTGTTCGGCTTTTTCCTCGCAGCGAAAGGGCTGGAGGGGGGGATGTCGACTCGCTGGATATTACTGCTCCACACCTTGATCGGGACGGCGGCAGCGGCCTTTGGGTCAGCGGCCTTTAATCAGCTCATGGAGATTGAGGACGATGCCCGCATGAAGCGGACGGCGGACCGACCGTTGCCATCACGTAGAATGGGCGTTGTTAAAGGCTTTGCCATTGGTTGGGGCTTGGCAGCCTTCGGGGTGATTCATTTGGCGGCCAAGGTGAGCCCGGTGGTGGCGGTGCTGGCAGCGATTACCATCGCGACCTACGTCTTTGTCTACACGCCGATGAAGAAGTGGCATTCCACGAATACTTTGGTCGGAGCGATCCCCGGAGCCATACCACCTTTGATTGGGTGGGTTGGGGCCGGAGGGTCCTGGGATGCCTGGGGCGGGTGGTTCCTCTTCGCACTGCTCTTTTTTTGGCAATTGCCTCATTTTGTGGCAATCAGCTGGTTATGCAGGGAGGATTACGAGGAGGCAGGCTACCAGATGTGGTCAAATGGTGATGTTTCGGGCGCAAAGACTGCGAAACTCTTCATTGGATTCTCGATTTGTCTCATGGTGCTGGTGATTTTGGGCTCCTGGACCGGCTTGTTTCCTTGGTTGGTGGCGATTTTGCACACTCCTTTTGTGATTTTCCTGATGGTGCCGGTCTTAAAATATAAAGCCTCGGGCGAGCGCGGGCCAATGAGGAAGGCCTTTTTCGGGACTTTGCTCTATCTACCGGTGATATTGCTGGGTCTTGCCTTTGTGTGGAGTTGAGCTAGCTTGCGCCGCATGGACGTCAGCAAGCTGGAACCTGCCGACCGCGATCCGGTCAAACTCCGAAACACCGCGCTCATTCTTACCGCGATCATGGTGGTCGGGGGCTTTGCTATTTTATGGGCCTACAATCGATTTGCTGAAAAGACGTCTGATACCGAGCGTCCGAGTTTCCTCTCGGCGATCGGTGGTGCTGATGAGGTGCACATTCTCACCTCGGATGGGGAGCGCCGCACGATGGAGGATTTAAGAGGGAGCGTTGTGCTGACCTTTGCGGTGACGAGCGAGTTGGCGTCGGAATCCGAGCCGACCATTTCAGCGGTGCGAGAAGTGCTCGCGGATTTTCCCGATGAGGAAAAGAGGCCGAAGCTACTCGTCTTTGTCCTCGATGGAGATGAGGAGAAGCCGGAATTGGTGGCGCAGGTTCTCACCGAGTTTGGACAAGAGCCGGAGGTTTGGCGGGTGCCGGCGAGCGAGGACCGGAAAGATTCCCTGAGGGCTTTTTTGAAGAGCAAGATTCGCTTTGGAATCTATCCCCACGAGAAAGATGGGAAACTGATCTATGATTCCCAGCTCGTCTTGCTCGATCAGCATTTGCAAATCCGGGGTCCTGTCGGGGTGCCGATCGGCTGGGATTTTGAAAAAGTAGCTGGCTGGGAGCGCCAATATGACGAGGCGAAAAAAACCAATGACGAGGAGGACCTCGTCGCGCCTAAAATATCGACTGAGGAGCTAGTGAAGCTTTTGAAAAAATCAATTGAATACCTCAACGAAAATCCGGACGAGAAAGGACAAAAATGACCGATAAGAAAAAAATTCAACTGATCTATTTGGGCGTCGCCGCCATCTGCGCGATGATTCTCGGAGTGTCATTCTGGCTCACGACGCTCAGAGGCAAGTTGCGTGAGGAGAATGCTCCGATCGTGGAAGACGCCGGAAAGGAAGAAGCGGGAGATCTTTGGGAGCTGGAGAAAGATTTGGATCTGGTGAAGCAGGATGGCGCGGCGGTGAAAATCTCTGACCTGAAAAATAAGGTCTGGGTGGCGGCTCAGTATTATACGTCCTGTCCGATGTGTGCGGCCCGCAATGCAAACTCACTGCTGGGAGTTTACAACGAATATAAGAATGAGGAGGATTTCCAGGTGGTTTGTTTCTCGGTTGATCCAGAAGAGGATACTCTGGAGAAGCTTCAGGAAATGACAAAGTCGCTTTCGGTTGATCCTTCCAATTGGTGGTTTGTCAAAGCCGAACGGGAGCCGCTTTGGCAGTATATGCGCTCTGAGATGAAGTTTGGAGATATTCGTGAACGCAAGGACCCCATTGAAGCTGCCGCCAAGGGTAAGTGGTCGCACGATTTGGGAATTCTTGTGTTCCGGGGAAATACTCTCGTGAAGAAGTGGCATGAACGCCTGCCGCCGGAGGCTCTGAGCAATGTTGTTAGGACCGCGTTGAACGAGATTAAGAAAGACGAAGCTGTTGAAAGTAATGAGTGATCGAAATGAATTTGTTTCTCGACCTGTTCTTGAGGAGCGGGCGAAGTTGTTGAAGAAGCTGGTCTGGATTGTCAGCGGATTGGTCCTGCTTCTTGTAGCAATGATGAGGAGTCCCTACAAGATTCCGCTTCCCGAAGGGGTGGAGCTTTCGTTGCTTCCACCGCTTCATGCGCTTCTAAACACTTTGGTGGCGGCGTGTCTTTTGGGTGGACTTTTTTTCTTGGCCCGGAAGAATTACAAAGCGCATCAGCGCTGCATGACAGGCGCCTTGGGTTTGTCAGGCCTCTTTTTGCTGAGCTATGTGGCGTATCATTTCACAACAACAGAGACTCTCTTTGGTGATACCGATGGGAATGGCAAATTGAGTGATGAAGAGAGTGAGATCGCCGGATCAGCTCGAACGGTTTACCTTTCGATTCTCATTACCCACATCGCAGCTGCGGCGATTAGTTTTCCCTTCATTCTGCTAACCTTCGTGCATGCGTGGACGAATAATTTCGCGAAGCACAAGAGGCTCGCCAAGAAGGTCTTTCCGATTTGGCTTTTTGTCGCGGTGACGGGACCGATCTGCTATTACATGCTGAAACCCTTCTACCCTTGGGAGGCTGCGAAGGTGGAGTTGATTTTGGAGGAGTCGCCTTAATTTGAACGTTGGTCGTACCAATATTCGTTGGCGACTTTTGTGTTGTTTCCTTCGAGGACTTTAAACATGAAGCCGCGGTCTTTGAAAATGTGCCAGTCGCCGTATTGGTCGAATTTTCGGCACGATGTTGTCATGGGAGCGGTCCAGACGGTGCCGGTTTTCTTGCCGATGGATTTGGCGTAGTCTCGCATCCGGATGGCGAAGTCGACATCTTCGATGGTGACGAAATCCGCGTTGAAGCCGCCGAGGTGATCAAAAGTTTTTCGGCTGGTCCAGAAGGCCCCGAAGGAGACTTTGTATTTGGCGAGGTGAGGGAAGAGGACTGCGCCACAAGCAATGATGCCGATTGACCAGCGCTCGGGAAGAATCATGCTGCCGCCTCCAATATCGCGACCTTGAGCGAGTTTTTCGACGACGATGCGGAGGAACTGGGGATGCATTTGGCTGTCGGCGTCGATGGTGACGATAATATCGCCAGAGCTGGCAGCGACGCCAGCATTGCGAATAAGGGAGAGGTTCTTGGCGTCTTCTTTTGCGATGACGGCTCCAAATTCCCGCGAGATCTCCTCCGTCCGGTCAGTACAGCGGTTGAGCACGACGACTGTTTCGACCTCGTGAGGGCAAATTTTCGCAGCTACGGCAACGGCATTCAATCCAGCGGGGAGATATTCCTGCTCGTTGTGGGCCGGGATGATGACGGAGATTTTCATTCGTGGTTGAGCATTGTTCTGAGTGAGGTTATGCCCGTTTTCATGATTCGACAAATTGTAGTTCACCCCGGTGGAGCTCATAAGGATGACTTTCTCGCCTGTGCACTGCTGATGGCTGAAACCGGAGTGCCCGTGTATCGTCGCGAGCCAAGTGAAGATGATCTTTCAGATGTTGCGACGGCCGTGGTGGATGTGGGGTTGAAGTGGGACGAGTCGAAGATGAATTTTGACCATCACCAGTTTCCGCGCGATGCCGAGCCGCTTTGTGCGTTGAGTTTGGTCTTGAAGTATTTGGGGCTCTACGAGGAGGCGCATAAGTTTTGCGATTGGCTGATTGTGGCGGAGTGGATGGACACGCGTGGTCCCAATGATACCGCCAAGTGGCTGGGTGTGGAGCGTGATGCCATGGCGAAGTTAAATTCGCCGATTGATATCACCTTGCTGCGACGTTTTGCAGCGAGCACCGAGCATTCGCCGGGACAGCCGATTTATGAAGTGATGAAGATGGTGGGGGAGGATCTCATTAGCTTCGTGCGTGGCATGAAAAAGCAACTCGAGTATATTGGCGAGAATGCCGAGGTTTGGGAAATGAGCTTTGGGAAAAAGGTGCTCTTCCTGCCGAGGACTGACCCCATGCCAAACGATCCTTCGATGGGGATGGGCCGCTATGTGGAAGATCAGGGCTTGGAGGAAGAAGTTGTGGCGATGGTTTATCCCGACCGTCGCGGCGAAGGGTATGGCCTTGGAAGGTTTAACGACGACAAGCGAATGGAGTATACCCAAATCAAAGACGAGCCCGATGTGCATTTTGCGCACAACAAGGGGTTCATTGCGAAGGTGTCGGCGACGGAGGTTTCGCGATTGAAGGTGTTGATTGAAAAGTCCTGGGCTTAAAAGCGAATCACGGGAACTCGTGCGGTGGCTTGATCGGGGTCTCCGAGTGGAAAGCCGTTGTTCATTGCTTTTGCTTCATCAGGAGGGCAGGTGGTGAGCGTCAGGGAGCTGTCAGGCGCGAGTCGTTTGCGTAGTTGATGCGCGAGTCTTCCCATAGACCAGCGGACGTTGACCTCGCTGACGGGGTGCCATTTGAGCTCTCCTTCGGAAAAGTAGAGGAAGGAATCGATGCAGAGCGGTCCAAGGTAGTCGTGGCCTTCGAGAAGAGTTTTAAGCGCGCGGCAAATCTTCTTTTTGGCAAAGGGCATGACTTGATTGGAGATGACTTGCGCGTGCTCGACGGGTATGCCGACCGCGGGCTTGGGATAGGAAGTTGAGCTGAGCCACTGGCCGTCTTTGCTGACCTCCTGGCGGGAAAGTCCGAGGCAACGAATGCCGCCCTCTTCGGGGCGCCCGATTTGATAGAGGAGGGAGAACTCCATGATTTTTTCCAGCCAGGGTTCGATGAGGAAATCGCCTTTGGGAACTTCCATGGAGTTGCGGTGGAAGCGTTTGTTGCCTCGGCCGGCCGAGCTGTGGAGAGGTTTGGCGATCCATTCTTCGTGGGGATACTCCGCGATGAAAGCGAGGGCGTCTTCTTTGCTGGAACAGATGGCCGAGGGGATGGGGGATTCCTCAATTAGGTCACGAAGTTCGAGGCCGAATTTTTTAGAGAGCAATTCCTTGGAAGCGTAGCCCCAGGGACGTTTGTCGCGGAACTTTCGATGTTTTCGTATCTCATCGATGTCGGCCAGCAATCCGACTTCTGGAAAGTGAAGTCCTTTCTTACTTAGAAAATCACGATGTTGATCGCTGGGGAGGCGCCGGAGAAGGACAAGGTCGTCTTCGGTTGGGATGGAAAGAGCGAAGGCGTATTCCAAATCGGCGGCGAGTTCTTCGAGACGCTTTGGGGTCTTCCAACCAGGATGAGCCGCGGCTGGTTCGGCGTCGGGATTGAAGTAGTAGAGATCAGGGCTGCGTCCCCGGGATGATTGGTAGCGACGGAGCGAGGAGATGAAATTCTCGTCGAGCCCGGCCAGCCGACGGCCTTCTTCGTTGAAGGGGACTTTTCCTTTGGCACGAATGGGAGAGACCGGGAAGTGGAGTTGCTTGTGCCAGGCATCCCAATCCGATTGCGATTGCTCCTTCCAACGGCGGAGCCATTTCAAGCCGTGACCGACGTGGGCAATCTCATCGTGGTAGATTTTCGAGAGAATCTTGGCGGACTTTTGATCGCCGGACTGCGCTAGGATTTCTGAGTAGTGCTTGGCGTAGTCGAGGTTGGCTTGCTCAAAAGTGAGCGAGAGCGTGGAGACGTAGTCGAGCGGGCTCTCCATGGGAGAGATGTGCGACCAGATCATGGGGCTGAGATGGTAGTCGCCGAATTTGACGCCGCATTCTTCCATGCGCTTGAGATACCAGCGGGTGTGGTTTTGTTCCTCTTTGAGAGTGTGGAGAACGCCCTTTCGAAAGGAATTGGGCGCGTCGGGGAATTTGAGTAAGGCCAGAGCCATGAGCTCGACGGCAAGAAGTTCGTGGTTGGCGAAAAAGTGGAGGAGGATGGCTCGTTGCTCTTCGTCTTCAATCTGGTGGGTGCCGGGAAATGGAGAGCGGCCCTCGTTGCTGCTGGGGAAGAGGTGGGAGGGGCGGCCCGGGGTATCTGGGATGGTGATGGTCTCTTTTGAAGGAGGATCCAGGATGAGGTGCCTCGGAGCGTGAGTGAGCTTTTCCTCCAAAGAATCGCTCATCAGCACGCGCTGAGCGAATTCGGAGATTGTCTCGGGCTCGGCCATCTGTGGTCGAGCCAACGCGAAAGAAAAGGAATCGTCAACCCGTGCTGGAATAAATCGCCAAGTAGGCCATCTTCGTGAGCACAGGATTCACTTAATTATGAAAATTCGTTTGCTCATCGGGGCGGTCGCGACATCTTTGCTCATCATGGCAGGACTTGCGACCGGAGAAAAATTAGCCAAGGCAGACGGAACGGTGTCTGCGAAGACCCTTCCGCTGGATAAGAAGCTGGCTTCAAAGAAATTTGAGACGGCGACTTTTGGTTTAGGATGATTTTGGGGACCAGACTCCGAGTTCGGAAGTCTTAAGGGAGTGATTCGCACCCGCGTGGGCTACGCCGGGGGTGAGAAGAAAAATCCATCCTACCACAGTTTGGGAAATCATACCGAGGTGATCTCGATTGATTACGATCCGGAGGTCTTGAAATACGAAGACATGTTGCATCTTTTCTGGAGTGCCCATCGCTGTGACCAGGCGGGGTATTCCCGACAGTATATGAATGCCTTGTTTTATCACAACGACGAGCAAAAGAAGGCAGCCCAAGCCAGTGTGGCGAATGCGGCGAAGGCACAAGGAGTCTCCCCGGATGCGGTGAAGACCGCGATTCTTCCAGTGGGGGAGTTCACCTACGCCGAAGCTTATCATCAGAAATATTATCTGACTCGCTATAGCGATATCCGGAGTTTTTTGGGGAAGACTTATACCGATGGGAAGTCATTGGCGGACTCGACCGTGGCAACCCGATTAAATGCCTATCTCGGGAGTGGAAAGAACAAGGACTGGGATGTTTTTGTGAAGGAACTCTCGTCTTATGGCCTGCCCGAAGAGATCGAGGATGGGCTAAGGAAGGCGGTTGAGAAGATTGAGCGCTGAGTTTTGTGAAGTTGACACAATTTTTCAGGCAGGAGCTCTCGAGTTTTCGCAGCGATGGGAATAGCTAAAGCTATCGCGAGAAGGGAGGCGAGAAGATCGATGAACTTTGTGCTGTCGAAATCCGGGGGAAGATCAAGTTTGTTCCACTAGCTCAATCGATGTTCAAGAGCGAAAATATTAGCACTTCCTCTTTGTTGGGCCAAGTCTTACCCATCGAGAGGAGAAGCTTGCAGGATAATCAAAAACAGTCATATTCGCCCTTCATGAAAAGCATTTTTCTTTCGGCCCTGGCAGTCATCTCGGTCCTGATCCTGACGTCATGTGAGTCGGTCAACAGCAAACGCGCTGGCGGTGGAGCTTTTGATGAATCCGAAACAGGCCGAAAGCTTGATGCGAATTCCCACCTTCCTGACCCCGATATTCCGGGTGGTCGCTCATTCGAGGAATACCGCAATAACGAGTAGGGTGTTTTTCTGATTGTTCTTGGCGGGAAGGCGCGGTTTCTTCATTGCCATGGACCCACGCTACAACGAGCTTGCGCAGCAACTTATCCGCTATTCTACGAGCCTTAAGAAAGGGGAGAAAATTCTCCTGGATTTGGTTGATACGCCTGAGGCGATGGCGATTGCTCTCATCAGGGAAGTCAGAGCACGGAAGGGCGTTCCTTTTTTGCGGTTGGGTGCGAACAGGTTGACTCGTGAGCTCATGATGGGAGCGACTGACGAGCAGTTTAAAACGACGGGCAAACATTTGCTTACCGAGATGAAGGATATGGATGCCTACATCGCGATTCGCGGATCTCATAATATCACTGAGACCAGTGATGTGCCGCAGAAAAATATGGCCGTGGCGATGAAGCACATGCGCAAGGTCCTGGATCACCGAGTCAAAAAAACCAAATGGTGCGTGTTGCGCTGGCCTCATCCGGCAATGGCGCAGCAGGCTGGTATGAGTAGCGAGGCTTTCGAGGATTTTTACTTCAAGGTCTGTTTGCTTGACTACAAGAGCTTGCTTCCGGCGATGAATGCGCTGAAGAAGCTCATGGATAAAACCGATCAGGTGCACCTTAAAAACAAGGGCACGGATTTGCGTTTTTCAATTAAGGGCATCCCCGCGATTGTATGTGGAGGCAATTATAATATTCCGGATGGCGAGGTGTTCACCGCGCCTGTGAAGGATTCGGTGGAAGGGGTGATCACGCATAATGCGCCGACGATTTATCGCGGGATTGCTTTTGACGGGATCAAGTTGGTTTTTGAAAAAGGAAAAATAATCAAAGCGGAAGCCGCCGGAGGTAAGACGAAGGAGTTGAACAAGATTTTGAATGCTGATGCGGGTGCACGCTACGTGGGAGAATTTGCGTTAGGATTTCATCCTGTGATTAGAGAGCCGATGCGTGACATTCTTTTTGATGAAAAGATTGCGGGTAGCTTTCACTTTACCCCAGGGCAGGCCTATGAGGAGGCTGATAATGGAAATCGCTCAACCGTCCATTGGGACATGGTGACAATTCAGCGGAAGGATTACGGAGGGGGAGAAATTTTCTTTGATGGGAAATTGATCCGGAAAGATGGGGTCTTTTTGCCGAAGAATCTCGCGAAATTGAATGGTTAGGAGAAAAATAAAAAGGCGCTGCCGGGAGAATGAAAACGCACTTTTTAAATGAAATGATTTGGTTGAGGCACGACCGTAATCGTTGATCCCTTATTTATCCCAGCGTAAACTTTTGGGATAACTCATAGTGTTTCGATAATCATTACGGGCCTAAAATTTTCTTGGTCGCTCTTGCCAACTTTGGAGCTAATACAACTCAACAATGGCAATGCTCCCGAGAGAAGGCTCAAGGTGGCGAAGTGTCTTTTCCGAGGTTGGACTTGAGGGCAGCGTCAAGGCGTTATATCCACGGGGGTTCCCACTCTGGTTTTTGAAAACACAGTGGGGATTGCGGAGTAGTGGGTGCGAATACATCCGTGGGAGGCATAACTTTGATTGACGATGCCCTGGTGCATTCCGATTCCAGAACCGGTAAGGCGCATCCAGTAGGGCATGGAGGCTCCAAGGAAGCTACCGCCATCAGGGACAGAGTCCTCTCTAATGTCAGCATCGGAGTTCACCGTTTCGCCAGAGGAATCGAGAATGCGGCCGTAGAGGTTGGAGCGCTTCTTTTGAACCTTCTCAATAACGCGATAACTGCCTGGAGGGGTGGCATACTCGGATCTTCCACTCGAAACGCGATAGTCCATGGCGATTTGGTTACCTAGCATGAGGAAGCCACGCTGTAGGGAGAGATTGATATTGATGCGGCTGTTAGACGAATTCGTTTTTTCTAATACGCTGTGGTTTTTCCAGGTCTTGGTCGTATTGGGGTAGTTTTCCGCCGTGAAGTGGGCGTAGGTCCCCGGTGGGTAGGGATTCACAAAAATGGCATCTTTGATGACAGTCTGATTGGGATTTGCCGTGATGTTTTTGGAACAACCAGAGGTCAGCAGGCCAAGACCGGCGCCAACAAGGAGGGGGAATAATCGAATCAGTTTCATCTGGTGGTGGAGGTGTAATGGATGAAAGCAATTAGGAGGTCAAGTGAACAACAACACCATCCAGCTTGCACAAAGTGTTAAAAAAACAGCATTATTCGTTGACGAGATGTTTAATTGCTGTTTTTTTAGCAGGGTTATGAAGAGAGATGATCGTTGGAAAATGCAAATACGAGAAAGCCTTGGAAGGGGAGTCTTACTGGGATTGACAGCCTGGAGCATAGCGAGTTGTTCCGTGCAGCAGTCAGCTCTACCTGCTCCAGCTATGACGCCTTCCAGTGCTCAGGAGGAGGTCGGCGGAGTGGCCATCGCAGGAGTGCGGTCGGGAGAAGATGCAGTGAATCGCAATTCAATGGATAGGACTCTGAATAATGACGTTCCAAGGAGCGGTCTTGCGACGGGATGGGGTGACGAGGTAAATTCAAAAATATCTTATACCAGTTTCGTGCGGGCATCATCGAAACCGACCGGTAAGATTGCGATGATTCGCTACAACGACACTGATGGTGCGGCCTCGATGGGGGTAAACACGAAATATAAAACATCCGGGCTGCAAAGTGCCGCTGGTGGACTCGTGGAGTGGGGGGTGAAGAGTGGCTGGGGGATGTTGCCGAGTTATTCGTGGAGGGGTGATCGCATGATTATTGGGAAAAAAGGCAAGACCTACTCATTGATCGTTAAGAACAAGAGCGCGAATCGTGTCGAGGTTGTTTTGAGCGTTGACGGTCTGGATGTCATCGATGGAAAAGCTGCTTCGGTTCGAAAAAAAGGTTACGTCATTGCTCCTGGAAAAACGCTTGAGGTAAAAGGATTTCGCACGTCAGAGTCGGCCGTCGCCGCATTTAAATTTTCCTCGGTGGGAGCATCCTACGCTCACATCAGTGGAGCTGATACCCGAAATGTCGGAGTGATGGGAATGGCGGTTTATCATGACAAGGCAAGCTGGCAGGAGGCGCGGCAGCGAGGTGGTGCCAGTCCCTTTGCCGAGGCTCCCCGGAACCAGGTGCGCCGATAATTTTTAACCCAAAAAGAAAGAATAGAATAATGAAACTACTCGTAATCCTCAGTGCCCTGGCTGCACTTGTTACCCTTGGCAGTTGTTGTTCCTCTCCTGATCCTATGCAGGTGAAGTCGAACCAAGACTACATTGATGTTGAGCCAGCTAAGTAAGCTTATCTGGCCTCTTTTCAGCGCACCGCCGTGATTCTGCGAGGATCACGGCGGTTTATTTTTTAGAGCAGGCCGGCGATCACCAAGCTAACGATGGCCATAACGTTAATTAGGATGTTCATCGAGGGGCCAGAGGTGTCCTTGAGAGGGTCGCCCACGGTATCGCCCACGACGCTCGCCGCGTGTGTCTCGGAACCTTTGCCGCCGTTGTTTCCGTCTTCGACGTATTTTTTGGCGTTATCCCAAGCGCCGCCAGAGTTGGACATCATGAGAGCGAGGAGAACACAGCCGAGGAGAGCTCCGCAAAGTGTTCCAGCGAGGGCCTTGGCTCCGCTTTGAGTTCCTTCGTCACCGATCCATTCAAATCCAAATCCAACGATTAGGGGGGTGCCCACAGCGAGGAGAGCGGGTCCGATCATCCGCTTGGTGGCGGCAGCGGTGGCGATATCGATACAGCGTTCGGTTTCCGGTTCGGCTTTGCCAGCAAGGAGGCCGGGGATTTCGCGGAACTGACGGCGGATCTCGGTGATCATTTCAAAAGCCGCTTCGCCGACGGCATTCATCGTGATGGCTCCGTTGAGGAAAGGAATCGCTCCCCCAATAATCAGTCCGACAAAGAAGAGGCGGAGCGAATCGGGATCGGCGAGATCGAGTGAGATTTGCGTTTTCTGGATGAAGGCGGTGATGAGGGCGAGGGCGGCTAGTCCGGCTGCACCGATGGCGAAGCCTTTTCCGATCGCGGCGGTGGTATTTCCGACGGCATCCAGTCCATCGGTGATGGTGCGTGTTTCCTTGCCCATTTCAGCCATCTCGGCAATGCCTCCGGCGTTGTCAGCGACGGGGCCGTAGGCATCGATGGCCATGGTGATTCCGACCGTGCCGAGCATCCCGACTGCGGCGAGACCTACTCCGTAGAGGCCGGCAAATTCGTAAGAGATATAAATGGTCGCGGCGATAGTGAAGAGAGGAACGACGACAGACCTGAGTCCCACTGCGAGTCCGGAGATCATGAGCGTGGCCACTCCGGTTTCGCCTTGATGGGCAATTTCACGAACAGGGGCGCCACCAGTGTAGTGTTCGGTGATGAGGCCGATGATGATTCCTCCGACGGCCCCGGAGAGGACGGCGAGAGCGACATTCTGGGAGAGGCCGAGTGATGATCCGACGATAAACGCAGCAACGATGAAGAGAATGGCTGATCCGATGGTGCCATAGCGAAGTGCTTTGGCGGGGTTTTTGTCGGACATGGTTCGGACAAGGAAGATCCCCAGAATGGAACAAATCAAGCCGACGGATGTCAGGATGAGAGGAAGCTGAAGAAGAATGGATGGATCGGAGGCAGCGCCAAGTTTTTCGATCGTGGTTGCGGCAATACCGGTGTTGGCTTCGGCAACGCGGGCGCCAAGAGAGGCTCCGATTGCGACGGTGGCAATTTGGGCTCCGCAGTAGGATTCGAAGATGTCTGATCCCATTCCGGCGACGTCACCAACATTGTCTCCGACGTTGTCTGCGATCACGCCCGGGTTGCGGGGGTCGTCTTCAGGAATGCCAGCCTCGACCTTCCCGACGAGGTCAGCTCCAACGTCGGCAGCCTTGGTGAAAATACCACCGCCGACGCGGTAGAAGAGAGCGACGAGTGAGGCTCCCATGGCGAAGCCTTCGAGGATTTCGGCAAGATGGGTGGAGTCTGATTGGAAGTAAACGAAGAGGCCACCCAGTCCAAGAAGGCCCATTGAGGCGACGGTGAGCCCCATCACGGAGCCTCCGAAGAAGGCTACGGTAAGAGCTTCGGAAGCGCCCCTGTCATTGGCGGCGATCGCAGTGCGGACGTTGGCCTTGGTGGCGGTATACATTCCGATGAAGCCCGCGGTCGAAGAGGCGAGACAGCCAAGAAAGAAGGCGAGTGATTGCTGTTTGCCAAAAGCAGGATCCTGGAAAAAGAAGAGAGCCAGTCCGATTACGATGGCAAAACCGGCGATGAGTTTGGTCTCCCTTTTCATGAAGACCATCGCGCCGACGTGGATCTTTTCCGCGATTCCGGCGACTTTTCCTTCACCTCCATCGCGACTGATAATGTTCCGGAGAATCAAGGCTGCAAAGACGAGTCCAATGAAACCGAGGATGGGCGTGTAGATGGCAGGCATAAATGTTGTTATTGGGAAGGCCGAGAACTTAGGGAGTCAGAGGTCGCAAGCAACGAATTTGTCTGATAAGCGATACATTCGGTAAATATGTCAGACAGCATTCCCCCCCTTGCCGCTCTCACCATTATCAGACGATCGAGGCCGTTTGGGCGAGCCAGAGAGTGATTATTTTTGCTAGCTCGTTTCCGGTCGGGTCGCCGAAGGGCTCGTGGCGGGCGCCGGGGATTTCTTCGTAGGTGATGGCTGGGTGGGTAACCTTGAGCAAACGTTCCCGGAGGAATTGGGGGGGACAGATTCGATCATCTTTTCCCTGGGTGAAGATGAGTCTGGTTGCGGAGGGGAGTTGGGTGAATTTCTCGTTCACTTCCTCAGCGATCAGGGAAAGAGTTCGTCCCCAGATGAGGGAAACTCTGCTGTGGTAGAGTTGAGTCGAGCTTGGCTCTGATTGTGCCGAGTCGTCCCGGCAATCCTCGCTTGTTACTCCCGTGCTCACCGTCACCCGGGGAAGAATTGGAGTCAGATGGGGAAGAATTGCTCGCATCCATGGCTTGGCCTGATTCATGGGGTCGAGGAGAGGGGAGCTGATCCAAGCGTTTTTGAAGAGACCGGGATGAGTAATGAGCAGTCTTAGGGTCATTAGTCCACCCATCGAGTGACCGGCGATAGTCACAGGGCCCTCGATTTTTTCGAGAGAGGAGTCAAGGATTTGATCAACGAAGCCGATGTGGGGAATGTGTCCTCTTTTTCCCGGAGAGCGTCCGTGGCCGGGGAGTTCAGTGAGGAGGCACTTCAAGCCAGCGTCGACGAATGGCTTGAGGATACCTGGATAGCGGTCGATGAAGTCGCCCTGACCATGAAAAAAGACAAGACCGCCGCGAGGGCTGGATTCCGGATGAAGAACCAAGTGATGAAGTCGTTCCCCAAAAACATTGAGAGTCTCCTCTTCAATTTTCATCACTTAATTGTCTTCGCGAGATTTTCAATGAGATCGGCATCGTCGAGTCGATTGAGCTTCGAGAAGGCGAGATTCATATTTGCAAGAACGCGGGAAAGGATGGCTGCGAGTGAACAGGGACGCCGAACAGCTTCTGCTGCTTTTTTCGAAATCTCAGGGTGTTCCTGGAGAAGCTGCATCACAGGAATGGGGCGACCGCGATGGAAGGGATCGATGAGAGTAGGCGCGACATCGAGATCGATGAGACAGAGGAAATGCCCGGGATAATTGACGCCGTAAACGGGGAGGCCGATACGTTGAGCTACGAGAAGATAAATCAGGGAAAGGCCAAGTGGATTACTTTTTCGCTCTTCGAGGCACCAAGCAAGGTCCGAGTTTCGCGGGTCGTAGGGGTTGGTTTTGTTGCCCGAAAAACGATCGGAAGCGAAGAGCCATTCGGAGAGTTCGGCTGGAGATTCGACTTGGGTTTCGGCTTCAGTGGCGAGGAGGTCGAGTTCGTCGGACATGCTTGGCCGAAGGGTGATGCCATCGTGCAGAAAATCGGAAAGAAGGCGGAGGAGGGCTTCGAGGGCATCCCAGTCTCCGTCGGGATCTTTTAAGCTTCGGGACGGAACACTCCAATTTTCTTTCAGTGAAGTCTGGCGTCCGGAGTGCAGGGATTTGGAAAGTAGGGAGCTGGTCTCAGCTGAAAGTTGGATTCCCAGCGCGGCTAGGTCATCACTGGCATCGCCACGATAGTCGAGCAATGCTTGCTGGATACCGTTTTGAACCTCCTGATTTTCATCGTCCAGCAGTTTCAAAATTGTGCTGATCTGTGGGCGGGACACCTTGGTATTCGTACAAAAAAAATGGTGCTCGACGCTGGATTTGAACCAGCGACCCCTACAATGTCAATGTAGTGCTCTACCCCTGAGCTAGCCGAGCGCCTTAGCGGGCGGCAAGCTAAGAGGACGAATCGGGTCTGGCAATCCCTTTCTTTTAAAAAATGGTTTGATTGCGGAGGAGAGGGATAAAGAAAAAGGGACACCCCGCGAGGAGGTGTCCCTTGGAAAGAGTTTGGGAGGGTTGGGTCTCTTATTTGCGCTTTCTTTTAGCGGCTTTTTTCTTGGCTACCTTTTTCTTGGCGGCCTTCTTTTTAGCGGCCTTTTTAGGGGCTGCTTTTTTCTTGGTGGCTTTTTTCTTAGCTACTTTTTTCTTGGCAGCTTTCTTGGCTGCCTTCTTTTTAGTGGCTTTCTTGGCTACCTTTTTCTTGGTGGCTTTTTTCTTAGCTGCTTTTTTCTTGGCCTTCTTTTTAGGGGCGGCCTTTTTCTTAGCGGCTTTTTTCTTAGCTACCTTTTTCTTGGCCTTCTTTTTAGGGGCGGCCTTCTTCTTGGCAGCTTTTTTAGCTACCTTCTTCTTGGTAGCTTTTTTAGCTACCTTCTTCTTAGCCGCTTTTTTAGCGGGCTTGCGTGCAGCTTTTTTAGCTACCTTTTTCTTGGTAGCGCGCTTCACGGGTTTTTTAGCAGCCTTTTTAGGGGCGGATTTCTTTTTTGTGGTCTTCTTTTTAGCAGCCATAGCTTTGTGCTTATTTAGTTCACGCGTTACCGCGTTTTTCCCTTCAGGTGTCATGACACCTACTGAGATCAGAGATAGGATAGCCTCATCTAGGCTCCCACTGAAAGCATTTTGTACGAGATCTTTTAGAAGGGGTTTTAGGATCTCATCACGCTTCACCGTCGCTTCGTAAACATGAGCCCGGCCATTCTTGCTTCGTTTGGCCAATTTTTTCTTCTCGATGTTGCGCATCACCGCGAGGGTCGTGGTGTATGAGCGCTCCTCGTTTCCATGGATAAGCTCGTGTACGAGCCCCACCGTACTTGGACCTTCGCTCCACAAAATAGCGAGCGCATGAAGTTCCTGGGGTGATGGATTTCCGAATCGAGACAAGGATGTTTGCGTTTGGTTGCACCTAACAAGCCGATTTTAAGCTACTTGTTCAAGGTTAATCTTTCTTTATTGTTCTACTGCTCCTCCTTGTTAGCGCTTGTTTTTCGCTCTTCCGGATGTGGTGAATTGATGGCGGGCGAGTGGGGTCGGGTAATGTTTGGAGAGAGTTTTTTTAGTTGGGTCCAAAATTTATTTGCACCGGGATCGCCGTGGAAAAGAACTGTTCCGTCTTTCGCGATGAGAACGATGGTGGGAAAATTTGTAATGCGAAGGGTGGTGCTCAGTCGATTTTCTTTTGCGTCGATCAACCAGGATCCAGGGAGTGCTGATTTGTATTCGGCGAGAAATGAGTCGGCGTCGTTTCGTGATTCGGCGTTGCCGGTGATCAGGATCGATGTGGACGGGAGATTATTTTTTTGAAGAACCTCTGATGTTGCTAAAAAATCCGGAAAGCTATTCACAGACTCCTGCGACCATGGCGTCCAAAAGTGAAGGGCGATGGCGGGAGAATCACCGAGGAGTTTTTTGAGGCTGGTTTTCTTGGGTTCTTTACTTTGAACCTCCAGTTCTTGGGTCAGGTCGAGTTTGAGGGTGTCCATCTTTTTGGCCAATCGATGTTCGTTGATTTGTGGTCCAAAGACTCCGGCTTGGGAGGGGCTGAGCCAGAAGGCCTCGGTGATGTGTTTTTTGAAAGCGGCGGAGTCGTTTTTTTCCAACGCACCAAGGGCGAGAGTGTATTCGTAGACCGCCATGAAGTCCTCTTTGACTGCAAAGATCACGCTTTCGTTCATTTGGTCTTTTTTCAGTTGTTCTTTCAAGATTGGCGCAAAGGCAGCGAGAGTGGCCCGGTCCGCGTAGTCGACGAGATAAAGAAACCGTGCCTCGACGAGAATTTGATTGGGGATCTTGCCGGCTTTGGCGGCCGCGAATGCTTTTTCAAAGGAGGCTGCGTCGGGCGCTTCGAAAAGCGCGCCGACGAGAGCGTCCCGTTGCGCCTTGTCTTGGGCAAAAATGGAGACCGAGAAAAAGAGGGTGAGGAGAAGGTATTTCATGGGTTTAAAAAAAGCGGGCTGGAGATGATCCAGCCCGCTTTTGGCAGAGGTTAGGATGCCGAAAGGATTATTGGGCGGCTGGAATGTTAAGAGTCTGCCCCACGTTAATTTGCGTGTTGGGCAGAGCATTGGCCTGCTGAATGGCCTCCACAGTGGTGTTGTGCTGACGGGCAAGTCCCCAGAGGGAATCACCTGCAACGACAACATGAGTGCTGGCGGCGGCTGGTGCGACCGGAGTCACAGGGGCTGCCGGAGCAACTGGATATCCCGGAGCAACTCCCGGGGTGGCGCTGGGATTGATTGGTGCGATTGGCTGGTAACCCGCTGAATTTGGATCATAATTCGGGAGGTTGCCTCCGGGAACGCCGTAAGGGTTTCCTTCGGCGTATGGGGCTGCGGCGGGGGCTGCTGGTCCGTCGTTTCCAAAGTTGGAGCACGAGATCAGGAAGGCGGACGGGACAATGGCGAGTAGGGTCTTTTTCACGAGGGAGATCATAGGCTAATTGGTTAAGTATTGCGAAATATTTTTTTAAAGGGTGATTTCGATGGTTTAGCGGAGCCGTCGTGACCTTTTGTGTGTCGTTGATTGTTCTATGATGCTTGTTGTCACGAGAGAGTCATCATAGCGTCGCTTAAGCATATGGAAATTTGGAAAGCGATTGTTGTTGGGATAGTGCAGGGCTTGGCGGAATTTCTCCCCATTTCATCTTCGGGACACATTGTGTTGACTCAGTATCTTTTGGGTATTCGTGAAGTGGGCGCGGACCACCAACCCGACCTTGGATTTGAGGTGATTTTGCATGTAGGGACTCTGGTGAGTGTGTTGATTTTTTTTAGAAGAAGCCTCTGGGAGCTGATCAAGTCCTTGAAGGACCCTGCGATGCTCGAAGAGCGTAAAAAGATCGGCTGGTTGGCCATCGCGACTCTTCCAGCGGTGGCGGCAGCGCTCTTATTTAAGGATTTCTTTGATTCGGCGCCGGGTCGTCCGGTGATGGTTTCGGGATTTTTGATTCTGACCGGCTTGATTTTGTTCGTGCCGAGATTGGTCAAAAGTGGCTCGAGCGAGGTGGGATTAAAGCATTCACTGGTGATGGGGGTGGGACAGGCCCTGGCGATATTGCCCGGAGTGTCGCGCTCAGGATCAACGATTGCGGCAGGGATGTTGAGTGGGGTGAAGGCGGAGCGGGCTGCCGAATTTTCTTTTTTAATGTCAATTCCGGCAATTGCAGGCGGATTTGTGCTGACGATGAAGGATCGGATTGAAGAAAAGGGATCGTTTGGAGAGGCGCTGAAGTCCTGTCTTACTGCTCCTTATCTCGCTGGAGCTCTAGCGGCGGCGGTGGTGGGGCTGTTTGCGATTTATCTCGTGATGGGTGCGGTGCGGCGGGGGAAATTGGAATATTTTTCCTATTATTGCTTTGCCGCTGGGATTGCTGGAATGATTTATTGGAGCTCATAGACGCGGGCTGAAAATATTTTCGCTAGACAGACAGTCGTCCGTATGAGTAGTGTTCATCAAACCACTGTTCACAGTATGCGCAAAGAATTGACCACCCGACAGCAGGAGCTTTTAGATTTTCTCAAGATTACCCAGAGCCAGACCGGGGTGATGCCCTCGACCCGTGAAATTCAGGCGCACTTTGGATTCGCCAGCCAGACCGCGGCAATGAGTCATCTCAGGGCCTTGGAGAAAAAAGGGGTGATCGTACGTTTGGCGGGGAAGGCGCGGGCAGTGATTTTTCCAGAGGAGCTGGAGCGCGAGGAAATCGTGGATATTCCGCTTTATGGCAGTATTGCGGCAGGCATGGCGGAGGCCACAGAGGAGGAAAAAGAAGGCTGTATTTCAATCGATATCGCCTCTCTGGGAATTCCAAGGAATTCGCGCACCTTTGCTTTGAAGGTGAGAGGGGAGTCGATGATCGATGCGCATATTTGTGATGGAGATACAGTCATCCTGGAATTTCGCGAGCCGAGGCACATGGACATTGTAGCTGCCTTAATTGACGGGGAAACGACCTTGAAGCGTTTCATCATGGAGAAGGGGCGTCCTTATCTTAGGGCTGAAAACGCCGATTTTCCGGATCTTCTACCTGCCCGCGAATTGGTGGTGCAGGGAGTATTGGTGGGCTTGCTGAGGAGCGGACGGATGTAGCCGAGTCGCTTGTCCGCAAAAAAACCTTGGGATATCCCAAGGTTCTTGAAGGAGGTTGTGTGTTATATTGGTGTTACGGTCGAATTTCCCAGACCTCGCAAATTTGGTTGGGTTGGGCCTTTTCGCCGAAGCGATCTGTTTCTCCCAAGTAGACGGCCTGCACTTCTTGGCTGTTCTGTTTGAGGTAATTCACCGTGGAGGCAACTCGTTTGGAGCGGCGCTCTGAAAGGTCGCGATTGCTTTTAATGTCTCCGGTTTTAGATGCGTAGCCAACGACGAGGAAAAACGAGTTGGGATTCGATTCGACCGTCACGCCTTTGATGTGGGCCTCGTGTTCTTGTTTGAGATCGGGGCTTCCGGCGGCGAAAGCAGCGGTTTCAACGACATGGGCGTTGAATTCCTTTTTAATTCGCTCATAGGCTTGTTCAAGGCCATCCCGGTCAATTCCCTCGAGACGTTCCAACTCACGGAAAAATTTTTGGGCCTTTGGGCTGAGATTTTCCCGGGTGACGAAAAGGCGGGCGCCATCGAGTTTGGTGCGTAGTTTTTGGAGTTCGAGTTTGAGGAGAATATTTTCGGCGAGGCACTCGTCGAGTTCTGCGCGAACAGCGGTATGTTGATTATCGTCGATCATTCTTGCGCTTTTGGCTTCGAGCGCGGTGAGTTCTTCCTGGAGTTGTAGTGACAGGGCTTTGCTTGCTTTGAGCTGATCACGAAGAGCGGTCAGGGTCGCTTGGTCGACGGCTCCATCGAGTTTTGCAGTAAGGTCTTTAACTTGAGCCTCGAGACCGGCGACGCGGGCGGTGGCGTCTCCGTTGAGTTTGTCCCTACGCTGAAGGTCGGCCAGTTGACGGGTGAGGCCCTGAACAGTGGCCTGAGAGTCTTTGAGAGCGAGAACGTTTTGTTGGTTTTGTTCCACGATTGCTCCCAGTGTGCCCACGTCACGTTTGATGCCTTCGACAAGTAGAGTAGTGGTTTGATTGTTGCCGGAAGTGGATGCCATCAGGGCAATCTTGGCTTTCAATTCCGCCGATTCCCTCTGCATCTCGGTAACTTTCGGGTCGTTTGTCTCGTCGCCCTGTCCGCCGAATTGCTGGGTGATTACAAGCAACAGGAGAAGTAGGACCACAGCGCCCATGACGATGCCAAGAATGAGATTCTGGTTGGAAGTCGGGGTGGCAGCCGGTGCTGAGGTGGTCGCTGGTGGGGGATCTTGTTGGCCTTCCATTTGCTGATTCGGTGGTGTGTTGGGTGAAGTTTGTCGGAAAAGAAGAAAAATGAAATTCAAAAGTCCGCCTCCAAGTATGAAGCTATTGACCGTCCATGATTTTTAAATTTCTTCTGATGTTGGGACTGATTCCCTTAATAGGATCGTTTCTAGCGCGCAAATTTTTTTCTGATCGGGTGTTAAAGTCCGAAGAGGGGGGAACCAAGGTGACCTATTCGGGTAAAGAGATGGTGGAGCGTATTCTTAGGCTCGGCAAAGCGACAGATGTGGAGATTCAGGTGAAAAAGAGGCCCTTCCTTCCTTTGGGTCCGGAATATTTGGTGATCTCCCCGCAGCAGGCAGAGTCAAAGGAGGTAAGGGATGTCGCTGGAGTTGCTCTCATCGCAGGAATGGTACTTATGGCCCGCCAACAGGACCGGGTGGTGGCTTGGCGGACGTGGGCCGTGAAGTTTGGCTACGCCATGCCCGGTTTTACGATCATCACCATGATTTTTGCGATGGTGGTCGGGCGCGTGCCACCGTCGATGGCAGTGGCGATCATGAGTGCGGGGCTTGGGCTGAGCACTTTGCTTTTGTGGAGTACTCTCGCGATTGAAAAGGCCTCGGCGAAGGTGATTTGTGACTATCTCGATGAAAGTGCGTTGGTTCCGCGCATCTCTGAAGCCGAACTCATGGAGAAATTCGTGAAGGCGCATTCCTGGAAGAGAATTGTGCCGGGTGCGGTGGCGTTTCTTTAGGGCAGGGGCACTCGGAGGAGAGCTCTCATCGGCCAAATGCGACCATGATCGCCCGGTGGTCGGAGGCATCGTAAAAGTTCTCGGGGTCGGCGATGTAGGATCGCGAAAAGTTAACTTCAGGCATCACCGAGTTGGAAACGAGAACGTAGTCAAAGCGGGCGTATTGCTGCTGGTAATTCCAATAGTGGGTCCAGAGTTCCTTGCGGGAATCTTTGACGAAGATGTCGCCGAGATAGCCTTTGGAGCCCTTGCGCCCCATGATCATTGCAAGCGGAGGCATCTTTCGGGTTTCATTGAAGTCTCCGTAAACAACCACGCGGGCTTCCGGGTCTTCCTCTTGAATCTTATTTACGTGTTCGCGAAGAAGGCGGGCTTCGTTGAGTCGCATCTCTGCCTCGTCGTAGGCCTCAGACGGACGTTTGGATTTTAAATGCACCCCGATGAAGTGGGTCGGGCCCTCCGGAAGAGTGATCGTTGCATCGAGAATGCCCCGTCGCATTAGGTATTCTTGATCACCCAACGTGAAAGGGAGGTGGTGCTCGGAATCGGTGCGTTCCACCGGAAGAGCGGAGAGGAGTCCGAGGTGGCGGGTTTCGTCCATGCCGCCGGCGTGGACAATGTGGGGGAGGTCGAGGCCTGCAGTTTTCAAGCGGGATTGCAAATCTTCGAGATCTTCTTTCGTTCCGATTTCACAGACTCCGAGGATGTCCGGTTCTTCGTTGACGATGATTGCGATGAGCGCGGCGATTTCCTCTTCGGGTTTGGTTCTCTCGGTCGGAGGACCCTCACGAGAGTAGCGCTTCATCGTGAGATAATTCTTCAGATTGTAGGAAAGGAAGCGCACTTCGTCCGGGCTCGCCGGGGGTTCGGGAGTCGCGTCGGATGGAGTTGATTTCGCGGGCGGGCTTGAATGAGTCTGAGAGGAATCCTTCTCTTGACTCGAATTCGAGACCTTTGGCTCCTGCTTGCAAGAGGCGCACAGAAAAAACGCTCCGAGAATAATTTTCGGAGCGTTTTTGAAGAATAAATTGAGCTTGAGCTGCATTAGCTGTCGCGAGGTTCCTTGTCCTTGGCTTCCTTGACGTCGAGGTCGTCCGCTCCCTTTTTGATTTCGTCTTCGAATTCTTCACGGGCCTTTTTAAATTCACCCATGCTCTTGCCGATTCCACGGGCGAGTTGGGGAAGTTTTTTGGCTCCGAAGAGAAGAAGCATGATTAGGAAAATGAGGGCGATTTCAGGCCCGCCAAGCGGTCCGAATGCGAGAAACTGTAAGTTCATGGGGAAATTCTAGAGTTGATTGTGATATTAAGCAAGTGATGAAACGGGGCAGTGTGTAGAGACATTTCAGTAAATCTCGTCTTCGCACGGCTTGCACCATATGGATACAGGTGATTTCCTCCTCTTGTGAAGTTGCCGGTGCATGAGGTTGAGGAGGATATTCGTGCGGCAGTCCGGGAAGATCAGGGGCGATTGCTTCTGAAAGCCCCTACCGGATCGGGCAAATCAACCACCGTGCCCTCGATGATTCGGGCTGAGGTGGAGGGGCGGGTCATTGTGGTGCAACCACGGAGAATGGCTGCTCGCTTGCTGGCAGAATTCGTGGCCCGGCAGGCTGGCACTCCGCTGGGGAAAGGTGTGGGCTATGCGGTGCGTTTTGAGAGCCGGTTTGGGCGGGAAACGGAAATTCTCTATGTCACCGATGGCGTTCTGCAGCGGATGCTTCTTGATGACCCGGAACTAAAGGGCGTTGGAGCGGTGGTTTTTGATGAATTTCACGAACGTCGGCTTTCATCAGATCTGTCCTTAGGCAGGGTGCTTGATCTCCAGGAAAGTATTCGGCCTGATCTGCGGGTTGTCGTGATGTCTGCGACGCTCGAGATTGGAGGATTGAAGGAATACCTTATGCCCTGCGAATTGGTCGAGGCGGGTGGAAGATTGTTTCCGGTGGAAATCGAATATCGTGGTGAGCGACAAGTGACGCGTCGAGGACCGACAAGAGCAGAGGAGTTGTGGGATCGGGTGATATCCGCAGTGCGGGCCGAGGTGGCAGAGTTGGTTGAGGGAGATCGCATCCTCGTTTTTCTACCCGGAATGTATGAGATCCGAAAATGCCAAACCCTTTTGGAAAGAGCATCTTGGATGAATGGCTGGGAGATTCTTCCGCTTTACTCGGCGCTCGCTCCGGCGGCCCAACAAGCCGCGATTAAAGTGGATGGGAAAAAGCGGGTGATTCTCTCGACTAATGTCGCGGAAACCTCGGTGACGATCAATGGCGTGAAAGTCGTGATCGATTCAGGTATGGCGAGGCAGTCAAAGTACGACGTAGGTCGTGGTTTCGATTCCCTGGGGATTGTGAAAATTTCCAGAGCGGCAGCAGAACAACGTGCGGGTAGGGCAGGGCGAACCGGTCCGGGTCGCTGTGTGCGACTGTGGAGTGAGAGTGATCACCGCGGAAGATCGGAATTTGAGACCCCGGAGGTGCGGCGGGTTGATTTGGCCGAGGCCTTGTTGTTTTTGAAGCGACTGGGAGTGGACGAATTCCGTTGGCTTGATGCCCCGGAGTCGGAGCGTTATCGGGAGGCGTTGAACCTTCTGACCTGGCTGGGAGCTTTGGATGCGGGTGGTAGATTGACGAAGGCGGGAGAAGAGATGGCTCGCTATCCCATGCATCCGAGATTGGCCTGTTTGGTATTACAAGGGATACGACATGAATGTTTGGGAGAAGCTATATTCGTGGCGGCGGCGGTGCAGGGTGAGGGGATTTTTAAGAAAGGAGAACGGGGGACGAAGTGGGCGGAGTATTTTGAAGGAGAGCCAGGTTGGGTGAGCGATTTTGCCTCCGAATGGTTGGCGATGGAATCCGCGAGAAGAGCGAACTTTAATCCACGCGACTGCGACGCGTTGGGAGTTCTTGCCCGGGGTGCGCGGGAGACCATGAAAACATACGAGCAACTTCTCCGGGGGATGGAGAAGCAAGGCGGCCATATCAAGGAGCCCGACTTTCGACAGCGGGGAGAAGATTGCGCCAAGGCAATGCTGATTGCCTTTGGGGACCGTCTGGCGGTGCGACGTGATCAGGGGAGCGCGGTTTGCCATGTCGTCGGAGGTCGGCGTGGGAAGATGAATTCCAAGAGTGCGGTGCGAAAATCGCCACTCTTTTTAACCACGGAAATCATAGAGATCGAAGGCCGGGAGCGGACGGTGAACCTTTCCCGTTGCGTTGCCATTGATGAAGCGTGGTTGCCAGAGGGCGAAGTTCGTGAAACCGGCGGAGTGATTTTTGATGAGGTTGCCCGTCGGGTTGTCTCGGTGAAGCAACGCACATTCAGGGGTCTGGTTTTAGAAGAAAAGCGGGGCGGGAAAGTTGATCCTGATCTGGCCGGCAGTTTGTTGGCCGAGCGTGTCATCGCCGGAGAGCTGTCGTTGAAAAAATGGGATGCCTCGGTGGAGCGCTGGATTGCACGTCTTTGTTTCTTGAGTCGAACGATGCCGGAATTGGAGTTGCCCGGATTTTCCGAAGACGATCGGGAAATGGCTATTGCGCAGATCTGTGCCGGCGCAACGACATTCAAAGAAGTTAAAGAACGAGACCCATGGCCGGTCTTGCGTGATTGGTTGTCGGGGCCCCAATGCCAAGGTTTGGAGGCCTATGCTCCCGAGAAAATCTCTCTCGTAAACGGTATCAATACGCGGGTGAGATACGCGGCTGATTCCGAACCATGGATCGAAGAAAAAGTTCAGCGTCTCTATGGCGTGACCGAAACGCCGACGATTGCCAATGGTCATCCGATGGTGGTGAAAGTCCTCGCGCCGAATCAACGACCCTGGCAGGTGACGAGTGATCTGCCGGGATTTTGGGAGAGGGGATTTGCACAAATGAAAAAAGATCTCGCCGGGCGGTATCCCAAACACAATTGGGACGGACCTACGTAAACTTGTGCTTTCTTTTGAGCGGAACCGATGCAGATAGTGAGAGACGGATTTAACGGTTCTTCCTTTTAATCAACTTGTAGGTTTTAGGAAGTCGGCGAAGAGAGAGGTCATACTGAAGCTGTCCTTTTCGCCAAAGGTCGGGAACTACTTGAGGCTAGTACACGCCGGGCCGATTTATTCTTTGGCTGATGTCGCCAGCGCGGCCTCTCTGGCCAAGCATCGAGGTAAACGAACCAACCCCGGGGGCGGTTTGTCTTTGAGTGGCTGCTTGGGTTGCAGGAAGACGATTAGTCTCCGGGAAAGGCCGGGTGCAGACGGTGGGTCCAATCGGGGAAGTAGAGTTTTCGATTCAGGCTGCTGGGAACCCCGGCGGGGGCTTTGGGGAAGAGCTGGTCTTTCGGTTTTTTGAGAAGCGAACGATCGCTCAGGGTCTTGAGGAAGGCGAGGAGTTCATCGATTTCCTGTTCACTCAAACCGAGGTCGCCCATGTCGTCGTGATTCACGGTTTCGGGGTAGTCGGTCTTGGGCCAGCGGGGTGGTTGGAGATCCCGCACGTTGTAGAATTCGAGAACCTCCCGGAGGGTTGGGATGGAGCCGTTGTGCATGTAGGGGGCGGTGAGTTCGATATTGCGGAGCGAGGGTGCTTTGAATTTTCCAAGGTCCTCGGGGTCTTTGGTGACCGCGAAGAGGCCGGGGTCTTTCGCTCCGAATGAAGGCGCGCCGAGATTGTCATAGCCGAAGTCACTGAGCAAAGGTGCGGTCCAACTTTTGGCATGAAGGAAATGGCAGTCGGCACAGGCCGCGGTGGTCTTGAAGATCTCAAGCCCGCGCTTTTCTGTTTTGGTGAGAATTTCCTCATCGCCATTTTGGTAGGCATCGAAGCGGGAGTCGAAGGGGCGAAAGAAGGGCTCTTTCAAGAACTCGACGAGCGAACGATAGGCGAAGTAGTTTAGCTTTTCGTCATCCTGCCAGGCTTTGTTTCCGACCCATTTTCTGAATTCCGGAGCGTATGTGGATTTACGAAGCTCGGATGCAAGAGCCTTCGGTCCGGGGAGGTTCATTTCCTTGGGGTTGAAGAAGGGTTCCTGGACTTGTTGGAAAAGATCCTGAGCCCGTCCGTCGTGAGAGAGACCGCCTTCCCAGGCGAAGGCTTCGCTACCGTCGGGGAGGAAAAAATCATCATACGCCATTGGAGGAATCAGGGCGGCATACATCAGGGAAGGGGCGTTTCGAGTGCCCTTGATATTTGGTGTTGCGCCCGGAGAGATTTGTCGTGGATCGGCGAAGGCGTGATTGGGATCGTGACAGGAAATACAGGCCTGCCCTTTGGGGCGGGAGAGATTGGTGTCCTGAAAAATGGCCCGACCGATACTCGCGGCGGATGGGGTGGCCATTGAAGGCGCGTTGAGTCCAAGCAAAGCGACTACTCCGTAGAAGAAGATTTTAGGGAGCGAAATCACGGCGGAAGACTACCTGATCATACTTATTCAGCGATCCAAAAATATGATCGGTGGGCGGGGCCCAGTATCAAAAGTAAAATTTTCGGCGATCTTCACGGCGACGGATACAAAAAAACCGGCCGTCTTCGGGAGACGACCGGTTGATGATTTTTATCGCGAAAGGATTATTCGCCGAGCTGGAAGCGGACGAAGCGGTCGATGGCGAGGGTGTCGTCGACTTCTTTGCCCTGTGCTTCGAGGAGACCCTGAATGGTGGTGTCGGGGTCCTTGACGAAACCTTGCTCGAGGAGGCAGTGCTCGGAGTAGAACTTGCCAAGCTTTCCGCTGATGATCTTTTCGAGAATGTCAGCCGGCTTGTTCTGTCCTTCCATCTGTTTGCGGAAGATGTCCTTCTCGGCTTCGACGAGGTCGGCCGGGATGTCCTCGCGCCCGAGTCCGGCAGGAGCGGAAGCGGCGATGTGAAGAGTGAGGTCCTTGACGAGGTTGCGGAAGGCATCATTCGAAGCTGATTCAGCTTTCTCGGCATTGACGGCGATGAGAACGCCTACTTTTCCGCCGAGGTGAATGTAGGAGGCAACGGCTCCTTCACCGGAGACGTTGAGGCGTTCGAAGCGGCGGAACTGAAGGTTCTCACCAAGTTCAAGAACTTTGGTTTTGATGTATCCTTCGAGGGTCTGGTCTCCTTTGGGGAGGGCCATAGCAGCCTCGAGATCCTGGGCGTCGCTGGTGGCTACCGTCGAGGCAACTTCATCGACAAATGCCTGGAAGTTTTCGTTGCGGGCCACGAAGTCGGTTTCGCAGTTCACTTCCACGAGAATGCCGGACTTGCCGTCCTCGGAGATTTGAGCAGCCACGACGCCCTCTTTGGCAGCGCGGTCGGCTTTCTTGGCAGCCTTGAGGTCTCCACGTTCGCGGAGATACTTGATGGCTGCGTCGATGTCGCCTTCGGTTTCCTTGAGTGCGTTTTTACACTCCATCATGCCTGCTCCGGTTTGTTCACGGAGCTCTTTTACGAGAGATGCGGTGATCATGAGTCTTTAGAAGTAAAGATGGTTCTTAGAGTGAGTAATTAGCTCTTGGCTCCCACGGCAATTCCGTCAACAAGGTTCTGGAGGACGATGCGGATTGAGCGCATGGCGTCGTCGTTGCCCGGGATGGGGTAGTCGATCTTGGTGGGGTCTCCGTTGGTGTCGACGATTCCGATGATGGGAATCTTGAGACGACGGGCTTCCGCGACGGCGATGGACTCACGGGCGGTGTCGACGATGACGACGGCATCCGGCTGCTTCTCCATGTCACGCACACCGTTGAGGTTGCGGTGGAGCTTGTCCTTCTCACGACCAAGAGCGGAGAGTTCCTTCTTAGACATGGCCTTGTATTCGGGAGCCTTTTCGATGTCCTCAAGATACTTGAGGCGCTTCACCGAATTCCGGATTGTGGCGAGATTGGTCAGGGTGCCACCGAGCCAACGGTAGTTGACGTAGTATTGCCCGGTTGCAGTAGCGGCTTCACGGACGGCGTCCTGGGCCTGGCGTTTGCAGCCGACGAAAAGGATTTTCTTGTTCTTGCTGGCGAGCTTCGAGAGGAAGTCGGATGCTTTGTCGAGACACTGGACGGTCTGTTCGACATCGATGATGTAAATTCCGCCTTTGTCCTTCATGAGGTAAGGCTTCATCTTTGGGTTCCATTTCTTGGTTTGGTGTCCGTAGTGGACTCCAGCCTCGACCAGCTCTTTTACGAGTTCGTTAATCATTGTATTTTTGGTCCTCCGTTAAAGCACGAAGGCGCTGTGGGTGAGGAATTGCCGCATGGACCCTTTCCAAAATTCCTCGTTGTTGAGACGGCAGCAGGGGAAGGGGCGAGGGAGTTACGAGGAAATGACCCTGATGGCAAGGGTTTTCGCGCTTCAGATTGGCTTTGGCGCGCAAAGTAAGCTAGTTTCGCGAATATGAACGAGAAGGACAAGGCGGCGGAGAATCTGGAGGTGATTCGATCGCTGATGGAGCGGGCTACGGTTTATCGGGCGATCTCCGGTCCGACGGCTTTATTTGCGGGGGTGTTGGCCTTGCTGATGGGCTTTTGGGGCGCAGTTAAGATGGAGCATTCGTTGAATCTTCGTTGGCATCAGATCTGGTATGTCGTTTTGGGTTTAGTGGTGATTTTTAATACCGTCCTGATCGTGAGGAAGTCGCAGAGGGAAAAGAAGCCGCTCTTCTCACCCGGATTGAAGGCGGCCTGTCGCGCGATCGTGCCTCCTTTGGTGGTTGGGTTTGTTGGCGGACAGGTTTTGGTGGAAGCCAAGTTGTATTCCTATATTCCTGCGGTTTGGATGTCTTGCTATGGCCTTGCTTTAATGAGCACTGGAAGCTTTTCTCCCCGATCCATTTGGAATCTCGGTGCGGCCTTTGTGGTGATGGGAATCTTTGTCGCACTTTTTCCCATGACGGGAATCTCGCTCTTGGATAATAGAATTATGGGAGTGACCTTTGGGGGCTTTCACTTGATTTATGGTGCGCTCGTCACTGTTTCTAAAAAGGACCGTTCCTGATGGATCTCTCGAAACTCGATAAGCTCATTCACGAGAAAGCGCGGCTGGGAATCATGTCCCTGCTGGCTTCGCGGGCTGAGCGGTGGGCTTTTCAGGATTTGAAGGGGGAGTTGAAGATGAGTGATGGGAATCTCATCACGCATCTTCGGACGCTGGAAAATGCGGGGTATCTCCAGTCGGAGAAAATCGACGGGGTCGGGAGGCCGCAAACTTTCTATGGGCTGACAAAAGCGGGGCGGGAGGCTTTTAAGGACTATCTCGCGGTGTTGGAGAAAATCCTCGGCCGCTAAGGCTTATTTTTGCAGCGACTGGAGGTAAGCGCGGATTGCTTCGAATTGTTTCTGCGCGTCGCCTTCTAGGAGGTCGGTGCGGAGACCGGTGCCGTCATCCGGGTTGGTGTAGCGTGGCATCTTGGTGTTAGGGACCATGCGGGCGGGATTGAACATCCACTGGTGATAGTAGTCGGGGCGAAGGCGCTTGTGGACCTCGCCAAAGTTGATGCCCTGGACTTCGAAGGCGGCGAGGGCGGGTTTGTCATTCTGGGCGTGGCAGGTGACACAGGCGTAGCCGGTCATTGCTACGAGTTGCTCTCCGAGCTTCACTTGATCAGCGGCGGGTTTTTCTTTGCCGGGTTCGGCCTTGCCCAGACCATGTTGGCGGGCCAATCCGGCGGCGAGATCCTTGGCATGGAGAGGAAAGGCGGGCATGCGCATTTCAAGCCATGGGCGGGGGCGCGGGTTGGCAGTGCCCAGGAGCATGCTTTCGAAGAAGGGCGTGTTGAGCATGGCCCCCATGTGCGTGAGGGGCGGGCGGGATTGGTCGAGTCTCTCGTCGTGCCCCTCGATGTGGGCGATGAGGGATTTGGTTTCGCCGTGAACGGCCGTGAGGAGATCGGCCTTGCCGTCGTGGGTGTGGCAGGAAGCGCAGCGCAGGCTTTCAACCTGACGGGTGGCGTAGGCTTCAAGAGTGTCGAATTTCAACTCAGGAACGACTTTGGGCGTGAGGGCGGCTTTTTCTTCGGCAGTGAGATTGAGGCGGGGAGCCTTGCCGCGTTTTTCATCGGGGCCGAGGCAGCCCTTGGTGTTCCAATCCTTGAAGTCGGCGAGCTTGGGCGCGCTGGTGGTGGCTTTTTCGAGTCCTTCGTGACAGGCCGCGCAATTGAGAGAGGCGGACAGTTCTTTTCCGCGGGCGGCATCGCCGGGAGGGAATTCCGAGGGATCGGGGGTGTGGTTTCCGGTGGATTCCTTGGTGAGGTAAGCGGCGAGTGATTTGGCTTCTTCGTCGTTGAGTCGGAAGTTGGGCATCTTGATTGCTTCGTGATGCTGCTGGGGATTTTTGAGGAAGGAAATCAAGCTGCCGCCTTTGAATTTGGTGGCGACGTTGTTGAGCGGGATGCGTTTGTGATCAAAGTCGGGTTCGTCGGCGGAAGGCTTGGTGTGGCAGGCGGCGCAACCGAGTTTGTGAAAGTGAGCGCCTCCGGTTTGTGCGAGGGATTGGTCGGGAGCGGGGGAGGTGGCGCCGGTGTTGAGTGAGGCGAGGTAGGCTCCGAGGTCGGCGGCGGCCTGGGCACCCTCGGGTTTAGTGTGATCGACCATGGCGGGCATGCTTGTCGAGGGCTTGAGTTTGTCGGGTTGGGCGATCCAGCGGGTGAGCCAGGCTTCGGTGGTGCGGTCGCCGATGCCGGTGAGGTTGGGGCCGGCGTATTTTAGCTCGGGCATGGCATGGGCTCCGAGGTCTCCGGTGTCGTGGCACTGGGCGCAATTGTGATTGGCGAAAAGGTGGGCGGCATTGATTTCAGAATCGCTCTTGATGAAGACGGTGGAGGACACGGGCTCACGCGGGAACTCTTTGCGCTCTTCCCAATGAAGCCGGAATGAACCCGCGCCATTGTCGGGAGATTTGTAGTGAACCTCGATGGGCACTTCGCCCGGATTGAGTCGGAGGCGCTCGGACTTTCCGTCGGTGAAGGGGAGATCTTCGCCATTCACTTTCATGGTGGCCGTGCCCTCGATATCGTATGAAAAATAAACGCGGTAGCGCTTGGGGATGGTGAGAGTTCCTTTCAAGTCGACTGTGAACGCTCCAGGCGCGAGTCCGGCGGCGGGAGATTCTCCGGCTTCTACTCTCAAGGCGGGCATGCGTATTTGCTTTGTGACCGATTTGCCTCCCGAGCTAAAGGTCGCGGTGATGGTAGCATTGGCAGATGCGATGAAGCAGGAAAGAGCGATGAGTGAAATGAATCTCATTGAAGTGACTTTTAGGAGTTACGCCATGATGGCGAAAGAAGAAAAAAGCGCCTCCGGGGAGTGCCGGAGACGCTTTGATGAAAATTCCGGCGATTATTTGGCGGGCACTTTGTGAATGGTGCTGTGGATATTGCCGATGAGTTCGTCGCCGTCAGCTGACTCGAGATCGTAGTCAAGTTTGACCTGCTGGGCTGGCTTGTGCCCATCCAGCTTGAGAAGAATGGTCTTCTTGTCATCGAGGAGCTTGGCCGCGAGGACCTTGACGTTATCATGCTTGCGATGGCCCTTGGATTCCTTGACGGCGGCTTTCTTTTCCGCTTCGAGATCGGGATGGTCCACTGAGAACTGACCGGAGCCATACTGAACACTGCGGATATACTTCCAGCGCTTCACGGTGAAAGAGCTTGGATCGGTGGCGAGTTCGTCGTCGAGTTCCACGTCAAAGCGGAGGGCTACTCCGTCCTTGGTCACTTTCATGCCAGATGGGAGAGGGTTGGCGACGCTGTCGTTGCGACGGATGCGCTGGAAGCCAGCTTCCCTGGCGGCATTGGTCTGCCATCCGCGGAATCCAGCAACATACATCGAGCCATCGGGGTGGAAAACCGCGCGCTGTGCCGAGGAGGCCAGCTTGACAGGGAGCTTCACGACACCGCCCTGGTAGAATCCGTCTTCGACCTTTTCGCGCAGGACGTGGTAGATCGCGGACTTGCCGTAAGACAGGTGGATGAGTTCGCCGGACTTGATGCCAATCTTGGCATGCTCGGGAACCCAGATCTGACCACCGCCCGAGTTGTCGACTGACATTGGAAGGTAGCAGAGTGGCTCGGTGAAGGGGGACTTATTATCGTGACGGGCATTTTCCACTCCGAAGAAGGGTTTGCCGCGTGATGGCTCGTAGTAGTTGAGCTTACAACAAGGCTGCCAGGTTCCTTCGTTCTCACCGGTGGTAATTTCACCATTGGGTCCGATGGCGATTCCACCCGGTGCGCGGAGTCCGGTTCCGATGACTTCGAGGTATTCACCGTCGGCAGAGACTTTGACGAAGGCTCCGTTGTGTGGGAGGATCCGGTCAAATCCGCGACCGCCGGGGCGGACAGGGCAGCCCTTAGCGAAGTAGAAATTTCCATCGGCGTCGGTTTCGAGTCCGAACTGGAATTCGTGGAAGTTTGTGGTAAGGAGAACGTCGTTGTTGAAGATCTCGAACTTGTCGGCTTCGCCGTCTTTGTTGACATCGGAGAGCTTCCAGATGGCATCACGTCCGGCGACATAGGGAATGTCCTTCACGATGCGAAGACCGAGAGGTTCGAAGAATCCGGTGGCGTAACGTTTCCAGGTAATTTTCTTAAATTCCTTCAATCCCGAGGCGAGCCAAATGTCACCATCCCAGGTGCTGAGAAGTGCGCGATCTCCGTCGGAGAAGAAGTCAACATCACTCATGCGAACCTTACAGTGGTAGGGAGACTCGAGAAGAATTTTTGGAAGGGGAATGTCATCGACGAGCCAAGCGGCCTTGCCTTCGGCGGGCTTGAGGTCGTATGTGAAGCTCTCGGGTGAAATCCCTTTGCCGCTGTAAGTCATGGGGGAGAGGGCCTGTGGCGTCGGCGCCTTGGCCGCGCCATTGGTGGTGTAGTTCAGCGACACGAGGCTGGTGTTTTTCGAGGGGGCGAGGGTGAGGAAGTAGGCTCCGTTCTCGTTTTTCAGAGCGGCTCCCTGACCCGCGACCTTGATGCTGAATCCTTTGTGGCTGGAGTTGTTGCTCAAGCGAACCTTGAGAGGCTTGTCGTGGGCTGTGACCTCGAAGAATCGGCTGATGCCATGGCTGTTCTCATTGATGAGATCAAGAATACGGGTGCCGTGTACGTCGTAGTCGAGGATGATATCTGAGCCGTTGCGGAAGTATCCGTTGAACTTGAGGTGATCGAAGTTTCCGAATCCCTTGATAGTACGGTTGTCTTCGAATGAGCCACTGGCGTCAGCCCAAACGGGACCCGATGAGGTGTTGAAGAGGTAGTTATCCTTATTCTTGAACTGGTTGACTTTTCCGTGGCCTCCACCCCAGGGGGTATTGTCAAGGGAGATGCCGCCGTCGGTCGACGAGATGAGCGCGAGAGTCTCGGTATTGAAGAGAGCCTTGCGATCGGGGTTGGCGGAATAGGAGAGGGCGAGGCCTTTGATGGCGCTTTCCCGGCGGAAAGTACCTTCGTAGTAGTCGCCGAAACTCTGGAAGAAAGCCGGACCGTGATCGGTGGAGTGATACCACTTTTTGCCGACGGGCTTGCGGATGTTCCAGTATCTTGTGAGAGCGGCGCGGGGAATATTGAGTTCTTCGAGGGCCTTTAAAAGAGATTCGGAGGAAAGCTCCTGCACTTTGACTCCGCGGAATTGCACGGGCGAGCCGTTGTCGTGATTCTGCAACCCGAAATAGCCTCTTTGGTCGCCACGACCGGGTTGGCATTCGAAAATGTTGACGATCTTGTCGTTGAGGATGACGCAGATGTGGTCACCGGCCGTGATGATTTTGTAGGTATTCCATTCTCCCACGAAAGCACGGACATCAACGGCGGCCTGAGATTCGTAGATCGAGCCAATCGACTGGATTCCGGGCTCGGTCCCAGAGATTTGGATTTCGTATCCCTGCTTGACCGCCACCAACGGGTCATTGCCGGGATCGGGGAAGCGGACGAAGACGCCGGAATTCTGCTTTGCGTCGGTGGTTTTGAACTGCAACTCGAAATAGGCGTTGGAGTAATCTTTTTTGCCGTACCACCAGAGTCCCATGCCTCCTTTTGCGGTGGCGATGTCACCTTTGATTTCGAATGAACCGGGGCCGGCCATTTTCCAGTCAGTGGGCTTGTCTTTAAAGATAAAGTCGGGTTCGGCGGCGTGGAGGCCGGTAATGAGGCTGGTGATGAGTAGAAGGCGGTGCATATCGTAGTGAATGAAAGAAGCCTTTCTACGAAATTCGTCAATCGGCTTTGTCAGAATGGCGTGATTAGTTCTCTTTTCACGGCTATTTTGTATGACAAATTTTTCTAAGCTTTCGAGAAGAAATCTACTGGGAATTGATGTAAGTAAGGTGATGTGGGATTGGATTCTGGATTGGGGGATATGGATTGCCACGGTCAGTTTGGTGATCGTGGGGCTTGTTGGGACGATAGTGCCTTTCCTGCCGGGGCATCTTTTTATCTTGGGTGCGGCCTTCGTGCCCTTCTTTGCGCTGGAGGATTCCGGCGGGGTCGAAGTCTGGGGGCTGGTCACTCTGGGAGTGGGGATCGCGCTGGCACAGGCGCTCGAGTTTTTCAGCGGGGCGATGGGGACGCGCTGGTTTGGCGGAACGAAATGGGGAGCTTTCGGGGCCTTCGCCGGGGGATTGCTAGGTCTGTTCTTTTTGCCCCTTGGATTAATCCTGGGGCCGCTGATCGGGTCCTTTGTTTGTGAATGGAGGTTTGCGGATCAGGAGGTCAAGCCCGCTGCGGTTTCGGGAGTGGGTTCTGTGGTCGGAACGCTCACCGGAATGCTCATCAATCTCATTGTTGGAGTTTTAATGGTGATTGTTTTGGTGGTGGATATTTTCTTTTGGTGAATTCCTAAATTTCGGGTCGATTCTCGGAGGGGAGGGCTTACAAATACGCCATGCGTAAGTCCGTGAAACATCTTCTCTCCAGCGAATCTGCGGAGAGCTCAGTCGAACTCAGTGGCTGGGTCCGGACCCGGCGGGATTCCAAGGAGTTTTCTTTTGTCGAATTGAATGACGGTTCTTGCCTCCAGGGGATTCAGGTCATCATTGATGCCGGGATACCGGGATCGGATCAGGTTTCCAAAATGAACACCGGTGCTTCGGTGAGCGTGGTGGGGGAATTGGTCGAGAGCCCGGGGAAAGGGCAGAGCTGGGAAGTGCGTGCGACCGAGGTCGCGTTGTTGGGTGAGGTGACGGAAGATTTTCCGCTCCAGAAAAAAGGTCACTCGCCGGAGTTTCTCCGCTCGATTGCCCACTTGCGCCCACGGACAAATCTTTACGGAGCGGTCTTCCGGATGCGGAGTCGCCTCGCTTATGCGGTGCATCGATTTTTCAACGAACGGGATTTTACTTATGTCCACACGCCCATCATCACCGCGAGTGATTGCGAGGGCGCGGGTGAGATGTTTCGGGTCACCACGAATCCGACCGGCAAGCCCGAGGAGGATTTCTTTGGGAAGAAATCGTACCTCACCGTGAGTGGACAGCTCGAAGGTGAGACCTTCGCTTGTGCGCTCTCGAACATCTATACCTTCGGCCCAACCTTCCGCGCGGAGAACTCCAACACCACGCGACACGCGGCCGAGTTTTGGATGATCGAGCCCGAGATGGCTTTTTGTAACCTCGAAGGCGACATGGATCTCGCCGAGGACTTCATAAAGTTTCTCGTAAATGATGTTCTTGAAAACAACGAGGGTGATCTCACGATCTTTGAAAAGTTCATTGATAAAGGGCTGCGTCCTCGTTTGGAAAAACTCGCCTCAAGCGGCTTCGGTCGCATGACTTATACCGAAGCTGTCGAGCAGTTGCTGAAGTCGGGCAAGAAGTTCGACTATCCCGTGGAGTGGGGGGTGAACCTGCAGTCCGAGCACGAGCGCTATCTCTGCGAGGAAGTAGTGAAGGGCCCGCTCACCGTTTACAACTACCCAAAATCGATTAAGCCCTTCTACATGCGGGCCAATGACGATGGCAAAACGGTGACCGCGATGGATGTTCTCGTTCCCGGAGTGGGGGAGATCATTGGCGGAGCGCAACGCGAAGAACGCCATGACCTTCTTAAAGATCGCATGATCGCCGACGGTCTCGATTTGGAAGACTACGGCTGGTATCTCGATTTGCGGAAGTACGGCACCGTTCCGCATGCCGGATTCGGCGCGGGCTTCGAGCGTCTCCTGATGTATGTTACCGGGATGCAGAATATCCGCGACGTCATTCCCTTTGCCCGCACGCCGGGTCATTGTGAATTCTAAGAATCGGAAAGTAATTTTCGAAGCTGATTCGCCATCTTGGGCTACGCTGCCTTGTCGGCGAGGGTATGGGTTTTGAGATCGGCGAGGAATGAGTCGAGGAATTAGACTGCCTCGGCAGTCGCGAACGCAAATCCATCGAGGCGATTCTTGAGGAAGCGGTTCCAGGATACTCTTCCTAACGCCCGGACTTCGTGCGAAGCTCATAGGCGAACTTCTTGCAAGCATCATTGACCGCTTCGCGGAAGGCATCACGACTGATGAATTTACTAGAGGCGAGGGTCGGGATGTCCATCGCGATGCGGGATTTGCCGAGATAGGTCCCGGTGTAGAGGACGCGAAGACCGGGTCCGTAAAGGGTGACCTCGAGTTGGACGTAGGCACTCATGAGAGGCTGTTGGTTACGCGGGCCGCTTCCATTGCGGCTGAGAAAATGGTGTTTGATTCGCACCGAAAATTGATGACGGCCCTGATCCTTCAGGCGGGGGCCAAAGAAGGGGTTGGCTTTGACCTGCGCTTCGACTCTCTTGGTGACCATGGAGGTGAGATCGCTTGGGACTTTTCCACGCAGGCTGGAATAATAGGTTCCGTAGTTTTTCTTAAAGGTCGTTTTTTCATTCGCGGCGATTACGTGCCCGACGGCGTCTCCAACCATTTCGCCGATGAGGTATCCGGCGAGGTCGTTGTCCGCAGCGGTCACCCCGACCAGTCCTCCCATTAAGCCCACCCCATCGTGGGGTGATCGTCCGTCGTCGCGATATTCAAAGACGCTGGGGTGCTTGTAGGAATTGGGAGCGAGAGTCGCCTTGGGCACCGAGACCGTAAGGATGGCCGCGAGTTCCGCCTCACTGAGTCTGGAGGAACAGGAGTTCAATGCCGCCAGCGCGAGAAGGGCGAGTGAGGTGTGAATCAGAAATTTCATGGCGCTGCTTGAAGATATCAGATGGAAATGAGGAAGTGAATCATGAATCGCCAAGGGCAATCAACACAGCCATTGAATCTCGGTCTTGTTTTTCCATCGGGCGCCTTATTATCGGGTCACGAAGGTGCCCTCACCGTGACGAAAACCAAGAGTTGACGAGGGAATTGCCTTTCTTCGTTTTTGGCTCTCTGGCATGAAGTGTCTATGTCTATTGACGGAGCGGAGCCCCCAGACGGTCAGGATGAAGGCCCCGAAAATGTTGTGCCCTTTGACAAAGGAGCGGCCGATGCCGCAGGCGAAATTTCCGACGAGTCGCTCCGTCGCTTCAACGAGATGATGAACGCTTTCCCCGGCGACGATGCAAGCGAGGAAGAGGTTGAGGCCTTCATGAAGGAAGTCATGGAGAGCGATGCCGGATCGCAAATGATCGAGAGCTTTGCGGAACAACTGAAAGAGGGTGGAGTGCTCGATGAATTGCTCGACGGGGACGAAGAGAGTGGCGAGTCACAATATAAACCATTGAAAAGTCCCGCGCGCATGATTTTTAAAGTTGAACTTAGCGGAAGCGATCCGCTGCTGTGGCGAAGATTCAGTCTTCCCGGCGATGCCTCATTTTTTGATCTGCACTGTGCCATTCAGGATTCCATGGGATGGGAGGACCGGCACCAGCATCAATTTGAATTCCGTTCCCAGGGAAAAGTTGAAGCCACCTTCTCGAGCAACCCGGTTGAGGAGGTCAGGGAGAATGACTTCTGCGGCGTCGGGAATCGAATCGTCGATGCTATTTTCGAGAGTGAACCACAATTCCATTACGTCTATGACTTCAGTGATAATTGGGAGCACCTCGTCACCTTCGAGAATCTCGTCGGAGCAGGGCAGGAAGAAACCTCTCCCGGGCTCACTCCCATGATGCACGCCGGCGAAGGCCTCTGCCCACCCGAAGACTGCGGCGGCATTCCCGGCTTTCTCGAGCTCCTCTCCGGCGAGAGCGAATTCATCGAAGAATATCCCGCTGAATTCCTGAAGAAACTCCGCGAAGGAGAATTTCATCCCCCCGCCGTGAAATTCCGCAACCCCGCCGATGTGCTTAAGCTGTGGTGACCAGCCTCCCTGACTAGTGAAGATTTTCATCGGCTATCTGCGCTACGCTCCGATTGCGGATAGAAATTTCCTCAACAACCCACCAAGATGAGAAACGACAATCTAGCTTCGCTGCAACTGGAGGATCATTGTTGATAGCTCCGGCCCCCGAACTCCGATTTTCCCGGCGGCATGCTCCAGACTCTTCATCTCGGCCCGGTCGATACGACCATCAGCAAGTGAGAATTGAATGAGCGATTCCAGTTTCTCCCGCTTGCTCGTCTTGGAGAGTTCCTCCCGAGCCTGTTGAGTCAGTTCGACCACTTTTGCCGAGCTCCAGCGATGGCGCTTGGTCCACTTATTGAGCCGTTTTTGTTCGGACTCGGTGATCTCACCATCCTCGGCTACTAGCTGCCAGAGTTTGATAAATTCTAGTTCCCCCAGTTTGTTTTGTGAAGGAAAATGGCCCAGCGTTTTGAAGATCTGCGTTTGAACATGTGCGCGTTTCCGCTTGGCATTTTTCCACAGGGAAAATAGCCCGGCTCCAAGGGCGAGAATAAAGAGCGCGAGGATCAGCGGTTGGCTGGTCAGGAAAGCGATCACTAGGGTAATGAGGCCCAGGAGGAAGCCGAGGAGCATTCCAAGCCAGCCGGAGAGTCGATTGACAAAAGGGCCGATCATAGGGATGAAAATGAGGACGCGGGTTAGGTTGAAGAAAAAGATTCCGCTCCCAAAAGTGGCGCCTGCGATACCGGCGATGCGAACAATGTTCTTTAGGCGTGCCAAATGCGCTTTGAGCGAATCAAGAGCGGTTTCCCGCTCTCCCGCCACGAGGTGATGAAGGATGCCTCTGTCTCTGATCATACCGGAGATTAGGCCTGATTTCTTCTCGGCCTGATGGGCCACCGCGATGCCCTCGCCCCATTTTCCAAAGTAGGTCGCAGTCTTTGGGACCGGTAGGCCGCGGTAGGCCAGACGTTCGTCGCCGAGTTGATTTCCTCCGCCCTTAGCCAGGTAGAAATAGTCTCCTCGCGTCGTAAGTTTCTCGTCCGTACCCTTTTTCGAGAGCTCGAGACTGCGGGGGTGAATTTGATACTTCTTATCGACGAATTGAATCTGTTTGGTGGCGATTTTTAGCTCGGCGACTTGATAAGTTTTTGGGCGAATATTGGCGGATGTCAGGAGCTTTTTGAAATCTCTATTTCGGCTGTTGTTCTCGAGGGAGGACATCCATTCCTTGCTCCAGTAAACGCCATCTTCATCTTCGTCGCGATCCCAGGCGTAGATCTGCGCCGAGCGGGAGACTTCAAGAAACCCTCGAAAGGACTGCACATAGTTCCCTCTCATGGTGAGATCCTGATCCATGCTCCCCGTGTGGGAAAACAAGCGGTCGGCGGTCAGGTCGCCGACGGCTTCTGCAGGCTCGGTCGCCTTCGCCGCCTGATAGTAGTCAAAGCGATGCTCATTTTTCCAAATCGCCCCGATCGAGCCCCCAAGCAAAATTAGCCCCATGATCCCAGTGATGAGTGGGCTCCCTTTCTTCTTTCTTTCCGCCATTCTTGCGCAGAGCTTAACGAAGAGGAGGCAGGACGGGTAGGATAAATCAGCCCTCTCATTGTAATGGTAGGTGGGTGAGGGTTTTGGTTGTAGGGAAGCGCCCAAGGGCATTTCACGGGCAGGGACGACCGCTCTCCTAATTGTGGGAGCACATTCGGGCTGGTATATTTCGGAGGGACTATTACCCTTGTTGTCCGCTCCCCGGGCAGTCGCTGGTTTTCTTCTTCGGAAGGGGACTGGAGGAAAGTCCGGACACTACAGAGCAGTGTGCCTTATGAAAATGAGGGACGGTGATTCGCGAGGATCATCGGACAGATAGTGCCGCAGAAAACAGACCGCCTTCTTCGGGAGGTAAGGGTGAAATGGTGGGGTAAGAGCCCACCGCGCCGAGGGTGACCGAGGTGGCTGGGTAAACCTCTCACAGTGCAAGACAGAACAGGGGAAGGGCTGCTCGTCCGTTTGATCCCCGGGTAATAGTCGCAAAGATAAATGACTGCTGAAGTCCACATAGGGTGGATGGAACAGAATCCGGCTTACAGGGGAGCGGCCTCTTTGAACGCTGAACTTTGAGGGCGGAGAGCGTCGCCTAGCCGCCGAAGAGGCCTTTGGCCTGATCGAGGAGGGCGTTGGCATCGGAGCTGCCTCCGTCCAAAAGTCCCTGGACCATTCCTTCCATGCCGTCGGGAAGTTTGCCTTTAATGAAGTCGACAAAAGCTTCAATAACGCCATCGATTTGATCCTCGTTGAGGCCGAGAGCGGCGAGTTTTTCTCTGAGTTCGTCCATGGGTCCGCTTGGATTTGAGTTTGAGCTGAAGTACCGGGAACAGGGGTCGAACCTGCACGCCCTAGGGCACGTGATCCTAAATCACGCGTGTCTACCAATTCCACCATCCCGGCTTCTTCTCAGGCAGTGTCGGCTTTTGTGAAAATCATGCAAGTGAATGCGGGATTTCCTCTCGGACGACGGGGGACTTTAGCGAGGTGGGGAGGAAGGGGTCAAGGGGAGAAAAGAGAACAAAAATCCCGCTTGCCTCGCTCCTTGGGAGAACGATAGTCCAGCCATGAGCGACGACGATAAGAAAGACCCGAAGATACCGGATCCCGATGAGTTTCGTAAAACCATTGAGGGGATGTTCGGGCAGATTGGGAAATCCGGGTTTACTTTTCCCGGAATGGAGGGGGATGTTTTTACCCGGGAAGAGGATGGAGATGCCACCGTTGAGGTCGAGGAGGATAATACGCTTTTTGAATTTGATTATCTACCCCGCGATATCAAGGCGCACCTCGATCGCTATGTTATCCGTCAGGACGAAGCGAAGAAGGCCTTGGCGATTGCGGTGTGCGATCACTACAATCATGCCAAGGCTCTCAAGTCGATGGGGGAAGATGGCGAGCGACTGGAGCTCCAAAAGCAGAACGTCATGGTGGTCGGACCGACCGGAGTAGGAAAGACCTACCTCGTGAAGCACATCGCCGAATTGATTGGCGTGCCTTTCGTGAAGGCGGATGCCACGAAGTTTTCCGAGACCGGTTACGTCGGAGGAGATGTGGATGACCTGGTCAGAGAGTTGGTGCAGAAAGCCGATGGCGATGTTTCCAAAGCTGAGTTCGGAATTATCTACATCGACGAAATCGACAAGCTCGCGTCGAGCGGAGGCATGATTGGTCGCGATGTCAGCGGGCGTGGAGTGCAGACGACTCTCTTGAAGTTGATGGAAGAAACCGAAGTGCCGGTGCGCAACCCCAGTGACATGCGCGGACAGATGATGTCGATGATGGACATGCAGAGTGGGAAGAAGGGGAAAGAGAATATCAATACCCGTCACATTTTATTTATCGTGAGCGGAGCATTTTCCGGACTGGAAAAGATCGTGCGCAAGCGGAGTCAGGCCTCGCAAATTGGATTCTCTGCCGAGCAATCCGAGCCGGCGATGGACAAGGAATTGTTCAAGCACGTCACGACACAGGATTATATCGACTTTGGTTTCGAAGCGGAATTCATCGGAAGGATTCCAGTGCGCGTCGTTTGCGAACATCTCGAAGCGCAGGATCTCGAAGCGATCTTGAAATATTCCGAGGGAAGTTTGCTACGCCAGTATGAACGCGAATTCGAAGCCTATGGGATCGATGTGCAATTCAAAGACGAAGGCATCGCCCGCATCGCGGAGATGGCAGCCGACGAGAAGACGGGAGCCCGTGGTTTGATGACGGTGGGCGAGCGGATCTTGCGTGACTTTAAATACGAGCTACCGGGGACCTCGGTGAGCGAGTTGATTGTCGATGGTAATCTGATCGACAACCGGGAAGAGCATCTCGATAAATTCCGTCTTTTGGGGCAGGATTTGGTCGTTGAGAAGGCCCGCCAGGAAGTAGATGCCTTTATTCGTGAGTTTAAGGACAAGCACGGCGTGGTGGTGAAGCTGGAAGATGATGCGGTCGCGTTGCTGGTGAAAACGGCAGGGGAGCAGGCCCGAAGCGTCTTCCAAGTCGCACGGCAGATCTTTCGGGATTATCAGTTTGGGCTGAAGTTGATTCAGAAGAATACCAACCAGAAGGAATTCGTGCTCACTGAAGCCGCGGTCGCAGACCCGGATAAATTCCTCAGCGAGTTGGTGGTGCAATCCTACAAAGACGCTTGATTCTAAGTCCTTTTCGAAACAGTTTAGATTTGTTAAGGAAGTTCTCACGCCATGTCCCACCGCCCTCGCCCAGCCGGCCACGTTGCCGGGCCACTCATCATCCTGAGCTTTGTTGCTCTGGGGTTGGGGTTTGCGACGGAGAGGATGGGCATCTTTGATGGTGCGAACGAGGCTCTGCGGGGAGTTTTGAGTGAACGGAGTTTGGTGATCGACTTCGAGATAGGATTACCCGGAACGGTGGGGATTTTGCTGACGGCCTTTGCGGTTTTTGGCGTAGTCTTTGCGATTCTGGGAACGCCGGGTGACGGGCGTCGGGCGATTCTGGGAATGTCGGCGGTGTTCTTGTCGGTCGCTCTGCTTCCCTGCTTTGCGGTCTGGGGGATTTTTTGGAAACCCTTCGGGATGATTCTCGGAGTGATATGGGGATGGATGTCGGCGGCGATATATGCGCACAACCATGTCATGCCGTGTGAGATTTCTTTGAGTGTGGCGGTTGAGAATGTCGTCATTCCCATGAACAGCGATCACGCTGCTGAATCGAGTTCACACGTTGATGGCTAGAATTGAATACCCCGCCGAAGTGCGCGCTCTGGTGAGTGAGTTAAAGCGGCTCCCCGGAGTTGGCCCGCGGAGCGCGGAGAGGATTGCGGTGTTTCTTTTGCAGAGCCCGAAGGCGTCGCCGCGAGAGTTATCGGGGGCCTTGCAGCAATGTGCCGGGATTGTGAGGGCCTGTCCGACCTGCGGATTTTTCACCGGTGAATCCGGATGTGCCGTTTGCAGTGAACAGGGGCGTGATACTGCGGTGCTTTGTGTGGTGGAGCAGCCGACTGATGTTCTTCCCATCGAACGCTCGGGAGTGTTTCGCGGCTTGTATCATTGCTTGGGCGGGCGTTTGTCTCCGCTCGATGGGGTGAGGCCGGAGGATTTGCGGATTGGTGAGTTGGTTCGCCGGGTTCGCGACACGCCGGGAGCGGAAGTGATTCTTGCGACGAGTTCGGATGTCGAGGGTGAAGCGACGTCGAATTACCTCTCCGATGTTCTTTCGAGTTGTGATTGTTCCGTGACGAGGTTGGCGCAGGGTCTGCCGGCTGGCGGAGGATTGGAGTTTGCCGATGAGCTAACGCTTTCCAGGGCGTTTGAGGGGCGACGTTGAATGGTTGTGCCGATGCGTTCAAAGTGAAACTTTCGGTTACTATCTTTTCCTGCTCGAAAATCGCGGGTGACTTCCTGCGACATTTTTTGCAGAAGTGGGTCTCATGAAAGCCTTGCTCTCTCTCTCCTTGTCCGCATCTATAGCATACGGACAGTATTATAAAACCGAGGCCATTCCTTTGCCGGAGGGTAAGGTGATCGAGGTGGGTGCGATTGCGCTTCTTCCCGAAAAGAAGATCGCGATCTCCGGTCGTGGGGGTGCGGTTTGGATTGGAAGCGGATGCTACGATGATGACCTCTCGAAGGTGAGCTGGACGCTCTTTGCGAGTGGCTTGGGTGAGCCATTGGGACTGTTTTGGCGGGACGAAGCGCTGTGGGTTCAGCAACAGTCCGGACTGGTTCTCTTAAAAGATCTTAATGGCGACGGGAAAGCAAATGATATTGAGGCGCGCGCCGACGCTGGAGATATTTCGGCGGAAACTCAAAATCAAATTGTTGGATCAGATCCGGATGCTCATGGAGATTGTTGGGCGGTGATTGGGATGGATGGTCTGGCCGGGGATGGCAAGTGGCCTGGCTGGGCGGTAAGGATGAGTAAGAAAGGGGAAATTGTTCCGGAGATTCCGGGGGTTGGTTCTCCGGGTGGGATTGGTTACAATGCAGTGGGTGATCTTTTCTATACCGAAAGGCGGGGGCTTTGGAATGGCTCGTCTTCATTGAAGTGGCTCAAGCCCGGAGGATTCATGGGGAGCCCGGTGGGGAGTATTTCGGCAAAGTTGGCGGGACAGCCTGAGCCGCCGACTCTCAAGAGCGGCTCGCGAATTCAGATCGAGCGGGAAAAGGATCCGCGTATTACGCCGCCGGCAGTGGTCTTGCCACATGCGAGGGTCGGGCAATCGCCGACGGCCGTGATTGCCGATTTGTCCGGTGGGAGATTCGGTCCCTTCGAGCGACAGGTTTTTGTCGGAGAGCAAATGAATTCACAGTTGCAGCGGGTTGATTTGGAAATGGTAAATGGCCTTTACCAGGGAGCGGTCTTTCCCTTTCTTGATGACTTGGAACCGGGTGTTATTCCGATTCGGATGGCGAAAGATGGCACGCTATTTATTGGTGGGGTAGGTCGTGGAGCGAGAGAGAAATCCGCTTTTCTTAAGCGGACAAGATGGAGCGGGAAAGTTCCGTTTGAGGTCAAGACGATGCGAGTAACTCCGACAGGGTTTGTTCTTAATTTCACGGAGAAGGTCGATCCCAAGACGGCGGGGAATCCTGGTAGCTATGCCATGGAAGCCTGGACGTATATTTATCAAAAAAGCTACGGTAGTCCGGAAGTCGATCAGGCGACGCCGAAGATCACGGGTGCCAAGGTCAGCGAGGATGGTCTGGGTGTCGAACTCACCGTGAGCGGCCGAGTCCAAGGACATGTGCATCACCTGAACTCCAAAGGAGTTACGTCCGCCAAAGGTGCCAAGCTTTGGCATGCTGATGTCTATTACACCCTCAACGAAATCCCGCTGTTTCGAAGAGTGGAGGAGCGCTAGAAGCTGCTTTTATCCTTGTCGTAATCGTTTGGTTTGACCGTCGGACGATCTCGAAGACAGTAAATCCACCCTCAGGAATAATTTCGGCGATGACGTCGCTATTCCTTTACACGGGCTTGATCCGAACCGGGCAGACTTTGAGTTCTGCGGTTTGTGTCACGGGGTCGTAGCCCGAACCCGTCAAGATGTTGACGTTGGTCTTGGCGAAGCTGAAGGAGGTAAAGACGGTGCCGCGTGGGGATCTCGTGGTGGCTTCGACTTTGAGCTCGATCTCGCCGCGGCGGCTGGCCATTTTGACCGTGGAGCCGTCGGCGATGTCCCAGTCGCCGAGGTCGTCGGGGTGGATTTCGAGGGTTTCCTCGGCGAGGAGGTAGTCGATGCCACTGGCGCGTCCGGTTTGGGTGCGCGTGTGGTAGGCTTGCAGACGACGACCGGTGGTGAGCCAGACGGGGTAGTCGTCGTCGATGACTTCGGCGGGATCGCGGTAGCCGATGATCTTGAAGAGACCCGGCTTTCCGTCCTTGAATTCATCCTGGTGAAGAATAGGGGTGCCGGGGTGGCCTTCTTCGGGGACGGGCCATTGGTAGTTGCCGTCGCCGATGTTGTCCCAGTTGAGGCCCTTGTAAATCGGGCTGAGGGAGCAGAGTTCGTTGAAGACGTCTTTGGCCGATTCAAATTCGAAGCCGGGGATGCCGAGTTCTTTGGCGATGCCTGAGATGATCCACCAATCTGGCTTGGACTCCCCGTGAGAAGGCACGGCGGCGCGAAGTCGTTGGACGCGGCGCTCGGTATTGGCTTGTACGCCATCGGTTTCGCCCCAGGCGGAAGCGGGTAGGACGACGTCGGCCATTTGCGCGGTTTCGGTGAGAAAGATGTCAATGACGACGAGGTGATCGAGAGCCTTGAGGGCTTTTTCGCAGTGGTTCTTGTCGGGGTCGGTGACGAGGGTGTTCTCGCCATCGATGATCATGGCGTGGATACCGTTTTCTTCCTGCCCGCACAGATTGAGAGCGGTGACTTTGGTCATCGGGTTACCAGGGTCGAGATCGGGCTGCTGGTAGGCTTCTTTGAACTTTTTATGGAACTCGGGATTTACGACTGGCTGGAAGCCAGGGTAGTTCGCGGGCACGGCTCCGCAGTCGCCGGCTCCCTGGATATTATTCTGCCCCCGCATCGGGTTAATGCCGGTGCCTTCCTTACCGAGGTTACCGGTGAGAAGGGCGAGGTTGCAGAGGGACTGAACGTTGTCGACGCCACAGATGTGCTCGGTAATGCCCAGAGTGTAGTAGATGGCGCCGAGTTTGGCTTTTCCATACCAGAGGGCGGCTTGCTCGATGTCGGCGGCGGGGACTTCGCAGATCCCGGAAGCCCAATCGGGAGTGAATTCCTTTAGGTGGTTTTCGAAGGCTTCGTATTCAGCGCAGCGATCGGCGATGAATTCCTGGTCGGTGAGTCCTTCGCGCACAATGACGTGAGCCATGGCGAGGAGGAGGGCGACGTCTGACCCAACGCGGATGGGGAGATGAAGGTGGGCAAGCTCGGCAAGACGGGTTTTACGGGGGTCGGCGACGACGAGTTTTGCTCCTTTAGTGAGAGCTTTCTTGAGGCCGGTCGCGGCAACGGGGTGGCACTCGGTCATGTTGGTGCCGATGGCAAAGATGGTATCGGGCTTGTCCATGTCCTTGAGAGGGTTGGACATTGCGCCTCTTCCGATTTGGGCCGCCAGACCGGCGACGGTGGGAGCGTGTCAGGCTCGACTACAGTTGTCTATGTGATGCGTGCCGAAGCCCGCCCGGATAAACTTCTGCATGGAGTATGCTGCTTCGTGCGGGGCACGACCACTGGCGATTCCGTAAATACTATGGCGTCCGTATTTTGCCCGGGCGTCGGCGAAGCCTTTCGCTGCGGCTTTAAGGGCCTCATCCCATTCGACTTCTTTAAACGAGCCGTCGGCTTGTTTGATAAGTGGTTTTTTGAGGCGATCCTCATGCTGGATGAAGTCGTAGGTGAACTGGCCTTTGATACAAAGCGCGCCTTTGTTGGCGGGGCCCTCCATGGCGGGTTGGGCTCCGACAATTTTATCGCCCTTCGTCATGAGGTCGATAGAGCAACCGACGGCGCAATACGGGCAGACTGTGCGGGTCTTTTTGATCTCCTCGGGAAGCTCTTCAGAGCGGAGTGCCTTCTTGTCGGCGAGTGCTCCGGTGGGGCAGGTCTGGACGCACTGGCCGCAGAAGGTGCAATCGGAGTCGCGAAGGTCGTTGTTGAATTCGGTGGTGATTTGAGTGTCGAATCCCCGGTTGGCGACGGTGATGGCGTAGTCGCCTTCCTGTTCGGCGCAGACGCGAACGCATCGGTAGCAGGAGATGCACTGTTCGTAGTCGCGGAGGATGAAGGGGTTGGCGTCCTGGAGATTCGTGGTGCCGGATTTGGCTCCTGCGAAGCGACCGCTGCGAGCGCCGTATTTGTTGACGAGGGTGGAGAGTTCCTGTGAAGCGAGTCCGCGGAGGGGGTCGACGTCGACCTGACGGTTTTCCGAGGCGACCATTTCGAGGAGCGTCTTGCGCATTTTCTCGATCTTGGGCGGGGCTGTTTTGACGACCATGCCATCGGAAGCCTTGGTGGTGCAGGAGGCGACGGGATTGCGGATTCCTTCGACTTCCACGACGCAGAGGCGGCAACCACCAAAGGCGTCGAGACGGTCATCGTAGCAAAGCGTGGGGATATCTCTCTGTAGGCGCTTTGAGATTTCGTAAATAGTTTCGCCTTCGGAAAAGGTGGTGCTTTGGCCGTCTATGGTAATCGAAAGGTCAGCGGCAATGGCGGAATTGGGATCGTTGATCATAGCGAAAGGAAATTAGTTGTTGGTGGAGGCTTCGACTTGGTCGGGGAAGTATTTTTGCAGGGAATCGGTAACGTTGGGGGCGGCCATGCCGAGGCCGCAGGCGGAGGTGGCTTTCATGGCTTCGCCGATGTCATTGACCTCCTCGGTCCAGGCTTCGTGGGAGAGGTTGTCGGATTCGCTATTAAGGCGTTCGGTGAGTCGTTGGGTGCCGATGCGGCAGGGGAAGCATTTTCCGCAGCTCTCGTGGGCGAAGAAGGCCATGGCGTCGTGGGCGGCTTTGACCATGTCGCGGGTGTCGTCGAAGACCATGATGCCTCCGGCTCCAAGGAAAGATCCATGAGAGCGTATGCAGGGATCGTCGAGGGTGAGATCGTCGAGGATTTGGTGGCCAAGAAACCCGCCGGAAAGTCCGGCCATGGTGACAGCTTGCACGCTGCGTCCTTCGAGCGGACCACCAGCCCAATCGTAGAGGAGGGTTTTTAATGGAAGCCCGATCGGGATCTCGTAATTTCCGGGGCGTTTGATGTCACCGGAGAGGGAAATGAGTTTGGTGCCGGCGTGTTCGCCGAGGCCGAGTGATTGATACCAGTCGGCGCCGCGATTGATAATGTGGGGCACAGCGCAGAGTGTTTCGACGTTGTTGACGGCGGTGGGTTTGTCTTCGAAGCCGTGGGTAACGGGGAAGGGAGGCTTGTTGCGAGGGAAAGGATGTTTCCCTTCGAGGGAGTTGAGGAGGGATCCTTCCTCACCACAGATGTAGGCTCCGGCGCCGCGACGGACGTAGAGGTGGAAGGTAAAGCCGCTGTCTTGAATATTGTTTCCGAGGAGTCCGGCTTCCAGGACTTCGGCAAGGCAGCGCTCGAGGAGGGCGTTGGTTTCGGGGTATTCATAGCGGAGGTAGATGAAGCCGCGAGGTGCTCCGGTGGCAAAGCCAGCGATGATCATGCCTTCGATGAGGGCATAAGGATCGTAGTCCATGAGGGTGCGGTCTTTGAAACAACCGGGTTCACCTTCATCGGCGTTGCAGACGATGGATTTCGGGTGACGGTCGCACTCGGCGACGGCGTTCCATTTGATTCCAGTGGGGAAGCCTGCTCCGCCTCGTCCGGCCAGCTTGGAGGCGGTGATTGTCTCGATGACGCCCTCGGGAGTGGCGCTACTGAGAGTTTTGGTGAGGGCGGAAAAGCCGCCGTTGGCTTGGTATCCTTCGAGGGTGTTGTGTCCTTCCTTACGGATGTTGGAAAAGAGGCACTCTTCGTTTACGCCGGGATAGGGAGCGGGAAGCGGGGAGGGAGTGGGTTTGAGATTGTCGGCGGAGGTGCCAGCGAGGGTGGTGTGTCCGGTGAGGACGGGGACGGGTTCGTCACAGCGGCCGGAGCAGGGCATTTCGGCGGCAGCCTTTCCCTGTGCTTTTAGGGTTTCGAGAATTTCGTTTCCACCGCGCATGCAGCAAATATTTCCGGTGCAGACGCGCGGAGCATCAAGGCCGCCGGGGGTGCGGGAAAAGTGATGGTAGAAGGTGACGGTGCCGTAGAGATCGGCAAGTGGGGTTTTCAATCCATCTGAAACGGCGCGGAGAGCGTCGTCGGAAAGGTAGCCGTCGCGATCATGAAAGGCGTGGAGAAGAGGGAGGAGCGGAGCGGGTTGGTTTTTCCACTGCCCGATCAGTTCTTCGTTGGTCGCGTCTGCCATGTCCAAGGATTACGAATAGGGGGGACGGGTGCAAGATGCGAAATTACGTTTTGGGTTTTGTTTCGGCGGGAGCGGAAACGGCTTTTTCGTCGTCGACGTTGGGATCGACGAGGGTGACTCTGGCTCCCTGGGGGGCGTTGGCGAGTCGCTTGGTGACGAGGTGCCAGCCCTCGGTGAGCCCTTCGCGGACGACGAGGGAGTGTTCGTCGGTCCAGACAGGGTCGACGACGATCCGATGGAGTTTCATTTCCACTGGTTCAACGAGAATGATTTCATTGGGGCGGCGAAGGGTTTCACGGGGAATGACAAAGACGTTTTCAATGGGTTCGCCTTTGAGGGTGGCGCGAATAGGTTGTCCCACCCGGAGAGGAGCGGGCGTTTCGGAGTTCAAGCCGAAGGGGTCATCGACGCGGGCGATGACGAAGAGTTTGCGGGATTTTTCGTCGAGGATTCCCTCGGTTCTCACGATCGACCCCTGCCAGGATTGCGGGTTTTCCTTGGCCAGGGCATCGGTGAGGGTGACGGGAATGGGAGAGTCGTCGGGGTTATTGGGAAGAATGACATGAGGAAGTTCACGGGCGGAGAGCGAGATGCGGACTTCGGCGAAGTCGGTTGAAAAAATATCGCCAAGATTCGTGCCGGGGCCGACAGATTGGCCGAGGCCGACAAGGCGTTCTTTGACGCGCCCAGCGTAGGGTGCGATGATCTTGGTGCGTTCGAGGTCGCGAGTGGTGTCGGAGAGCTCGGCTTGGGCCGCTTTGACGTTGGCCCTGGCTTCCTTGAGTTGAGGTTTACGGAGGACGAGTTCGGTGGGAGGTTCGGTGTAACCGAGATCGTTCCAGTCGAGCAGGGCTTGTTTGGCGCGGGCCTCTTCTTGGGCGAGGCTGGCTTCGGCGCGGGCGAGGCGGGCTTCTGCTCCCGAGACGGCAGCGAGGAAATCTGAGGAATCAAGTTCGACGAGGATGTCGTCTTTTTTGAAAAAGGAACCGCTTTCGAAAACAGGAGAGATTTTAGTGATGCGCCCGCTGACCCGCGAAGTGAGTGAGGTTTCGTTGTGAGGACGAACGACGCCTTGGGAATTCAAGGTGACGCGAAAATCGGTGCGAGCGAGGACGGTTGTCTCGGCTTCGATGGGTGGGCGTTTGTGGCGGATCCTTGCTTCGGGCTCTTCCTTCACCGAGAACTTGGCGTAGACGAGATAGCCCATGCCGAGAACGACAAGAGGTAGGAGATATCGGAGGAGCTTGGCCATCGAGCATTTGAGTATAGTCCGGATCGGGAAAAAGGCTAGCCGGGTTTCGCCGCCTTCATTACGGCATTATTTTAAGGAAATTGCAGAAGATACAATGAATTGACGAGTCTGAAGCGCCTTTGCTTTCTGAAAACGAAGCTTCATTTCGGAAGTGGCTGATTCGGCGCGAGCGGCCTTTGATGATGCCCGGACGCTTGCGAGGATCAGGCAACGCCATATCGTGCCGGTTTATGATGCCCGCCGGATGATGAAGAGAGAGGTCTCCGTTGTTTCGAAGGTTATCGAGGGGTGTTCGCTTGATGTGGCTTTAACTCAGGGGATTTTGTCGCGGGAGGAATTTCTTATGGAAGCAGATCCAGCTGGAAACTGATAAAAGAAGCCGAGAGACAGTTTTGTCACATTACTACCGCGTGGCAAAGTCTCCACCCAGAGCGAGGTGGAGATCGATCCGGTTTTGCAGGCGGTCGTTTTTGAGGCGGATCAGGGAAATGCCGGCGTTCTCCGAGCGGCGTTGGGCTTCGAGGTATTCGAGGAAGGAAGCTCCCTCAATTCCCAGCGTGATGTCGCTCAGAGCTCGTTTTTCAGCCAGCCGGGTTTGTTTGGCCTCTTTTTCGAGGAAGACCTCCTGCTCGCGCAGTGAGATGTCGGCGGCCAGAGCGGCTTCGACTTCCCGGAAGGCTCGAAGAGCAACCCGGGTGTAGTCGTGAATGGCGGCTTTGTTTCTCTCGAGGGCTGCACGGGCCTGGGCGGAGAGGGCCCCACCGCGATAGATGGTTTGGGCCAGAGATGAGGCTGCCGAATAGACCAGATAATTAGGGTCGAAGACTCTTTGGAAATTGTCGTCTCCACCGGACGCGCTGGCGGTGAGCCGGAGGGACGGAAGCAGGTTTTTTCGGGTAAGTTCGGCGCGCTGTGCCGATGCGTAAAGGTCTGCGCGGGCTGCCTGGAGGTCCGGGCGGCGTTCTAGTAACTCCGAGGGAAGTCCGCTGGGTGGATTTGGGGAAAGGTTGGGTAGTTGCTCGGATGAGGCGACGCTGGCAGAGGGATAGCGGCCGAGGAGGAGTTCGAGAGAGCGGGCGGCGTTGTCGCGGTTGAGTTTTCGAACTCGCAAGCTGCGCTCTGCTCCGGCGACGTTGTTACGGGCAAATTGCACATCCACAGAGCGGAGGGTGTTCGCCTTGTAGCGTCGTTCCACCACCGGAAGAGCCTGGCGGTAGGATTCGAGAGTCTTCTGGGCGAGTGTCAGTTGCTGTTCGGCGGTGACGAGGTTACACCAGGCTTTTGCGGTGTTAGCAACCAGGGAAAGCCGGGCTCCCCGGAAGTCGGCGAGGGTGGAGGCGTAGTCGGCGCGGCTGGCTAATTCGGAATTTCGTAAGCGGCCCCAGAGGTCGGCTTCCCAACTGGCATTGAGGGAAAGCGAGTAGTTTTCCGTGCTGGGAGTTTGTTTTGCTCCACTGCGCCGATAGGAGGTTGAGGCATTGAGAGAGGGGAGACGTGCTGATCTTCCGATAATGGTGCCTTCCTTGGCCGCGCGGAGGCGGGCTGCGGTTGCTTTCAGATCAAAGTTGTGGGCGAGGGCTTCATTGACCAGTTGAGTCATGCGGGCATCACCAAATTCGCCGAGCCATCCTTTGCTGATCCGGGCATTACTACCGGTCTTCGCGGCAGCCCAGATTTTTGGAGTCTCGATCTTGGATGTCTGGACCGCTTGAGGGCCCTTCAGCGCGGAGCATGAAATGGCGCCGACGAGAATTGAGCCAAGGAGAAGTCGGGAGAGTTGCATGTGATGTAAAAAAGATCGATCCGCTTATTTGCCGCGTTGGGAGCGGTAGATGGGTCGGGGAAGGATACTGCCTTTCTCTTTGACCTCTTGCTTGAGAATTTCGATGGCTTTCTCGAGCTGGGGATCTTTGCCTGATGGAAGGTCGTTGGGAGCGACATCGATGATGATGTGGGGAACGGCTCCGTAGAGTTCCATATCCTCTCCAGTTTGTGGAAGGAACCAGCCACGGCCGGGGAGGCGCATGCGGCCGAGGTCGAGAACCGAGGTGGACCAGGTTGAAATGACCCCTCCGGCGGTCGGGATACCGATGACCTTTCCGCGATTGAGCGTCTTGATGGCGTGGGTGAAAATCTCGGCATTGGAGAAGGAGTTTTCATTACAAAGAACAACGATGGGTTTGTTCCAACTGGCGTATACTTTGCGGTCCTGTGGATAGCCGATCTTGCCATTGCGACCCACGGTGTATGCGTGGAGTGGTTGGGTTAGAACGGTTAGTAGGTGGTCGGCTGTGGAGCCGCCTCCGTTGTCTCTCATATCGATAATGAGACCCTGTTTGCCATTTCCGCGTTCGTAGATGTGTTGTTCAAATTTTTCAAATTCGTCCCATGCCATACGCGCAACATGGAGGTATCCCAAGGTGTCCGAGGATGATTCCTCGACGGTTTCGCGCCGTTGATCGAGGCGGGCGGTATGTGCCAGTGAGCGAGCCTGACTATAGCTGATGGGGCGAATGGTGATCTCACGGGATTCGCCTTTCTTATTTTTGACAGTAATCGAGATGTCACGGTCAAGGCGTCCCGTGAGCATCTGAGTCAGTGGTTTGTCGGAACGAATCGTTTCTCCATTGATCTTGGTGATTTGCTCTCCAACCCGGATACGGGTTCCGGGTCGATCGACGGGGCCATCGGGGTGAACAAAGGTAACACGGTTGGACGGATTGAGTCTCATGCCAAGGTGGGCGGTGTAGGTGCGCCAGCTTTCCTCGAATTTCCAATCCTTGGGCCATGGGTTGGGATAGAAGCCCATGTGGGAGGCATTGAGTTCACCGAGAAGCATGGCCATGACACTTGCGAAAATCTTGCTGGTGGGAGCTTTGGCGGCGGCGAGTTCGTATTTGTTGCGAATCTGGTCCCAGTCCCGGTTGTTGAGGGCGGGATCGTAAAAGACATCGCGCAGAGTTCGCCAGGCCATGCGGAATCCCACTCGCTGGTGGGCTTCGCGGTTGCGTGCGAAGGGAATGGAAAAACCGAATTTGGTCAGTTTCCCTTTTTGGAGAAAGGCCGGGACTCCACCGGATACGAGGTAGAGTTTGTCGTTGTCCTTGTAGCGGTGAATGGAGCCGGATCCGCTGAAGTGTTTTGCGGGAGTGGAGCCGCCCTTCGCTTCGACCCGATAGATTGCTCCGCCGGATTGGAAAATCACATTTTTGGAGTCGGGCATCCAATGAAGCGAGCCGGGGCTGAGGCCGTTCAGTTTGATTCGCTGGATCCGTTCGCTGATGCCGTCGAAGTCGATCTCCTGTTCTTCGCTTGCCTCTTTTGATTTTAATCCGAGTCCTTTGAGGATTTTTCTGCCGATGCTTTCCGTTTTTTCTTCACCCTCTTTGACTTCCTTCTCTTTGTAAGCAGGGTCCTTTTTCATTGTATTGACGGCGCTGAGAACTCGCCGGTCGCGGTCGCTGGTGAAGTGGGTCGTCTTGTTGAGGTGGACGATGAAGAGGTCGGTGGAAGTGGAATGACGACGACCGGCAAAGACGAGGGTTTTGCCATCGGGAGACCAGCGTGGGGAATGCTCATTGTCGGGGTGCTGGGACACGTTGACTGGTTCGCCGTTGCCGTCGGTGGGCATGATACAGATGTCGCTGTTATAGTTGGCGTCTCTGAGGGAGAAGGCCATGTATTTTCCGTCGGGTGACCAGACATATTCGGGCGACGTCCAGGCCGGGAGGAGAAGTCGGGCTTCCGAACCATCGGGCTTGGCGATCCAGAGGTTTCCGGGGTATTCAATGTAGGCGATTTGGTCTCCCTTTGGACTAAAACTGAAGCCCCATTTTCCTTCCGGGCCTTTGGTGACCTGTTCGTGGGAGAAGTCGGTGGCTTCCCACCAAAATTCGGTGGGCTGGCTCTTTGACATGCGCCAGTAGTTGGCGGTGATGCCGTTGTCCTTGAGGTAGTAAAGGTAGTCACCTTTTTCGGAAAAGAAGATGTCGGATTCGTGAGCCGGAGTTTCGGTGAGGCGATGGGGTTCCTTGAGAACAGTGTCCATGGCCCAGATTTCTCCCTGCGCAATAAATGCCCATTCGAGTCCTGTCGCAGTGACGGTGGCGTCTTTGGTCGAACGAATGGTGAGCGCTTCATGTTCAGGGTGCACCAGGGAAGAACGATGGAAGAACTTGGCGCGCTCGGGCTTTGCTCCGGCCTTGGTGGAGAGTTTGTAAAAGTCGAATAGCTGGCGGTAGATGAGCGTGGAGCCGTCGGCAGAAATGGCGGGTCCGATGACGCTGTCACTGGGATCATTGGTGAGTTGGCGGTCATTGTTTTTACCGAAGTGATGCTGCCAAATATTAAACGCACCTGAGCGGGCGCAAACGTAGAAGAAGGATTTCCCGTCCGCCGCCCAGAGCGGGTAGCGGCAACCGGTTGGGTCGCTTACCGGCTCGCTGAAGGTCTTGCTTTCGACGTTATAATTCCAAATTCGGGCAGCTTGGGAGCCTTGGTAGCCTTTACGGTAAGTGGGGGCCCCTCCGCGGACGAAGAGGATGTTTTTTCCGTCGGGAGAGTAGCGTCCGTTTCGGCCGGTGGCATCGAAAAGGACACGTTCGTCTTTGGAGATATCGATGGGTTTTTCGATGAGGCGGTAGGGTCGGCGCCCGGCATGATCGCGCTGGCTGCTGAGGAGAAGAAGGTTCTTTTGTGGGTGAACATCTTCCAAAACGCTGCCTTCGGAATGGAAGGTGATTTGTTCGGCGACTCCGCCACCGATCGGGATCTGGAAGACCTGAGGTGATCCTGTGCGATCTGAATTAAAAAAGAGCGATTTGCCGTTTCGGGAAAGTTGAGGCGCGGTGTCAGGTGCGGGGTGGGTGGTGATGCGGCGAGCTTCACCGCCTTCACTGTTACCGGACCAAATGTCCCCAGCCCAGGAAAAGTAGACTGTTTTGCCGTCGGGTGAAAGCTCTGGCGTGGCGGGGACTTCAATTGTTTCCGCGCTGTGAGCGAGGGAAGTGAAACCCAGAACAGTGAGAAGAGGCAAAGAGCTCCAAAGGGTGGACTTGCGAGACATGGCGGGAGTTTGTTCTCTTCAGAGCAAAAGCCAAGCTGTTAGCTGAGTTGAGTGATCTTGGGAGCGCGAGCCGCTTTTTAGGTGAAAAATGCCAAATAGATCATGACTGCGGCAATTATTCCAAGGATGACGCATAGCCAGGTCATGAGAATTGATCCCAGATCCTTTTTCGGTTGGACGGGCTGGGGCGGAAGAGGAGTGCTGAGCTGCGATTGCGGCGGTTGTAGTTGCTCGGGAGCCCCGGGTTGCGCAGGTGGCGGTTGGGCGGAAACAGTGACCGAGGCGGTGCTTTGTTCCAAAACAACTTTGGGTGCGGGTTCCGGTTCTGGTGCGGCCGCTTGAGTAGCGAGAATTGGTTCGCGGGCGGCAGCGGCTTGAGCGGCCGCCATGCCTGCGAAGGGCACTTTCACGGAGCTCCGCAATTTTTCTTTTCGCAATGGCAGAGCCTGATCGAGCGACAAGGGTATTTCCTCGAAGTCTGGTTCGAGCTCTGGCTCGGGCATTGGAGCGGGGGCGATGGCTTGATGCGAATTGGCTGCAGGAGTTTCCTGCAAACCAGGAGGGGCGTATTTGCGATCAGGGTCTTCTTCGGCGAATTCGGCAAGCTTCCCCGGCTCAAGGATATCCCAGTTTTCCATGGGATCGATTTTTTCAGGGGATGGTTCTTTTAGGCTGGCGCGGATGGTCTCTTTTCTGACTCGAACCGATTTCTCGGGCTTGGGCTGATAGCCCTCTTCCTCCGGAGCTGCCGGAGTTTCCGGCCAATTACCTGGGGCTGGCGCGATGGGCTCAGCGAGAGATTTTGGAGAAACGGGCTCGGTTGCTTGTGGTGGGGCTCCTGCGCCAGGGCCTTTCAGGCTGACACGTATGGTCTTTGTGCGGAGAGGGCTAGACGATTTTGGTCGCTCGATTGCACCGGGTTTTAAAGGGGTCTTTTTGGTTGGGGCCCGCTTAACCGCTGTTTTTTTGATCAGAATTGCGGTGGTTTGAAATTTGGTGGGCGCTTTCCCGGATTTTACTTCAGACTGTGCGCTGGCTCGGCTGGTCACCTCCATCACCCTTTTGGTCAGGGTATGGCGCTTTGCCGCAGCGTCTTTTCGTGAAATAGTCGTGCGCTTTTCTGCGATTAGTTTGCGCTTTTTACTACCCGTGAAGGCCCGTTTACTCATAGCTCTTGGAATTTCCATCGAGGTGGTAGCCTCTGAATATCAAGTCGCTAGGGAACCTAACATGGCAGCCTAAAAGTTGGCGATGCCAGATTGAGGGATTTTTTGAGAATTTAAGAAACTGTTTCGCGGGCGGTGGCGGCAAGGTAGTCGCGGTTGAGTTTGGCGATGTGCTCGGCGCTGATTTCCTTGGGGCAGACCGCTTCGCATTCGAATTGGTTGGTGCAGTTTCCAAATCCTTCCTCATCCATTTGGCGGACCATGGCGAGTGTTCGGGAGTCTTTTTCGACCTGTCCCTGGGGAAGGTGATTGAGATGTGACGCTTTGGCGGAGACGAAGAGCATGGCGCTGGCGTTTTTGCAGGCGGCGACGCAGGCACCGCACCCGATACAGGCAGCAGCGTCAAAGGCGGCATCGGCGTCGGCCTTGGGGACCGGAGTAGCGTGCGCGTCTGGTGCCGATCCAGTGCGGGCACTGATGTAGCCACCGGCTTGAATGATGCGGTCGAATGACGAGCGGTCCGTGACGAGATCTTTGACCACCGGGAAAGCATTGGCGCGGAAGGGTTCAATCCAGATGGTATCGCCCTCGGAGAACTTGCGCATGTGAAGCTGGCAGGTAGTGATGCCCTGCTCCTTGGAGTGGGGAACGCCATTGATGGTCATCGAGCACATCCCGCAGATGCCCTCGCGGCAATCGTGGTCAAAGTGAATTGGCTCTTCGTTATCCTTGATGAGACGATCGTTCACGATGTCGATCATTTCCAGAAAGGACGCCGAAGTGGGAATCTCCTTGGCCTCGTATGATTCGATACGGCCTTCGGAATCGGCGTTATCCTGACGCCAGACTTTGAGAGTGAGGTTGAGTAAAGGCATGATTTACTTGTAAGAACGGATTGAGGGTTTGACTTCTTCGTAGACGAGTTCCTCTTTGTGAAGAATAGGCGGTTCGCCGGGGTCGGTGTGTTCCCATGCGGCGACGTAGAGATATTTGTCGTCGTGGCGTCTGGCTTCACCCGTCTGGGTCTTGCCGTCCTTGACTTCTTGGTCGGCTTCGGTGAATTGGTGTTCCAAACGGAAGTGGCCTCCGCAGGATTCGGCACGGTTGAGGGCGTCGTGGCAGAGGACTTCGGCGAAGTCGATGAAATCGGCTACCCGTCCTGCTTTTTCGAGCTCGTGGTTTAGTCCATTCGCTGACCCGGGAATGCGAACATTGGTCCAAAACTCGTCGCGGATTTTAGGGATTTTTTCGAGAGCTTCCTTGAGGCCTGCTTCGTCACGGGCCATGCCGCATTTATCCCAGATGAGGAGTCCCAGTTCGCGGTGGAAGGAATCAACGGAACGGTTTCCTTTGATCTCCATGAGAGATTTGAGGCGGTCGTTAACCTGATTTTCGACGCGTTTAAATTCCGGATGGTCGGTGGTGACGGCTCCGGGCTTTTGCGTAGCGAGATAGACCGCGATGGTGGACGGGATGACGAAGTATCCGTCGGCCAGACCCTGCATGAGAGCGGAGGCTCCGAGGCGGTTGGCTCCGTGGTCCGAGAAGTTTGCTTCACCGAGAACGTGGAGTCCGGGGAGGTTGGACATCAGGTTGTAATCGACCCAAAGCCCACCCATGGTGTAGTGAACGGCTGGGTAGATTTGCATCGGCGACTTGTAAGGGTCGTCGCCGGAGATCTTCTCATACATCTGGAAGAGGTTTCCATAGCGGGCGCGGATGGCATCTTCGCCGTCGCGGGCGATGGCATCGGCAAAGTCGAGATACACTCCCAGTCCGGAAGCTGCGACACCGCGTTCGTCATCGCAGGCTTCTTTTGCGGCCCGGGAAGCGATGTCGCGTGGGCAAAGGTTGCCGAAGGAGGGGTACTTGCGCTCAAGATAGTAGTCGCGATTTTCCTCGGAGATGTCAGACGCTTTCTTTTTGCCTTCGCGGATTGCTTTGGCGTCTTCGCGAGACTTTGGAACCCAGATCCGCCCATCGTTACGGAGGGACTCGGACATGAGGGTCAGCTTGGACTGATAGTCGCCACTAACCGGGATACAGGTTGGGTGGATTTGGGTGTAGCAGGGGTTTGCCATGTAGGCGCCCCGCTTGTGCGCGCGGTAGGCGGCCATGACATTGCAGCCCATGGCATTAGTGGAGAGGTAAAAAACGTTTCCGTATCCCCCGGTGGCGAGGATCACCGCATCGGCGGCGTGAGAGGTGACTGCACCGGTGACGAGATTACGAACGACGATGCCTTTGGCGTGTCCGTCTACGACCACAAGATCGAGCATCTCGTTGCGAGTGTGCATTTTGACACCGCCTTTCGCGACTTCCTTGGAGAGGGCCTGATAGCATCCGATCAGGAGCTGCTGACCGGTCTGGCCGCGGGCGTAAAAAGTGCGTTTGACCTGTGCTCCTCCGAAGGAGCGGTTGTCGAGTAGGCCCCCGTATTCGCGGGCGAAAGGCACACCTTGGGCAACGCACTGATCGATGATATTGCTGGAGACCTCGGCAAGGCGATGCACGTTGGCCTCGCGAGCGCGGAAGTCGCCGCCTTTGATCGTATCGTAGAAGAGGCGGAAGATGGAGTCGCCGTCGTTTTGGTAATTCTTGGCGGCGTTAATTCCACCTTGGGCGGCGATGGAGTGGGCACGACGGGCGCTGTCTTGATAGCAGAAGCAATCCACCTGATAGCCGAGTTCGGAAAGGGTGGCGGCGGCGGAACCCCCGGCGAGCCCGGAACCCACTACGATGATTTTGAATTTCCGCTTATTGGCCGGGTTGATCAATTTGGAGTCCACTTTGTGGGATGTCCATTTGTCGGCGAGAGGACCGGTGGGGATTTTGGAATCTAAGCTCATTGGTCGGAAAAGTTAGTTGCTGGAGCCAAAACCAAAGAATTTAATGGCGATGGGAATGGAAAGGAAGCCGGCGTAGATGATGATGGCGTAGGCTTGGGAGACGAATTTGATGGCAGAGGCTGTTTTCTTGGTGCGCAGGCCGAGAGTCTGGAAGATCGAGGCAACACCGTGGCTCAGGTGTGAGCAAAGGAGGGTCATGGCGATTATGTAAAACAGGACGACGATGGAATCCTGGAATCCAAGGATCACCATTCCCCAGGGGTCGTTTTTGCCGAGATCGGCGAGCCCTGAGTCAATCCGGACCGTGAAATGAAGGATGTGGTAGACCACGAAGGCGAGGATGGTGAGTCCCGACCAGATCATGATCAGGGAGGACTTCGGAGCCTGCACGGTGGCTTCGCGGGCGTAGGCGGTGCGGGCGGCCTTGTTTTCCTTGGTCAGGAGGACAGTGAAGATCAGGTGGAGGGCAAAACAGGCGAGCAGGCCAACTCGAGCGATCCAAACCCCCATGCCATGCAGGAAGTTATGGAGGAAATGGGCATATTCGTTGAAGGCGTCACGGCCGGCGAAGATGAGTAAATTGCCGCTAAGGTGACCGGCGAGGAAAAGAACGAGAGCGAGGCCGGTGAGGGCGACGATCAATTTCCGACCAATGGATGATTTTGCGAAGGCGCAAAGGGAGCAAGTGGATGCACTCATGATTGAAGCTGTGCTTAGCCCCTGATTTGGGACTACGGGGGGAACCTAGTGGTGCCGGATGAAATTTCAAGAGGAGAAAAATAAGAGCATCCGCAGGGTTCGGCCTGCAGCACAAGTTAGGCCATTCTGGACGGGGAATTGGAAGGTTTGATTCGTTTTCGGGAATAGAAGCATCTCGAACGTTTTACTCTGAATGACCGCCGGGATTCATGCTGCGATAAGGTTTTGGAGGAGACCATTGCGATGCCAAAGCTGAGGAAGATCGCTCCCGGCATCAACTAGCGGACTCCCAGTCTTGGGGGGCTGTCAGGCTGTCAGAAAAGGGAAGGCAGAGACTTTATTCTCCGAATTTCGCTCAGATCGGTATTCCGAATGGGGAAAGAAGCCGGTGAGCCTAATCTTCTCCATAAAAAGAGATTCTACTTCGCCTTGGGTTCGTAGAGTCTTGAGAGTGAGGGAAGGCCGCGGGCTTTAAATTGGGTGTCGACTTGATCGGAGAGACCTTGATCGAGGTAGAGTTTGTAGGGCGTTTGGTCGGTTTCGATTTCGTGAATGCCATTCTCCGGCGTGGTGGCGAGGGCCTTGGCAAGAGTGGGAAGGTCGGCGACAGGTTTCCCGTTCACTTTCTCGATGATTTGATTGGAGATGCGATCGTATCCAATGGTGGCTTCGGTGGGGACCACGCGAGTCAGAACAACAACGCGGTTGCGGCCCTCCTCGTAGTCACTCGGGTTGGCCATGACGTCGAGGAGGTTGAGCGGTCCGCGGCTGGCCCATTCCTTGCCGAAGGCCAGGAGATAGGGACGGGAGAGTTCCTGGAAGACAAGTCCGCCTTTGATGAGGAAGGGCGGAGCGTTGTCATAGCGGTGAAGTGGGAGAAGTGGATCGGGCGCCTTCTTGAGCGTGACTTTGAGGTCAAGCGGCTTGCCGTCACGGAGGAGGCCGATGGAGATCTCTTCGCCAATAACGCGGCTGCCACCGACGAGGTGGGGCCAGTAGAGGCTGCCGTATTTTTTGTGCTGATAGTATCCCTGACGGTTGATGGCATTGCCATCGATGGTGAGAATAACGTCGCCTTTTTTCATGCCAGCGGAGTCGCCCGATCCTCCGGGAAGAACGCGGTTGATGTAAATGCCACCGGCTTCCCTGGGCAGCTTGAGCCAGGCACGGAAGTGCTCGTCTTCAGTCGTGCTGAACCCGGCGCCGAGGCTGGGGAAGCCGAGATAATTGCCATCGGCGGCGTCTTTAAGAAAGGCAGAGATGATATCGGCTGAGATTACGTCGCAAATTTGGTCCTTGGAATTGTAGCTCGTGAGAACGCCCGCAAGTTTGTTATTGTGGTAGGCGGGGAGAGTGAAGGAATTGCCTGCGGTTTGCATCGAGGCTTTGACTTGGTAGCTGAGGTAGCCGCCGCTGCTCACGAAGGTGCTGAGGAGGTCCATCTTACGAATTGTTCCGCTGGTGGAGAGTGAATCACCGTTATCTTCGAGTTGGTAAAATTCCAGGTCGTCGCCGATCTTAACGGGGCTACTAACCTCTGCGAATTTGAGGTCTTTGAGGAAATCGGCCCCATTGATCGGGACGAGAAGGGCGAGGTTGGTCTTGTAGTCGATGGCGCTGAGCCTGGCCGGAACACGACGGGAGCTGTCGGCGGATTCCAGTTCAAGATAGATCGCATCGGCCGCCATGGCCGCCGTGGTGAGGACGCGGTTTCCGGAGAGGAGGGTGCCGAGGCCTTGTCGTTTTTTAGGCGAGTTCTTTTCCCAGGGTTGGGAGGCCTTGTAGGATTGCAAGGTGGAATTGATTCGCACGAGCGAGTCCGAAGGAGCGCCGAGAAGAGGGAGGGCGGTAAGGAGCGTGAAAATGAGAAACTTCATAGAGATGAGGGCTTTAGAATTGAGAGACTATTTTTCAAGTCGTGAGGCCTTGCTGATGCCGACTTGTTGCATAATGCGCTTTTGCGCTTCGGCTGCTTCCGCGGAGGGAACGATGAGTGGTCGGGCGCCACCGTTAAATTCGATGACATGGAATTCCGGTGGGTTGGGCGCGTTTAAGATCTCGTGGAGATGTTTGAGGTTCTTGATCTTGGTGTCGTTGACTTTCTCAACGACCATTCCGGTGAAGCCTCCCATTCTGGTGGTGAGCCGATCACTTTCGACACGGGTGAGGACGACGATGTCTTCGATCTCCTTGAAGAGGCCTTTTGAGATGAAGTCGTTGTAGATTTGGCGAAGCCGGCGGTCGTCGAAGCTGTAGCTCGCGTAAAGGTTGAAGTTGAGTGGTTGGAAGACCAGTCCGCCGTAGAAGGTGAAGCGTGGTTGCTCGTCGTAGCGGATTGAGTAAATGCTGCTGTAGGGGAATTCGTTAAGGGTGATTTCGACATCCTTCGTTTCTCCTCCCCGGAGGATGGTGAGTTTGACTTTGTCGCCGGCGAACTTGCGCTCTACGATCTCGTTCATGTCGACGAATTCGCCACCGATACGGATGTTGCCGGCGCTGTCGATTTCGTTGCCGTCGATCTTGAGAAGAACGTCGCCCTTCTCGATGACTTTGTCGCACGGACCCTCGGGGACCACATTGGCGACGAGTATTCCTTTTGCGTCATCGGAGAGTTTGTAGGCCTTCCGCATCGCGGGGTTGAAGAGAGGGAAAGTGGAGAGGCCGATGTCCATATAGTGATTATATTCATCATCCTTGATGTCCTCGAGAAAGCGCTTCACCACAGGGGTGGGAATAATGTAGCCCACGTTGTCGGCGTCGGTGCGCCCCTGGAAGGCAACCCCGGCGAGTTTGCCATCCTGAATGACCGGGCCGCCGGAGTTTCCGGGGTTGATTGCAGCATCGACTTGAATGACGAGGTGGGAATCGGCGCGGGAGTGAGAGTAAGAGGAAAAGTCGATCCGGGAAACGACTCCGCGTGTGACCGAGAGGCGGTCGCCTCCGACGGGATAGCCAATGGTGCTGACTTCTGATTCGAGCTGGGGCATGCCACCGATTTCGATGGGCTTGAGATCTTCGAAGGGAGCGAAATATTCCAGTTCAAGAAGCGCGAGGTCGCAGTCGTGGGCGATGTGCTTGATGCGTGCGACGTGCTTTTGAGCGGAGCCGCGGCGGGTGATGAGGAGGCGTCGGGCGTCGGAGACGACGTGGGCGTTGGTGAGAAACTGGTTGGGGCCGATGAGGAATCCGGTGCCACGCCCGCCGGAGAAGCGGCCACTGTTCCAGGGGGTCCGGTAGTCGGGGACCTGAGTGGCGCATTCGATTTTGACGACCGAGTCGTAAATCGTGGGTTTTGCCTTTGTCGTTAGCGGAGATTCTTTTAGCTGCCCGGAAGCGGCAGCTGTCAGAGCGAGAGGAAGAAGAGGGCGCAGGATTGAACGCATGGCCGCTCAAGCTAGTTCGGGTCGCGTGATTTGAAAGGAGGAATTTTCGGTCGGAGAAGAATTACACGTTGAAGCGAAATTCGATGACGTCGCCGTCTCTGACGACGTAGTCTTTGCCTTCGATGCGGAGCTTGCCGGCGTCG
>JAAEZT010000001.1:0-83451 GCA_018222765.1 bacterium | reverse complement strand
GCCGCTTTGGAGCCGAGTTCGACGAAGTCGTCGTAGAAAACGACTTCGGCGGCGATGAAGCCGCGTTCGAAGTCGCCGTGAATGACGCCGGCGGCGGCGGGGGCTTTGTCGCCCTCGGTGATAGTCCAGGCGCGGGTTTCCATTTCACCGGTGGTAATGTAGGTGCGCAGTCCGAGGAGGTGATAGACAGCTTTGATGAGGTCGGAGACGCCGGAATCGCTCACGCCCATGTCGCCCAGGAACTCGGTGGCTTCTTCGGGCGAGAGCTCTACGAGTTCTTCTTCGATCTGAGCTGAGATGACGATGATCTCCGCGCCGTGGGATTCAGCGGCGTAGGCTTTCACCTTGGAGACGAGCGGATGGGAATCGGGATCTACCACAGCTCCGGCGAGTTCGCTTTCGTTGACGTTGCAGGCGAAGATGGTGCGCTTTGAGGAGAGGAGGAAAAATTCCTTGAGGAGGAGGGTTTCGTCTTCGTTGAGGTCAGCAGTAAGGGCGGGCTTTCCTTCGTTGAGGTGGGGAAGGAGCTTGTCGATGAGTGCGACTTCGGTCTTGGATTCCTTGTCGCCGCTGCGGGCCTTTTTCTCGCGTGACTGGCGGCGCTTATCGAGGGCTGCGATGTCTGCGAGGATGAGTTCGGAGTTGATGATCTCAATATCGCGGGTGGGATCGACGGATCCGAGTTCGTGAATGATGTCGTCGTTTTCAAAGCAACGAACGACTTGCACGATGGCATCGACTTCACGGATGGTGGCGAGGAATTTGTTGCCGAGGCCTGCGCCTTCGGAGGCTCCTTCGACAAGACCGGCGATATCGACGAACTCGATGGCGGTGGGGATGACCTTGGTGGAATTCGAGATCTTCGAGAGGGTGTCGAGTCGCTCGTCCGGCACGGTGACCATGCCTACATTGGGGTCGATGGTGCAAAAGGGGTAGTTGGCGGCCTCCGCGTTACGGGTGCGGGTGAGGGCGTTGAAGAGGGTGGATTTCCCCACGTTGGGCATTCCGACGATTCCGGCTTTGAGCATGGCGGAGCGGAGGTAGCGCAGGATGGGGAGTGTGAAAACCCCCAAGTCGCCTGAAAGCGAAAATAGTTACTCCGAATCCCTGGATGAGGATAGGATGCCGTGGTTTACGGGAGGAGGGAGACCGGTTGGGGACGGTCTGGAGCCTCCGGCAAGGCTATTGGGGTCAAAACCTTGTGGGAGGAATTTGATCCCGTCAGCTCTGCCAACATCACAGAGTTCCTTTTCGCGGTGATAGGCGAGGTAGCGCTGTTTGCCCGTCTTCATCTCCTTGAGGTCCTCTGGGCGGGCTTGGTGACATTTTGGAGGTGAGGGGGGAGGCTTCGATACGATGAATGATCAAGGAGGCTGAACGAGATGTAGGCTTATTCTCGACAATGAAGGAAGATGCGGTTGAGTGCTGGCAATGAGCGAGGTTTATGAATCGGGGCGATATGTCGGAGAGTATCTTCTTTTTCACTTTGGAAGCGCGGAGGAAATCCTGTCTTGGCCCGGAGGTCCGGCAGAAGCGCTGGATTTTCCGGTGCGAACTGTGGGGCATTTTTCCGAAGGACGGGTGAAGCGGGCTCTGGATGTGGGTTGTGCGGTGGGGCGCTCGACTTTGGAGATGTCGCGGAGTGCGGATGAGGTGATAGGGATCGATTTTTCCAAGGCGTTTATTGCGGCGGCTGAGAAAGTTCGGAAGGGTGAGAGGGTTCGCTACGAGCGATTGGAAGAGGCGGGGGAAGTGACTTCGCTAGAGGTGAAGATGCCGGAGGGGGTGTCGCCAGGAAAAGTGGGTTTTGAAGTCGGGGATGCCATGGGACTGCGAGAGGACCTTGGTGACTTTGATCGGGTGCATGCGGCGAACTTGGTGTGCCGTCTTCCCGAGCCACGGCGATTTCTCTCGCGGCTATCGGCTTTGGTGAAGCCAGGTGGGGAGTTGATTCTTGCGACGCCGTGCACTTGGCTGGAGGAATTTACCTCAAGGGAGAATTGGCCTTCGGGTTCGACAGCTGAGTGGCTGGAGAAGGAGTTGGGGGAGAAGTTCGAGTTGGCCGGAAAGGTGGACGAGCCTTTTCTGATTCGTGAAACGGCGCGGAAGTTTCAGTGGACCGTGTCGATGGTGACGAAGTGGGTGCGTCGCTGACCGCCCTGGAAGCCAGCAACGGCAATATCTCGAAAGATATTGCCGTTGTGGATGTTGTTGTGTGCGAAAACCGTTACGGGCTTTTCTGCGTGTGTGGCTCTCCTTTTATCAATTTATCGCTGGGGAGAAAGGGAAAAGTTACATTAAATTGCACGAGTCCAAAATTTACTCTGGAATGATGGCGTTTTCGATGACGCGGTAATACTTGGATGCCTGAATGTCATCCTCACCGATAGCGGCATTTTCACCGTTTCCGACCAAAGGAGCTCCGAGAGGGAAGAATTCCTCCAGATCTTCGGATTCTTCCACACGATAATTCACTCCAGCCTTGGTCGGGAATTGAATACCGATGCCAGGGGCCTGGGTGGTGGTGAGGAAGGTGTCGGGAGTGGTTGATGCCGGAGCGAGTGTGAGCTCATCGATCAAGACTTCGCCTTTGGCTTCTTCTCCGGCGATAGCGCCGGTTGCTCCGAAGATCTGAATCAAGGCAGTTTCCGCGGTTGGCGGGGCAACGAGATTTAGCTGGGTAATCTCGTCCCAAGTGCCATCGCCACCAGAGAAGGGGACAAAGGGAGCAGCGCCGGGAACTTCTGCTCCTCCAGCAGCCAACCACTGGACACGGAAGTTTTGCACGTAGCTGACGCCGCTGGAAATCTGCTTTGCTCTGAAGGAGAAGTTGTAGGTTTCTCCGGGAGTGATGGATCCTCCGACGTCAATGATGTTTTGTTGAATCTCAGAAGTTTGAGGAGCGCCGCCGCCATCGTTTTGCACCGCAAGACGGAGTGAGTTTGAACCTCCAAATGAATCGGTGGTGATCAAGGTCGCTGCCTGACTTCCGACGCAGTTCCAGGAGTCTGCACAGGCGGGATCGCCGAAGTTGCTCAATTCCAAATCTCCGTTAATCAGAGCTTCGCCGGCGACGGGTTCGGAAACGACGACGCGATAGAATGGCGCGCCATTCGGGTCGAAGGCTTCCTGCACGGAGTCACCTACGATGGGTGTTCCGAAGTTGGTCCAGGTCACTTCATCCCGGGAAAATTGGGGTTGATGGATTTTTTGGTCATCGTTGGCGATCCACTCGACGATGGTTCCATTGACAATTTCAGGGCTGGTCAACTCACCGGGTGCCGGGGGAGGGGGGCTGGTGGTGAAGGTGATGTTGTCAAAACCAACCGAGGAGTTGGCTCCGGCAACAGGAACGATTTTGACGCGATCTGCATCGTCAGGAATTGTAACCGGGAAGGAATAGGTTTCCCAGGACGATCCATCACCAATGATGTCGGGGCGGTCTTCGCCGGAGTCACTGAGGAACGTGTCTCCGTTGAGGAACTCGATTTTAAGAGTGCCGATATCGGCGCCTGAGAAAATTCTCATGTCCTGTTGGAAGGTCACGATGTCGCCTGAATTGATGCCCAAGGCATCGAGGGTGATGGGAGAGCCTCCATTGGCGACCCAGATGGCCCAGTTGGTGTCATTTTCAATAAGGCCGTATCCGTCGGGATTTCCTTCGATTGAAGGATAGCTAAAAGTGGCTGCGCCCCCCTTGAGTTCGAGCCAACTTATTGATCCGCTCTCGAAGTCGCTGTTAGGGATGGGGAGGGTGACGATTGGGTTTGGATCAAATCCGATATTGTCGTAGCCCACAACCGAACCGACCCCCCAAAGAGGAACCGCCTTGATGCCGTCCACTCCGCTGGGAATGGTGATGGCGTAGGTGTAGGTTTCCCAAGTCGAACCATCACCGATTTTGTCGATACGAATGTCTCCGGTTGAGCCTGCTCCGTCGGGTCCATTAAAGAAGTCCAACTTGAAGCCGCCAATATTGGCGCCACCGAGCAGAATCATGTCTTGGGTGAAGTTGTAAGACTCTCCTGCGGTGAGTCCGAGAGAAGCCAAAGTGAGAATGCCTCCGCCGTTTGCCACCCAGATTCCATATCCTCCGTCATTGGCGGTGTGGTCGATGACGCCGTATTGATCGTTGTTTCCGCCGGTGGCGGGGTAGTCGTAGACGTAAGTTCCTGCGCCTGAGGCTTCTTCCCAAGTTCCGTCATTTCCAGTGGCAAAATCCCCGTTGGGGAAAAGGTCGGCCTTGGCGCCGAGACCAAGACTGAGAATGAGGTTCGGATAGATAAGATATTTCATGGTTCGTTGATAAGTTGGAGTTGGAACTTGCGCGATGTTCGAAACATTGCAAGTGGTTATTGCATTAAATTGCATTATAAGTCCAAGTGGCTGTTTTGCGCTTGCCGTTGTGCCTCATCGCTCTACTGTTGCATAAAGTTACATGATTTCAGCGAGACCTTTGGTCCCGATGGTTCAAGTAAAGTGAAGAGTGATGACGACGACAGAGATGAAATCTTCTGACAAGATAGTTCCCGAGGCAGACTTTTCGGCTGCCAATCAGTGGGTTGTGGAATCGGGGCGGGAATATGTGGTGATTGACGGCATGGAGTCGTTTGATCCTTTCTTTCTCAATATCGTCAGTGCAGGGGAGCAGTGGTTTTTCTGTAGTAGTGATGGAGCCCCTTGTGCAGGAAGGCGCTCGCCAGAGTCGGCTCTCTTTCCCTACTACACCGTCGATAAGATTATCGATAACTGGAACAACACCGGACCTTGGACTGCGATTGCTACCGAAGGTCAGCTTTGGAATCCTTTTCGTCCCTCGATTGCGCAATTGGCGCCGATCAAACGACGTCTCTTGAAGAGTGCTCTGGGCGATGAGTTGATGTTCGATGAGGTTCACGAGGATCTGGGCTTGCGCGTGAGTTATCGCTGGATGCTCTCGGATCGCTTCGGCTTTGTTCGAAAAGTCAAAATCAGCAACGAAGGAGATGAAGTAAGGTCGATGAAGCTCGTTGATGGCTTGGACAATTTTCTTCCGTCCGGTATCGATAGCCGGATGCAGTTGGAATACAGCTGCTTGGCCGATGCTTATAAGATGAGCGAATTGGAATGCGACGGGCGCTTACTCGTGCATCGATTGGCGTCGGGGATTGTAGACGCGCCAATCCCTCTGGAGTGTCTCCGGGCCACCACGGTGTGGACGCAGGGTTTAGAGGAAGCGCAACGCTTTCTCTGTCGTCGGGATGCCGAAAAGTTTTTGCAGGGCAAGTCTCCTGCGACTCCTGACCGGGTGCGTGCCAAGAGAGGTGGTTTGTTTTTAGCGGATGAATTGACTCTCGCGCCAGGCGAGTCCCGTGAGTGGATGATGGTGGCAGAGATTGAGCAGACCCAGATCGAAATTGCGGAACTAAGGCAGAGTCTGGCGGACCCCGATCACTTGTGTGCGGGGTTGGAATCTGATTTGCGGGAAGGGCGTGAAAGTTTACGGGAGGTTGTGGCTTCTTCAGATGGTTTTCAACAAACCGCCGACCGGGATGCCGCGCTTTATCACTACTACAATGTTCTCTGTAATGTCCTGCGGGGAGGTGTTCCCGAGAAGGGAACGACCTTTCGTAAAGAGCAGTTTTTAAGTTACCTCGGAGTGCATCATGGAAAGTTGATCGAGTTGCATGGTGAAGCGTTGAATGACTTACCCGATGTGCTTGAGCGGAGTCAGTTGTTGAAGCTGGCTTCTTCACTAGGTGATGCCGATTTGATTCGTTTGGCAGAAGAATATTTGCCTCTCGTGTTGAGTCGTCGACATGGCGACCCCAGCCGACCTTGGAACCGCTTTGATATCCGCGTGAAGGATGAGGCGGGAGAAGCGGTGCATCATTTTGAGGGGAACTGGCGCGACATCTTCCAAAACTGGGAAGCCCTTGCCTGGAGTTATCCCGATTTTGTCGATGGGTTCATCTCCAAGTTTCTCAATGCCTCTACGATCGACGGATATAATCCGTACCGGATTACTTCAAAGGGGATTGATTGGGAAGCCCCGGATGAGGATGACCCCTGGGTCTCGATTGGTTATTGGGGTGATCATCAGATCATTTACTTGCTCAAGCTCCTCGAACTGGAAGCCAAAATTCGACCTGATCGATTGGCGGAGCGCTTGAATACCCCGGCTTATGTTTTTGCTGATGTGCCTTATCGACTGAAGTCTTGGGCCAACATCGTGGCTGATCCACGCGACACGGTGGAGTTCGATGTCGAGCGTCATCACAAGTTGATGGCCTTGAGAGAGAAAGTCGGAGCCGATGGGCTTTTGCTGAGAAATTCATCGGGGGAATTGGTGAGGGCGACTTTGACGGAAAAGCTTCTTATTCCGGCGCTCGTAAAGCTGGCGAACCTTGTTCCCGGAGGTGGAGTCTGGATGAATACCCAGAAGCCCGAATGGAATGATGCCAACAATGCTCTCGCAGGATGTGGCCTTTCGGTGGTGACTGCGGGATACCTCATGCGCTATGTGAAATTTCTCAAGGATCTGCTGGGCGAAGGAAGCCCGGATGAACTCTTCATTTCCCGCCCATTGGTGCGTTTGATTCAGGCGATGAGCAAAGCCTTTTCCGGTGCGGGATGGCAGAAACAGGATTTTAATAACCAAGAGGGAGTTTATTCTCTCGTGGAGGAAGTAGGCCTCGCCCTTGAGCAATATCGTAACGAGGTTGTTCATCCGAAAGATCAGGAACCGGTGTCCTATGCGGCGAATTCAGTGCGAGAGTTTCTGGATCATTCTCAGGGTGCGATCGAGCAGGTCTTGCAGAGCAATCAGCGTAAGGATGGACTGTGGCATGCATACAATGTCCTTGAGATTGGGCGTGAGGAAAAGACGATGGGACTCCGTCGTCTTCCGGTAATGCTGGAAGGGCAGGTTGCTATTTTGAGTTCCGGATGTCTTGATTCTGATGAGTCCCTGGCTTTGCTTGAAGCCCTTCCTTCGAGTGACCTTCGTTCACAACGTCATCCAACCTATTTGCTTTATCCTGATCGTGAGTTGCCCCGATTCATGGAAATAAATCACCTTGGCGAAGATCAGGTGACGAAGGTGGAGGCGCTCGCTGAGATGATCGTGAACGAAGATGAGCGTCTCGTGGTGAGAGATCCGGAGGGAGGTTATCGTTTCCATCATTCCTTGACAAATGGCTACGAATTGACTGACGCGATGAATGCCATTGAGGGACTTTCTTCTGAAGACCGAATCGAAATCGAAGTGCTCTATGAAAGTGTCTTTCAGCATCAAATGTTCACCGGCCGAAGCGGTTCGATGTTCGGATACGAGGGCCTGGGATGTGTCTATTGGCACATGGTTTCCAAGCTGATGGTCGCCGCCCAGGAAGTGACTCTTGAGGCTATGGAGGAAGGGGTGGACGCCGAGACACTTCGTCGATTTGCGGGGGCCTACTTTTCAGTGCAAGCCGGATTGGGCTATCGTCAATCTCCCCGACAATACGGTGCCTTCCCAGCCGAACCCTACTCCCACAGTTCTGGTCAAGCCGGGGCGCAACAGCCCGGTTTGACAGGTCAGGTGAAAGAGGGGATCTTGTGCCGACTCGGTGAGTTGGGCGTAGACTTTATCGAGGGGCAGCTGGCTTTCCGGCCTCGTCTTTTGAGGAATTCTGAATTTGAGGGTCTTGACGCCAGACCCGATCAGGCAGCAATTCCGGCTGGTGTCATCTCGTTTACATTTGCGGGAACAGCCGTGACCTACCATCGCAACACAAGCGCTGATACCGCAATCGTGAGGGTGCGATATTCCACCGGCGAAGAAAAAGCGTTCGACGGTATTCTAGACTACGAAACAAGTTCGGAAATCCTTAGCCGCTCTGGTAAAATTTCATCCATCGACGTGCAAGTGCCAGCAAGCTGGCTGATCTACTAACCTAAAAAAATATGACTTCTCAATCTTCCAACAAGCTCTCCGTAAAAGAGAAAATCGGCTACGGACTCGGGGATACCGCGTCGAACTTCGTGTTCCACATCGTGAACGCGTTTCTCATTACCTACTTTACCGACGTGATGGGCTTGGATCCTCTTGCGGTGGGCACCTTGTATTTGGTGGCTCGAATTTGGGATGCCATCTCTGACCCTCTTATGGGTGGATTGGCTGATCGCACGAAGACTCGATTTGGCAGATACCGGCCATATTTGCTATGGATTGCGATCCCATATGGATTGATTGGATACCTGACATTTTTAGGTCCGGATTTGGATCCTGCCGGAAAGCTGATTTTTGCGTATGTCACTTATATCGCCCTGATGACAGTCTACACCGCGATTAATGTGCCTTATTCAGCTATGATGGGAACCATTACTTCGGATCCCGAAGAGCGGACATCGCTCTCGAAATTTCGATTTGCAGGAGCTTTCTCCGCGCAGGTGATCATCGGTTTAGCTCTATTTCCGATGCTTTATAAATTCGGGGGTCGGGATAATCCTGATGCCTGGCGGGTTGCCATGGGGGTTTTTGCGGCCATGGCGACGATCTTATTTTTGTATACCTTCGCCACCACTCGGGAGCGTATTACCCCTCCCAAAGAAGAGCGGTCACATTTTGGGAAGGATGTCGTATTTTTGGCTCAAAACAGACCCTTGGTTGTGATGTTGGTGGTTGCTTTTATCACCCTGACATTTTCGGGATTGCGGTGGGGAATTACCTATCCGTATTTAAAGTATATCGCCAATTACAGTAGTGACACCTATATGCTGGGATTGGATCGAATTTCCATTTTCTATTCAACAGCTCCGATCGCTTTGTTGATCGGAATTCTGATGACCCAGCCACTCAAGAAGCGTTTTGGGAAGAGGAATGCCCTGATTGGAATGACGATGTTGAATGCCTTTTCGGTGATTGCCTTTTATTTTGTCCCTGCGAGCAACTTCGAAGCGGTATTTTGGCTGAATATTTTTTCAGCCTTTGTAGCTGGACCGATGCCAGTGCTGGTCTGGGCGATCTATACCGATGTTGTTGATTACGGAGAGTGGAAGTTTGGTCGCCGAATTACCGCGTTGACCTTTTCCATCGCGATGTTTGTTCAAAAAGTTGGCCTCGCCGTCGGCGGCTCGATGGTGGGAATCCTGCTGGCATACTACGGATATGTTGCCAATGAAGTACAGTCGGAAACTTCTGCGAATGGAATCCTGCTTATGTTCTCGGTATTTCCCGGCGTGCTAACGATTCTCTCGGGTATCGCGCTGTTCTGGTATCCCCTCACTGATAATCAAGTCGACGAGATCGCCGAGGAGCTCGAAGCGCGACGCAAGGCAAGCTAGGCTCTCGGAGGTCCCACTGATTTGCCCTCTCGGAGGTCACCGGCGATGTAGATGTGTTGTTTTTCGCCAAAGCGTTTACGTATTCTGGTGGCGAGTCGTTCCGCTCCGGTCATCCCGATGGAGCGGAAGGGGATTTTAATCGTGGTTAGCGAGGAGGTGGCTCCGGGTTGCTGGATACCATCGAATCCGGTGACGGAGACGTCCTTGGGAGCCTTGAGTCCGCGCTTTTTGAAGTCGTTGATGAGATCGTAGGCCTGATGGTCGGCTGCACACACCCAGGCGGTCACACCTTGGCGGGTGCGTTCAGCGGCTTCTTCGATTCCCTTGGCGACATCGGAGAAAGCTCGGGGATGAATGCCAATGATGTCCTTTTGAGTTACCTTGAGTTTTAGGCGGGCCATTTTTTCAAGGAAGGCACTGTAGCGTCGGAAGGACCAACTGGCGTCGACAGGATAGGCTCTGGTGTAAAACCCGATTCGTTCGTGGCCTTGCTCGACAAGATGGTCTACGACGGTGGAGATGCCGTCGAAGTGGTCGACGTCGACACAGTCGATGCTGTGCTGTTGAACCTGGTCTATCAGGGAGATAAGCGGAAAGCGCACCGAAAGTTCGTCGATAATGGGGGAAGGAAAAGGGTAGATTAGGAGGATTCCCCGGGACTGTCGGTCCTTGAGGCCTTTGATTTTTCTGAGAGCTGGATCGTCGATTCCGCTGACATCGGGTGGGATGAAATGCACATCGACCTGGGCGTTGTTGAGTTGGGCATACTCAGAGACTCCGGCCAGGATCTGCTCTCCGGGGCTTTCGTAGTCCTCGCGAAAATACTCGTCCGTATCGGTGCAGATCAGGACTGAAAAATTGGTGGGGTTCCTCTTGGCTTTTTTCTGAGCCTTTTTGCTGCGGCTCTCCAGGTGAGTGTAGCCAAGCTCCGCGGCCAGTTGGAAAACCTTGGCGCGGGTGACGGCGCTGATGCCGGCGTGATTGGTGAAACATCTCGATACAGTTGCTTTCGAAAGTCCGAGATGATCCGCGATCTCTTGTTGGTTTACTCCTGCCATCCGTTTTGTGTGGGCAATGGATGCCTTGATTGAACTGGAATGGCAAGAATCAAGGGATCATACTTGAAACTGAATAAGGAGTTCAATAATGCAAAATAATGCAACAAAAGTGATTGAATCGTCCGTGGTGAGTCGTAGAAGTGCTCATGCGAATGATTGTTCTCATCAGGCTTGTTGGATTGTTAGGGGTAACTCCTGTGGGGCTAAACGCGAATGATTTTATAAAGATTGGGCCGGGAAGTTATACTGCGCAACGTCCGGAGGGATGCGAGCCATTACCCAGGGAGATTTATAAAGTGAAATCGCTCAAGGGGGCAACGCCGACCAATCAATGGTGGAGTTCAGTGGTTTGGGAGAAGCATTCGCAAAACCTTTTCCCTCATCCTTTGGCGATGGTGTGTCATGAAGGAGGGATGGCGGTGACTTATCCCGGAGCGGGAATCGACGGGAGGTCGGGAAATATCATGGGCGGGGGTGTGTCCAAGGGAGGCGATTTTGTCATTGGGCATTCTGCCTCCGAAAAATTTACAGAAACCCGTTTGGCTGGATATTCCGCATGGATGATCACCACTGAAGTGCAGGAGGGAGAAGCTAAGATGCAACTGACCTTCGGTCATGGAAGCCCGTTTGTGTATGGAAAAATCAGTGGCGGCAATCCGGTGATTCGTTTTGCCCACAAGCCGATCATTTGGTCCGGAGAGCAGGGAGAGAATGTCCTGGGAATCACGGTGCGGGGAAATCACTACGGAATTTTTGGCGCGAGTGGCTCAAAATGGCTGGGAGAGGAGGCGGTCTATGAAAACGAGGGATCCAAGGGATACTTCTCGGTAGCGCTTCTGCCAGACAAGGAAGCTGCCACCCTTGGGGCCTTCGCCCAATGTGCCCACAACCATGTTGTCACGACCAAGGTGAGTTCGTTTCATGAAAAGGGCATTCTTTCGTCCATTTATGAGCTCGAAACAAAGAAATTGGAGGCCAAGGGCGAGGGGACGATCTTAGCGCTTTATCCCCACCAATGGAAGTATACCTCTGCGCCTTTGACCTCGATGAGTTACCGATCGGTGCGCGGTGCAATGAAGGTCGCGATGGGCAGTTCTTTTGAAACAGCAGTTCCCATACAGGGGCTGCTTCCGATGTTTCCAAAAGAGGGGATTCCCGATCTTGTGAGGATGAAAGGTTATTTGACTGCTGAAGCGGCCAAAAAGAAAACGGACTTTGGCGATACTTATTGGGAGGGAAAGCATCTCGGAAAGCTGGCCACCTTGAGCGGGATTGCCGAAGTCATTGGCGAAGATGAATTACGAACTCAATTCGTGGACGAAATAAAATCTCGTCTTGAGAACTGGTTTACTGCGAGCCCGGGTGAAAAGGCTCCTCTGTTCTACTACGATGCCAATTGGGGGAGTCTCATTGGAAGTAAACCGTCGTATGGAAGTGATTCGCAATTGAATGATCATCACTTTCACTACGGATATTTTCTCCGGGCCGCAGCCGAAGTGGCCCGGCTCGATCCCGCATGGGCAAGGAAATGGGGGCCGATGGTAAATCTCTTGATTCGTGATATTGCCTCGCCAAAGAAAGATGATGCGCTTTTCCCCTATCTTCGGTGCTTCGATATCTATGCCGGGCATTCCTGGGCCTCGGGCCATGCCAAGTTTGGTGACGGGAACAATCAGGAGTCCTCCTCTGAATCAATGAACGCCTGGTATGGCATGATGTTGTGGGGCGAGGCTACCGGTGACGATGTGGCGAGAGATCTCGGGATTTATCTCTACAATACCGAGCGGACCGCAGTAGAAGAGTATTGGTTTGACGTTTCAGGAACGAATTTCCCTAAGGATTTTCCCAATGTTGCACTCGGTATGATCTGGGGTGGTAAGGGTGCGTTCGCGACCTGGTTTTCAGGAGACATCGATTGTATTCATGGGATCAACTGGCTGCCCTTTACTCCGGCTTCAATCTATATGGGGCGTTTCCCGGACTACGTAAAAAGGAACCATGACCGCATTGTCGAGAAACGGGAGAAGGGCGCAGACTACAACAATGGCTGGGGTGACCTGGTGGCGATGTTTGGAGCGCTCAATGACCCCGCTCCGGCAGTAAAATACCTCGATACGACTCCGGACTGCAGTCTCGAAGGAGGCAACACCCACGCCTTTATGTATCATTGGCTTAATACCCTCGATCATTTCGGACAGAATGATGCCTCGATCACAGCTAATCATCCTTATGTGAATGTCTTTAAGAAAGATGGGAAGAAAACCTACGTCGTTTACAACTTCGAGGAGACGCCTCTCACCGTGCGTTTCTCGGATGGGGGAGTCGTTGAGTCAAAAACAGGTGGTTTGACCGTGAAGTCGGATTGATCTCTCCGGAGATCCCGGCGCCATGCCGAGGCGCGAATGCTTTGACGTAATTCCGCTCGCTAGCCCATTTCCTTGAGTTGCATCAGATCAACAAAGACCCGGGTTTGGCTCGAAAAGCATGCCGCCTACTAGGCCACGGAGCTTGAGGATAGCGTGGCACTTGACGCGGTCAATGAAATCGAAATTCTCTCGAGTTCGCTCTGCAATAAGATTAGGCTGAAGATCCTCGTGCTGCGGAAGATGATGAGAGGGTAGGTGTGGAAATTACTTGGCGTCTTTAAGGCGTTTCTTGAGAAGGGACTGCATCTCATTTCTAATTCCCGCGAATTCTTTCTTTTTCGCGAGATTGTGAAATTGCTCGGGATCTTTCTCCATGTCGTAGAGTTCATCATCGCCATTCTTGTAGCGGAGGTAGGCCCAGCGATCGGTACGGAGCCCGTGACCTCCACGATTGAATGAGAGAGCTGCTTTGCGAATCTTGGTCTCAGGATTTTTGAGAACGGGAACGAGGTTTTTTCCCTGCACGCTTTCAGGGGTGGGGATGCCGAGAAGCGAGCTCAATGTCGGATAAATATCCATGAGTTCGGTGACGGAATTTGTTCTGCCGGGCTTCATGCCCGGGGCTGAGATGATCATGGGGACGCGGGTGACTTCTTCGTGGAGGTTGCTCTTCTGCCAGAAGTGGTGCTCGCCGAGATGGTATCCATGGTCGCTGATAAAGACGATGGCGGTGGAGTCGGTAAGCTTGAGTCGGTCGAGTTCATCGAGGACCTTGCCGAGTTGCTCGTCCATGTAGGTCACCGTGGCGTAGTAGGCCGACCACATGCGCTGAATGTTGGAAGGCCACTTCGCAATGCCGCTCTTCTGGCTGGTGGTTTTTCCAAGTCCTGAGTTGGGAATGTCATTGAGATCACCTTCGAGAACGTGAGGGAGGGGCATTTTGTCGAAGGGATATTTCTGGAAGTACTGCGTCGGAGCCACGCTGGGGTAGTGGGGGCGCACAAATCCTGTTGCGATGAAGAAGGGCTTCTCCTTGTGCTCTTTGAGCAAGGCGATGGTTTTATTGGCGGCCTGCCAGTCGGGCTGGTCGGAGCCATCGCCTTCGTATTCCACTGAGACGAACATGCGGTGCGGCATCCGGGTGGATTGCCGGTCTTCGAGCTCTTTGGTGAAGATGTTCAGGTTGAGACAGGCGTAGTCACCGGGAGTGTGGGCCTCTTGGCCCTTGGTGTTGAATTTTTCATCCCAGGTGCTGGGGATATCGTTGCCATCGGTGCCTGCGATGATGTCGCCGGGAACGCGCATGTGGTAGATCTTGCCCACCCGCGCGGAGTGGATTCCGTTTGCGCGGAAATGCTCGCCCATGTTCTTTCCTTTGCTTCCTTCATAGCGGCTGTGCATGAACGAGAGGCGGGAAGGGGCACACCAGGTTCCCTGGCAATAGGTTCGTTCGAAAACCATGCCGCGCTTGGCGAGGCGGTCGAGGTTTGGTGTCTTGCAAATGGGGTTTCCGTAACAACCCAGCGAGCTGGCCTTGAGGTCATCGGAAACGATCAGGAGGACGTTTTTGATCTGTGTTTCCGCGCTCGCAGGCGCAACGACTAGAAAAATGGAGGCAAGAAGGGAAAGGAGTCGGAGTGACATCATTCCGGTTTCTAGCGTGAAACGAATGATTTGCCGACTACAGAGATTGACTGTTTGAGATGAACGAGTTCTCAACGCCTGCGAAATACCATTCCTGCCAGCAGCCCGAGGATCCCCAGAGCAGGGATCGAGGGCTCTGGAATCGGGGCCGGAACGTTGGAAATCACAGTTTGAATGGCGGTGTCGTAGGAGCCAAGGTAGCTATAAAGTGTTCCGGGTCTTTGCTCTAAGCCACTGGCGGTAGTATCGAAATTTCCGGTAAATCCCGGGGAGGGGACGACAGCCCATGCAATACCTTCTATTCTGAGGGAACCTCCTTGATTTGAAAAAAGTGGCGAGCCGGAATCTCCGCTTTGGAGTTGGGATTCGGAATTTTCGAAATTGTTGGCGTCATCAGTGGATATGTTTTCAAACATAACGATCTGATCGAAATCCGCATCATTGCTAAAGGTGTTATTGATTCCTCCGGGGCCAGGAACTTGGATAACGTCCGTAGCCTCCTCGAACCAGGATTCAGCCTGATTTTCAGCTACGACGTGGTCCAGGATTGTTCCTGTGGAGCCCGCAACGCGATCTCCGCTGGTGTAGACGGTAGTTCCCGCTATTCCGAGATCGGCCAAGGAGTTGGCATTGTTTGTGTTGTAGGTGTAACGGGCAATGGAGGGGTCGACTGCTTCGTTAAAATAGCCAATCTGAATATCGGTGCCGGGAACGTTAAAGCTCCCTGCGACTGTGTATTGGAAAATGGTACTCGAAGGATCATTGTTTGCGAGGAATTGGACATTTCCCGTTGCGGGAAAATGGATGGCTGTGACGAAGTAGTTGTCACCGATCATCGTCACCCAGCGGCCGTTTGTTGTCCTTCCGACTCCGGAAAAGTCCAGGCCAGCTCCAACGAAGCTAGGATCATTTTCAAAGCGGTCGTTTACGGAACTCGAATAATTAGCGACTACGATTCCGCTGGAAATGCTGGGAAGAAAGAAAATTAATAAGAAAATGAGCTTTCGAGTATGATTCATTTTAATGAAACTAATAGATCATTTTAATATAGTTTCATAGTTATGATGTGCAAGTTAATAATTGTTATCTTAGTTTATTTTGATTTATTTAGTTTAACCCTGCCTCTCGGCGCGATTTCAGTTTTAAGGCATTCTTCGGCCCGGCGGCTTTGCGGAATCCTTTCGCTTGGTAATTCGGATCAACTCCGATGCCTTGGATGTCCTGTTCGCTTTCTTTCCTGATTCTCCCAGAGATACTGCTGGTTTCTTTCGAGGCTGCGTGTTTCAGAAATCGTCTCGTCTCCGATTGAGAAGATTGCTCGCGGGAATTTCTGCTGGAGTGCTCTTCTTTCGCTTTTTGATTTCGGCTATTTGAAGAACTTTGCAAACTGGGCGGTTGCTTCCGGGCCGGCTTTGCCGAAGTAGAGGTCGGCGGCCTCGAGTGAGCCGGCGCATTCGAGGTAGAAGGCGGTGATACCGAAGAGGAAATAGTTATCTGGTTCCTCTGCTGAGAGGGAAAGGGTGACTGCGGCCCGGTCAGGGAAGGGGAGTTTGTCAAAGGTGACCGGTGGGAGTTCCTTGCCGTCTTTTTCGATAAAGTGGAGGAGCCCAGTTTTGTCTACGTTGACCAGGGACGCTGTTCTGCGAACGGAAGGTAGCGTGACTGGAGCCTTGGGTAGTTTCTTGTCGGCGTTGAGGTCGGCGAGTTTAATTGTCATTTCGTGATCCACTTGTGCGAGGGCTTCGGGTTTGGGTGTGCGTTGGCTACGGGCGTTCCCGTCGATGAGCTTTTGTTCCAGGGCGGCGGCCTGATCGATACGGTGCACACGGATCTTATTGTCGCCGCCGGGGACGGCCCAGACGATGGCTCCGTCGTCGAGGGTGTAGAGATCGTCGTAAGGCGAGAGCTTGGCGCTGGTGTTGGTGCTCTGGGGAGTGACGATGTCGAGCGAGGAGCTGAGAACGATTTGCTTCATTCCGTCGGACTCGTGCCAGGCGACGAAGATGTTTTTGCCATCGCGGGCAATGCGTGGGTAGGCACTATAGCCACCTTCCTTATGTTTAGTGAGCCATTTCTCTTTGGTGGTCTTGCCATTTTCATCGAGGATAAGAATGCAGACGTCGTGACCTTCCCGTCCGTTGGCCGAGGCGAAGACGACGCCGAATTTTCGATTGGGAAGAGCGAGTAGTCCGCCGGTTTGGCAGTTGGTGACGTTGGCACCGGATTCTCCTTCGATAGTGTGGTAGGTTTGATTAGCGATGGCTTTTCCTCCGGAGCCGGGCCAGCGACTAAATCCGAGGGCGCGGGGGTAGGCGTCGCCGTGGGCGAGGGCGCAGAATTCACCGTTGGCGAAGATGAGACGTTGGTCGAAGTTGTGACTGTAAAACCAGCCGCTGCCCCCCGGGAGCTTTTTTCCTTTTTCGTTGAGGAAGCCGACGTAGCCACCCTGATGTCTCACCCCGTCATTAAAAAGCTGATTGTTGGCGAGATAGAAGGCGATGGTTTTGCTTTTTGGATTGTAAGCAATGCGAGCAGTTCCAGCCCCCCCTGGACCACCCTTGGAATTCACCTCCTTGTGGTTCTTATCGCCAAAGATTCTCGTGTTAAAAATCTCGCTGCCATCGAGGCCTATTCGCGCCACCCAATATTCGGAGTTCTTGTTGCCGTGGCTGTTGTCGATACAGTAGCCGATGGCGTAGCCCATTTCGTCGGGCAAGCGGGTCGCGCCGAGGAGGGCGCCAGCACCCGTGATGAAGGAGGGCGTGAGTTCCTGCCCGTCCGCCGAGCATTGCATGATGTGAATGGTTCGCTGGCTGGAGTTGTGCCAGGCGAGATCGTATCTACCTCCGGCAACGGGCATGAGCGTGAGTGAGGGCTTGTTTCCGTATGGCGAGAGCCGGCTCACGGAAGCAGCACCCGGAACTTTACCCTTGGTGGAGAATTCTGTGAGTCTGGCCGGTCGGGAGGAGGCGAGCGTCTTGTAGAGGCTATGGTGCCAGGTTTTTTCCATGGCCGAGACGGCCTTGGGATCTGCCTTGGCGTCGGCGGAGATGAGTTGGTGCGTCGTCTTTTGGAAATCGGGGTTGGAAAGAAGAGTGTAGGTAAAGCGGCTGGCAAGGGCTCCATTGAGGTCTTCTTCTTTGGCAAAGGCTTCATCGGACAGGTTAAGCTTCTCCGAGAGATTAGGACGGAGGCTGCTGCTTTGCAGGATGGTTTTTTGCAGCGCGTTTCGGAAGTCGGAGCGGTGGATGCCCGGGGTGCGGGCTTGGCCTTTGTATACGTCGAAGGTTTCGAAATAGGATTCGTAGCCTTTGGCGAGAAAGGGCGGGAGCGGTTTGTCAGGTCGCCAGAGTTTGAGGTATAGTCGGGCAAGGTGTCCTTGGAGAAGTCCGACATCGACGCACTTGGTGAGATTGTTTTCAGAACCGGGATGGATCTCCCATTTGCTGAGGAGATGAATCTCGGCGAGCGTGCTGCCGTCGGCCTTCTTCTTGATCTGCGAAAATCCTTCGTCGGGATCATTGTCGGGAAAAGTTTCCTCAATCCGGTGAATGGTGAACTGGAATTGAACGTTCTTTGTGCGGGTTTCGGAGGCAGGAAGCTGGATGACTTTGGGAAGCGATTTGAGCGATTGGCTTAGGTGGATGAAAGCCTCTGAGGCCAGCTTACTCGAAACATCAGTTTGTGCGACGACGGTGGACTTTCCCAGCTTCCAAAATCCACCGCGTCCTTTTGCGGCTGCTTTGGTGAGGTTTCTGATCTCGTTGTCCTGTAGGGCGGACCATTTCCAGGAGCCGGGATAGCGGGTTTCTTCGGCCCTGATCGACGGGCCGAAGCAGGCAAGGACGAGAATGAAGATTGAAAGGACTCGAGTGATCATGCTGGGAGGGTTGGGTGTCTCTGACCCTTGATCCTAAAAGTGTTTGCGGAGAAGCTCGAGAGATTTGGGGATCGCGGTGAGAGGGTCTTCGAGTCCTTCGAATTCGAGCGAGACATAACCTTTGAAGCTGGCCTTCTTCATAATCTTAGCGATCCGGGCGTAGTCAAGGTCGAGAGTATACCAACGCCCCTTGCCATAATAGGTCTTGGCTTGAAGGAGGACAGTTGAAGGCGCGAGTTGGGTCAGGCGATCGTAGGGATCTTCGAGGAAGTTTCCGGTGTCGAGAGTGACCTGGAGCCAGGGTGAGTTGATTTCGTTGACGACCTTCATCACGCCCTCGGGAGTGACCCCGAGGCCCCAGTGGTTCTCGAGTCCCATGATGACGCCGCGCTTGGCGGCTTCGGGAACGAGTTTCGAGTAGGCCTCGATGACCCATTCGTAGGCATCTTTTTCGGTGTATCCTTTGAGAGGTTTTTCGACGCCGCGCTTGGCCATGAGGTCGTCGAAGCTTTTCGAGGTGCCCCAGGTTCCGGAATTCACCCGCATGGTTGGGATGCCGAGTTGGTAGGCCTGCTCGAGGCATTCGAGGGTGTGGTCGATATTCTTCTGTCGCTTCTCCTTGTCGGGGGAAAGAAATCCCTGGTGGGTGGAATAGCCCATGAGGTCGAGACCGAGAACAAAGGCTTGGCGTTTAATTTTTTGAAGAGCGACGCGGTCGGTGTCAACGAGCTGACGTTGCAGGATTTCGAGGCCATCGAATCCCATGCGCGCGGCGTGCTCCAGATTGCTTTCGAGCGGGCGAAGTTCCTCGCGGCGGAATCCCCAGAAGGAATAAGAGGAGACGCCGATTCGGTTGCTTTTGAATGGAACGACCTTGGCCGTCTCTTTTGCAAGAGAGGGAGTGAGAGTCAGGGCGCTGGCGGCAGCGGAGCCTGCGAGAAAATTTCTTCGGTTCATTGGGTTAGGCTGAGGCTTTCTTTGATGAATGTTAAGGGAGAAGTTTCAAGGGATACCATCTAGTGAAGATTAAGAACTTCAGATTCACTCCGATTCCCCATTGTATGATTGGGCGAAGCTGTAGGTGATGGTGAGGTTTGCTCCAGTGGATTGAAGTTCGCCGGGTTCAACCCCAGATCCCCGGCGAGGTCTGGTTGTTCTTCGTAATTCAAATTGATGAGTTCGGTGACTTGAGTGATGCGATCGTCGTCGATCATGATTCGTGAAGCATGCGGCGGAAGGTGAGGTTGATGCGGGGTGAGGTGATCTTTTTGCTCTTGGGGATCTGGTGTTGCCAGTTGCTTTGTGTCGTATCTCGCATGATGAGGAGGCTGCCGTGTTCGAGCATGACGGAGACTTTCTCGCGGCTCTGTTTGTGGCGGAAGTCGAAGCGGCGTTCGGCACCAAAGCTCACCGAGGCGATGTTGGCATTTTTGCCGAGGCCTTTTTCATCGTCATGATGCCAGCCCATGCCTTGGCTGCCATCAAGGTAGAGATTGAGGAGGCAGGAGTTGTAAGTGTAGCCCGCGATCTCTTCCACGACAGTCTTGATGGCGAGAAGGGACTCGGTCCATTTTAACGCGACATGATTGTGGCCCGAGTAAGTGTAGGAATAATTCTCGTCGCCATACCACGCGACCTTTCGGGCGGTTACGATGTGTTTACCAAACATAATGGCTTCGTCGTGTCGCCAGGGAATGTCGCGGAGGAGAGATTCCAAGAAGTCATCGGCTTTCGGGAGGTCAAAAGTCACACCGTGGTAAATCGCTTCACCATCCCGAGGGAGGACGTTGAAGGGGGGCGTGGGGAGATCGTCCAGTTTGAGTTCGAATTCCATGAATCGCGTTTTAAGTCATCATCTCATGGGATCGGAGAATGCTCATCCGTTTCCTGTTGTGATTATTGGGATGTCGCAAAAGTCCAATCGAGGGAGACTTCGATGAAATGATTGTTTTCGTCAGTGATGGTGACGCTGTGTTCGTCGAGAGGGGCGATTGATTTCACGGCGCCAAAGTTATCCGGGACGGGGGCGACGGCTTGAATCATTTTGAGAGTGAGGAATTGGTCTTTCTGAAACTCGCGGGTGGTGGGGATATTTTCTTCGGCCAGGCGATCTTCGCGGGAAATGTCGACTCCGTGGCAGAAGTGGGAGCAGACCTCTTCGATGCCGAGGCGGCCGGTGTGGCGTCCGTTCCAGGGGGCGGTGGGGCGACCGCCGTTGGAGATCCAGAGGAGGGTGGCGGGAAAGTCGGCGGGGTTTTTGAGAGCAAACCAGAGGTAGCCGTCGAGGACGGCGGCGGACCAGGCGAAGGGTTGTTCTTGTGTGGCGGCTTCGTTGACCATCATGACGAGGTCGTCGTTGCCGGGACGGGCGGGGTAGCGGGTGAGGTCGGTGGTTCCTCCGTTGTTGAGGGGGACGGATTTTAGATCATCAAAGCGGGCGCCGATTTTTAGAGACTGGGTTTCACCGTCGTCGAGATTGGCGAAAGGGTCGGTGAAAACAGAGGCCCAGTGATAGGGGCTGGTGGTGATGCGGCCCTGTCCTTCGTTGAGGTGAGAAAGGTCGAGGATGGGGTGGGTGCCGTAGCTGAAGTGGCCTTCGAGATTTGAGATTTGGTGCTCGACGAAGAGGGCGTGTTGGTCGGGGCAGACCGAGATTGTTTTTTGAATTGAAGCTCCGGAGTCGGAGGCTGTTTGGGAAAGAGTGAGCGAGCGTTCGGTTTGCTCCGTGAGTTTCCAAAGGGCATTGGCGGGATCACCGTGGGGCGGGCCGTTTTCTTGTCCTCCAAAGGGGAGGCAGAGGAAATCGCCGCGCAGGACGGAGAGGAGCTCGGGCTGGTCAGGGAATTCTTCGGGCAGCCAGGGAGCGAGGGCGTAGGGGGAAACGTCTCGGCCGGGGAGGTGGAAAACTATGGGGGCCAAATGTCCCCCTCGCGCGGTGAGATTGAGGTCGAGCTCGGGAGTGGCGAGGTGATGTGATGGCTCTCCGTGGACGTCTTGCATGATTAAAGTTTGGGCGGAGTCCAGTCAGGGATGCCACCGGCATTCATCTGTTCGTCATACCAAACGTGGTAGGGGCGGGTGGGTGACATGGGCGCGTCTTCGTTGATCATGAGAGGGCGGGCACTTTTCCAAAAGGCGTCGTAGGCGGTACGCATTTCTTTGACCTTTTTAGGGTGCTTGGCGGCGACGTCGGTCGTTTGCCCGGGATCGGAGATCATGTCGTAGAGTTGATCTCCGACGAGGCGGAAGCGAGGGCCGCGGACGGCGAAGTTTTTCCATTGGTGCTCATTGGGTTCGGCTCCGGTTTTCCACCGTGCTTTGTTTGTGAAGAGAAAGCGAGGTTGCTGGATGATTTTTTGTCCTTGAAGTAGAGGGAGGAGGCTGCGGCCTTCGACTTGTTTTTTGGGGAGCTTGGCTCCGGCGATTTGAGCGAAGGTAGGCAGGAGGTCGATGTGAGCGGAGACGTTTTTAATGTCGTGGTTGGCACGAAATATTCCATCCCAACGGATGAAGAAGGGAACGCGGACGCCGCCTTCGTCGGCGCTTCCTTTGAGGCCTTTTTGCTCGGCGTTGAACATCTTCATGGGAGTGCCGTCGGAAGCTTTTCCAACGACGCCTTTTCCGGAGCCTCCGCCGGTCATACCGTTGTCGGACATGAAGATGAGGATGGTGTTGTCCATGAGCTTCCATTCATCAAGCTTGGCCTGGAGGCGACCCATGTTTTCGTCGATGTTCTCGATCATGCCGTAGAAGCCCGCGGTCTTTGCCTGAAAGCCAAGATCAGTGAAGCGTTTGGTATTGGACGGAGGGGCAATGAATGGCCCGTGCGGCGCGTTGGTGGTGATGTAGGCAAAGAAGGGTGCGTCCTTGTCTTTCGCTTCCTTGATCCAACCCATGGCAGCAGTGAAGAAGAGGTCGGTGCAGTAGCCCTTGGTTTTTACGAAGGACCCGTTGTGTCGAATGACGGGGTCGAAGTACTTGTTCCTTGGCGCGTCGGCACAGGAGCAATTGTAGGCTTGTCCGATTCCACCAGCTCCGTGAATGAAGACCTCGTCGAAGCCGCGTTGGTCAGGTTGGTATTCTTTTTCGTCACCGAGGTGCCACTTGCCGAAAATACCGGAAGTGTATCCGGCGGTTTTAAGAACCTGTGGAAGAATGGTGGCGTTGAGGGTCATGCGCTCACGTTCGAGAATGGTGTGGGTGATGCCATTCTTCATGGGGTGCCGACCGGTCATGATGGCGGCGCGGGTGGGCGAGCAAGTTGGGCTGACGAGGAAACGGGTGAAGCGCGTGCTCTTTTCGTAGTGCTTGTCGAGATTGGGTGTCTTGATCCAAGGGTGGCCATGTTTCCCGACTGGTCCGTAGCCTTGGTCGTCGGTAATGACGAGAATGATGTTGGGCTTCTTGGCTGCGAGAGTCGAGGTCGCGAAAGCAAGGAATAGAAGGATGCGTTTCATGAGTTAGAGAGGATATTTTTGACGACCTTGGCGCTTTCGACACCGGTGAGTTTAAAATCGAGGCCCTGAAATTTATAGGTGAGTCGGTGGTGGTCGATACCGAGTTGCTGGAGGATAGTGGCGTGGAGATCGTGGACGGAAACACCATCTTGCGCGACGGCGTAGCCGAGTTCGTCGGTGGAGCCGTAGGTTGTGCCACCTTTGATTCCCGCACCGGCCATCCAGAGGGAGAAGGCCTGGATATGGTGGTCGCGACCGGAACCTTGGGCCATTGGGGTGCGGCCGAATTCGCCGCCCCAGATAATGAGGGTGTCTTCGAGCATGCCGCGGGCCTTGAGGTCTTTCACGAGAGCGGCGGTGGCTTTGTCGACATGGCGGGAAACCGTTTCGATTCCTTTCTTCACGCCGCCGTGGTGGTCCCATCCGCGGTGGTACAGTTGGATGAATCGCACGCCGCGTTCAGCGAGGCGACGGGCGAGGAGGCAGTTGGAAGCGAAGGAGCCGTCGCCCGGAGTGGCGCCGTAATCTTCGAGAACGTTCTTGGGCTCTTCGGTCACATCCATCAGTCCGGGAACTGAAGTTTGCATTTTGAAGGCCATCTCATACTGCGCGATGCGGGTGGCGATCTCGGGATCGTTTTGACGATAGCCGAGCATGCGGTTCATTTGGTTGATCGTTTCGAGAAGCTCGCCCTGGTCCGCGCGGGTGACACCGGCGGGATTGTTGACGTAGTGAACAGGATCGCCTTTCGAGTTGAATTGCACGCCCTGGAATTTCGAAGGAAGGAATCCGCTGTGCCACTGACGGGAGGCGATAGGTTGGTCTTGCCCGCCGCCGGAAGAGGTCATGACGACATAGCCCGGGAGTTCGTCGGTTTCGGCGCCGAGCCCGTAAAGCAACCAGGATCCCATCGAGGGACGACCGGGGATGATCGAGCCGGTATTCATGAAGGTGTGCGCCGGGTCGTGGTTTATCTGCTCGGTGTGCATTGAATTGATGACCGCGATTTCGTCGGCGATCGATCCGATGTTCGGGAAGGCGGAGGACATCATGCGACCACATTTTCCATAGCGTTTGAATTCGTGCTGCGGTCCGAGGCACTTGAGCTTGTTGCGATTCCCTTGCAGCTGGGCGAGCTGTTGCCCCTCGGTGAAGGAGGTGGGCATGCTCTTGCCACTGAGCTTTGCGAGCTCGGGTTTGTAGTCGAGAGTCTCGAGGTGGGATGGGCCGCCGGCCATGCAAAGGTGAATGATGCGCTTGGCCTTGGGGGGGTAGTGCAGTTTGTCGGCGAGGGTGCCTCTCCATTGAGAGGCGGTTGCCTGCTCCTGCCCGAGAAGCGAGAGAAGGGCGGCGCTTCCGACGGAGTAGGAAGAGTTTTGCAGGAAAGCCCGGCGGTTGAGAGAATTGGCGAGAAGTGGGTTCATCTTAGTAGCGGGTAATAGTTTCCTGGAGATTGAGAAGGGCACGGGTCACCGTTGTGGTCGCGGCAAGATCGATGGGGTCTACTTTGTCGGGAAGCGGAGCGAGACCGATGGTGATGAGCTTTTTGGCGTCATCGGGTGCGGCCCTGTAGCGTTTGAGTTGCTTGTTGAAGAGCTCGGTGAGGAGCGTCTCTTCTTCTCCACTTGGCGGTCGATTGAGGAGTCGCTCGAAGGCAAGCTGTAAGCGAGGCTTGATCGCTTTTTCCTCCGCGATCAACTCGGTGGCGAGCACGCGGGCCGCTTCGACGAAGGTTGGATCGTTGAGTTGGTTGAGAGCTTGGAGCGGGGTGTTACTGCTTTCGCGGGCGGCGGTGCATTCCTCCCGGGCGGGCGCATCAAAAGCGGCGAGCATGGGGTGGAGGAAGGAGCGCTGCCAGTGCATGTAGAGGCCGCGACGGTATTGGTTTTCGTCGTTGTGCTGCTGATATTTCCGCTTCGGGAAGTTGAGCTGCGCGTAGTATCCGGCAGGTTGATATGGCCGGGCGCTGGCTCCTCCGAGCTGCGGGTTCAGCAAGCCGGAAACGGCGAGGGCATTGTCGCGAATGAACTCGGCGGGAAGACGGCGCGGGTTTTGGCGGGCGTAGAGATTGTTGTAGGGATCCTCTTCCATGAGCTGGGGCGAGGCGTTGGAAGATTGGCGGTAGGCTTTCGAGGTAATGATAAGTTTGACGAGGTGTTTTACGTCCCAGCCGGACTCGACAAATTCGACCGAGAGCCAGTCGAGCAATTCGGGGTGAGTGGGCCATTGTCCCTGGTTGCCGAGGTCCTGGAGGTCACGTGAAAGTCCGGTGCCGAAGAAGAGCGCCCAGACGCGGTTGGTGAAAGCACGCGCGGTCAGTGGGTTTTCCTTGGCGGTGATCCACTTGGCGAGATCGAGACGAGTGAGGCGTTCTTTGGAGGGTTGCCCTTCGGAGGATAGAAACTCCGGAGCGGCCGGGAGGAGGACTTCGCCGGAGTCGTCGGTCCAGTCGCCTCGTGGGAGGAGTTTGATCGTGCGCGGAACCGTGGAGAGGGTGACGAGAGTGGAACGTGTGTTGGTTTTAAGGTGCTCTTCCTGCTTGGTGAGCTCGGCGATCTTCTTGCGGGCGGGCGCCAATGATGGAGCGATGGTGCGATAGTGAGTCAGGAGTTCCTTGCGATCTTGGTCTGTGGGCTTGCCCTTCTTGAGGTTGAGGAGAGCTTTCCGGGATTTTTCGGAGAGACCGGCGAGGACGGCATTTGAGTCGTTTGTATGACGACCGGCTTGATCCCAAAGAACGGAGCCGCCGAATTGCGTGTAGGCGAGTTGGGTGACTTTGGAGCCAGCGGGGAGGCCGACGCTTTTCGCGGGGACTTCAAGGCGGACCCATTTTCCGGTGGCGGGAAGGTTTCCGACCCTGTAGTGATCAGCCTTCTTGCTGCCCTTTCCGTATGGAATGAGATCTTCGCCCCACCAGGCGCGGTGATCCCAGTTCTTGCCATGGAATTGCAGCATGAGTTGCTTGGGTGGGTTTTTGGGATCGAGCCAGACCCAGGTGTATAGGATGTCGCCTTCGGTCAAAGTGACGGGCTTCTTGTTGGCATCAACGATGTGTTGGGTCAGCTCGCGGCTTGTTTGAATTCGGGCGAGGGAGCCGGAATAGACATTGTTGGTGACGGTTTTGGCTCCCCCAAGAGGGAGTTCGGCGTCCTCGAGAATGACGACGTCCTGTGGTTTGCTAGAGCCGATTTTTCCAAGGAGTTCATTACTCCATTTGTTATATGCGGAGAGAAGCTTGGGGCTGTCTTTCTTGGTCGTGGCTTCAAGCGCGCGTTTTTCTTCCTGAATTTTAACGAGCGCTTTTTCCTGCTCTGGAGACGGGACGTTTAAAGTAGGTCCGAATTTGCCGAGCTTGAAACCTGGGTAGTTTTTAATGTCGGCTCCTTTGTTGTAAGAGCCATTGCCGGTATACGCGCCTTTTTCGTAGATGTCGGAAAAGAAGGCCTGCATCGAATAGAAGTCTTTTGCGGTGAAGGGATCGAACTTGTGGTCGTGGCACTCCGCGCAGCCCATGGTGGCTCCGAGGAAGGCGCCGGAGGTGGTGCGAACGCGTTCGGCGTAATACTTGGCGATGTATTCCTTGTCTTGGATGCCACCTTCTTCCGAGACTTGGTTGATACGGTTGAAGGCGGAAGCGACGTAATTTTCCTGGGTAGGATTTTTAAAAAGATCTCCGGCGAGTTGCTCGGTGACAAATTGATCGTAGGGTTTGTTTTTGTTGAAGGAATCGATGACGTAGTCGCGGTAAGGAGTGACGTCGCGGACTTTGTCGCTGTGGTAGCCGGCGGTGTCGGCATAGCGGGCGAGGTCGAGCCAGAAGACGGCCATGCGCTCGCCGAAGTGAGGCGAAGCGAGGAGCTTGTCGGGATCGGAAGTGCCGGTGAGGTGAAGAGGGAGCCCGGTAAGGTCGAAGGAAATCCGGCGATCGATCGTTGCCTTGTCGGCGGGTTGGGACATTTCGTGTCCGCTGCCTTTGAGGCCGGCTTTGATAAAGTTGTCGATGGGGTGTTTTTCGCCGAACGCGGGAACATCGGGGCGGACAGCCGGAATGAATGACCAATGGGCTTCGTAGGGAGCGCCTTGCTTGATCCATTCCGCGAGCGTGTCTTTTTGCGCCTGAGTAAGCTTTTTGTGCGACTCGGGCGGAGGCATGATCTCGTCTTCGTCCTCGGAATTGATGTAGAAGATTAAGTCGGACTTCTTAAGGTCGCCCGGGATGATGGCTTCCTTCTCAATGGCAGCCTCGCGAATGTCTAAACGGAGCTTGGCCTTGCGGGAGGCCTTGTCGGGGCCGTGACAGGCAAAACAATTTTCCGAGAGGATCGGGCGGATGTCGCGATTGTAAGAAAGCGGAGCCGCAATGGCACCGAAAGTGGTCGCGAGGAAGAGAAGAGACGTGAAACGCATTTGAGTGAGAAATGTAGTAGTAAGAAAACGCTCAGAAAGAGGCTGGGTTATCGGATATTCCTCTGAATTCTTAGTGGAGTTTGCTGAGGAACCATGCGGCCTGGTTGGCCAGTTTTCAACGAAACATCGCAATCGTCTTGTATTGCAAAATCTTGTTTGTGTAAAAATCACGCAATAATCATGCAAGAAAATTCCGGTAAGGGGAGAATTGGCGACCGCGGAAAAGGCATCCAGATATCATCGGTTGTAGAAAAATTTCGGTGTTGTTGGATTGAAAGTTTCTGTCCCTGCTGACGGGAAAAAGTGAATGTGGAGAGATGAGCAGAATAACGGAACTCTCAGACAGACTCTCAGAACTATAAGTGCGCAGAAAGAGTGCCCTGTCTCGGCACTGTTCGAGAACTGTGAGGAGCGGCGGTCATGCCAAGCAATGCGAAACAGCTGTTCCAATCTCCAAAAGTAGGATGGCACTCTCTGAGTGATGATCACGGGGAGAAAAGTTACTTTGGGAGTCCCTTTTTGGAATAGGGGGGATAGTCGAATTGATTTCCGTTGAGGCGGGGGTCGTGGTTGGCAAGAAGCTCGGCCATAAGGTCGGCGTGGAGTTTTTTCTGGACCTCGGCGTAGGCTTTTTCGTTGGCGACGTTGTTGACTTGGTGCGGGTCTTTTTTGAGGTCGTAAAGCTCGAGAGCAGGACGTGGGCCGAAGCCGAGATCCCAGTGGTATTTGTAAGTGGGGTCTTTGCGGTGCTGAAGCATCCAGGTGCGGGTCGGGCCGGCATCGACATCACCGTAGGTTACCCGGGTGTTTTTCCCGACGATTTCCCAGCTGGGTGGATTGTCGGAATCGAGAGAGAGAGGGACTCCTTGCGGTGCGCGGTCGGGAGTAAAGTTGATGATGAAAAGATGGTTGGAGGTGCGGATGGCCCGGCTGGAATAGGGAAGCTCGAAGGGGCGGGCGCTATTGACGTGTGTTTCGCGTCCGATAAGAGCCCAGCCGCGGAGTTTTTTGAGATCTCCCGACTTGAGGGCGGGGAGGAGACTTTGTCCGTTGGTTCCTGCTTCGGGTGGGAGACCGGCTGCGGCGAGGAAGGTGGGGGCGAGATCGATGAGAGAGATCGGGCGGGTGATTATCTGACCGGCTTTGATGTGGCCGGGCCAACGGGCGGAGAAAAGAACGCGAGAGCCGAAGTCGTAGAGGTTGGTTTTTCCCCGGGGGAATCCGGGCGCACCGTGGTCACCGGAAATGACTACAAGGGTGTTATCGAGTTCTCCTGATTTTTTGAGCTCTTCGAGAATGATTTCGCAGCATTTGTCAAAGGCCATTCCTTCGCCAAGGTAGTCGGCAAGGTCTTCGCGAACGACGGGAACGTCGGGGAGGAAGGGAGGCATTTTTTCTTTAAGTTTATCGGGATCGAGTCCCCATAGTTTTTTTCCCGAGCCTTGGGTCCAGGTACGGTGTGGATTGGTGGGGTGGAAGGAATAATAGAAAGGCTGGCCGCCTTTTCGGTCGGCGAGGAAGGCTCTAAAGTTCTGCCGGCACTCGTCGTAAAGTGCTTGTTTTCCTTTCGCGATGTCTTTGGCTTGGGAAACGGTTTGGGAGAAGTTGTTCACCTTGCGGCCGGCTTTGTTGTAATTCCTCTTTTTACCACCCATGCGGTCTGCCGAGATGTGCATCTTATGAGACCAACCGATGTGGTATCCTGCTTCCTGCAAGCCGAGGGCAAATCCTCGCACTCCGTTCCAGGGGTCATTGGCTTTGTTACCATTCCAGGGGGAGTGGAGTTGGGAGTGGGAGCCGTTCCGGAAAAAGTGGCGGCCGGAAATTAACGAAGCGCGGCAAGGCGAGCACGAAGGGACGGAGACGAAGGCATTGGTTGCAAGGACGCCTTCTTTGGCGATTCGATCAAAGGTGGGAGTTGAGACGATGTCGTTTGCGGAGGGATTGGCTGGGTCGGCATAGGCCGAAGCGTAGCGCCCGAGGTCGTCGGCGAAGAGAAGGAGGATATTGGGCTTATCTTTGGCGAGGGCGGAGCCGACCAAGAGAGTTGGTAGTAGAAGACGAAGCATGGGATTGAGTAGGTCAGATATTTGGAGATTGGAACTATAGAGTTTCTGGTCTCAAAAATTTTATGACAGTTTCAGTTAACGGTTGAATTTTCCATACAGGCTCGAAGGGTGCTGACGACTCCTGCGGCCAGAAGTTTGGAGCCTTCTTTGGTGTAGTGGACGTCGGCCTTGCGTTGGTGCTTGGCGACTTTGTCGAGTGAGGCATGTCCGTGGAGATCGTTGACGGCGACGTTCAGCTTCTTCATTAGTTTGACCGCGGCGGCGTTGAATTTTTGTTCGTCGCCGGGAATACGGCCACGGCTTCCTTCGGGCACGGGAGTAGTGGTGCAGAAGATGAGGGTGGCCTTGGTTTTCTTGAGGCGTGTAACGATCTTTTCGAGATTGACGAGATAGTCTCTGATCGAGGAAAGCTGACGGGCTTCGGGGTTCTTTTTAATGGCTTCGCCCTTTTGCGAGACGATCTTGGAGTTGGGAAGGGGTTGGCCGATATACTTGAGATCGTGGAGGCCAAAGTTGAAGTGAATGACGTCCCACTTGGTGTCGCCGAGCCAGGCCTCGATCCGGGTGACGCCGTTCGCGGAGTAGGCGCAGTTTTCGGGGCGCTTGCCGTCCTTCTGCATTGGCCGAACAACTTTGGCTTCTTCCTTGAGCATCTGCTGCACGAAGGGGGTGTAGCCGATGGAGATGGAATCTCCGAGGAGGAGAATCTTGGGGAGTTTTTTTTCCTGGGAGTAAAGGAGGGAACTGCCAAGGAGCGTGATGAGCAATGCGCGTAACATCCTTCCTATACGTTGCGATTACGGGGAGTTGTCAGGCCAGAATGGGCTTCACTACATGGCCGTGGACGTCGGTGAGACGATAGTGGCGGCCCTGGAATTTGAAGGTGAGCTTTTCGTGGTCGATACCAAGGAGGTGAAGGATCGTGGCTTGGAGGTCGTGGACGTGGACTTTGTCTTCCACGGCATTGAAGCCGATGTCATCACTCGCTCCGTGGGAGATACCAGGCTTCACGCCGCCGCCGGCCATCCAGATGGTGTAGGCGTGGGGATGGTGATCCCGGCCCCACTTGGGACGATTGTCAAAGGAACCCTGGATGAAGGGCGTGCGTCCGAATTCGCCGGCCCAAATGACGAGGGTGTCTTCGAGGAGGCCACGGGATTTAAGATCACTGACCAAAGCGGCGGAGGGTTGGTCGGTGTCACGACATTGGTTGTAGAGCTCGGTGGTGAGCGAACGATGTTGGTCCCATCCGGCATGCATGAGTTGGACAAAGCGTGTTCCGCGTTCGACGAGACGGCGCGCGAGGAGACAGTTGCGGGCAAAGGTGCCGGGCTCGTTGACGCTGGGGCCATACTGTTCGAGCGTGGCTTTGCTTTCTCCGGAAATGTCGGCGAGCTCGGGCACGCTGGTTTGCATACGGTAAGCCATCTCGTATTGCGCGATGCGCGTGGAGATTTCGGGGTCGCCGACTTCGGCGAGTTTGCGTTCGTTGAGTTGGGCAATGCCGTCGAGCATGTTACGACGGAGCTTTGAATTCATCCCCTTGGGATTGTTGATGTAGAGAACGGGGCTTTCACCGGCACGGAATTTGACGCCCTGGTGACGACTAGGAAGAAAACCGGAGCTCCAGTAGGAGTCGTAAAAGATTTGTCCACACGTCGTGCCTTTGCTGATGGAAGTCATCACGGCAAAGGTGGGGAGGTTTTCGTTCATGCTTCCCAAACCGTAACTTAGCCAGGCACCGGCGGTAGGGCGTCCGGCGAGTTGATTGCCGCTGAGGAAAAAGTTAATGGCGGGAGCGTGATTTACCTGCTCGGTGTACATGCTCTTGATGAAGCATATGTCGTCGGCGATCTTCCCGGTGTAAGGCATGAGGTCGCTGACCCAGGCGCCGCTTTTGCCATATTGCTTGTAGGGCTCGATGGGCGAGAGGAGCTTTCGTTTGTCGGCGGCGGCAGACATCGTGCTGAAACGTTTGCCTTCCATGTAACTGGCCGGGACGGACTGTCCGTGGCGTTTTTTGAGTTCCGGCTTGTAGTCGAAAAGCTCGAGGTGGGTCGGACCGCCGTTTTGGAAAAGAAGGATGACGCGTTTGGCTTTTGGCGCGACTCGTTTGATGGCGGCGGGCAGTTTGGCGTCATCGGCCTTCGATTCCTGACCGAGCAAAGAAGCAAGCGCGGCAACACCGATGCCGGTGGAACTTTTGCTAAAGAACTGGCGTCGGTTGACGTGGTATTGACGTTCGAGAAGCGGGTCCATTTATTCTTTAGTCAGGGATTCGTCGGTATTGAAAAGGGAAAGGCAAACGGACGTGAGCGCGGCTTGCGTGATGGGCGGAAGATCGGAATGCGCGGGTGTTTCTCCGATGGCAAGGAAGGCATTCGCTTCTTCTTCGGTAATGAGCGGAAGGGCCCGCTCGTAGTTCTGCACAAGAATGCCGAGTTCCTCGGGATGCGGTGATCGCGAGAGGAGAACCTTGAAGGCCCGCGCGAGAATTGCTTTGGGGTCCGTGGACGATTCCTTGGTGGCTCGGTTCACCAATGCGCGGGCGGCTTCAGCATAGTGAGGATCGTTGAGAATGGCGAGTGCGTGGAGTGGGCTGTTGGTGAGGGTGGTGCCGACTTCACACATTTCGCGCTTTGCGGTGTCGAAGAACATGGGTGGCGCGCTGATACGCCGCCAGAAGGTGTAAAGGCTGCGGCGGCGGAGTTTTTCTCCGGAGTCGGGTGCGTATTTCTTTTTGCCGAAGGTGACCTCGGACCAGAGCCCGGGTGGCTGCCAGGGTTTGACGGGGGAGCCGCCGATGGTGCTGACGAGATTGCCACTGGCGGCGAGGGCTTGGTCGCGAATCATCCAGGACGGAAGACGAAGACGAGGGCCACGGGCGAGGAGGCGGTTGTCGGGATCGCGTTCGAGTTGGAGCGATGAGACGTGGGCCGATTGTCGATATGTACGGCTGGTGACGATGGTGCGGACGAGGTGCTTGTAGTCCCAGTTGTGCTCTATGAAGTCGGCAGCGAGCCAGTCGAGGAGTTTGGGGTGCACGGGGATCTCGCTTTGCACGCCGAAGTCCTCCGGGCTCTTGACGAGGCCGATGCCGAAGAGTTCCTGCCAGAGTCGATTGACAGCGACGCGCGAAGTGAGCGGGTGATCGGGAGAGACAAGCCACTTGGCCAAGTCAAGGCGGTTGGGAGTTTTTTCAGTCTTGAGCTGTGGGAGCACGGCGGGCGTGTGGGCTTCCACTTCTTCGCCGCGTTGCTCGTAGGAACCGATGGCGAGGATGTAGGTTTTTCGTTTCCCGGGTTGGTCTTCCATGATCATGACCTTGGGAAGTCGGTTGCGAAAGTCGTCGAGTTTCTTCTTTGCGGCGGCTTCCTTCTTTTGCAATTCGGCGAATTGGGGATTGCCGTTTCCGTAGCTATTGTTGACGAGTTGATGTTGGGCTTTGGTGCGGCGTTCGGAAGGCGTTCTCAGGGCGTTGATAAGACTTTGATCTTTGGGGAGAGTTGGAGCGGTTTGGTTTGTTCCCTCGATACTGAAATGCCCGAGATTGTGGCTTGCGTGTTTTGATTCGTGTTTGAGAGTAGCGACGAGGGTGTCGCCGGGTGCGGGTTGGAGGGTGTGCTCGAATTCGAAGACGGCGGCGTGGTCGGTGGGGATGACGTTGTTATTTAGGATCGCCCAGCCGCTGGCGGGGTTTTTATCGAGGACTCCGGCAATCTTTAAGCTTCCTTGTTCGAAAGTGGCCTGGGCTTTCTTAATCTTGACGGGTTTGCTTGCCCCATCGGTGGAACGGAGTGCGAGATTGAATTCGGTCAGGACGAAGTTTCCGCTATTGGATCGGGCGATGCCTTCCTTGGTCATGCCGGGATGGCGAAGGGCTTTGAGGAGAATGCCGGTGAGGGGAGCTTCGTTGAGCGTGAGTTCGATGGTGTAGTCGTCGTTGGGGGGATTGGCTCCAGTGGCGAGGAGAGTGCCATTTTCGAGAGTGGAGATTTTTTGGCCCTTGGCTGACTTCGCGGATTTAACGGGGAGGATGGACCACGGGGATTTGTGAGTGGCGAGTTGGGTGCTTTCCCATTTTTTCTGATCTCCGAGGGCTTGTTTTTTAGTTCCGGAAAGTTGCGTGCGAATGTCTTCGAGTTGATTGGCGAGTTTTGCTTCCTCCGCCTTCTGTGCGCCGGAAGCGACGGGGAGAACGGGTTTGGTCTGTGGATCACCACCACCGCCGTCGACAGGTGTCTGGTTAAAGAAGGCGTTGAGGCCATAGTATTCTTTTTGGGAGAGCGGGTCGTATTTGTGATCGTGGCAGCGGCAGCAGTTGAATGTCAGGCCCATCCATACGGTGCCGACAGTCTCGGCCATGTCGAAGACGTAGTTGACGCGGTTTTCTTCCGGGATGCTGCCGCCCTCACCATTGATGGCGTGATTGCGGAGAAAGCCGGTGGCGAGTTTTTGTTCGAAGGTGGCGTTTGGAAGAAGATCGCCGGCGATTTGCCAGACGGTGAAGTCATCGTAGGGAAGGTTCTTGTTGAAGGCTTCGATCACCCAGTCGCGCCAAGGCCACATCGTGCGTTCGCGGTCGCCCTGGAAGCCATTGGAGTCGGCGTAGCGCGCCGCTTCGAGCCAGGGCCAGGCCATGCGTTCACCGAAGGCGGGGTCGGCGAGGTAATGTTCGACCAGAGCGCGCCAGGATTCATCGTTGGGGTTGCCGGCGAATTTTTCGACTTCTTCGGGCGTCGGCGGAAGCCCGCGGAGGTCGAAGGAAAGGCGTCGCACCAGAGTCCGGGGATCGGCAGGGCGAGAGAGTTCGAGTTCTTCCTGTTTGAGCTTTTCGGAAACGAGCTGGTCGAGGGGATGACCGTTGGCGAGTTCGGTTTTGGGTTTCTCGACTTTGACGAAAGTCCAGTGCGGTTCGTATTCGGCGCCTTGTTCGATCCAGCGTTTGATCAGGGCTTTGTCGGCGTCGGAGAGCTGACGGAGTGAGTCGGGCGGCGGCATGACCTCATCGGGGTCATCCGAAATAATGCGCAGCCAGACCTCGGAGTCCAACGGGTCACCCGGAACGATGGGCGCGATACCGTGTTTGTCTTCGGTGAAAGCGCCCTCTGGCGTGTCGAGGCGAAGATCGGCCTCGCGGGTGTTGGCATCAAAGCCGTGGCAAACAAAGCAACGGTCAGAGAGAAGGGGGCGGATCTGGTCGTTGAAATCAATGCGCTCCTCGGCTCCTGATGAGACGGGTAGGAGAGTGAAGAAGAGAGAGGCAAATTTTTGAGATCCGCGGGCCATTTCTGCAGACTATATTCAAGTGTAATCGCGCTTTGTCTAGTCCTGAAGCGCCCAAGTATGAATGATTGCGCGCCACAGCATGGAATGTTTTGCGACGACCTGTGCCGCGGCCGGGAAGGAGATGCCGAAGAGGTCTCGCGGGAGATCTTGAAGGAATTAGTGGGCGATTGGGAGGAACTTGACGAGGAGATGGTGGGGGCGGAGTTTTGACAGTAGGGTTTTTCTTGGACAGATCGCAGGGGCTTCGCAAGAGTGAGGGCATGAACGAGGATATTGAGAAGGTCTTGATTGCGGAGGAAGTGATCGAGCGGCGGTTGGATGTGATCGCGGAGCGGATTCGGGCGGACTTTGCGAGAGAGGATTCCTTGCAGGTGGTGGGAATTTTGAAGGGGGCTTTGGTGTTTATGGCGGACCTGTTGCGGCGGGTGCCCTTACGGCTGGAGATCGAGTGCTTGAATGTAGCGAGCTATCATGGGGGGACGGAGAGTTCGGGGCAGGTAGATTTTTTGGATGTTAAGCTTCCCGAGGTTAAGGGGCGGAGCGTTTTGGTGCTGGATGATATTTTAGATACCGGGCGAACCTTGGCGGCGGTGTCGGAGAAGCTTTATGAGATGGGCGCTCGGAAGGTGAAGACTTGTGTCTTGCTGACGAAGGATAAAGAGAGAGCGGCGGAAGGAGAGGCGGACTATTCGGCTTTTGAAATCGGAGATGAATTCGTGGTGGGGTATGGATTGGATTACGACGGGAAGTATCGGAACCTGCCGTATGTAGGGGTGTTGAAAGAGTCGGTGATTGGGTGATTTTCTGTCCGCGCGTCTGCGTTAATTTTTGTTGGGCTGGAAGTTCGGGATTCGCTGACTTAGCTTGTTGCCATGAAATGTTCGATTTTTCGTGAGATTGATTCCTTGAAGCGGCTGGAAGGCGGAGTGGTGAATTTGAACTGCTCGGTGGTGCAGGGTCTGGATTTGCGGGAGGCGGGAATTGATTGGGAGGGGTTGGAGTGTGAGGGAGCAATCTTTCTGGGATGTCAGTTTCCGGAGGAACTTTCGATTTGTGATTTGCAGGGGAGGGGTGCCTTGGTTTTTCCCGAGTTCAAGGAGCTGCCTTTTAATCCTTATCGGCCGGAGTTGTATACGAGGGAGGAGTTGATGGAGGGTTGGACCAAGGAGGAAGACCGGAGTGTGGATAAAGAGATCTATGATCACTTTGTGAAGCACGGGAAGAAGGATCCTGATATCGTAGAGGCTCTGGCGGAGCGATTGCACGATCATGCTATTGACGACGGGCTCACGGATTTGCTTGAGGGGCGGATTGAAAAGGATGGGAGGAAGAGAGTGGTCGCCGTGATGGGAGGGCACGGGACGGGGCGTGATGACGAGTCGTTCAAAAAGGTGGCGCATTTGACGCGTCGACTGACGAAGGCCGGATACTTTATTGCGAGTGGCGGTGGTCCCGGAATGATGGAAGCGGCGAATCTGGGAGCTTATCTTGCCGATTTGAGTGAAGGGGAATTGGATGCGGTCTTGAAGGCGTTGGAAGTATCGCCAAGGTATGACAACGACGGGTATATCGAGGCTGCGCAAAAGGTGATTGATCGTTATCCCACCGGGCATTCCAGTCTGGCGGTGCCGACCTGGTTCTACGGGCACGAACCGACAAATATGTTTTCAACTTATGTTGCGAAGTATTTTTCCAATAGCATTCGTGAAGACGGTCTGCTCGCGATCGCGAGGCATGGAATCGTCTTTGCGCCGGGGAGTGGCGGAACGACGCAAGAGATTTTCCAGGATGCGTGTCAGAACCATTACGCGACTTTTGGGGAAATCAGCCCGATGGTTTTCCTGGGGACGAAGCGATACACCAAAGACACGATGCTCTGGGAGTGTCTCAAAAATCTGGCGGAGGGAAGGGATTACGAGAGGTATCTTCACCTGAGTGATGAGGTCGACGAGATCGTGGAATTTATCAAAGCGAATCCTCCCGTGGCTAGCAAGGGATAGCAAAACGGCGACCCCTTCCGGGATCGCCGTTCTTCACACACAATCAAATTTTAATTCGCGAGGATGTTGATTTTCTTCGGGGCGAGTTCCTCTCGCTTTTGAAGACCCAGAGTGAGCACTCCGTTTTGGTATTTCGCGGTGATCTTGTTGGTGTCCAAGTCTTCGTGAAGTTGCAGTTTCAGTTCGTAGCGTCGTGCTTCGTGGGAGCCGACTCCCCCGGGATTGCTTCGTTCACCGTTGATGGTGAGGAGTTGCCCCTCCGCGTTGACGCCGAGCTTGTCTTTGGATACTCCAGGAAGAGCGACGGTGAGATCGATTCCCTTATCGGTCTTGTGGGTTTTGAATGGAGGTCTAAAGGTCACGGTTGATTCGTTGGTAATGATTTCGTTCATGATTCTGGCTGGTTACTTAATTTTGATGGTTCGGACAGCCGGCACGCTTTCGGCCACTTTGTTGATCACGAGGTCGAGCACGCCGTCTTCGAGTTTGGCGGTGACTTCCCCGGCGTTGGCGTCATCGGGAAGATCAAACACGCGATCAAAATCAGAGCGGAAGGCGTCTTCGCTTTCGGTTTTTGCGCTGATCTTGAGCTGGCCGTCTTCGAGAGTGAGCTTGATCTCCTTTTTGGTGAAGCCGGGAAGATCGAGGCGGAGGCGATAGTGTTTGTCGGTCTCGTAGCGGTATGAGTCAGGGACGCGGGAGACGGGATTTGGTCCGAAGCTGCGGAAAGCTTGATTGAAGAATTCGTCGAGATTTCCGAAGAGGCGGTTTGGGATACGGTTTGTCAGAGTCATTTTGGTTTGATGGTTTTTGGTTAACATCTGCTTTCTATGGCAGCTTGTGCGCCAAGTGGTGTGAAATCGGCTGTAATGCAGATAGATAATAGAGTTTTTGCGATTCGTGAGGATTGATCATAGTGAAAATTTGACACAAATTGACGCATGATGGGACAAGATGTCACACGATTTTGGCGCAGGTCAAATCGCGGTCTTTTCCTCGGCAAGGCGCGACTAGAATGGTGGCGGGGTGGCGAAGCTGAGGGCTTCACCGGTGGTGGGATGGGTGAAGGCGAGGTCGGCGGCGTGGAGTTTGAGTTGACCGAAGCCAGTGCCGTTCCCATAGAGGTTGTCCCCCACAATGGGAATGCCGAGGCCTTTGGGGTGGGCCGAGTGGACGCGGAGTTGGTGGGTGCGTCCGGTAATGGGGTGGAAGGCGATGCGGGTGTGATTGTCTTCGATACAGACCTTCTTCCACTCGGTGGTGCCGATCTTGCCGTGGACTTCGTCGTAGATTTGGTATGGGCGATTGTCGATATCGAGACGGAAAGGGAGGGTGATCGTTCCTTCGTCCTTGGCGAGGATTCCGTCGAGGAGAGCGAGATAGTTCTTTTTAACGGTGCGATCTTGAAATTGGATCGAGAGATGGCGATGGGCATCGGCGGTGAGACCGAGAACCATGAGGCCGGAAGTATCCATGTCGAGACGGTGTGCGGCCGGGTGGGAAATACACTCCGGGATGAGTTGGCGGATACGGTGAACGACTGAGTCGAGTTTTTCGGGGCCCCGTCCGGGGACCGAGAGGAGTCCGCTCTCTTTTTCAACAACAACGATGTCGGAGTCCTGATGGATGATTTTCACAAATTGCGCGGAAGTCGAATGGTGATGTAGGAAGTTGCGGCGAGCATGGCGGCGCTGACCCAGAGGCAGGCTGGTAGTCCACCGTAGTGGTAGGAGAGGCCGGAGGCGAGGGTGCCGAGGAGTCGGCCGCAGGCGTTGGCCATGTAGTAAAAGCCGACGTTGAGCGAGACCTGGTCGTCGTCGGTGAAGGCGAGGATAAGGTAGGAATGGAGAGCGGAATTAATGGCGAAAATGATGCCGTAGATAAGAAGGCCGCCGAGGACGGCGTAGAGGACGAATTGATCGATTTGAACCAGGAGGGCAATCGTGACGGCGATGAGGGTGAGGATGAGTCCCCAAACGAAGGCGGCTTTCGAGGCGTGGGCTGCTCCGCTTTTTTTGACGAACTTGGGCGCGCTGGCCTGGACGATGCCGTAGCCGATAACCCAGATCGCCATGAAGGCTCCGACCTGGTTGAAGGACCATTCAAGTTGGGATTTGAGAAAGACGGGAAGGCCGACGACGAACCAAACATCGCGGGCCGCGAAGAGAAAGAGGCGGGCGGCGGAGAGGCGGTTGATTTCGGGGGACTTGGAGAAAAGTTCGGTAAATTTGACCTTCTTCTTGGCTTTGCCGAGATCACCTTGGATACAGAAGTGGGCGAGGAGGAAGACGAGGAAAAGGGCCCCGGCCATGACCCAGAGGGCGCCCTGGAATCCGAAGACGGTGAGGAGGAAGCCGCCGAGGAAAAAGCCCACGCCTTTGAGGGCGTTTTTAGATCCGGTGAGGATGGCGACCCATTTCATGAGGCCGCGTTCTTGTTGTTCGCTGGAAGTGGATTTTGGGACGAGGACTTTGACTGCGCTCTTGGCGGACATCTTGGTCAGGTCTTTGGCGATGCCGGAAAGGGCTTGCGTCGACATGATGTAGGCGATGACCAACCATGGGACCCACTCGAGATTGACGAAAGCGAGAGCGGAGAGGGCGACGACTTGTAAAAGGAGTCCGCCGGTGAGAGTGCGCTTGAGGCCGGTTCGGGAGGCCCACCATCCGCCGAGGAGATTGGTGAGGATGCCGCAGAATTCGTAGAGGAGAAAGAGGAAGGCGAGTCTGACCGGATCCATGCCCTGGCCATGGAAATAGAGGAGCACGAGCATACGCAGCGCGCCGTCCGTCAGGGTGAATCCCCAATAGGCGGCGGTGACGATGGTGTAGGCCTTTTGATTCATTTGGGGTGATATGGCGCGATGGGGTTTGAGGTGCTGGCTTTTTGCGGTTGGCTTTGAGTGATTAGCTTTCTTCGTGGGGGGTCGGTTAAAAGGAAATAGGCGATGGTCTTGCTACTTGAGAAAGCTGGCGACTTTTCGGGTTAACTCGGCCATCCGAACGGAGTAGCCCCATTCGTTGTCATACCACACGAGGAGTTTAAGTTGGGTGCCGTTGACGACCATGGTGCTTTTGGCGTCGATGATGCCGGAACGGGAGTCGTTGGTGTAGTCTGCGGAGACGAGGGGTTTTTCTTCATAGCCGAGGATTCCTTTAAGAGAGCCATCGGCAGCTGCTTTGAGGGCGGCGTTGACTTCGGCGACGGTGACTTCTTTTTCGAGTTCGAGGACGAGGTCGGTGAGGGAGGCGTTGAGGAGGGGGACCCGGACGGCGACGCCGTTGAGGCGGCCTTTAAGTTCGGGGAAGATCATGGTGACGGCGGTGGCCGATCCGGTGGTGGTGGGGATGAGGGAGTTGACGGCCGAGCGGGCACGGCGGAGGTCTTTGTGGGGAGCGTCGACGATGGTCTGGGTATTGGTGAGGTCATGCAGAGTGGTGAGCATGCCGTGTTTGAGGCCGAAAGTCTCGTGGATCACCTTGATGACGGGCGCGATGCAGTTGGTGGTGCAAGAGGCGTTGGTGATGAGGTGATCAGTGGCGGGGTTGTAGAGTTCGTCGTTGCAGCCCATGACGATGTTGAGGACGCCTTCTTTGACGGGGGCGGCGACGATGACTTTTTTGACGCCGGCATCGAGGTAGGTTTGGAGGCTTTGGGTGTCGCGGAAGGCGCCGGAGCATTCGAGGACGATGTCGATACCAGCCCAGTCGATTTTGGAAGGATGGTCCTCGGAAGTGTAGGCGAGCGATTGTCCGTCGATGAGGACGGTGTCGTCGGTGTGGGAAACGTCGCGATCCCAGCGGCCGTGGACGGTGTCGAATTCGAGGAGGTGGGCGGCGGTTTCGGCATTGGCTTTGGAGTCGTTGAGGCGTACGAATTCCAAGTCGGGGTTATCGAAGGCGGCGCGGAGAACGAGGCGGCCGATGCGGCCAAAACCGTTGATGGCGATTTTCATGAGTGATTTATGATGACTGGGATGGAAGAGGGAAAGCGGAGAAGTGGGAACTTTTTTTGAGCAAATGTCGCTTTGAGGAGTCTCAGGACATGATTGGGACAATCTCAGTATGATCGATCAGACGAACCTGGCCGTAAAAACACGCTGTCGCCAGAGTGGCGGGTTCGGTGAGCTTGGCGATGGGTTGCAGGGAGACCGAGTCGACAAGCTCGAGGTAGTCGAGGGAGAAGTCAGCCGGGGCATTGCTAAGAAGATGGGATTTTGCGGCGTCGAGATAAACCGCGGGAGATTGTTCGCCGGTCGGAACGAGATCTTGGGCTGCGGAAAGAGCGCGTTGGATGCGCGGAGCGTCGGCGCGGTGTTCTGGAGTAAGTTTACGATTTCGGGAAGAAAGGGCGAGCCCGTCGGGTTCGCGGACGGTCGGGTGGCCGATAATTTCGACCGGAACGTCCAGATCGCGGACCATGCGATTGATGAGGGCGAGTTGCTGAAAATCTTTTTTTCCGAAAATGGCACAGTCGGGTTGGAGGATGTTGAACAATTTCAGGACGACGGTGAGAACGCCGTCGAAATGCCCGGGGCGGGTGGCTCCGCAGAGGTGTTTGGTGAGGAGGGATTCCGTGACGAGAATGGAGCGATCGGGGAGATAGAGTTCGTCGGCATTGGGGATAAAGCTGAGATCGACGCCTTCGGCTTCGCAGGCTGTGAGGTCGTTCTCAAGAGTTTTGGGGTAATTAAGGAGGTCCTCGGAGCGGTCGAACTGGATTGGATTGACGAAAATCGAGATCGCGACCGTGCCCCGGGGGCCGACTTTTGCACGCGCCGCACGGAGCAGGGCGAGGTGTCCCTCGTGGAGCGCTCCCATTGTAGGGACGAGCGCCAGGGGACGCGGAGCGGTCGAAAGAGCTTCCCGAACCGAGGAAACATCGTGGTAGCGGCGGATCATCGCGGACAGTCATGTGGCCTCGGGCTATTTTTTTCAAGCTTGGTCCTTGCCAAGTGGGGTGAAGAGCCCATCTCTTGTTCTTCAGTTTTTTACCGATACGAAATTTAATCGCGTGATTGACTCCTGAAATTCTCAAAACCATAGTCAGCCAACACCCCTAACGAATATACTTTATGAAAATCCGTTTCTTTGCCCTTCTTGCCGGTTTTTTGATGCTCCAGAGCGGAGCCAATGCCCAGCGTCTTAAAATTGCCACTGTCAATATGGAGCGGCTTTTTAATGAGTATCACAAGACTAGTTCGGTCCAGCGTGACATCAACATTGAGCGCGCCCGTATTCAGAAAGACAACAACCTCCGTCTCAAGGATATCCGCGATATTGACGATTCTCTGCAGAAGATCCGTGAGCAGTTGAAAGACAAGGAGCTCGGTGACAAAAAAAGGCAGGATTTGCGTCAGGAGGCCAGTGACCTGAGCCAGGACGGTATTCACAAGGAGCGTGAGCGTTCCGAATTTCTGGAGCGCCGTAATCGTGCTCTGAGTGAGAAAATGACCAAACAGATGCGTGCTATTCTCGTGAAAATCCAGCGCGTCGTCAGCGAACGAGCCAAAGCCGGTAACTTTGATTACATTTTCGATCAGTCGGGAAACAGCAATCAGGGAATTCCCTTTGTGTTACATGCCCGTGATACCACGGATCTGACTGATTCTCTTTTGGAGGAGATTAACCAAGATGCTCCGGAAGATCCCAAAGACGGCGAATAATCCTTTTTTCAAGTGTCCCTCAGTTGGAAACAGCTCCACGAACTCGTTGGTGTTCCTTGCGAAGATCAGCGGGTCGTTTCATTTATGGGGATCTCTTCTCTGGATGAAGCGGGTCCGGATGACATCAGTTTTCTCGGAAATCCCCGTTATCAATCGCAACTGCCCGATACTCGGGCTGGAGCCGTGCTTGTTGCCGAGGGTGAGTGGGAGGTGCCAGACGGTTGCGCCTTGATTAAGGTGGAAAATCCTTCGGCCGCTTTTAGTAAAATTATTGATCATTTCCAGGCGGCGGCGCGGCACTTTGTCCCCGGAATTTCTTCGGGTGCTCATGTTGCCGACGATGCGGAGGTCGATCCGGCCGCGGTGATGATTAGCGCAGGGGCGGTGATTGAGAGTGGGGCCAAAGTCGGCAAGGGTACTGTCATTGGAGCGGGTTGCGTGGTGGGACGAAAGTCCGTGATTGGAGAAGATTGCCTGCTCCACCCCAATACCACCGTACGGGAGGAGTGTATTCTCGGTAATCGCGTTACTCTGCAACCCGGTGTGGTGATCGGCTCAGATGGATATGGTTTCGAGCTCGTGGAGGGGCGCCATCATAAAGTTCCCCAGGTTGGCATTGTCGAACTCGAGGATGATGTAGAAGTCGGGGCTAACAGCTGCATTGATCGGGCGCGGTTTGGGCGCACCTTGATTGGGGAGGGGACCAAAATCGATAATCTCGTGCAAATCGCCCACAACGTAAAAATTGGCAAGCACACCTTGATTGTGGCCCAGAGCGGTATTGCCGGGAGCACCAAAATAGGAAATTATGTTACCATGGCAGCCCAGGCGGGAGTGGTTGGGCATATCGAAATTGGCGACCAAGTGGTTCTCGCGACCCGAACAGCGGCGATGAAGAGTCTAAAAAAGCCCGGTGTTTATATGGGCTCGCCAGCGAGACCAATGGCTGACGAGCAAAAAAAGATGGCCGCGATGCCCCGCGTTCCCAAACTCCTGGCCGAAGTGCGTGAGCTAAAAAAGAAGCTGGATGAACTCATTGGAGAATGAGACCTTCCGTCAGGCCGACCAACTGATTCAATTTTTTGCCTACTGATCATGAAACAATACCAATTTTCGACCCGACTGACGGCGCTGGCCGCCCTCGCCGCCTTGCTTTTATTGCCTTTGACCGCGAGTGCCGACCCCAAGATGAAGTTGGGCACGGTCAACATGGCGAAGTTGCTGACGGAGTATCATTTGACCAAAGCGGTCATGGCTGAAGAGGATATCGAGCGGGAGGAAATCAAAAAGGACGATCAGGAGCGAATCGTGGCGATCAAAGCCATGAATGATGAGATGAAGCTGTTGGATGCCGAGCTTCGTGATCCATCACTGGCGGAAGCCAAGCGGAGGGCCAGCCTGGAAAAATTGAGGCTTTACGATGCCAAAATTAAGGCCTTGGGCAAGGAGCGGGATGAGTTCCTGAAGCGGCGAGGGAACGCCTTGAACCAGAAAATGGCGAGTATTATGAACGACATCCGGATCGAAGTGGTCAATACCGTGGCTACACATGCCAAGGATTCGACCGATGTGGACTATGTCGTCGATAGCTCCGGCTTGACTACGGCCCAGGTCCCGTTCTTACTTTTTGCTCGTGAAAAGGTAGATCTTACCGATGATTTGCTGAAGCTCCTCAACAAAGAGTCTCCGGCGGAAACGGCCGAAGAAAAGAAAACAAACTAATATTCAACCCACCCACTTGTGATGAAATTTTTCCAGCCAATTACCGCTCTTCTCGGCGCCGCTATGATTTGCTCCACTGCACTCGCACAGGAAGGCGAGGGTAAGCCCGATAAGATTGCTTCGGTAAATATGCAGAGGCTTGTGAGTAGTTTTTACAAGACCCAGATAACCCGCGATTCCTTCAAGCAATACGAAGATCGCCTCAAGGATGCCGATAAGAAGAAAGTCGAGGAGATCACTGCTCTCAACGAGGAAGCAGAGGCTCTGCGTAAAAGCGGGGAAGGAAGCTCTGTCAATGCAGAGAAGCGCAGCCAGATTTTCCGTGAGGCATCCATTAAGAAGCAGCAGGCGGATAACCTTCAAAAGGGACGGATAGCTTGGGCCAGACAGAAGCAAGCGGCTTTCAATGACAAAATCAACACGGAGCTCGCCAAGCATCGCAAGGAGATCATCGCGATCATTCAGGAAGTCGCGAAGGCCGAGGGATATGACTTTGTGTTTAACCGCTCGGGAGCGAGTGGGGCCGGAATTCCGATTCTCTCTTACTCTAAGGACGCCACCGATATCACCGGAAATCTTCTGGAGCGCATAAACAAGGATGCCCCTGAGGAGAAAGAGGAGGAATAAGCTAAATATTACTTTCCAGTTGAAACCATCAGGTTCTGGTCTTTAGGTAGACGGGTGAAACTGGTGGTTTTTTTCTGTCTGTGTGTCGGGTTGGCGCATGCTTTGCCCAATTCGATTCTCGGAGTTCTGGGCGTAAGCAATAGCCCGCTTGATGGCGAGGATCTGACTGAAGAATTTCTCGCGGGGGCAGGGTGGAGTGACGATGGCGGGCTTCCCGGTCGTTGGGTTCCCGGTGTGGCCACGGATTATTTGGAAGAGGGCTATCTGATGGCCCGGCCAAAAATATTTGGGGTGGAGAGCATTTTGGTGAAAGCAACCCACCGGGGAGAGGAGCTGGAGGAACTACAGGTGACTTTCGCTGATGCCGGTTCATTTTTTGGATACTATCAACAGGAAAAAGTTCCAAAGAATCTCAGTCGTAAAGAGGCCATCGCAGAGATGCAACGTCTGATAACGATTCGGCAGATGGAATTCAAAGAGCTTTATCAAGATCGGCTGGAGAGGCTGGAGAAGGAATTAAAAAAGAGATCGGGAAAAGCGCGCGGAGCTCAACGGGGTCGCACTCGTGCGTTGCGGGCTGAGATGACGGAGTTTCAAATAGCTGACCGGACGGTGAGATTGCTCTCGGCACCGGATCGTTTATTGAGGTTGTCGATTCGCAAGAAAGGAAAGATCCCGGGATCGTGGTTGGATCAATCGGTGGAGAAAGTTTCCACAAGCGAGCGTCTGAGAGGTTTAGTGCAAAAAGCCCAGCGGAGAAAAAACGGCGATGTCATCCTCAATGAGGTCCCCATTGTTCCGCAGGGTTACCGGCCTTATTGCGGGTTGAATACCCTCACCATGGTGGCGCGGTATTTGGGGCTCAACCTCGACGAAGACTGGCTCGCGGTTGCGGGAAAATTTCAGAATACCGGCTCGGCTGCTGGGTCGGATATGATGGGGATTTACAAAGCAGTGGCCAAGGAGGCTGGATTCTCGATGGACCGGTCACGCGACTACAGTCACGCCACGGTGCGACGTTCTCTGCAAGCCGGAATGCCGGTGATCGTGTGGCGACGTTGGGGGCAGGATCGGGATCGTCTACATACGCGAATCTCGCGCGACGTAGAGGACGGTGGGGAATCCAAATTTCCACCACTGGATTTTAAAACCCTCCCAAATGCAGAATCGCCATTGCATGCCTCAGTTGTGGTGGGCTTCAATGATGGGCGAAAGGAAGTGCTCTTTCTAGAAAGCTGGGCCGGTCAGACCAAGCCGCGGCGTATGCCCGTCGCCGAGCTCGACGCCACGGCATACTATACCTTTTCCTTCCGACCATGAAACGAGTTATCGTGCTCGCTCATGAACAACTGGCTTCCGTTCTTCGAGCAGGGGATCTGGCGGTTGATGCGACTCTGGGGAATGGCCACGATGCTCTTTTCCTGGCCGGATTGGTTGGAGAAGAGGGGCGGGTGATTGGGTTTGATATTCAAGATCAAGCCATCAAATCGTCACAGAGGCGACTAACTGAGGGCGGAGTGATGGAGCGTTGCGAGTTGGTGGAAGCGAGTCATGCCCGGATGAACGACTTTGTTCCCGGAGAGGTCTCCGCGGTGACCTTTAATCTTGGTTATTTGCCAGGAGCGGATCAGGAGATGATTACCAGATCGCGATCCACGCTGGAGGCCCTGAATGTTTCTCTGGAATTGTTGCGATCAGAGGGAGTCATCACTTGCGTGTGTTATCCCGGTCATCCGGGGGGGGGGGAGGAAGCCGAGCAGGTATTAGCGTGGGCTATGCGCCTGCCTGATCATTTCCACGTGGAATTCCACAACGAAAAAGGCCGTCACGAGGGACGACCTTTTTTAGTAAGTGTTTGGCGTTTGCCGGTCACCTAGAGATCAAAGAGTTCGCCTTCGTTGAAGAAACGCTTGAGCTCGGCTTCAGCGGCTTCGGGGCCATCGGAAGCGTGGCAGATGTTACGCATCTTGGAGTCGCCTGTCTTGTCGCCGTAATCACCACGGAGCGTTCCCGGAGCGGCTTCGGTAGAATCGGTTGGTCCGAGAAGGTCACGGACGCGGCTGATGATATTGTCCCCGGAGAGTGCGAGAGCAACGACGGGAGTTTCCTGCATGAAGCCACGCACAGAGGGGAAGAAAGGCATCTCCGCGATGTGCGAGTAGTGTTCGGCGAGAAGTTCGTCGGAAAGGGACATCATCTTGATGCCACGGATAGAGAAGCCTTCGGCTTGATAGCGGGCGAGGACGGCACCAACGAGGTTCTTTTGAACAGCGTCGGGCTTAAAGAGGATCAATGTAGTTTCGGTAGCCATGATTTCGAGAGGGAACTAAGCCGACCACTGCGGAAGTGTCAACTGCGGGCTTAGAGCCCGAGGGTAACCTCGAGCATCTGATCCCGGACTTTGACTTTCTTAAGAAGCCATCGAGCGGCTTTGTGGGTGAGGTCCTTGGGCTTGAGCTCATAGACAACAACATCTTCAAGGAAGTTCTTGGCCAGCAGCGTCATGAGGAGTTTAAGTGGATCTTCGAATTTCTGCGGAATTTCGGTGCCGGTGAGTCCTTCCACCTCGACGTCTGTCAGACGGAGGGTTTTGTCGGAGGTTTCGTAGCGAATACTTCCGCTGAAAACGGTGGAGGCCTCGTATTTTTTGGAGAAGGGAATTTCGATACGGGCGAACAGGGCGAGGCGGACTCGGTTACTCCCCTCGGTAAACTCAACCTTGGGCTCTTCGATGAGAACGGGAATGACCTCGAGGAGCTTTTCTGTTTTAGGAAACTTCTTGCTCAAGCGCCCCCGAATGTCCTCTTCGCTAAAGGAGAGAGTCAGTCCATCGGAACCAAATCTTCCGTATTTCATGAAGACACAGCCGAAAATAACTGCGAGTAGCACCAGAAGACCAAGGATGAGGAGAACGCCTTTTTTCACCATGGAGAGAGTGCGGGAAGGCGCCAAAATCACAAACTTTAAGAAAAGTGATCTTTTGAACACTTTTTTCTTGATTGAACACTGTTCATTAGAATAAGTTCCATGCAGTTACTTACACCAAACATTGTCATGACTACCACTACCGTTAAAACTGCCGCCATGTCCGAGAAGAAAGCCAAAGCGGCTACCACTACCACCTCCGCCGCCGAAGATAAGGTGGCCGTAGCCCGTAAGAAGAACCTCGATCTTGCCATTACACAGATTCAAAAAGACTTCGGCGATGCCGCCATCATGCGCCTGGGCGACGACACCAGTATGGATGTCGAAGCTATCCCAACCGGAAACCTCCTGATTGACCGCGCTCTCGGAGTCGGCGGCTTCCCCCGGGGACGGATTGTCGAGATCTTCGGACCGGAATCCTCTGGTAAAACCACGCTCACCCTCACCGCGATTGCCCAAGCCCAGAAAAGCGGGGGACTCGCGGCCTTCATCGATGTCGAGCATGCTCTCGATCCTTCCTACGCCCGCCGGTTGGGCGTGAATCTCGATGATCTTCTCGTCTCACAGCCCTCTTCCGGTGAAGAAGCTCTTCAGATCGTGGAAACTCTCGTTCGCTCAAATGCCATCGACGTCGTTGTGCTCGATTCTGTGGCTGCCCTTGTTACCAAGCAGGAACTTGCCGGCGAAATCGGCGATTCGACCGTTGGCGTGCAGGCCCGACTCATGAGTGCCGCGATGCGGAAACTTACCGGCCTGATCTCGCGCGCCCGCACCACCTGCATCTTCACCAACCAGATTCGTGAAAAGATTGGTGTCATGTTCGGTAGCCCCGAAACCACTCCCGGTGGCCGCGCCCTGAAATTCTTCTCCTCTGTTCGTGTTGATATTCGCCGCATTGGTCAGATCAAAGCAACGGACGGAACAGTTCAGGGCAACCGCACCAAGATTAAGGTCGTGAAGAACAAAGTTGCTCCTCCTTTCCGCGATGCTGAGTTCGACATCATGTATAACGAAGGAATATCCAATGTCGGATCACTACTCGATCTTGCCCTGGAATTCGACATCGTACAAAAGCGTGGCAGTTGGTTCAGCTACGATGGTGCCCAACTCGCGCAAGGCCGTGATGGAGCAAAAGTCGCTCTGAAAGCTGATGAGTCGCTCTACGCTGAACTGGAAGAGAAGGTTCAGGAAAAGCTCTCCGAAAAATAATCGCTGTTTTCAACAGCCTGGATAGAAATTGTGCTTCAAAACGCCGCTCCGAATGGGGCGGTGTTTCGCGTTTAGGCAAAGAGTTTGGATTCCACCTTGCCAAATACATCGGTGAGGCGGAAGTCGCGGCCGGCGTAGTTATAAGTGAGGCGTTCGTGGTCGAGGCCGAGAAGGTGGAGCATGGTGGCATGAAGGTCGTGCATGTGCAGGCGGCCGCTGACCGCTTCGTGGCCGATCTCGTCGGTTGCTCCGTGGGCGTAGCCGGGCTTGGTCCCGCCACCAGCAAGCCAAGTGGTAAAGCCGCGGGGGTTGTGGTCCCGTCCGTCCTTTCCCTGGGAGAATGGCGTGCGGCCAAATTCGCCGCCCCACCAGACGATGGTGTCTTCCAAAAGCCCGCGTTGTTTGAGGTCTTGTAGGAGAGCCGCGACCGGTTGATCGGTAGCCTCGGCATGGAACTTGTGCTTGGGCATGTTGGAATGTTGGTCCCACTTGGGGTTCACCGATTCATCAGCGTAGTTCACCTGAATGAATCGCACGCCGCTTTCGGCAAGTCTGCGAGCCATGAGACATTGCCGACCGTAAGTATCAGTGGATTTTTCTCCAATACCATACATCTCTGTGGTCGACTTGGATTCGTCTGAGAGATCGAGAATGTCGGGAGCATTCATCTGCATACGAAAGGCGAGATCAAATGATTCGATGGCTGCATCGAGATTGTGATCGGATTTTATGCCGGCTTGCTGGCGGTTAAGTTCCTGCAGGAAATTGAACTGACGATTTTGGACGTCGTGGGGGAGGTGGGTGTTTTTGAGGTTACGGATGGTCGCTTCTGAAGCCGGGAGTCCAGCCCGTCCGACCGAGGTGCCCTGGTGGATTGCGGGGAGGAAGGCGTTCGAGTAATTGCGCGGTCCGCCTTTGCTGGAGGATGGCATGATGGTGACGAAACCGGGGAGGTTTTCGTTTTCCGTTCCGAGTCCGTAAGTCACCCAGCTGCCTATCGAGGGGCGAACGAGGTTGGTTGCACCGGTGTGCAGGAAAAGTGTCGACGGGCCGTGGGCGACGCCCTCGGTATGCATCGAGTGGATGAAGCAAAGGTCGTCGACGTGTTTGCCGATGTGTGGGAAAAGCTCGCTGACCCACTGGCCGGATTCGCCGTATTGTTTGAAATCCCAAAGTGGCTTGAGGAGTTTGCGCTCGCTCTTTTTTCCGAAGGTGGTTTTACGGACCCCGATGAAGTCGAAACCCTTGCCGTCGCTTTTGATGAGGTCCGGTTTGTAGTCGAAGCTGTCGACATGGCTGGGGCCGCCGGACATGAACAGAAAGATAATGCGCTTGGCGCGGGCGGGGAAAAGCGGAGGCTGCGGAGCGAGGGGGTTGGAAGTGCCCTGCGCAGTGCCGGAGAGCATGGCATTGAGAGCCAACGAACCGAAACCACATCCGGTGGTTTTGAGGAATTGCCGTCTATCCGGGCACATCATGGATTGAGGGGAGTCTAATCTAAAAATCGAAAATCAACACAGGAAAAAAGCGTCTGGCAAAGTTGGGTCCAGGCTTCTTCTTGCTGGTCCGGCGGGAATTGGGAGAGAAAATCGGAAGTGGTGGCTTGTTCGGAAGTCGAAGGCAGACGTCCCAAGAGGAGTAAATAAGCGTCCTCAATCTGCGCTCCTTTGCTGACGAGTTGCTTGGCAGTGAGGATTGATTGCTCCCGAATGAAGGGGCTGTTCATGAGGAAAAGCGACTGCGTGGGGATATTTGAGGTGGTTCGTTTTCCAACGACGAGATTCGGGTTGGGCGCGTCGAAGACTTCGAAAAGATCAATCATGGAATTGCGGAACCAAGGTGTGTAAATACTCTTGCGGCTGGTGTTGAACTTGTAGTTGAGATCGTATTTCCCTGCTTTTTTGATGGTGGGGCCGCTGCGGGTGGGGTCGAGTTTTCCGCTCACGAGGAGCGCGGTGTCGCGGATGCATTCTGCTTCGAGACGTTTACGATTGGCGCGGGCCAGAAGACGATTTTCGGCGTCTTGGTCGGACTGAGACAACGAGGAAAGTTGGTAGGTGCGGCTGAGGGCGATCTCGCGGATGATCGTTTTGACCGACCAGTTGTTGTTGGTGAACTTGAGTGCAAGATGATCGAGTAGCTTGGGGTGGCTGGGGAGTTCCCCGGTCTGGCCGAAGTTGTCGGTCGTACGGACGAGTCCCTCTCCGAGGAGGTGCTTCCAAATCCGATTGACCATCACCCGGGAAGTCAGTGGGTTGTTGGCGTCGGCAACCCAGTGGGCCAGTTCCAGGCGGCCCGAGCTTTTGGTCGAGATCTTGAGCTTGGCTCTGGGGTCAGTGGCGACGGAAATAAATCCGCGGGGAACTTTTGGTCCTTTCTTTCGCACGAGGCCCCGGATGTGGACGTGGCCGTCGGCTGGGTTTTTCGATTCGCGTGGAGCCATTGTCACTGGTTCGAGATTCTTGATTTTGGAATCCAGATCCTTGCGTTGTTTCTCGAGGGCTTTGATCTTGGCGTTGATGGCTGTCCGGTCGACCTTTGGATTTTTGATCCTCTTGCCGGTATCGGGTCCAAGGAATCCGACGGCATCGACGATGACATGAGAAGTGGTTCCTTTGTTGGAAATAACGATGCGGGCCGGTTGATCTTTGGTGAATGAAAACGAGCCGACGCTGGCGAAGGATTCGTGATGGGTGGGAGGTTTGGTTTGGTCGAGAAGGATTGTGGTTTCACCCTCGGCGTGGAAGATTGTCACGGGAACCTTCTTCGATCTTCCGGAGCCTGAGGAGTATGAAATGAGAACTTCGTAGTCACGGGATTCGGGCAGAGTGGTGGTGAATTCGGCGGCTTTTTCGCCTTTACCCTGATTGTCATCGTGGAGGTAGTTTTCACCCACCCATTTTGCGGTGTGGGTTGAAGGTTTCCATACTCCGGTCAGTTTTGCTTTGTCGGAGTCGATAGTGATTTCAGGAAGGGTGTAGGAGTTCCCGGAAGATTTCTTCTTTAGCTGCGCAATTTGTTTTTGAAGGGAAGCGAGTTCCGCACGGTGCTTTTTAAGCTCAGGCAGATTGGATGTTTCGAGTTTAACCGTGGCGACGGAGCTTACTCCGCTGGCTGCGCTGCCAAGACCCATTGATTCGGTGCTCTGGAAAATTCCCGCGAGGGCGTAGTAGTCGGTGGTGGGGATAGGGTCAAATTTATGATCGTGGCATCGGGCGCAGCCGAGGGTCATGCCAAGGAAGGTGCGGCCCATGGTGTCTATTTGTTCATCGACGAATTCCATGCGAAGGCGTTCCTGGTCCTGGAGTTCGTAATTCATCGGTCCGAGGACAAGATAGCCGCTGCCGACCAATTGCTCGTTCCGTCGTTCGGGCGATTCGTGGGGGAGGAGGTCTCCGGCGAGATGCTCGCGGACCAGTTGGTCGAAGGGTTTGTCTTCGTTGAAGGATTTGATGATGTAGTCGCGAAAGCGCCAAGCGTGAGGGAAGACCAAGCTGCGTCCGCCGCCGCTGGATTCGGCAAAGCGGGCCACGTCGAGCCAATGCCGTCCCCATCGTTCGCCAAAATCGGGACGGGCCAGGAGGTCATCAACGACCTTTTCGAACGCTTTCGGTGATTGGTCGGCGAGGAAGTTTTTTATTTCTTCGGGTGATGGTGGAAGTCCGATGAGGTCGTAGTAAATCCGGCGAATTAGGGTCTGGCGGTTCGCGTCCTTGGTCGGAGTGAGTTTTTCGGATTCCAGGCGGGCGAGGACGAAGCGATCGATGTCGTTTCGGGGCCAGGTGGCGTCTTTGACCTCAGGTGTTGGATGAGCCGCCGGTGGTTTGAAGGCCCAGAATTGACGTCCTTTTTCGAGATCGATTTTAGAGCGCGATTTTTTGACAACTCCCTCGCGGGGATCCGGAGCTCCCATCGTGATCCAGGTGCGAAGTTTTTCGATCTTATCGACGGAGAGCTTTTCATCCGGCGGCATTTGGAGGTCGTTGTTTTGATGGGAGGTGACCTCGATGATGAGCGATTCGTCAGGTTTTCCCGGGACGAGAGCGGGGCCGGAGTCACCGCCGGTTTTCCAACCGGACCGCGAGTCAAGGTAGAGATTGGCTTTGAGCTTCTTGGCGCCTGCGGAATGGCATTCGTAACAATGCTTCGCAAAGAGAGGGCGAATGTGGGTTTCGAAATAGTTGATGCCTTCGTCGGCGCCCGCCGGGAGGACCAGAGAGGAGGCAAAGAGAGTCTTTGCGGCCTTTCTGAAGCTGTTTGCGAGCGGAGGCATGGTTGGATCAGGCGATCAACTCGGTCATTTCGCCGGTGCTGTCTACAAAGTTCTTCGTAGGCATGCCGAGGCGGTTCATCATTGTGACGAAGAGGTTCGAGAGTGGGACGTCGGAGCCGAAGCGGTGATAGCTGCCGTGCTTCAGTCCCAGGTCGTCACCACCCGCGACGACGAGCGGGTAGTTGGTATTGTTGTGCGTGTTGCTGTTGCTGCTGCCATAAAGAACCATGGTGTGGTCGAGGAGCGTGCCGTCTTGTTCCGGGGTGTCCTGCAGGCGCTGGAGAAAGTAGGAAAGTTGCTGGGCGCGAAAGCGGTCCCATTTTCCGAGAGCTTCGGCGCCGCCGGGTTTGTTCCATCCGTGAGCGAGGCTGTGTTGGTTTTTGCCGAAGCCGAGGAGGGAAGGAAATTTCGTAGCGATGGACGTAGCGCCGTTCATATTTCCCATTTGATAGGTAAGGAAACGGGTGGAGTCGGTTTGGATCGCAAGATACATCAGGTCGAGCATCGTCTTGATGAGTTCACCCGGAGTTTTGTCATCAGCATCGAGATGCAGGCCGGCTGCGTCGACCTGTGGCTTGGGAACGTCAAGCCACCTCTCTGAACGTTCGACACGTTGTTCGATCTGACGGACCGACTGGAGGTATTCGTCGAACTTATTCTGGTCCTGCTTGCCGAGCTTACGCCGGACCGATTTGGAATGATCGAGGACGAGATCGAGCATGTTTTTGGAGTTCTGCAATTCCTGTCGCTGATCTTGAAGGGAGCGATCTTCTTTTCCGAAGAGGCGATTGAAGACCACGCGCGGGTTGTGAAGAGCAGGCACGGGTTGTCCGCTGCGGCTGAAGGAAAGAGTGCTGGAGCGGGTGGCCTCGCCGACGCCTCCGTCGACCGAAAGACTGAGCGAGCGGAAGCGGGTGTCGTCGCCGAGTTGGGCCGCCATGAGTTGGTCGATGGACGCCGAATTTTTCAATTGGCCGCCTTTGAGTTCGGCGGCGGTGAGGAAAATGTCGGCGGAGTCGTGACCGCCAATCTTGCGTCCGTGGGGGTGGGAAAGTCCGCCGAGGATGGAGAGATGCTCGCGGAGTGGTTCGAGGCACTTCAGGCTTTCATTGAACTTGTAGTCGCGACCGACGGCATCGGGGAACCATTGCCACTTTGCGGATTCATCCTTCTTTTTGGGAAGGCTCACCCCGTAGGGGAAGTAGATCGAGCAGAAGCGTTTCGGGCGAGGGCTGGATTTCGCGCTTGCGCCCATGCATTCCAGGAAGGGAAGGGCAAGAGTTGCGCCGGCTCCGCGAAGGAAGGTGCGCCGATGGAGATGCCAGGGTTTGCGACTCATGATTTATTTAGTTTGGAAGGTTTCGCTCGCCACGACGAGCTGAATGAGTGGTTTTATGCGAAAATTATTGGTGATGAATTTTCCGGTCAAGTCCTCGACGGTCTTCTCATCAGTGATTTCGAGGCGTCGCCCGAGGGCGTAGGTCAGAAGCTTGGAGGTGAAGGCTTTCGCGAACTGATCCTTCCTGTTTTTGAGGAGGTAGCTTTTCAAATCAGCGATGTTGCCAATCTCGTGCCCATCGGGGAGGGTGGTTTCCGTGTCGACGGGGAGCTTGTTCATCCCTTTGCCCTTGGTCTTCTTTCGGAGAATGTTGTCGCGCCACAAGCCGTCGCCGCCGTAGCTCTCCATGGGAATGCCCCAGGGGTCGATGCCGCGATGGCAGTCCTTGCACGAGGCTTCTTCGCGATGTGCGGCGAGTTGATCACGCACTGAGAGATTGGCGAAATCGGGGTTATTCGAATCGAGGTTGGGGACGTTGGGCGGGGGGTCAGAGGGCGGGTCGTCGAGGAGACGTTCGCGAATCCAAACCGCGCGCTTTACAGGATGCGAATCTTCGCCGGTGGAATTCCCCAGAAGAATGCTGCCGTGGGTAAGGACGCCGCCGCGATGATCTTTCGGTTTCAAAGCGACGCGTTCGAAGCTGCTCCCGCGCGGTCCGGTGAGGCCGTAGTGTTTGGCGAGAGGTTCGTTCAGCATTGTGAATTTCGAGTCGAGGAAGTTGAGCGCGCTGAGGTCTTTCTGGAAGATTTCTTTGAAAAAGTGGAGGCTTTCCTGTCGCATCGAAGTCTTCAAAGCGTCGTCGAATTTTGGATAGTAGTTCGGATTGATCGCGACACGTTGTAGCGCGCCGAGGTCGAGCCATTGGTCGGTGAACTGTTCGATGAATTGCCAAGACCGCTCGTCGGAAATCATCCTTTCAATCTCCGACTGAAGGACTTTTGGATCACGGAGCTTTTTCTCCCTAGCCAGTTTGAAAAGCTGCGGGTCCGGCATGGTGCTCCAGAGGAAGTAGGAGAGGCGCGAGGCCATCTCCCAATCATTGAGAGGGCGCTTGGTTTCGGAAGACGGCTCGACGAGGTAGAGAAAGTCTGGCGAAATCAGGATCATCGCGAAGGTTTCCTGCATCGCTTCTTCGAAGGAGGCCAGGGTGGAGCGGATCGATTGGTAGAACTTGAGGTAGGGTAGGGTTTCTGACTTTTCGACGGGACGGCGGAAGGCCCGGCTCATGAATTTGGTGAGGAGCTTGCTCACATGAGTGGTTTCATTCTCGCCCGACTCCCGCGGCGCAAGAAGCGCGGTGTGGTATTGTGGTGGCCATTGTTTGAAGACTGGCCCGATAAACTCCATCGATTGCACTTCGATTTGGGGATAGGCTAGCGGGCCTTTAGTTTGCTTTTTCTTTTTGCCATTGCCGCGCGCCTTCAGTGGTTTGTCCCGGCCTTCGGCGTAGGCATTGTCGAGCCAGACCAAGAGGCCGGGGAATTTGCTTTGCGTCTTGCTGGGGAGGGGGAAGTTTTCGATACGACTGCGGAATTCAAATTCCTGCCAGTCTTCGCTCACCACGTCTTGTGATTTGATGAATTCTCGCGGGGCTTGGACGTCGGCACGGTATCCGATGGCGGCGCGGAGTTGCGGGTAGCCGCGATTCTCGGCATGTTCGGCCCGAACGGTGGTGCGGATGATGACCTCGCCTTCCTCGGGGTATTCCATCAATTTGACGATGAACTGTTGGTCCTTATCGAGAATATTACTGCCACGATTTTTGTCCTTCACCGTCTTGGTAAATTCCTGTCGGATCACCTTCGGTCTTGGCCCTATGACGATAGCCTTGCGAAGTCCTTCACGGGCCGCTTTGAGATAGTATTCCATTTGCAGGTCGGAGATTTGCAAGGTCGACCCTTCATTGCGAAAGCCATCTTCCGAGAGACTCTCAGGCGGGAAATCCTTCACATAGTTGTGCTCGATACCGAGTAGATCGCGCATCGTGTTTTGGTATTCGCTGCGGTTGAGGCGGCGCAAGACCACGCGCCCGCCGGTGCTCTTTTTGGCCTCGATAAGGGCGTCGATTTCCTGATTGACCCAGCCCACAAGAATCTGACGTTTCTCGCGGGATAATTCCGGTTCCTCCTCGGGCGGCATTTCGCCGAGGTTCAGGGCGTCGCGGACATCGTGCCAGGTCTCGGCCGCGATGCGGCTCTTGAGGAGATCGGGCGAAAGGGTATCGAGACGGAGTTTGCCTTTCTGCTTCTTCTCGCCATGGCATTTAAAGCAATGCTCCTCGAGGACCGGCAGAACCTCGGATGGGAAATCGATCGCTCCGGAGCAAGCACTCGCTGACCATAGAATGGTGAGGGGCAGAGTAAGGATACGCATAAAAGACATTGAGACCGGTGACGGTTTAAGTCGTCCCTAATACCCTCGGAAACCGGGGTGTCTTTCATGGTGGGGAACGGCGGAGAAATTGAGGTGTAAGGGAGTTGGGAGGGAGCATTTAAGTATTCAGCTAAAAAATAAGGTTTAAGCGATTCTCGCCGCAGTGGAACGATTAAGGCCGCTTGGGTTCTGGGGAATATCAAGAGTGTCTAAAAACGATGGAGGAAGTTACTGATAGACAAATAAAAACATGAAGATCACCTTAACTCAGGTGAACGGGAAATGACGAGGAGTTGCTCCGACCGTGCTACTAATTTAAGTGTTCGGCATGAAAGGTAATCGCTAAAATGACTAGGATAGATTATACGCAGGAGGAGAACCCTCCGTCAGGATTTCCGACCAAGAGTGTTGTCGCTCCGCAGAAAATTTCGGACTCTATTCAGCTACTTCCATCCTCGAAGTCTGACTCACACATCATATCCTACGGCCCGCAGGATATGGGCTCCCGAATATTTGGCGCGATTGCGATTTCCATCTTCGCAGGTGTTTTCAGCGGGGTGCCCTTGTATTTCGGAATACGGGGCTGGCCTATCCTTTTCGAACGTCCCTTCGAGCAGGCTGGATTCGTGGTCGCGGGGGCATTATTGATTGGGCTTTTCTTCCTTGTCTATTTTGGACGCCTAATATTGTGGAACTTGTTCGGATACACCTTCTTCACAGCCTCCAAGCAGGGGCTTGAGATCAAGAAGCGGTTTTTGTTCTTCTCCAGCAGTAGCTTCATCAGGGCGGATGACATCCAGTGTTTGCGTATGCACATCAAGCGAGTTAGCAGCTCGAGTGGTAGCGGTAGATCGAGTTGGTATACTCTTTGGGTGGTGGGTCGAAAGAAGTATATCTTGGACTCCAAGACCCTCTGCCGTGAATCTGTCGTCTGGTTGAGCGAGACTCTGTCAGAGTGGTTTGGCGTTCCTTGTGAGTGGGATCGTTAAGTTCTCGGAATCGCCCTTTTGAAGGCTGCCGAACATGATGCGGCTGGACAACCCGCTTCCTCGCCGTGAATTGACATGCCCCTCTTTATTTGGAGACTTGACCCTGTTGCGACTTGGTGCTCCCGGCAGCGGGTGCTAGCGCTCAATCGTTGTGCAGATCATGACTGACAGAAGATCATTCTCAAGAATACTGAAGTCTCTTGTTCTTGCGATGCTTATGCTTCCACGCATTGCATTGTTGGCCGCTGATCGCAATGTGTTGTTCATCGTTGTAGACGACCTACGTGGCAATGTCGGTGCGTTTGGAGATCCACTTGCTGTCACACCCAACATCGACGCACTCGCCAAGCGTGGCACGGTCTTTCTCAATGCACATTGCCAGATCGCCATCTGTAATCCTTCACGGGCGTCGGTGATGACTGGTCTACGGCCTGACACGCTCGAGGTGTGGGGTCTCAACAAACATTTTAGAGCCCACAAGCCAGATGTCGTCACACTCCCGCAGCTGTTCAAACAACATGGCCATATCACTGCATCAATCGGTAAGATCTACCACGGCAGCGGGAAAGGGTCGGTCGACGAACCTTCGTGGTCAATGCCACCGTTGTTTGATCATGTTTCCAAGATTAACCAGTATGTCCTCAAAGCCAATCGCACAGGAAGAAAAGCTGCGGCCTCGGAAAAATCTGATGCCGATGACAGCGACTACATTGATGGCAAAGTCGCGGACGCTGCCATCGCGCGGCTCAAAGAATTTAAGCGCCGCGGTAAACCGTTCTTTCTTGCCGTCGGTTTTCGTAAGCCTCACCTCCCTTTTTCTGCCCCGGAAAAATACTGGGCAATGTATGATCAAAGCCAATTCACGGCACCTGCCAACCCAAAGTTCCCCACCGGAGCACCTAAAATTGCGTCGCACAACTGGCCGGAGGTACGCGGCTACCGCGATATTCCTAACAAAGGGCCAATCTCGCAAGACATCATCGCTCAAACACGCCACGGCTATTACGCCGCGACCAGCTACATGGACGCCCAACTCGGCCGTGTCCTCGCTGCCCTTGAAGAACTGCACCTCGACACCAACACAATCGTTGCCCTGTACGGTGACCACGGGTTTCACCTGGGCGAGCATGATCTATGGGGCAAACTGACCAACTTTGACATTTGCACACGGATCCCGCTGCTCTTTGCCAGTCCGACACAGAAAGACAAAGGTGGAGTGGTCACCCAAGCAGTGGAGGCGCTCGATCTCTACCCGACACTTGCGGAACTTTGTAAGCTGCCAGCGCCCAAAAAGCTCGAGGGCCAAAGCCTTGCCGCATCACTGGACGACCAAAGTCGGAAGTTGAAAAACTTTGCTCTTTCTCAATTTCCCCGGCCAGTCTCTTACAACTTCACTCGCGCAAATCCTAAAAACATGGGCTACTCGATTCGGGACGATCGATACCGCTACACACGTTGGGTAGAGCTCACAAGCGGCAAGATCCTCGCTGAAGAGTTCTACGACTACCGGACAAATCCCATCGAAGCAGCAAACATGATCGAGGAATCAAAGTATGTGGAAGCAATCACGCGACTTCGTGCTCTATGGACGGCACAACAAGGTAGTGCAGATAACGGCGAGTAGCTAACGCAGCCTGCCGCATCTGACCTTTGACGTTCGGCTTAGAAAATATTCCTGATTTTGTAGTCTACAAAACGAGAGTTGAGACGATTATCGTAGCGGCCACCACAAAACAGAGAACCCATGAGAAAAGCAATTATAGTCGCGCTGGATGTCAATGCACTTGCTGGAAGGAAAAAGGAGCAAGCGTCTGAAAATGCGCTCAATGAACTAAACCAGTATCTAGATGAGGGTTGGAAAGTAGAGAATTCCATTCCAATGAGCGGGACGGGACATGGACTCCAATCTGTCTCTATCGTTATTTTAGAAAAGGGTTAAAGCGATCAGTATGAGCTCCCTGACAAATGCTGGCCGTGCCGATCGATCTCTCCGATAAGCGAGATGCCGGACAAGGCGTTACAACCAACAGGCTTTGTCTGGGCGTCGGCTACTCTCTGCGTTCTGCAGATATACGCACCATCAACAATTCATGAAAAATACAAACCAGAAGCTGATGACACGCCGGAACTTCGCTCGGACGACAGCATTGACATCAATTGGAGTGATGGCGGCGGGTAATATATTTGGCGAGGAGGCTGAAAAGAAAAGTGTTGGTCCGGTTCTAGGGCATATTGATGAGAATCGAATTTTCACATTTGTGCGCGCCCCTCGTGAAGGGAAAATTGAGTTGATTGTGACAACTGGTGACAGTCAAGAAGTTGCCCGATTGTATGGGGTGGCTGAAAGGGAGAGTGATTTTTGTGTGAAATTCGAAGTCTCAGGTTTGAAGCCAGACACAGTCTATACCGGTAATTTTTTGGACTTTAAAGGAAGGCCGCTATTTGAGGGGGCTGTTTTTTCTGCCCGCACACCACCAAAAACCAAGGACATTGAGCGCGTAGTTCTAGGAATGGGGTCGTGTGTTTCGAGCGATAAATTTGATAAAATATGGGGTCAGATTTCCGCTGAAAAAATTGAGGGTTTTTGTCTTCTTGGAGACAGCCCATACATTGATTCAAATGATCTCGCGAAAAACCGGGCGAGACGCCGTGAGTTTTGGTCGACTTTGCCAAGCCTGGTCAAGTTGCAGAAGAAGATTCCGTTTTGGGGAACATGGGATGACCATGATTTCGGGAAGAATGATTCCGATGGCCTGATGCCTAAGAAGCGAGATATTCGAAAAGCGTTTATCGAATATAGCGCCTTGGCCAACTACGGCGAAAATGATGCGGGCATTTATACAAATTTCCGTCGGGGTCCGGTTGAGCTTTGGTTGCTGGATGACCGCTGGTTTTCACAAACGGCTCAATCTTTCGCGGATCCCTCACAGAAGACATGTCTGGGGGAAACGCAGTGGGAATGGCTCAAGAAATCGCTGAGGGCGTCCGACGCTCCATTCAAAATGCTTTGTGGCGGCATGGTGTGGTATCCTAAGGGAAACACCGAGAAGGATCACTGGGAAACCTATTCAGCTGAACGCGAGGCGCTCTTCAGGTTCATTAAGCAAGAAAAAATCCCCGGAGTCATGCTGGTTTCCGGTGATATTCACGTCTGCCGTCACCATGACTATGGTTCGGCCTCTTTGGGCTACCCGTTACATGAATATGTGATCTCGCCAATGCACGATAAGATTATTCCCTCTCTTGATGTAAAGCATCCTGCTCGAAAGTGGAGTGAGACCGCAAAAAATGTATTTCTAAAAGTCGATGCAACGAAAGAAAAGTTGGTTGCAACTTGGACCGATATGAATGGGCTTAAACGATACACTACGGAAGTCGAAGCGGTGGATCTGAGTTAAACTCATTGGTTTTGAGTTGAGTCGCTGCGGGAAGACTATCGGTAAGTTATTGCAGGTACTTACTTTTCCAGCTCGAAGATGGAGTTGTGGATGAGCCGTTTGAAGTTTTCGCCTTTTGGGTCGGTGAGTCTCATTTCGATGGACATGCCCCAGGTGGGTTGGAGTCCGGCGATGGCGAGGCTGAGTTTATTTCCGGAGAGTTTGGCGGCGGTAACTTTTAATTCACGTTCGTTATAGTGTTTCGAGCCGTAGCTTTTGGTGCGCTTGAGGTCCCAGGCTTTGATCGTGAAGTTTTCGGGCTTCGCCGAGGTGGAATCGATTGGGTCGGAGAGGGTCAGGGTGACCCCTGATTTTGTGGCCTCGATTTTGGTGGGAAGGTTGGCGGCCTGATTGGTCTTGCGGACGCGGTAGAAGCCGCCGGCCTGGCGTTGCGTGCCGGCCCACGCGAACATGCCGCAGCCGTAGAGTTGTCCGTCGCCAGGATGGAAACGTCCGCGCATGATGCCGGTGGGGAATTTCTCGAGGGGAAGTTCGCACATGCCTCCCTGACGTTGCTTGCCGACGGTCTCGTGGGGAACGACAAAGATTTTCCCATAGCCGTAACTCAGATTGAGGAGTTGGCCGTTGAGAGCTCCCCACTTGGCGTCCTTGGGAACCCAGAGGAGTTCGGAAGGCGAGCGGTCGAAGGCATTGGTGATCCAGCAAAGGGGATTCGACATCGCATCGTCGCTGATGTCGGTGACGGGGGAGTAGCCGTAGACGTTGCCGAAGAACTCGGTGGGTCCGTCGCCGTTGACCCAATTGATGCGGTTCTTGGGATTCCAGTGGCCTTCCTGGTCGGTGACGATGAAAGTTCCGTCGGGGTTAAGGCAGACGCCATTGGCGGCGCGGAATCCGGTGGCGAGGATGTCGGTTTTTGAGCCATCAGGTGAGATCCGCAAGAGAGTGCCGTGGTGGGGGACGAGTGAGTCCTTGGCGTGGCGGGCGGACTTGGCGTAGTAGAAGTTGCCTTTGTCGTCGGTTTGCAGCCCCATCGCGAATTCGTGGAAGTGCTCGGTGACCTGGTGGTCGTTATTGAGGCATTCTATGTAGTCGATCATTTCGTCGCCATTGGTGTCGTGAAGTTTGGCGAGCTGGTCGCGGCAGGTGACGTGGATCTTGTCGTTTACAATCTTGAGACCGAGCGGCTGGAAGAGTCCGGAGCAAATGCGTTTCCAGGTAAGCTTTCCATCGAGTTGATCGATGCCTTCGACGATCCAGACATCTCCCATCCAGGTGCAGACGGCGGCTCGTTTGCCATCGGGATAGAAATCAAATCCGCTGGTGCGCATCCACGCGCTGTGCGGATTAATGTTGCGATTGGGTACTGTGAGGACGTCGACAGCGAAAGCTCCGTCTTCTTCACCACGTTGGATCTCGGTGGTGACGGTGACAGGTGATGTTCTTCTAGGCTGCCAGTGTTTGTGGACGGATATTGAATCTTCTTCGATGATTTTACCGTCGGCTGTGTAGAGAATCAGGGCTTGAGAGGAGGGTTCAAATGTTCGGCAGAGAGATCCGTCCTCGATTGAGTAGTTCTTGTTGGGAAGGTCTTCGATGGCCTTTCCAACTCTCATTTTGAGCTTCGATTTCCCCTGTCCAACCTGCACCAAGCGGTAAAACGCACCATTGTCCGCGGTAGGAATAAAAGTGTCGGTCACCTGAGTATCACCAACTTTGTATTTGATAGCCGTTCCACTATTACCGAGGAAAACACCTTCGAACTTTACCCAGTCCTTAGGCAGCGGGCCGAAGAGTCGTCCGTCTTTTCCTTTCGTTCGGATAGGCTCCCACGATCCGGTTTCAGGGTGGGCCCAGCCGGGTTTGTCTGGATTGACGAGAATGCGTTCGCCGGCGATGGAAGTATGAGTTCCGTGCGATCCGTCGAAGGCGATGCCCTTCCAGTCGACGAACTTGTCGCCGGTGTAGATGGCGGCGAGGCGCATGGTGTCGTGATCGTAGACGGCCCAGGCGCTGCCCTTTGAAATACCACCGAGTCCGTCGTCGAGGCGAATGGCGAGACCCTTCTGGGCGATATTGACGTCCTTATTGAGCGGGCCGGGTTCAATTTGGTAGGTCCAGAAAAGGTAGTTGCCGAAGTCCATCATTTCGTAGGGAGGCGGAGTCTTTTTAGATTCTTTTTCCTCAATGCCGGAGATGCCGCGGGGGAGAGAAGAGAGATAGGCCTCGTCGACTTTGGTGAGTTCGCCTTTGTTGTGTTTGGCGAGGAATTCTTCGCGGATGTAGTGGATAACGTCGTATTTCTGCCGCGTGGAAAACTGCGGCATGGGCATCATCATACCGTAGCCTTTATTGATGGTCTGCCACATGCGGTAGGGATCCTTGCCATTCTTGAATTTCCCTTCGTGGAATTTCAGGGCGATGGGAATGGAGCCTTCCTTTTCTACGGTGCCGTGGCAGGTGACGCAGAGTTGTTGGTAGATTTTTTGACCTCGTTTAAATGAATTGTCATCCCAAACTGAGATGATGGCTTGGTGGTCGGAGACTTCGAGTGGCTGGAGCCAGGCTTCGTGGATGGTGAGGCCGGGAGTTTTAGCAATTGAGATAGTCGTGGAGAATCCGGGATGCGGAACCTTGCTGAGGAGATCGGGCTTTGGGCCGGATGATGATGAGCCGTTCTTCTTCCAATGAAAGTCGGGCGTATTGAGTTGGTTCGTTTTCTTCTCAGCCATCAAACGAATGTCCTTCTCGGGCAGGGCGCGTTTCCAAAAGAGAACTTGGTCGATGGAGCCATCTTTGAAATCGCCTCCGAAATCGCGGGCGGTGGAACCAATTTTAAAAACGTGACCTACTTTGTCCTTGGAGGTGAGTGACTTGTTTTTCTGGATGAGATTCCCGTCGAGGTAGAGTGAGACCCCGCCTTTTTCTGTGCCGGTGACGACCGCGATGTGTTCCTTGCCGTCGTTGACTTTCTGTCCGCCACTCACGGCGCCCTCCCAACCGACGTCGTAAGTGAGTTTGCCGCCTTTAAGGAAGAGTGTTTTGCCGCCGCGCTCCCACTTGTTTTCGGGAGAGGTGATGGCCGCGAGAGTTCCGTCGGGGAAGGTGGTCTTGAAGCGAGCCATTAGGGTGAAGGCTTTGTCCATGGGGAAGTTTTTTCCCGGGAGGGGTTTGAAAGCGACGGTGCTATCGGAAACGAGCGTGTTGGGAATCTCGATGCGCTGCACCGTGGGATCACTGCTCGTGGCGAGGTGGACCAAGGCGGGGGAATTGGGAAGATGCTCGAATCTGAGATCGGCAGAGGTTTTCTCTCCGGGGGTAAGATCAATGGCGTGATCACCGAGCTTGAGCTTAAAATTTTTCTTGGCGGAGTAGTTGAGGAAGAGCCGGAAATTCGTAACCGCTTTGTCGTAGCTCAGTGATGATGAGTCCTCTGAAAGAAGGGAGGTTCTCGTCTTTTCCAAAGGGATTGAAGTTGGGGGGACATCCTGACCATGGGAAAGCGCGAAGCTCAGCAGGAAGATTCCGGGAAGAAGGGTGCTTTTCATCACGCCGGAGCCTCGCAAACAGAGAGATGATGTCAAAGAAGAAGGAAGTTAATGCTCAACCACAGAGAAGGCGCAGGACGCAGAGTTCTCAACAAGAGGAACCTGTCTTGGTTCTGTGTCTTCTGTGGATTCGGTGATCGTAATTTGGGGGATTGATCGGGTTTGGGTAGAATACGCCAATGGTCTGGTGCTCGGGATAGCGTCTGCTTCTTATTCAATACTCCGGAGTTCGACTTTGTCGGTGGTCTTTTCGAGCGATTGGATTATTTTACGAACTCGTTCGGTGTGAGCTTTGAGCATTTTTGCCTCCCGGTGCGAGGAGAGGTTTTTCTCGAGTTGCTTGAGTTTTGGCAAAAGGGACTTGGCGGCCGGGCCGTATTTTTCGAGGGCATCGAGGCATCGCTTGATTCTTCCATTTTTACCCCACTTGGTGAGTTCCATGACTTCGAGGCAAAGTGGAAGGCCCTCTTTGATCCGGTGTGTTGCGAGGACTTCGAGGCCGGAGACCCGTACGCCGCTGGCGAACATGATTCCGCTGGGTGCAGGGGTCACAATCGCTTCGTGAATGGCGGGGAGGAGTGGTTTAATTTTTTCGTAGCTGAGCTTTTGGTAAATTCCGCCGATGGTTCCCCGGGCGCGGCCGTCCTGGTTTTGGAGGCCGGCGAGGATGGCTTCTTGGAGAAGTTTTTCGTCCACGCCATCGAGTGATTTCCTCAGGAGCTTTCCGAAGACGGCGAAGCTGAGGTAGCGTTGTTCCATGGCGCGCGGGTCTTTGGTGGTTGGGCCTTTGGCGGTCATGGTGAGGAGTTCGGGGAGAGCTCCCATGGCGGGTTGTCCGATGTGCGCGAGGGCTTCAGCGGCTTTGACGCGGAGCCAGAGGTCTTCGTGTTTAAGCTGTTTTCTCAAGGCGATGACGGCTTGAGGGGAGGAGGTTTTGAGGTTTGCCAAAGCCTGGCATGCTCCGTAGCGGGCGTAGAGAGATGTGCTGTCGATCATCTTGATGATGGGATCGATCGGGACGTTTTTGCGTCGGGCGAGAGCCATCGCAGCGCGTTCGCGAACGGTGGGAGACCAACTGCCGAGGCTTTCCAGGAGAGAGTCGGGGTCGAGTTTGTCGTAAGCACTGTTCCGGTCCTTGTTGGTCCAGCCGCGACCGGCGAGAATAACTTTTTGGGCGGAGTCGCGGTCAAGTTGGGGGGCGACGGAGGGGCGCTTTCCGGTGAGCCAGATTTTCTTGAGTGGCATGGCGTAGGCTAGAAGATAGCCGCCGGTGCAGTCCCAATTGTGGTAGCTGTCGTTCTTCATTTGGGCCGGGCCTTGATGAGGGAAAGAGTGATCATGGCGTCGGGCGAGGTCAAAATACCAGCCACCGAATTCCTTCATCCAGGCTCCGGTGGCATGCGGGCCGGATTGCGCCACGGCTGGGAGGGACCAGAGGATATTGAAGAAGTTACCGGTGTGTCCGCCGTCGCGTTCCGGTCCGTGGGAGGCGAGGGCCATGCGGGAGAAAAATTCGGCGGGTCTCTTTTCGCCCATGAGATTGAAGAGAACGGAAGCCATGCCGCACTTGCCGTTGTCCTCGTGGGTTTGCGTCCAAGGATGGTGATCGCCATAAGGGATGGCGCCCTTGCCTTCATAAAAGCGCAGAAGCATGGCACTGCGTTCGATGGCGCGATCGAGGGCGGGGTCTGTCACTCCGGCAGCGCGGGCCATGACGAGGGAGGTGGTGAGAGGAAGCGCGGGGGCATTCATCATGCCGTATCCACCGAGGCGTCCGTCCTCGAGGGCGAACTTATGCCCCCAGGAACCGACGACGCTTTGTCCTCGGGCGGATTCCATGGCGAGTCGTTTGAGGCCGGGCATGACGGACTGGTCACCGGTGGCCATGATGTATTCCGAGAGGAGCATAATGACGTATCCGTAGTGCCAGGTCTTGTATCCGTTGGTGGTATAGTCCTTGGCCCAATGGGCTTCCTTGCGAATGAGGGGGATGTAATCGGGGTCGCCGCTGGCGAGGAGGGCAAGGGCGTTGAGGGAGCGAGTGATGGCACGGGGTTTGTAATTTAGGTCGGAGATTCTGTCTGCGAGCGAGCGGCAGCCTTCCTCAAGGATGCGTTTTGACTTGGGGCAGTTGTAGGGAGCAGTGGCGCTGTAGCTGCCAAGGATGGGGAGCTTTATGTCGATCTTTTCGGTTTTTCCGTCCCGCCAGCGGAGGAGGGAGAGGGAGCCGCTTTTAGCTTCGGCGGCGGTAAGGGCTTTTCCTAGTTCGGTGCGGGGGTCGTAGGAGAAGAGTTTTTCATTCACGCCGAGGATGACGTCACCGACCTTGAGAATGCGAATGGCGGGAGAATCTTCTGCGACTTTGGTGATTTTGATTTGGCGGGCGTCGGAGGTGACCATCTTGTCGCTGAACATCCAGCCGCGAGCTCCGGTTGCGCCGAGATTCCAGTCGTGGTTGGCCCCCTTGGGAATGGGGTCTCCTTTGGTGAAGTCGGGGAGGGTCATCTTGCCCTTGGGCGCAGCGAGGACCGGGGTGGAGAGCGAAATGTGTAGAATTAGAAGAATCTTTTTAAGATGATGCATTCAAGTGCCTGGCTGGGATTTTCTTTTTCGAAAGCTGCTCAGATACTTGTTAATTGCCAAAAATGTTTCAGGGGTGCAATTTTTGGTTTTGCTCAGGAGGATTGATTGGTGGATCCCTAGGAGGAGCAGATGTTTAGAGCGGGGAAATCGCTTTTTACAGATAGCTGACGTCTGCGGTGCAATGGCTCAAGTCGGAGGAGGCCCCTTTAACCGGAGTATGGCTGACCTGCAGTTCATAATCACTCTTTTGCCGCTCTGGGCTCGCTGAGCAAGGGGCCCACGATAGTGCTGATGACAGAGGGATCCCAAGGGCATTGAGTTTATCTTCCGCTCGGTTACCGGCGTCTTTACCATCAATGGCCAGGCTGCTGGGCAGGAGATTGGCATGGTCATGGAGCTTGGTGTTGAGCGCTTGGGTCAGGACGGCGGGAGGTGGGGCGCTGAGAAAAGAATTCCGCGTATCGTTACCGGATAGGTTTAATCGACTGGATTTTTGACCCTGCTGGCGGCTCGGTACAACTGATTGAGGGGTCCAACTTTACGCCAAGTGCGAGTAAAATAGATCTTGACCGAGAGATGAGTTTTGGTAGGAAGAGTGCGCTCAAGCGTTTATTCGTTTCCACAACCAGTTCCGAACCTTTAGAAATGAAAATCAATATTACAACCTTGGCCGTATTAGCGGCTGCGACAGGGGTCAGTGCAGCTGCTACCATTGGCGTCAACTTCACCGAATCGATTGCTGGCCATGCCAATCAACAAATGGCGAGCGGGACAGTCGCTGGCTTAGTGCCACAATCCAATTGGAATAATACGGGTGGAGCTACCGGCACCGTTAATACTCTCGCCGATTCGGCAGGAGCGGCCACTACGGCATCCATCACATGGACCTCTGGAGGTGTCTGGGGTGACGGTCAGGCTGATGCAGATGCTAACGCCGGTGTGGGTGACGCTCAACTAAACCGGGGCTACTGGGATGACAACAATGGCGGCGGACAAACATTCACTGTCACTGGTGTTCCTTATACAAATTATGATCTGCTCGTTTATTACGCGACTGATACCCCCGGAACCCAACACCTGCAAGGGATCACTGCGAATGGAATCTTTGCACGCCCCGATATCACTACGGGAGCTCGATACAATGAAAAGTCTGGATGGGATAGCACGAACACCGCTACGATCACTGGTCTTACAGGTGATTTAACTGCCACGATGGATTTGAGAAATGCGAACGGTAATGGCCGAGCAACGATTGCAGGTTTCCAAATTCTGGAGGCAAATGCAATTCCCGAGCCTTCATCGACTTTGTTGGTTGGACTCAGTGGTTTGGCGCTTCTGATGCGTCGCCGCCGGTAGAATATTAGCCAACATACGAATTAAAAAAAACCGCAGAGGTCTTTCCTCTGCGGTTTTTTGTGTTCACTCTGAATCGGTGAAACGTGGTGTGAAGTATCTCCTCTGGGCTCTTGGGACAAGTTCTGTTTTTGGGCAGAAAGAATCAGAGAAGCTGTTTCTGGAGTGCGCCCGGGATGCCGGAGTGGATTTCACCCATGAGTTGATCGAGGATCACGAAAAAGCTTATTTGTATTATTCGGGGATGGCAGTGGGAGGCATCTGCCTTGCCGATGTTAATGGGGACGATTTTTTGGATATCTATCAGGCCGGTGCGGTCGGGGAAAATGCGCTGTGGTTGAACCAAGGGCAGATGAAATTTTCCCGGACGACCTTGCCTGTTTCTCTCAAGGGAAATGATCAATGGGGAACCGGTGCGGCCTTGGTCGATCTTGATGCGGATGGAGATCTTGATCTTTACCAGTGTCACTACGATGCGCCGAACCAACTGTTTCTAAACGATGGCAAGGGGAGCTTTGTGGAGTTGAAAGGGGCCGCGGGACTTGGTGTTCAGGATGCCTCACTTCAGCCATTCTTTGCTGATGTTGATTGCGATGGTGATTTGGATTTATTCCTACTTTGCAATGAATTGATCGCTCCAAAAGGTCGGCCCGCTGAAATGCCGGTGATTGATCGTGGTTTCGGTCCGGAGGTGAAAGCGAACTATCGCAAGCATTACAAACTTCAGATGGATTTTGAGGGACGGAACAAGCTCGTTGAGTATGGGCGGAAAGATTACTTTTTCTTAAACGAGAGCAAAGATGGAGTGTTGAATTTTAAGGATGTGAGTGAGGGGTCCGGCCTGCAAATGGAAGGTTGGGGCCTTTCAGCGGTGTGGTGGGACTACGATAGTGATGGCGACTTGGATCTGTATGTCGCGAATGATTTTGACACACCCGATCGCTTGTTTCGGAATGACGGGGTCACAAAAAGCGGTGTGCCACGTTTCGAGAATGTCATTGCCGAAGTGTTTCCGCATACGAGCTGGTCTTCGATGGGAAGCGATGTTGCGGACTACAATCGGGACGGCTTGCCTGATCTCATGTCCGTGGAAATGGCTTCGAATTCTCACTACAAATCGAAAGTCAAAATGGGAGCCTTGACTCCCTCCCGTCGACACATTTTAACGCAGTCGATTCCCCGGCAGTATATGAGAAATCATCTCCAGGTGAATACAGGAAGCGGTTATTTTCAGGAGGTGGCACAGGCCGCCGGAGTGGGAAGCAGCGAGTGGAGTTGGGTCGTGAAATTTGGCGATCTTGACAACGATGGCTATCAAGATGTTTTTCTTTCAAATGGAATCTCGCGGGATTTCATGAACGCAGATCGGAATAAGGGGGGGGGAGATCTCGGCAACGCCCGGATAGGGCGAACGATGTGGGAGATTGAAAAAGACGCTCCCGAGAATCCTGAGGAAAATTTGGTTTTTCAGAATCTTGACGGGAAGAAGTTTCAGAAACGACTGGACTGGGGATTGGGGCTGCTGGGGATGAGCTATTCTGCCGCAATGGGTGATTTGGACCGGGATGGAAATCTCGATTTGGTGGTTTCAGATCTGGGGAAAAGAACGAAGATTTATAGAAATCAGGGAGGGAAGGGGCGCGGGGTGAGCGTTCAGCTGAGAGGCAGAACAAGTAATATTATGGGGATTGGAGCCAAGGTAATTCTGACGGACAGCAGCGGGATACGGCACACTCGTTGGATGAATCCTTGGACGGGGTTTCAATCACAAAATGATGCTGCACTTCACTTTGGGCTGGGTCAGGCCACCGCGTCAAAATTAGAGATATTTTGGCCCTCGGGAAACTATCAGGCAGTTTCTCTGGAGGGAGGGAATCATGGCTTAATTAAGGTGACCGAGGAAGCCGGAGGGACGGCTCCAGGGGGGGAGGTTGTGTCGCCGCGATTCGAGTCAGTGCAGGTTCCAAGCTATCGCTTTGAGGAGGACGAATATGATGACTTCAAGGCTCAGCCACTGTTGCCCCAAAAGCTGTCGCAGCTGGGACCTTGTTTGGCAAAGGGTGATCTTGATGGAGATGGGGACGAGGATTTTTTTGTCGGTGGCGCAAAGGGTAGAGAGGGTTCGTTATTTCTCAACCAAGACGGGACCTTTGTGCGGAGTCCGCAAAAGGCTTTTGGAGGACGGCATAAATATTCGGAGGATGCAGCTGCAGAGATCTTCGATGCCGATGGAGATGGTGATCTCGATTTGCTTGTGATTTCTGGGAGCACTGAGCGGAGCGCGGGACATGCTTTTTATCGTGATCGGCTTTATCTAAATGAGCTTGTGGAAGGGGAGGTGAAGTTGACGGAAGCCGGGGAAGGCAGTTTTCCTGATTTGCGTGATAGTGGGAGTTGTGTGGCCTCCGCAGATTATGATGGGGATGGGGATTTGGATCTGTTTATCGGATCTCGGTCAATTCCCGGTCAGTATCCTTTGAATCCGGTAAGCCGTCTGATTCGCAATGACTCAACGAAGGATAAGGTGATGTTTACCGACGTTTCAGGAAAGGACCTGAAGCTTGAAGCAATGGTTACAGATGCAAGTTGGGCGGATCTTGATCGAGATGGGGATCTGGATTTGGTGGTGGGAACGGATTGGGGTGTGATTCAGATTTATGTGAATCAAAGCGGGGAACTGGTGGAGTCCTCGAAGAGTGTCGGGACTGGAGAACGCCGTGGCTGGTGGCGGTCAGTGAAGGTTGTTGATGTGGATCAAGATGGTGACCTCGATTTGGTAGCCGGGAATACTGGGGTGAACACGAAATACGGGAGTCCCACTCAAGCTTATCCCGCCATCCTTTATTACGGGGATCTAGACGGGAGTGGAGAATCACATATTGTCGAGGCCAAGTTGGAGAAAGAGAGTGATCGACCGTTGCCGGTGAGGGGGCGTTTCTGAACGTGTCAAGCGATGCCCGCCGTGAGCGAACAGTTTAAAACCTATCACGACTTTGCTTCCGCGAGCCTCACGGATATCTATGGAGGACGATTATCAAAAGCTTACAAGGTGACGGCGAATCACCTGGAGTCGGGAGTGTGGCTCAATCAAGGAGGAAAGGGAGAGTCGTTAAATTTCCTTTGGCAAAGACTGCCGTGGGATGCGCAGTTATCTCCCGTTAATGCGGTGGTGTCAGGGGATTTTGACGGAGATGGGAAAGTGGAGCTGGTCCTCGCTCAAAATCATGAAACGAACTGGATCGAGACTGGGATCTGGCGTGGAAATCCAGGTTGTCATCTTGAGTGGGACGGCAAGGGTTTTCAGGTGATTCCACACCTAGCGAGTGGGATTTTGATGCATCATGATACGAAAAGCCTACTGACAATTGATGCAAATGGCGACGGGTTGATGGATGTTCTTGCGGCACCCAATAGCAGGCCGCTACTTCTTTTTTCGAATCAGAAAAAGTGATCTTCTCTGGTGAGAATTCTAAAATTTGATTACTCTTATGAAAACGTGAAGGACGGGGTGTTTAATTTGTGAAAGCGATACCGAGGGGTCGGCAGGAATTTATCAAGGGCCGATTATGCTTTATTTGTGACACTTAGATTTATGGTAAGTTCACGGAGCGTTTGTGAGAGCTTCACGAAGTTGTCTTGGCCTTTGAGGTGCGATTGTGATGTCCATCATTAAGGGTTTGATTTTTGCGCCAAGCATTCCAACAAACAATCAATCCCTCGCAAGCATACTCCGGTCCGTTTCGGCTGCTGGATGGTTGGTGCTGGTTTAAAATACGGACTTACTTTGGCGGTTATTTTGAGGGGGGATTTTCAAGGAAGGGTTTTCCTGCCTTAAAAAGTTCCAGTCGTTTTCTCATGGGAGCAGATGCTGCCTCATCGCCTTGAGTAGTGGCGATCCGGATGCCAAGTTCAATCAGTTGGATTGACTTGTCAAAATTACCGGCGGCGGCGTTGGCGGTGGCGACGGTATCCAGAACTGCGGGGTGTTTTCCTCCGGTCATGGTGTTGGCCTTCTCAGCCCATTGAAGAGCGAGTTGGGGATTGCGAACGCGTTCGCTGGGATTGGTGGCAAGTTGCCACGCGAGGTTATTGACGACAGCGATATTTGAACTGTCACTTTCCGCAGCCCACCGAAGAAAAAGAAGCCCCCGATCAGTGTTGCCGGCAGCCATGAGTTTTTCACTGATCCAGATGGCGAGTAGAGGGAATTCACGGTGCGGCTTGAGGAGTTCGAGGTTTCCGATGGCAAACTCAGCGGCGTCAACGACATCGCCTTTTTCCATGAGTTCAATTCCGTGAAGCATGGGGGCGGGAGGATTGGGAGGGAACATCCACCTGCCGGGGAATGGTAGCGAGGCAGCTAGCAGATCATTGTGATTGAGCGGAAATAATTTCGTGTCGGCGATGATTTGATTAGCGGAAATGGTGCCTCGGTAGATGGCGGTGAGTCGTCCCTGCCCATCGACCAGAAAACTGGTGGGTACCGGCATGGGAATGCGGCGCAGGAATGGCCAGTTGTGTGCTTGTCGAAGGCGGGTGTAGAGCTCTTCGTCGGCGATCCCAGCGGCGAAGGGGAGGGAGAGCTTGTCGAGAGCGGAGCGGGTGGTGTCCGCTGAGGTGTCCTCTCTCCCGTCAATGAGATCAGTCGAAATGGTAATGACCTCAATACCAGCGGAGCGAAGACCATTTTGGTGGGCTTTCCAATTGCTGAGCTCCTCAAGGCAGGCAGGGCACCAACTTGCCCAAAGGTTGATCAAGATAGGGTGTCCCTGGGAAAGATTAATCTTTTTCGATTTCCCCTGAAGGTCGTTATACCGAAGGGGAGGGAGGGCGGTTCGGGTGGGAGTGAGAATGCGGCTCGAATTAGAATTGAGTGAAACGGGAGCGGGTTTCGAGGTATAGGGAAGGGAGGTGACTTCGCGTTTGATCGTTTGGGCGTTTCCTGTTCCCTCCTCGAGAAGAAAATGTCCGTTTGGAGAGATGGAGGAGAACTTTTCCGTAGCGCCGCCCGGCCACTTCACAATGACTTGATCAAGGGTGGACTCGTGGCCCAGTCCGAAGTGGAGCCACTTGGATGATTGTCCCAGAAAGCCTTCGCCTGCTTTGAGCGTTTTTATCAAGGGTGGTCCTGCTTGATTTTTTTTCAGAGAAATTTCCACGCGGGCTCCGATGCCGTCGATGTTCGACTTCGTTCCGCGGAGTCTCAGGGAAACAAAGTCATTTTTCTTTGGAGTATTATTGCGGAGGAAGCGAAGTTGCGGTGCGGTTCGGTTGGCAACCCAGAGGTCGAGATCGCCATCCCGATCCCAGTCGATGCTCACGGGCGAGCGAGCGTCGTCATCAAAATCAAGTCCGCTTACCGAGGAAATCGTGGCAAAGCGGCCACCTTGAATATTGAGGAAAGCACAGTTTCGTTCGTGGCCGCTGAGCGATTCTCCGTTCGAGACTAAGTCATTAAGGCGATTTAAGTGTTTCCGGTAGGATGATTCGGGGCTCGCCATGTCAGGGATTTTGGTTTCCTCGGTAGGGATTTGGGACAAGACCTGTCGCCAGTAGATCGTTCACAAATCATTCGGGTTTCGACCGGTGACGAATCCGTTGGTGACAAAGAGGTCCTCCCAGCTGTCGTTGTTGAAGTCCATGAAGATGGATCCCCAACTCCATCGTCCCATTGAGACTCCGGCTGCGATGCCATCGTCGCGGAATGAGCCTTCCCCGGTGTTGGTGAAAAGGGTGTTACCCTGTGCCATTTGGAACATGGCATTCTTAATGGCGGGAGCGGCCGTGGGAAGGAATTGCTCTTGAGTGACCACACGATTTCCGGCCGAGGAAAACATGCTGGCTTTGTAGAGGTCCATCCATCCGTCGTGATTGAAGTCAGCCGATGAGGCGGACATGCCAAAGGTGCCGTTTCTTGTTCCCGATTGTTCGGTGATGTGTTGGAAGTGGCCGCCCTTGTTTTCGTAGAGGTTGTTGTGCCCAAAGTCATTGACGACGTAAAGGTCGAGATATCCATCGTTGTTGTAGTCTTCCCAAATGGCCGCGAAGGAAAAGCGGCTGTTGTCTACGGCAAGACCGGTAGCTTTGGTGATGTTGGTGAATTTCCAATTACCATCATTCTCGAGCAGCGCGTTTTGCCCTCCGTTTTTGGCATCGTAGATGGGCATCGGAATGGGAAGCTCAGCCCGGATTTCCTCGTCGGCATAGTAGACACAGGTGTAGATGTCTAAATCGCCATCATGATCAAAATCAGCCGCGGCCAATGAATAGACATTTTGTTGATCAATTTGGGTGGCGATTTCGAATTTCCCCGAGCCATCATTTTTGAAGAAAACAACCTGAAGAGGCATGGCGAGGACGAGGTCTTGATCTTCGTCGTTGTCCAGATCGATGAAGAGAGCACCCCGGCAGTTGTCTAGAAAATCGAGTCCCGCTTCTCTGGAGTAGTCGCGCAGGGTTCCATCGGGCATGCCGAGAAAAAGTCGGTTGGGTAGTCCACCGGTCTGGCATCGGTAAAGATCTTCAAAGCCGTCTCCATTGACATCACCGACGGCAAGGCCGTTGTGACCATACTGCATAACGAGGAGGTAATCGTTGAGCCGTTCTGTCCACTCTCCAATTCCCATTCCGAACTGACCGGTGGCAATGGAAATTTCAGTTTCTTTGGAGAACACCGAGGCGGTTTGGTCGGAAAACCACACCCCCTTGGTCGCGCTGTGAATCTCTTCAAATTCCTCTAGCTTCAGAGAATTGATCAGAGGTGACTCGGAGCCATTTCGTTTCCAGGCGATATTCCAGGTGGCATTCTGTTCCCAGGCAGAGGTGCCGTTGCGAATGTTCAATGAAACGAGCTGAGTTGATTGGAAGCCTTGTTCAATGGGGGTGATGCCGATAATTTTAAATTTGGCATAGCGTTCGCCGTCGGCTGGTGCGGATGAGGTGAGAGCAGAAAAGCAATTGGATAAGGAAACCTTGGCTGCCGTGATTGGGAAAGAGGAGGGACGGAGAACGGTGGTGTCCTCATCTGGAAGGACGTTTTTGAGATCTAAAGGGCGCAGAGAATTGCAGTCGACCTCGTCGGTAAAGATCTTTGGAAGTTTGCTTTGGTCGGAGAAGCCCGAGGATTCGAAGACTTCGGCGAGTTTTTTGAGTTGTTCTCCAGCCAGAGAGCTGAGGTGCTCGCTATCCCATCCGTCTTTAAGAGGATCGAGATCCATCAGGTCGGGGTCGCTTTCGGTGGTCGCAAGAATATTGAGGTCGGAGGATTGCCCTTCCGACAGAGTAGATGGCGGAGCCTGGGTGCCAACGGGCTCAGGGTCATCGGGGCCGCAGGAAGAGAGGATGGCGATGGGCGCGCAGGTGAGCGCCCGGAGGGTCCAAAAGATTGTCGTTTTAGTTAGACTCATACCTGTGAGATTGAGCGGTGCTTAAGTTGGCATGAGATACCACAGGGGGAGAAAAAAGGCCACCAGTTGCCCGGTGACCTTTTTAAAACAACTTTCTTTGCAGGTATGCCTAGCGCCGACGGCGGAAGACTCCTAATCCGGCCAGGAGGATCATGGCCATGGAGGAGGGCTCCGGAATCGCTGTCGCGTCAACCGAAACGAGGTCATAGACCACGTTGCCAGTTGTGGCACCGACTGCGAGGATGACATTTCCGGCAGGAACGGTTGCTCCGGTAGTGAAGGTGGCAACATTTCCGGCAGCAGGATCAAGTGATGAGACTGCCAAGAACTGGTTTGATGTTCCGATCGCGGAACTGTTGGTAGCACCAGGCGTTCCCAAAAGAGTCGCAGTGCTATCAGCGATGCCGAAGAAACCAACGTTGTTGGCGCCCCCGCGACGATTGACCATGATGTCGACTGTGTAAGTGGTGTTGGGCTGGAAAAGAACTCCAAGGTCTTGGTAGATAAATCCGCCAGTTCGTATACCGAGGTTATTCAGCCCATCACCGCCGCTGGCTCCGATCGCGTCATGGAACTCAAGGAAGGTTTGGTTGAAGTTGCCATCCACAGTTGGCGCGCCTGGACCTGGTGTTCCAGGAATGTTCCCTTGGGAAACCCAGCCGTTGGGAATGGCATCGGCCCAAGCGTTGGCAGTGAAGTCAGCCAGAGCGTTGTCTTCAAAGCTGGCGTTGTTGACAGTGATGGAAGCCCCGCTTGCCAAGCCTGGCGCGAAAATCGCGACGCAGAGGGCGGAGAGGATTCTAAGTTTTTTATTTTTCATAGCGTTGTTTTATGCAGTGCGGAGGAGTTTTGAAAATCCATATATTATTTATGGAGAGGGCAAAACCTAGCCGTTACAGGCTTCAGAATGAACATTCTAGGCACCTCGACAAGCTTTTTCTGGGCGGAATGCCTCAGCTTGTGGAACAGCGCTCTGGTCGTGTTGAGAAAATCCCAGTTATGGCGCACTCCTGACACCATTCCCTCTCTCCACCGTGAAATCATTAAATCAGCTGATGAGATAGGTTTTGGGGGGGCGTTTTGACGGAGGAGAGTTTATTTCTTGCTAAAATTTCGGCCTTAATCACCAATTCGATAGTTGGGGTCCAGGGAATTGATGCGGTGATTTAAAATCGCTATAATGTGCTTTAATTCAGTGTTTTTAAGGGATTAATCGGGATGTGGAGATTGATGGGGATGAGGACCCGAAACGGCTTTTGTTGTTCCTCTTCACTGGGGGAGTGCTCTTGACTTCGGTCTTGAGATTTGAAACTTGGATTCCCCGAAAATGACGATCGCGAGAACTATCGCGGAGCAAAGAATCTGAGGGTCGAGAGATTTTTTCGTCCTTCAAGAAGAAGAGGTGTTGAGGGGGGGGTGCTGAAAAAGGACTTTCTCAGCCTTTCCTTGATATTTTGGAATGCTTAAGGATACTCCCGTCCATGGCCGCCGCCGCGAGTTACACTGAAGACGATATTAAGAGCCTGGATTGGCGTGAGCACATTCGTCTGCGCCCGGGAATGTATATTGGAAAGCTGGGTGACGGATCATCGTCTGATGATGGGATATACATCCTCCTAAAAGAGGCTTTGGACAATTCGGTGGACGAATTTGTGATGGGGCATGGTAAGGAAATTACCATCGATATCGATGAAGCCGGCCGTGTGGAGGTCCGTGATTTTGGGCGGGGGATTCCTCTCGGAAAGCTGATGGATTGTGCCGCCAAGATCAATACCGGAGCGAAGTACGACAGTGAGGCCTTTAAAAAGTCAGTGGGATTGAACGGCGTGGGAATTAAGGCGGTGAATGCCTTGAGTGAGTTTTTTGAGATTCAGGCTTGGCGCGAGGGGAAGACGAAAGCGATCGAGTTCAGCAAAGGCGAGGTCGTTGAGGAGATGAAGCGGCCACGGGTAGACAAGTCCGAAGGGGGAACGCGCCTAGCTTTTGAGGTGGATCGCTCGTTGTTTCCACAGCGAACCAATTTCAAGGCTCCCTTCGTGGAGAAAATGTGTCGCTATTATTCTTACCTCAACCCCGGGCTGGCGCTCGTGTTCAACGGGAAGAAATTTAAGTCGAAGAATGGTCTGCTGGATCTCTTGAAGGAGGAGATGGATGAAGAGCCGCTTTATGCGCCGATTCATCTGACCGGCCACGACATTGAGGTGGCCTTTACGCACGGTGTGACCGGGTCTGAGGACTACTACTCATTCGTGAATGGTCAGCATACTACCCAAGGGGGGACCCATTTGGCTGCTTTTCGTGAGGCGATTGTCAAGGTGCTGCGAGATTTCTATAAGAAGAGCTACGATCCCTCGGATATTCGAGCGGGGCTGGTTGGTGCGATCTCGGTGCGGATCGAGGAACCGGTTTTTGAGAGCCAGACCAAAACGAAATTGGGCTCGACGACAGTGGCACCGGAGGGGGAAACAGTGAGGACATTTATTAGCAATTTCCTGAAGGAGCAGCTGGATAACTTCCTTCATAAGAACTCAGACGTCGCCGAGGCGATGCAAAAGCGGATTGTCGCTGCGGAGCGTGAGCGCAAGGAATTGAGCGGGGTGAAAAAGCTGGCGCGCGAGCGGGCGCGGCAGGTGAAGGTGCACAACAAGAAGCTTCGGGATTGTCGGGCGCATTTTAATACCAAGCACAAACGCCGCGAGGAAACTACGGTTTTCCTGACCGAGGGTGACTCCGCGAGTGGCTCGATCACAAAATGCCGCGATGTGGAATCGCAGGCTGTCTTCTCGCTCAGAGGAAAGCCTTTGAATACCTTCAGTCTTACGAAAAAGGTCGTTTATGAGAATGAGGAATTTGCGCTTCTGCAGGCGGCGTTGGGGATTGAAGACGATATTGAGTCGCTTCGTTTTAATCGGGTGGTGATCGCGACCGATGCTGATGTCGACGGAATGCACATTCGTTTGCTGTTGCTGACTTTCTTTTTGCAATTCTTCCCCGAGCTGATTAGGGAAGGGCATCTCCATATCTTGCAAACCCCGCTTTTCCGGGTGCGAAACAAGAAGAAGACAATTTATTGTTACGATGACGAAGAGCGGGAGGCTGCGGTGGCTGAGCTGGGCCGAAATCCCGAGATTACCCGATTCAAGGGATTGGGTGAGATTTCGCCGGATGAATTCAAGTTCATGATCGGGAATGACATGCGGCTCGACCAGGTCCAGATGGAAGAGGGGAAAGGTCTCAAGGAAATGCTGACATTTTACATGGGAAAAAACACCCCGGACCGGCAAGGCTACATTATCGAGAATCTTCGAGAAGACGTGGATTCCGCCGAGGTTTAAGCTCCCGCAACGACCAGGCCGAAAAGAAGAGTTTTGCGTCTTGGAAAAGAGCGGCTATAGGTGGCATAGATCGTGGTTACGGTCAGTCAGTCAAACACTCCCTTTTCATGAAGAAGATATTCAAATTAGCGACACTTTTGGTCCCGGTATTGCTGGGGCAAGCGGCCTTGGGCCAATGGGTTATCAACGAACTGCACGCGGATCCTGCGTCGGACATCTCGGGTGATGCTAATGGTGATGGCACCAGAGACAGTTCGCAGGACGAATTTATTGAATTGGTAAACATGACCGGTGGGGACGTGGATATTGAGAATTGGACAATCAACGATGGGTTTGGGTTGAGGCACACCTTTGTGGGGTCTACAGTTGTTGCTGATGGACAGGCTGTGGTTGTTTTCGGTGGTGGAACCCCGACAGGGACATTTGGAAATTCTGTGGTTCAGGTAGCGAGTGAGGGCTTGGTAGGTCTCAACAATGGAGGAGACACTGTCACCGTCTTTGATGAGAGTCTTACCCAGGTCGTTTCGGTGACATACGGATCTGAGGGCGGGAATAACGAATCTTTGGTGAGGGACCCAGATTTGACTGGAGTGACTTTCGTGGGGCACTCAGCTGCAGCTGGATCGAATGGAGCTTTGTTTTCTCCCGGCACTCAAATTGGCGGTTCTCCTTTCGGTGGGGATTCCCTGAGTGTGTCAGTTGATCCATCGAGCTTCTTGGAATCTGCTGGGGCAAGCGCGGCAACCGGGACGGTAACCCGGACCGGAGATTTGACTGCAAGTCTCACGGTGACTCTGTCGAGTAGTGATCTGACTGAACTCACGGTGCCGGCCACGGTTGAGATACCGGCGTTGGCGGCATCCGCTGACTTTGACATCGATGCGGTGGATGATGCCGACCAGGATGCTGATCAGAGCGTTCAGATCACGGCGTCAGGGCCGAATTTGTTTACCGGTTCTGCTACCGTGACAGTTTCCGACGACGAGGCACCAATTCCTACGATTGAGGTCGCCGCAGTTCCTACCGTCTTTTCTGAAAATGGAGGATCTTCTGCAGTGACTGTGACGATCAGTGATGCGAGCCCCAGTGGTTATACTTTCGATGTTGGAGTAGATGATTCCAGCGAAGCCTCGGCTCCTGCTACTGTCTCGATTCCTCCGAACGCGACGTCTGGAACATTTACTGTCACGGGAGTCGATGACGTTTTGTCTGATGGTTCCCAGACGGTAACTGTGACCGTGAGCGATCCCGGAGCGATCATTTTAGAGCGGAATTTGACGATCATTGTTACTGACGATGAAGCATCGGAGCTTCCGACGATTGTGATCAATGAGATCCGGACTGATGATGTGGGGGCGGACGATGACGAGTATGTCGAACTTTACAGCGCAGAGGCGGATTTTGATCTCACTGATGTCTGGTTGATTGTTCTTGGTGATTTTGGCGCCGGAGATACGAGCGGCAATGTGGATCGCGCATATAGCCTCAACGGTTCTTCGGCTACCGGAAATTATTTCGTCATAGGGAGTGATAATATGCTGCTGGCGACTCCCGATTATCCTGCGGGAACCAATATCTTTGAGAACGGTGACTCCCTGACCTTCTTATTGGTTACCGGATTTACGGGGGCGACAGGAGTTGATTTGGATGTTGATAACGATGGAACACTGGATTCAACGCCATGGGTAAGTCTTTTGGATGCGGTTTCTTTGGTGGAGCCTGGTGATGCTCCCGGAGCAGTTGGCTTTGGCTATGCTGAATCTCTTGGGTTTACGAATGTCCTCAGTACGAATGGGTTTGTCCCTGCATACGTGTATCGGAATCCCAACGGAACAGGCGACCTGATTGCGGGTCCGTTTGGAGATGATGTGACCCCGGCGATCGATTCTCCGGGCGCGGCAAATTCAGATGGGGGGGTCGACCCTCCGGGGCCGGTTAATGTGGAGCTTGTAGGATTTACGATGGATGGAACCAGTGGCTCATTGACGGTGACCGGGCTCGGTGCTGATATTTATGTGGTTGAATCCTCGACAGATCTGGGACAGGCCGATGCTTGGGCTCCGCTGGCAAGTCCGGCGTCGGAAGTTGATAACCCCGACGGTTCGGTGAGCTTCAATTTCGTTGACCCAGAGGCCGTCGGAGAGACGAAAATCTTCTATCGGGTCGCGGAAGCACCTTAATTGCATCCCAGCCGAATTTTTGAATTGGCACGGCAAGGCTGATCGTTAAGTTCTCTTAACGAATCAGCCTTTCTGCTGCTTACTATGGACGAAACGACCGAGGCCCGCGAAGACATCACCTTGAAAGGGATGTATTCCGAATATTTTCTGGATTATGCCAGTTACGTCATCATGGAGCGGGCGGTTCCGCATCTGGGTGACGGATTGAAGCCGGTTCAGCGGCGTATTTTGCACTCGATGCGGGAGCTCGAGGATGGTCGCTATAACAAGGTTGCCAATATCGTGGGAAACACGATGAAGTATCATCCGCACGGTGACGCTTCCATCGGCGATGCTATGGTGGCGATCGGGCAAAAGGATCTCCTTATCGATACTCAGGGAAACTGGGGAAACGTTCTCACCGGTGACAGGGCAGCGGCTCCGCGATATATCGAAGCTCGTCTCACGCCCTTTGCTCTGGAAGTGGCGTTCAATCCCAAGACGACGAATTGGACGCGGAGTTACGATGGTCGGAACAAGGAGCCGGTGACTTTGCCGATGAAGTTTCCGCTGCTCCTTGCGCAGGGTGTGGAGGGAATTGCGGTGGGATTGGCGTGTAAGATTTTGCCGCATAATTTCATCGAGTTGATCGACGCCTGCATCGCGGTCTTGCGAAAGAAACCCTTTGACCTTGTACCCGATTTTCCAACCGGTGGATTGGTTGATGTCAGCGACTATCGTGACGGACTTCGGGGAGGAAAAATCCGGGTGCGTTCTGAGATTGAGATCGTGAAAGCCAAGTTGCTCCGGATTAGCTCGATTCCTTTTGGGACAACGACCGGCGGGGTGATGGATTCCATCGTCAATGCCAACGACAAGGGGAAGATCAAGATCTCGAGGATCGAGGATAATACCGCTGAAAACGTTGAAATTTTGGTGCACTTACCTGCAGGCTGCGATGCCGAGACGACTCGTGAAGCGCTGTATGCTTTCAGTGATTGCGAGGTGAGTATTTCCCCTAATTCCTGCGTCATTCATGACGGGCGGCCGATCTTCATGCCGGTCAGTGAGATTCTTAAGAATTGCGCTCGCATGACCAAAGAGTTGCTCTTGATGGAACTCGAGATCCTGTTGGGGGAGCTCAATGACAAGTGGCATTTCAGTTCGCTTGAGAAAATTTTTATCGAGAATAGAATCTACCGGGACATTGAGGAATGTGAGACTTGGGAGGCGGTGATCGAGGCGATTGACAAGGGCTTGGGTCCTTTCAAAAAACTGCTGAAGCGGGAAGTGACCCGGGACGATATTATTCGTTTGACGGAAATTCGCATTAAGCGGATTTCCAAATACGACAGTTTCCGGGCCGACGAGGAAATTAGGGGCTTGGAAGATCGGATCGAGGAGACCGAGAAGAATATCCGCAACATCACGCGTTACTCGGTAAAGTATTTCGAGACGCTCAAAAAGAAGTATGGCAAGGGTCGTGAGCGGAAATCCCAGATCGCGGAATTTGGCACGGTGAAGCGGTCTGCGGTCGTGGTGGCGAGTGAAATGCTCTACCTGGACGAGAAAAATGGCTTTGCGGGCTATGGCTTGAAGAAGGAGAAAGCGATCGAGAAATGTTCCACACTGGATGACATAATCGCCTTTTCGCAAGATGCTGAGATGCGGGTGCTCAAGGTGGCCGAGAAGGTCTTCGTTGGAAAACGCCCGGTCCACGTGGCGATTTTCCGAAAAGATGAGCCTAAAATCTACTCCATGATCTATCGGGAAGGGCGCGACGGGCCGATTTATGCCAAGCGATTCAAGGTTGGTGGCGTGACTCGCGACAAGGTTTACCTGATGGGGCGGGGAACCAAAGGTTCTCGCGTATTTTATTTTGCGGAGCACGATACCGAGGCCGAATCCGCGGAAAATGCCGTCGTGGTGCACATCAAGCCGGCTCTTCGCCTCAGAAATCTCTCCAGACTCTTTTCTTTCGGGGAAATCACGGTGAAAGGCCGTGGTTCCAAGGGCAATATCATTACCAAGCACGCGATTAACTGGCTGGTGAGGTCCTCGTCGACTGAGT
>JAAEZT010000079.1 GCA_018222765.1 bacterium | reverse complement strand
TTCCTCGCGCCCCGCGAAATGCTCTTTGGCCCGGAAACCTCCACCGCTAATCGCGCCATGATGGGCGGGATGGTGGGCAATAATTCGTGCGGCTCAAACTCGATTGTCTACGGAAGCACCCGCGATCACCTTGTTTCTCTTAGGGGTTTCCTGAGTGATGGAAGCGAGGTCACGATTGAGGCACTCAGCAACCAGGAATTCCTGGCAAAATGTGATGGCCCCGAAAGTCTGGAAACGCAGATTTATCAGGGAGTCAGAACGATGCTAAGTGATCCGGATAACCGGGGCGCAATTACTGAAAATTTTCCCCTCGCCTCCATTCCACGTCGCAACACTGGTTATGCCCTTGATCTTTTGATGGATGCCGAAGTTTTTGATCCGGCATCCGAAAACCCGTTCAATCTTTGCAAGCTCATTGCCGGTTCGGAAGGAACGCTGTTTTTTGCGACCGAGATTGAACTCGCGTGTTCACCTCTCCCTCCATCACATGCCGCCCTCGTTTGTGGTCATTTTGAAAGTGTGAATGAATCGCTGCAGGCCAACCTGCTCGCTCTGCCTTACACGCCAAGTGCTTGTGAGCTCATTGATCGACACATCCTCGATTGCACCAAGTCGAACCTTGCCCAGCAACGGAACCGGGATTTTGTGGTGGGTGATCCTGGCGCGATCCTTGTCGTTGAAATTCGCCGGGACAGCCGGGAAGAAACCGAGGCCGCAGTGCGGGAACTTGTCGCTGGTTGGCAGGACGCCGGGCAGGGATACGCCTATCCCGTGCTCTGGGGCGAGGAGGGTCATAAAGTCTGGGAACTTCGTAAGGCGGGCCAGGGCTTGATGAGCAATATTGTTGGCGACACCAAGCCTCGCGAGAATGTTGAGGATACGGCGGTCGATGTGAAAGATCTTCCCAACTACATAGCCGAATTTGATGAGTTGCTCTCGACTAAATACAGCATTGATTGCGTCTACTATGCTCATGCGGGTTCAGGTGAACTTCACACCCGACCACTCTTCAATCTCAAGACGCCGGAGGGACAAAAAATGTTTCGTGGCGTCGCGACCGACATCGCACATCTCGTGAAAAAATACCGGGGATCCCTGAGCGGAGAACATGGTGACGGACGGCTGCGCGGCGAGTTCATCCCACTGATGGTCGGTGACCATTGTTACCAGCTGATGTGCGAGGTGAAGGCGGTATTCGATCCCGAAAATATCTTTAACCCGGGAAAGATCGTGGACACCCCGCCGATGGATACCTCGCTGCGTCACAGCCCGGGGCAGGGGACGCCGGATTACGAAACGGTCTTTGATTTTAGCGAGACCATGGGTGTGCTACGCGCCGCTGAGAAATGCAACGGATCGGGCGACTGCCGCAAAGGACCGCAGGCTGGCGGCACGATGTGCCCGAGCTACATGGCCACTCGTGAGGAAAAGCACACCACCCGTGCCCGCGCAAATATCCTGCGCCAAATTCTCACTGAGCCGGCGGATGCCGAACACCCCTTCAATAGCGAGGAGATTAAGGAGGTCATGGATCTTTGTCTGTCCTGTAAAGCCTGCAAGTCGGAGTGTCCGTCGAGTGTGGATATGACCAAACTCAAGGCCGAGTTCCAGCAGCACTATCATGAGGCGAATGGCGTGCCGCTGCGCTCACGGATGGTTGCGCATTTTGCCGACAGTGCGCGCCTCGCCTCGTTTGCACCTCGGCTCTACAACGCATTTTTTCAGACTCCCATTCTGCGCCGTATCGCCAACCCACTTATCGGCTTTCACTCCGAGCGAAGCATTCCGAGGCTCAACCGCATCACGCTCCGTCGCTGGTTTGCCAGCCGCACTCCACTTGTCCCCACGCGTGGCAAGCGTCTCGGGCGAGTCCACCTCTTCTGCGACGAGTTCACCAATTACAATGACCTGGATGCCGGCATCGCAACTGTCGAGCTGCTGGAGCTTTTGGGCTACGAGGTCAACTTGCCCGATCACGTCGAAAGCGGACGGGCTTCGCTTTCCAAGGGCCTTGTCAGGCGGGCCCAGGGCTTCGCCAATGAGAACGTCCGGCGGCTGTCCTCGATTGTCTCAGGAGAAGAACCGCTCATTGGCATCGAGCCCTCCGCGCTCCTCGGTTTCCGCGATGAATACCCTGCGCTGGTCGATCCTGCGCTGTGCGAAACTGCCCGCGAGCTCGCGTCGCATTGCCTGCTGCTCGACGAGTTCATTGTCCGCGAGGCTGATGCGGGCCGAATCGACAGTGCGTGTTTTACTGATGAGGCACGCACCATTCATGTTCATGGCCACTGCCACCAGAAGGCGCTCGCTTCAATCGATCCCACCTTGCAAATGCTTTCATTGCCCGGGAATTATTCGGTGAGCGAAATCCCTTCAGGGTGTTGTGGTATGGCTGGGTCTTTCGGGTATGAGAAAGAGCATTATGAAGTCTCAATGCAGGT
>JAAEZT010000048.1 GCA_018222765.1 bacterium | reverse complement strand
TCTCCGATCACGGCATGCCCCTCCCCTTCGCCAAGACCGCCCTCTGGCATCACTCCACCCACACTCCACTTATCATCAAAATCCCCGGCATCACCAAACCAAACAGCATCGATTCCGATCACGTCGTCTCCGCCGTCGACTTCACCCCCACCATCCTCGATCTCCTCAAAATCACCCCTCCCACCAAATTCGATGGCCACTCATTCGCCCCTGCCATTCGTGGAGAAAAACAACACGACTTCAGCGCTGTCTACAAAGTCTACAATGAAAACTCCGGCGCCGGACGCAATCCCATGCGTGCCATCCAAACAAAAGACTACCTCTATCTCTGGAACCCCTGGTCCAATGGAGAACGAAAATTCAAAACCGCCACCACTGGCACCGCAAGCTACCGCACTATGAAGGAACTCGCCGCCAGCGACCCCGCCATCGCCAAACGCCTGGAACTTTTCGATCACGGAACCATCCACGAACTCTACCACATAAAATCAGATCCCGATTGCCTCAATAACGTCATTCGCTCCGCAAAACACGCCGACGCCCTCAGTTCTCTCCAGTCTCAATTGCTCACCAAAATGTCCGACACCGGAGACCACGCCCTCGAAGCATTCCAAAAACGCAACGACCCCAAAGTCGGCCATCTTTACACTGATAAAAAACAAGAGGAAGCCACCGCCCGTCGCGCCTCCCGTCAAAAAAAGAAACAGCCGAGAAACAAAAATAAGAGCAACCAAAAACTTATCTCCCTCGTCGCCCCAAAAACCGCCACCCCGGGCAAAGAGATCACCCTCATCATCAACCACACCATTCCTAAAAAACTGGGCGTCCAAAAAGTCCACATCACTCTCAAAGACGGCACCAAAGCAAAACGCCTTGAGCGAAAAGTGATCACCGCGACAGGGAAAGGAACCCAAAATATCACCTTCACCCTCCCCGCCGAAGTCACCGATCACCAAATCTCCTTCTCAGCCTTCGTCGGTCCCGACTACCCCAACAACCTCCAACACGTGACGTCCAAACCCATCTCTACCCAAAATTAAACTCACCATCCACCCAGCGATCTTCCGCAAAGAACTGACCCACTTAACACGTAGCCTTCCCAATGCGTTCACTTCTCCCCATTCTTCTCTCCCTGATTTTGTGCTCAGAGCTCAAATCTCAAATCGTAACTCCTCTTCTTACCGACGGCTCCAAAACTGAGCTGATCTCCTTTCGCGTTCCCACCACCGCAAAAAAGAAGACTCTTAAATCTGTCGAATTCGTTGTCACGGGTGCCACCAACATCGACGAAATCTCGCTCGAACACCACCGAGGCGCCGGCAACCGCCACTTCGCCTCCTCTAAGCAAATCGGCGAAAAACTCACCCTGAGCGGCAGTCTCGAGTTCAACCCCGGCAACCATCTCTACGAGCTTCACGTCCGGCTCAAACCCGAAACCAGCCTCCTTCAACCCGTCGTCATCACCTCCGCCACCCTCCACTATAGCGACGGATCAACAGCCATTCCAAACCTTCCCCAAAACCCTCAACGACTCGCCTCTCTCATCCACAAACGCGGCGATTACGATTGCCACACCTTCCGTATTCCCGGAATCACCCGTGCAAAAAACGGCCATCTCCTTGCCGTCGCCGACATGCGCTACAACTCCCGGAAAGACCTCCAGGGGCACATGGACATCGGCCTCCGCATTTCCAAAGATGGTGGCAAAACCTGGAATCCGCCCACCCCTATCATGGACATGGGCGAATACGGCGGAAAACCCCAGAAAGAGAACGGCTGCTCTGACCCCTGCATCCTCGTCGATGACAACACCGGCGAAATCTTCGTTGCTGCCTGCTGGACACACGGAAAACCCAACACCCACCAATGGCGCGGAAAAGGCTCCGAACCCGGCCTCGACATCCACAAGTCCACCCAATTCATGGTTGTCCGCTCCACCGACCACGGAGCCACTTGGACCGCTCCTGAAAACTGGACCCCAAAACTCAAGAACCCCGCCTGGCACCTCTTCGCTCCGGCTCCCGGAAATGGCATCACTTTGAAAAACGGCACCCTCGTGATGCCCACGCAAGGCCGCGATAAAAACGGCATCCCTTTCTCCAACATCATCTCAAGCAAAGACCACGGCAAAACCTGGACCGTCTCCAACCCGGCCCGCGACAACACCACCGAGTGCGCCGTCGCCGAACTCTCCGACGGCTCCCTCCTCCTCAACATGCGCGACAATCGCAATCGCAAAGACAAGTCGCACACTAACGGCCGCGCCGTCTCCCGCACCACCGATCTCGGCCAAACCTGGACCACTCATTCCACCGACCACTCTGCCCTTCCCGAGCCCGTCTGCATGGCTTCCCTCATCGCCGATCCGCATCGCACAGGCACCCTCTACTTTTCAAATCCCAACAGCAAAAAATCCCGTTCCCGCATGACCATCCGTCGCTCCACCGACAATGGCAAAACCTGGTCCTCTCAAATCCTCCTCGACTCCAAAGGCGGCGCCTACTCCTCCCTCGTCATGGTCGACGAAAACCACCTCGGCATTCTCTACGAGTCATCAGTGGCCGACATGATCTTCCAAAAGATTCCTGTTTCCGATTTCGATCAGGCCGCCACTGAACCGCTCATCCAAAACCTCTACTCCGACGAACGCTTCCCCAACATCGTCGTCTCCAAAAAAGGCACCCTCGTCGCCACCTGGGGCAACAAACACATCCGCGCCCGTCGCTCCACCGATGCGGGCCTCACCTGGGGGCCCGACATCACCATCGCGAGGCCCGGCTTTCACGGCGGCGGCACCACGGTCGATGAAACCACCGGCGACATTCTGGCCTTCGTCGAAGAAAGTCATCCGCCCTCACCGATCTCAATCTACCGCTCGACCGACGACGGCCTCACCTGGAAAAAGGAAACCCCCAAAATCCACCCCGACTCCAAGGGCCACGCCCCTGCGATGCACATGAACGAGCACGGCATCACCCTGCGCCACGGAAAACACAAAGGTCGCCTCATCCGACCCTCGCGATACTACGGCAAAAAAAACGACCGCTCGGAATGGCCCCATCATTACACCAACGCCATCTACTCCGACGACCACGGAAAAACTTGGCAAGCCTCTGAACCCTTCCCCGAAAACGGCACCGGCGAAGCCTGCCTTGTCGAACTCTCCGACGGCTCCCTCTACTACAACTCCCGGGTCCACTGGCAGGAGCGGCCAAAAAACACCCGCCGCCGCTCCGCCCGCTCCACCGATGGCGGTCACACCTGGAAAGACTTCCGCATCGTCGACATCCTTCCCGACGGTCACCAACATCGTTCCTACGGTTGCATGGGCGGGCTCACCCGACTTCCCATCGAAGGAAAAGACATCCTCATCTTCAGCAACATCGACACCCCCAATGCCGTCCGGGAGAACGGCACCGTCTGGGCCAGCTTCGACGGCGGAAAAACCTGGCCTGTCAAACGCCTCATTCTCCCGGGCCCCAGCCGCTACTCCGCCCTCATCGCCGGCCGACCCGGCACCTCCACTGATGGCTTCATCTACCTCCACGCCGAGACCAACAACGGCTCTCGCATTGCCCGCTTCACTCTCGACTGGCTCAAAAAAGGAACCGCTACCGGCGACGGAACCATTCCTGAAGAATCAAAATGATCCGCATCCTCCAACTAGCAGGTTTGGCATTTTTCCTCTCGAATTTCGGAAATGCCACGCCGAGACCCAATATCCTCCTGATCGTATCCGAGGACAACGGTCCTGAACTCGGTTGCTACGGCGAACCTTCCGTTAAAACTCCCAACCTCGACCGGCTCGCTTCAAAGGGCATTCTCTTCGAACGCGCCTACGTCCCCCAGGCCGGCTGCTCTCAATCCCGCGCCGCCTTCCTTACCGGCCTCTACCCCCACCAAAACGGTCAAATCGGCCTCGCCACCTGGAAATTCCAACTCTACCACGAATCAACCCCCAACCTCGTCCGCTCCCTCAAATCGGCCGGCTACCGCACCGGCCTCATCGGCAAACTCCACATCAATCCCTCTTCCTCCTTCCCCTTCGATTTCAAAAAGATTCCCTCCGCTAATTTTAGCCGTAAGTCCCTCAAAGCCTACGCCAGCTCAGCCAACGAGTTTATCACCGCCTCCGACAAGCCCTTCTTCCTCTCCATCAACTACCCTGACGCCCACCGCCCCTTCCTCACCCAAGTAAAAGGAATCCCCAAAAATCCGCTCACCGCCGACGACGTCAAACCCCTTGCCTACTTCGGCCTCGACTCCGCTGAACTTCGGCAACAAACCGCCGACTACTACAACTGCATGAGCCGCCTCGATTCCCAAATCGGCGACCTCCTTTCCGTCCTCAAAAAATCCGGTAAACTTGACAACACCCTCATCGTTTATCTCGGCGACCACGGAGCTGACATGCTTCGCGGAAAACGCACCTCATACGAAGGTGGCACCCGCATTCCCCTCATCATCTCCTGGCCCGGAAAGATTCCCGCCAATACCAAACGCTCCCACCTCGTCTCTACCCTAGACCTCCTCCCAACCTTCCTCGGCGCCGCTGAGGCCAAGCCCATCCCAAACCTCCCCGGACTCAATATCTTTCCCGTCCTCAAAAATCCCAAGTCTAAATGGCGCACCCACCTCTTTACCGAATACCACCTCCACTCCGCCCACAATTTCTTCCCCCAACGCACCGTCCGTAACGACCGCTTCAAGCTCATCCACAACCTCCTTCCCGACACGATCAATCCCGGCTACCAATTCACTCTCGAGAAATTCTTTCCCACCCTCCCCTCGGTCATAGCGGCCTCCCCCGAACCCGTGCGCTCCGCATATCAGCGCATGAAAAAACCACCCGAGTTTGAACTCTACGACCTCAAAAACGACCCCCACGAATTCACCAATCTTGCCGACAAATCCGCCCACCAACAAACCCTCACCGATCTCAAAACCACCCTCCACAAGTGGCGTAACAAAACCAAAGACCCCCTCCTCAAAGAACAAAACCTCACCCAACTTCAATCCGAAATCAACGCCTCCTTCCAAAACGGCAAACCCGAAAAATCAAAACTCCACCTCTCTTACCCCGACTACTTTTTTAAGGACTAAGATGAACTTCCCTATTATCATCACCACCTTCCTCGCGGCCCTCACCATTCCCGCATTCGCGACCCCTGCCAAAAATGTCGTCATCTTCCTCATCGATGACCTTGGCTACAAAGACCTCGGCTGCTACGGCAGTGACTACTACGAAACCCCACACATCGACCAACTCGCCAAAGAGGGTCTTCGTTTCACCGATGCCTACGCCACCTGCGCCGTCTGCACTCCCACCCGCGCCAGCATGCTCACTGGCAAATACCCCGCGCGACTACTCATGACCAACTGGCTTCCCGCCGGACGATGGGACGCCACCAAAAACAAACTCCGCGAAGGCCGCTTCCTTCGCGCCCTTCCCCTCGAAGAAGTCACCCTCGCCGAAAGCCTCAAAGCCGCCGGCATGAAAAACTGCTTTATCGGAAAATGGCACCTCGGCGGCGAACCTTTCTACTATCCCCGCCATCAGGGCTTTCATAAAAATGTGGCCGGCTGCGACCACGGAAACCCCGGCAACTACTTCCACCCCTTCAAAGGGAAGTGGTCCATTCCCACCACCGGAAAAAAAGCGACTTGGCAAACCTACTCCGGTGGCAAAAAGGGCGACTTCCTTACCGACGTTCTCACTGACGAAGCCGTCACTTTTATCGAAGAAGAACAAAAGCCCTTCATGCTCTATATGAGCTACTACGGCGTCCACACTCCCTTCCAGGCCAAGGAAGATAAGATCAAAAAGTATGCTCAAAAGACTCCTCACTTCCCCAAACACCGCCACATCTACGCCGGCATGGTTGAGAGCATCGACGACAGTGTCGGCAGGGTCATCGCCGCCCTGAAAAAGAAAGGAATCTACGAGGAAACCCTCATCATTTTCACCTCCGACAATGGCGGTAACGCCAAAGCCACCGACCACACTCCTCTCAGAGGAAACAAAGGGAGCTACTACGAAGGCGGCATCCGGGTCCCCTTCCTCCTCAGAGGCCCCGGCATCGAACCAGGAGAAAACGCCACCCCCATCAATAGTAACGACGTCTACCCCACCGTCCTTGAAGCCCTCGGCCACCCCCTCAAACCCAATCAGCACCTCGACGGCCTCAGCCTCGTCCCCTTTACCCGCAACCAAGCCATCAATCGTGACGCCCTATACTGGCACTTCCCGCACTACAACGGCCACCCCAATGCCCGCCCCTCTTCCGTCATCCGCAAAGGCGACTGGAAACTCATCCTCAGCTACGACCCCAAGAGCATCGAACTCTACAACCTCAAAAACGACCTCTCGGAAAAAACAAACCTCGCCGACAAACACCCAGCCCTCCGCGACCAGCTTCTCACTGATCTGGAAGGATGGAAAAAATCAGTCAAAGCCGAGGAAATGACACCCAACCCCCAATTCGCAGAGTGACCCTGTGCCCGCCCTCTTCTCTTTTTCGGCTCTTCGAAGAACTGAATCCCTAAGAGAGCTTCATCCATTACGTCTACTCCGACTGACCCCACTGGTGTGTCGATGCTCCCGGAAAAATTACTAGGCAATATCTCGACCCAAACAAGGCTACCAAAAATAGAAACGAAGCCATCTCCTTCGCCACGACCAGCATCGACAAGCCAGTCGGCAAAATTTACCAAACGCTTGGGCAGCTCAAAAAGACCTCGGTGCCGGCCCCACCGTTCCACCGTCAAGATACTCAGCCTTTGATCGGATCTGACGACAATACTCTTCGCCCTTACTAATTTTTGAAGACCAACGCAACACGTGGCGGACCCAGGATTTACTATCGTAGCGAAAACTCGCAACCTTTGGATCTCGCCAATGAAAATAAACGTCTGAATCCGCACAGATTAACGAAAGATCATCCGGCACACGGACCCCTTGATTTCCCAAAAACTGTTCCACCGCTCCAAATAGATTGAACTCCTGAACAATCAATGCCGTCGGCGGAGTCACCTTGAAGAGCGAGTCCAAACACCTGTAAAAGTCCTCTTTCGAATTCTTCCAGAGAGGGAAATGAAAGTCCGAAATTTCGATCCCTCCGTCCTCCAAAGCAGACAAATAAGCTCGCTCCGGAATGCCCGGTTGCGGGAGCTTCCTGTGGGAACGGGCCAGAAGAACAATTCTTTGATGTCCACAAGCGAGCAGCTTCCGGACTGCTTTCCGGTAAGCTTCCGCCTTACTGGGACCAGCTCCCGCGATTGACGAATCCCCCCAACGCCCAAAAAGTGCAAAAGTTGGCAAGCTCTGATTCGCAAACCAAGATAACACCTCTCTCGATCCCGCTAAAACCAACCACGCATCAGCATTCGTCTGCCCCACAAGTGAGGCTACCCGATTCACATCCATCCCCAGTTCGCTCAAAGACGCCGACAGAATTAACGGGATATGACCAGCCTCATTCAGGCCAAAAAGAATCTCAGCCATATAGTCCAGCTTCCGGTCATTCTGCTCGAAAAGGAGAATCCCGATCCTAAAAGATTGCTTAGAACCCTCCCCTGACGTCTCAATCTTTTTCCTTCGACGAGCCCCCTGGCCAACAAGAATACCCTCTTTTTCCAGAAGGTTTACCGCGCTCTCAATCGTCTTATGGTTCACCCCAAACTCCAAACTCAACTGCTTGATCCCTGGCATCAGGCCAGTCCACCGCCCCTGTCTCAGCTCGCCCCGCAGGTGTTTTGCAACTTGCTCGGCCGCATTTAAAATTTTCAACGATTGCACGTGCGAATTCTACACCCCAAAAGGGGTCAGAAGTCAATGAAGGTTCCTCTCGCTTCCTGATTTTTTTGCAAATACCCTTCTAACAAGCGGGAGCACAATGTGAATTGAAGTTTCCAATTAACCATTGCCGCATTCCCCAAAAAACATTGATAATGAAAACAACTGCAAAAACAATTATCGCCGCCACAGCCTCTCTTGTGGCGTGCAGCGCTTCAAACGCCGCCCTCGTAAGCCAATTCGGCATTCTAGACCTCAACGCCAACGGCGGGATCAATCCTAACACTGGCGCCGCTTGGGCAGACGGGGATCAATACCGTCTTGCATTCCACACGGATGCAGGCACCACCGCGACATCCAATGATCCCGCGTTCTACGACAACTTCGCGACCGCCCAAGCCAATCAGAGCACTCTGGGCAATGGATCTATTACTACTTCTACGGGTTGGACTGCGCATCTTTATGTCCACACGGATAGCAGCTTGCCTGCGGGCAGTTCTCCAGTCAGCAGTCCTCGGGATCGCGCCGGCACCACAGATATTACCGGTGGCTCCGGCGTAGGCGGAGCAGGTGTCCCAATGTTCGCAATGGACGGAACGACCGCGATCGCCCGGAACAATGCCGATATGTACGATGGGTGGAGCAACCCCTTCGACAGCAACACCGCGGTAAGACTTACCAGTGCCCAAACCGGCGGACAAGCCGTTCACTACTCGCCATTCCTCGATCAGTTCGGGGGTGGAGACACTGGCGTTGTCCACGGCGCAGACGTTTGGACAGGAGGTTTCGGGTCTCAGGTCAATCCTGCTGGCGATACCACGGATGAAGTAAGGACGAGCCTCGGCAGCTCCAATGCAAACAACCCCGGACGCACCTGGAATCGCTTCCAAAGAGACAATGTCGACTCCAAGTCGGTCTACGCCATCTCCCCGCTGTTGACGGTAACAGAGGCCATTCCCGAGCCTTCTTCGGCTCTCCTTGGAGTTCTCGGATGCTTGTTCCTCCTACGTCGTAGCAGAAAGTAAGCGCCCCCTCATAAATTCTATCTAAAATCAGAGCGGCGGCTTGGGAAAAGAACCCAAACCGCCGTTTTTTTTGAGCCCTATCTCCATACCTTTCCCAGACTCCTCATTAAAATGAAACTTTTCGCCACAGCCAACAAAACAGGAAGCCTCGCCGCGCTTGTCATTGCCAGCCTCTCTCCCGCCTCCGCTCAACTCGCCGGCCAATACGGAATTCTGGACGTGACCGCCAATGGCGGCATTAATCCCAACACAGGCCTCGCTTGGGCAGAGGGAGACCAATACCGACTCGCCTTTCATACGGATGGCACGATCGATGCGACATCCGACGACCCCGCTGTCTACGACGACTTTGCCACCGCCCAAGCCAATCTCAGCACTCTCGGGAACGGAGCCATTCAAACTTCGACAGGATGGATCGCCATGGTCTACGTCAATACGGATGATGCCATGAATCAGGGAGTCTCCCCGGTGAGCAGTCCTGTTGTTCGTTCCGGCACTCAAGAGCAAACCAGCACTGATATTGGAGGTGCAGGCGTTCCGGTCTACGCGATGGATGGAACCTCCTGCATCGCCCGCAACAACGCGGACATCTACAACAACTGGAGTAACCCGTTTGATGGTGACACCACCCTTCGGCTTGCCTCAGGCAGCACCAACAAAGACTCCGACGGCAACGACGTGGTGGCATCACAAAACGTAAACTTCTCGCCGTTCCTCGATCAATTTGGTCTCGGGGACAGTGCCACCGTCCACGGCAAGAACGTCTGGACCGGAGGCTTCAGAAGCGCCGTCAATCCTCTCGGCAACTCCCCTGACCCCGATGGTCAAGTGCGAGCCAGTTGGGGCAGCTCCAACGCAAACAACGGCGGACGCACGTGGAATCGCTTTCAGAGCGTCACTACTGCCACTCAGTCGGTTTACGCCCTCTCCGGACTTCTCACCGTTGGAACCGGATCTCCAGCGCCTCCCTTCGCCATCACCGATATTGTCTACTCACCCGAATCCAACGAAGTCACCCTCACGTGGCCTAAAACTCGAGCAACCTCATACATTGTCAAAGTCTCCACCGACATGATCGATTGGGAGATGGACATTGATGACGACGTCACTGAAGCCGAAGATGAAAATCCGGCTGACGACACCCAAATCACCGTGACCTTGCTGCTTACCGGGGGGAACCAAGACCTGAGTAAACTCTTCTTCCGCGTGGAAGAACAATAGAAGGACAAGTCCCCCTTCCCCCTCAGCCCCGGTCCAATGCGACTTCAACCCTCCCACGCCTTGACAAGCGGTATGCCGCGGTCTGCCCCGACATGAAGAAGGATACTCCCTAACAGAAGCACGTCGTATTGAACAAGCTCTGCCTAATCTCAATACAAGGCAGGTGGAATCATCTGATGATTACCCTATGATGGCAATTGGGTCCTGATCGCATCAAATGAGAAAGGTCCATGCAAGCTGCATGCTAAATGCTGTATTTTTAGCTTTAACAAGGATTCACACTCTCTCACCGTCCCTCATGCGATTTCTGATTGTGGCCGCAATTGCGGCTCTCATGCTGTGCTCATGCTCAATTTCAAAAGAACCTCGGGAAACTCCGAATCCTCCTTTCGCGATTTCCAAGAGCAAAAATCTCACGCCCCTTCTTGTTTTCTCATTTCAGCATCACACTGGGATAGTGCTTCCTCGTAAAGCCGTGGAAAGCGAGCTCCCTGAGCTGACGACCGAGTTGCGCGGAGCTTGGCTTGAGTTTGGCTGGGGAGACGAGGGTTTCTATCGCAGCGAAGAAGTGACCCTTTCTCTCGCTTTCCGAGCCTTGGCCTACCCCACTCCAAGTGTCATGCATATCGCCACCAGCAGTAGACCACTCCATTACGACTATGCTTACACTCCCGCTCATATTTTTCACCTCACAGACAAACAGAGAAAGATTCTCGTCCAACGAATCGCTCTCCAATTTTCACGTGATGAAAAAGGAAATCTCCAGCTTTTAGGCTCAGGCCGATATGGCGAGAGTCGGTTCTATCGTGCCTGCCATCGCTTCTTCTTCCCAAGAACCTGTAATGCTTGGACTGCCGACCACCTCTGCGCGATTGGTTACCAGGTCCGCGCTGTCACAGCACCAGGCCTATTCAAGGAACTTGAAAAACTGACCAATGAGGTGGATTCGCCTTCCTTGCAAAATTTAATTAGCCCATGACCTAGGATTCCACAGGATCGTCGATCATCCACTCGCACCTAACTTGTTGTCAGAGTTGGTTCTGATGAATCTGGGTATTTCGTAGGATTTTTTTAAGGTTCGTTGAAATTGCGATTGGTCACCCCCCTATTCACCCCCTCGGCCCAATACGCCTTCAACCCTTTTCCGCAAGAGACAATTTCTCCCGCAATAGATTCTTCGTGGAATTGAATAAATTGCCATGCTCGAGCGTTGGATCTACATGGCAGGAAAAAATATCGATCTCTCACAAATTCACGGGCGCATCCAATTCGTGCGCAGCTTTCCCGACTATAAAGTCAAGGTCGTGAATCATTTCCCCGATCTGAAAGTCAAAAAAGTCAGGCATTTCGCCAACAAACCGGGCCTCTGGAAAATCGTTACCAGTTTCCCAGATTATAAGATTCAGATCGTTAACCATTTCCCTGATTTTAAGATCAAGTATGTGAACCACTTTCCCGGCGTGTCGTAGATTTAATAAAGTTCATCAATTATGAGGCTTTTATAGTCACTAATCCCTTTTCACCCCCCGCCCAAGTCCAACGAGACTCTTACCCTTTCCCACAAAGAGCAATTTCCTGTCAGTCAGTCAGGGATCTCGGTGAAGGGTGTGTAGGTTGGACGAGGGCGATTTTCCGATGGATGTTACCTCCTCTCTCTCGCTGAATTATCCTCGGTGGATCTCGCTGAATGGGGAAACACGCCGCCGGTGGACTAGGCTTTTTGGATGGATTGATCGATATATAACACGGTGCTGAGAAAATTTAATCGACCTCTTCGGCGGGGGTTGCGCTTTGTAATTGTGTGTCACGATGCAGGAAATAGGATTCAGGGATGACGAGGAAGTTAGTAACACTACTTGGCACCCTCGCGCTCGTCGGGTGCGGGGAAGAGAAGGACTCGAGTGATAACGGCGCAGCCGGCGACGATGCGGGAACAGTTGAGTCTGAAACCAAACCCTCTGGAGAACCCTTTCCAAAGTTGTCTCCGTTCACCCAAGTTTCCTGCCACGATGACAACGTTGTGGTGGTTTTATCAGGTAAGCGCTATGAACTAATAAGTATCGATGAACTTCCAGCCACACAGATCTTAGAGTTTTGCCAAAAAACCTATGCTGCTCGATGGGAAAAGCGATTCGCCGAAGACTTGGTAGAAGTGTTATCTGGAATGGGCAAGACAGTAGGTAGTTCCGTAAATCTAGTCCTCAAAAACTTGGACACCGACAAAGTAATTAAAGTTTCCGACGCCCCTATGACGACTGAGAACCGGCGCTCAGTGTGGAAGAACCGTCATTAATGGCTTCAGGGGTACATCTCTCCCCGTGCTGGAACGATGTTTCGGTGCAACCTCGCCCTTGGGACGCGATCCATGCAACTTAGATCACCAGTCTCTCTCCCCATTGGCCGCCCCCAAATCTCCGGTTTCAGCGAGCTTTCCGACAAAAGCAAATTCTACGCAGAAGCTGGCTTGATTTTTGTTCACATCACTATCCCTTTAACCGCAGAAGGCATCATTGATCCAGACCCGAGTGTTCTTGGTGCGTTCCAGAAAGCGCGTAATGCGGGTTTTTGCCAGCACCTGAGGGAATCACGACTTCTCGCTGATCCCAAGCTGTCCCCTTTTCCAAGGCCGTCCGAGACAATCATCGCCCCCCCAATTGATCGAGAAATCTCAGACTAGATTGACGCGAACCTTCTGCGATTTGGCAATGTCCACACCAGGTAAATCGGCACGAGCTTCCAATTTCCACTCCATGCGGCGGGTGGTCGTGTTCATGCCGAGGGCTCCAAGAGCTCCCGCCACGGCAGAGGCGGCTCCTGCGACCTTCTGGGCCATTTCTCCTGCAGGCGTGGCCTCGCCTCCAGGCGCATTCATGGTGAAATCAAATGCCTTATTGGTCCCCGCCGGCACCGGCTGGGCCTCGAGAATATTGACCTCGTTGCGATAGACTTCGTTGCGACGGGTCTTGCGATCACCATCGCTATCGCGCCTTTCGACAATCTCGTAGCCGATCAGCGCAACATACATGCGATTTAGCTGAAGCGACTTCTTGGCGGTCAAAGTAACCCTACCCGTGATTTCCTCGCCACTATTGTAGCCATTTTTGGGCAATTCGAGTTCGACCTTTCCCTTCATTGCGCGGGCCACGTAGTAGGCAATGATGGCAACAACGACGATGGCACCCACACCGATGATGATGGGAAATAATTCAATAGAGGCGAGATGGAGCATGGCTAGATGTTGATTGGGTTGGGTGAAAACATGCTTATAGAAGCCTCCGGAGTCCACTTCAATCAATAATCAGTATTCTGCCGGCTCCTACGGGATCAGGGATGCCGATCTATATCCACGCTGCCCTCGGTTCGAGATCTCGAAAACCTGGTAATATCGCCGCGGTTGCTCTGAAATCGCCGGAGTTCCCGCTCCGCCAGAATCGACATCCACGAAAAGTGGTGGTTTCCTGGCCAGCCTCCCCTGCTGCCCCAGTCCACGCCTCGGTCAAGTCCGCAAAGAATTGAAACGCTTGGACTCTCTGGGTCAGCTAAAAGCCACTGGCCGCTTTGTCAGAAAGTGGCTAGGCTCAGCTCCAGAATCATTTTTGGACTACCGAACGGTGCATAATTCTTCCTTCTAACCCATTCGAACCCCTCTAACATTCATCATTGAGATGAAGCCATCCTATCTACGACAAAAGCATTACGCTTTCCTATGGGCTATGTTTGTCTTCATTGCCACTTTCTTGATGCGATCAAAAAACGGAGTCGAGCCGTTTTTCATCTCCGGAATCTTCAATTGGGGTGAAGATACAATTCTGACGTTTACCATCCGATGGGCGCTCTGGCTCAGTGTTCCGGTTGCGTTATTTCAATCAATTCGTGACAGAGTAGGATTAGCGTTAGCCATATTATCTCTCATCATTTGGTGGATTACCGTAATTTCGGGACTCCAACTGGCAGTTTTTAATAATTCAATTGATCAAGATTTACAAAAATTTCTCAAGCTATCACATTACGCGCTGTCTGGATGTCTCATGGCATTTTGCGCATTTTTATTCTTCCGGCTTGGAATGAAAAAGCTTGGTCTATCATGGCTTTTAATTTCCGTCCTTTACTGTTTTTTATTCCTGTTAAATCGATACTCTACAATTGTCGATCTGCCGAATGGGGCCTTCGCGATTGTCGAATACACGTACTACTTCATGTTCATCACAATATTCACATTTCGTGAAAAATGTACGCGTATAAACATTTAAAATTAGAAGTAGCTCCATATTTTAGACGTTAAATCTTTAGTGATGGAAACGATCTATTTAATGGCTAAAGGAATCTGCCTCTCAATCTTACCGACAACCTTCTTGTTTAACGGAAAATCTTGCGGACAAATAGGCTCCTATCTCTCAAGGAGGAAAGGTCTGCTTGCTGTAACTTTCCCCGTGTATTTTTTCACCTTTGGTTGTCAGGAAATCAAACAGTCCGTGACAAATGATAAAGTCGCCCGTTTTGGTATGGACCGCGAGTTTCCAAACTTGAATTACACCGGAGATGGAACCTTTACGGATCGTGGAAGACAGTCTGGCATTCGACGATTCGGCTTGGATCTTGGTGCGGTTGATTTGAAAGAAGCCAGCGCAAAGATATACGTGCTGGAAGGACTTCCAGAGGTTGAATTCGTTTCTTATTTGCGGATCGAACACCCTCTTCCAGTTTCAGGAAAACCTGAGAATTTTAGCGCTGGTGGCGTGACAGTCGAAATCTCCTTGGATGATAGCAACGGTAGAGGAATCTTTTCGGAGAAAGCTCCTCTGAAAAACTGGACTTGGTCAGGCTCAGTCGGAGCTTCCCAAAGTGATCTTTATACTCCCAAGACCATATTCATACCGGAAAGCGGGAAATCCTACAGACTCAGTCTTAAAATCGCCGAAGGTAATCTCCAAGCGCCAAAGTGCCGATTGCTATTCATAGGCGGTGGATGGAAATCTTTTGACTAGGCCTGTATCTCTTCCTTTTCCAATTTGACCGCAAGGCGAGCTCAAGGGCATCTCACCAAAAGTAGAGTCAAAGCTCCATGCACGAAAGAATCATGCCAACGAGATCGTCTATTTCCTTAATGAAACGGAGAATTTTTCTGGGATATGGCGCTGGAGTCTTAAGTCTATCTGGCGCTAAGGGCGGACCGAACGAGCGGCCAACCCTCGGCGCGGTTGGGGTTGGCGGAAAGGGATGGGTCGACTCACTCGGAGCATCAAGGCACGGAGAAATCGCAGCCTTTTGTGACGTCGATGAACTCGGAAAAAAACGAAGAGGAGGGTTCGTTGAGGCGGCAAAAAAGTGGCCGAAGGCAAAACGCTACACCGACTGGCGCGAAATGCTAGAGAAGGAGAAGCTTGATGGAGTCACGGTATCGACGCCTGATCATATGCACGCGCCGGTTACGATGACCGCCCTAAAGCTTGGAATTTCCCCCTACACACAGAAGCCCCTCACTCGCACGGTGCACGAAGCGCGCGCTCTTACTTTGGCGGCGCGCGAGGCAAAAGTGGCAACTCAAATGGGCAACCAAAATCACAGCGGGGTGAACTATAAGGGTCTCGTAGACCTGGTTCGCGCTGGCCTTCTTGGGAAGATCGAGCGGGCGTATGCTTGGTCAAATCGTCCCATTTGGCCTCAGGGTCACCAGCGACCGAGTGGCTCCAGTAAGGTTCCGGATGGCCTCCATTGGGATCTTTGGCTCGGCGTAGCGCCAAAGCGTCCTTTTCAACAAGAGATCTATCATCCCTTCGCATGGCGCGGCTGGTATGATTTTGGAGCAGGTGCACTCGGCGACATGGGATGTCACATCATCGATCCCGTGGTCTGGGCGCTCGAACTTGGACCGGCGCAGAGAGTAAAACATGAGGGCCCCGCGCCGATGAAGGAAACCTTTCCCGAGTGGGAGCGTATCCACTACGATTTCGCCGGCACGAAATATACTTCGGGTGAGAACTTTCAAATGATTTGGTATGATGGAAATCAGAAGCCAACGGCCGAAGAGGCAGGCTTCCCACCAAAGACTAAAATCCCGGACAACGGAGTCATTTTGGTCGGAGAGAAGGCCAGCCTGATCACAAAACACGGGAGTAGTGATCTCCCGGACTTTTATGTCGACGGAAAGAAGCTCACTTACCCACTCGAAAAACCGGAAGGTGATGATCACTACGGGCAGTGGGTTTCAGCGATTCGAGGCGAGGGAACTCCCAGCTCAAACTTTGACTACTCGGGACCGATGACCGAGACAGTGCTCCTCGGTACGATTGCTTGCCGTTTTCCTGAACAAATTTTGCGCTGGAATAGCGACAAACTTAAATTTTCGAACAGCCCGGAAGCAAATACCCTTATCCGACAGACCTACCGAAAGGGCTGGGAAATCGAGGGCTTGTAAGACGGACTTCTCAGTAGTCCCTCAACCGCTCTCTGAAACATTTAAATACCCTCCTTTTCTCACCCATCAACTCCGCTAAAACCAAGTTTCCGCAACCTTCCCGTCAGAAGAAATTACCTCGCAATTGGCGATCTTGCGATACGGTCTTCGCTGCCCCCAAATCCACTCCATGATCAACCCAAAGACATCGTACCGCCTCATGGCCTGGATTTTGGCAGCCTTACCACTTCCATTCATTCATCCCCTGTCCGCACAAAAAAACGGAGCCTCCTTTAGTCCCAACTTGGCTGACGAAACAATCGCTGAAAACTTCTCTGCCGACCGCGCCATCGTCTTCATCGAAGACTCCGTTTCCCGCTGGCAATCAAACCGGAAATGTGTGACCTGCCACACAAATGGTCTCCACCTCGTCGCCGCATCACTGGCTACGCCAACTTCAAAAGTCTTTCTAGAGAACAGAAAATTCGCCCGCGATTATGTTTCCGGTTACATCTCGGGAAAGTCAAAACCCATCCGCCAGTATGGCGCCATCGAAGGCATCGTCGCTACCTCCAGTTTCCTCGCCATCAGTGAGATGACGACCGGGAGGAACCTTCATCCCGACACTGCGGCGGCACTCGACCATGCTTGGGAGAAGCAAAGTCCGTCAGGCGCCTGGGACAACTGGCTCAAATGCCATTGGGGGCCATTCGAAGTCGATGACCACTATGGCGTCACCCTCGCCACTATCGCGTTAAGCATGACGCCATCAACTTATCAAAGGAGCGAAGCGGCCCTGGCGGCAAAAATTAAACTAAGGAAATTTCTTCGGAAGAATCCACCCACTTCCCTCCACCAGAAAGGAATGCTCCTCTGGGCCTCCAAATACGATCCAAAGC
>JAAEZT010000078.1 GCA_018222765.1 bacterium | reverse complement strand
CGGCGCTGAGTGCGGAAGAAGCCCGTCTGCTTGGTGAGTCGGATAAGGTTCTCGGTGATGGCGAGGTCCGAGAAATTATTATTCCCGAAGAGGACAAGAAGATCCTCGTCGCCGAAGATGGAACGATCACCGTTCCCGCGGTGGCTTGTACCAGCCCGAAGAACAACACCGAGAAAGTCGTCTTCCTAAATAGCTGGGGCGGCGGCATGCAGATTCATTACCAACGCTTGGGGGCTCGTCCCGAGATTTTACGATACACAATTGAAGTGCCAGCGGCCGGGAAATACGAACTGAGCTTCAATGCAAGCACCGTCTCGGAAAAGTATGAAGTGATCGCTCGGATCAATCGACGCACGATCGTTAACGCAATGCTCCCTTATACCAAGGGGAGTTGGCAGCGGACCGAGCCTGAAGTCATCGAGCTGAAGGAGGGGAGAAACACTATCATGCTGACCTTTCGCGCACCCAACCGAGGGGTGAGCATCAAAGACCTTCATCTCAAGCCAGTGAAGTAAACAAACCTCTACTCCCATGACCAAATTTCTTCGAATTGTGCTTGCCTCATTTGTCTTGGTTAGCGCTTCCTTGCCCGCGCTGGGGCAGAATCAGGGGGGAGGCATTCCAGCCGCTGAAATCACCGGACTTGATGCCAAGCTGGAAAAGGCCGAGGAATCCGCATCCGCCGCCAGGAAGAAACTGGCGATCCGACGGGTCATTCGTGAGGCCGAGGAGCTGATCAAAAAGCATCCCACTGCGCCCAATCGCTATGATGCTCAGGGTGTTCTTTTTCGCAGCCAGCAGGCCTTGGTGCGTTTGGATAATTCGACGAAAAATCGGAAAGCCTTTCTGGAGACCAGCAAAAAACTCGCCGCCGCGCCCAACGAGTATGCGGCGCTGCGCCTCGATGCCGACCTCTTGCTCACGCAAGCCGAGTCGGCTCGGAAAGGGGCTGACTCCCACGCCCGAGCTGATGCTCTTCGGCCCTTGGTCGAGCGCTATCGGGACACCGACGTTGAGCCCAAGGTGATCCGGATCGCGATGATCATGGCGCTGGAATTAGGAAATACCAAGCTGGTCAACGACCTCCGTAAGGTCGTGGCGGAGCGTTTCCCGGGGAACATGGATTTGATTAACTTCCAGCGCGAGAAGCTGGCGGGCCAGGTTTTTGGCGCGCCCTTCATTGGTACCTTTGAGCGGAGCGATGGCACGATGGCACGTTTCCCGATGGACTTTCTGGGTATAACAACTGCGATCTATTGTTGGTCGAAGGAAGGCGATGGTCTAGAGGATCTCAAGGCTCTGGCCGCGGACTGGAAGAAGGCCAAGGTGGAGCATAACGCCGCTGGACGGTTTCAGTTCGTGAGCATGAACATGGACGATCTCCCCGATGCCGGCGAAGGGACCCTCCGTGAACATGGGCTCGACTGGCAGGCCCTTAAAATACCCAAAGGTCAGGAGAATCCGATCTATCAAACCTATGTCAAAAGAGACACTCCAACGATCGTGATCGTGAGCCCGAACGGCTATGTCGCGCTGTATCAATCTGGTGGGCGCAGCAACAGAACCTATGAACGGCGGCTGCAGTCGATGCTAGCCAGTCCGTGGGCTCAGTCGCACAATACGAGTTTTCTTCAATCTATTTACTCCGGTGAGTTTTTGGTGATGCAGCCCGACGGAGATTTTAATCCAGCTGCACCACCTGAGTTGAAGGCGATCAAACAGGGCCCGATTTCTGGATCCATTCCCGCGGATGAACTCCGCGCCATCCAGTCCTGCTTCATCCAACCGCCGCTTCGTTACAGCACTCCGCAGAATCAGGTCGTTGAGAATTACGAGAAAGCCAACTCGCTCTGCCTTGCTGCGATCGCGGCACATCCGAAAGCATCCGACCTGTGGATCGTGCGCAATCGACGTATCACGGCTCTGATGGGTCTGTGGAAGACACTCGGTGATCAAAAGGCCTTTGCTTCCGCCGTGGCTGAGGCAAAGGCTGCCATCGAGAGTGGCTATCCGAAGGGTGCCGATGTGGTGGCGCAACTTTGTTTAGCAAGGCAAGCGCTCCGGGCTACCGACGCGAATCCGAAAGAGGTCATCGAGAATTTTGTCAAATCGGCAGGAGGGACCGAATCCTCCGGTCCGGCTCTTATCGCGGCCTCACTCCTTGCTTTGGATACCGGCGGCCGGCTACTGCACGATCAATATCGCCAGACATTTCTGAGCAAGTATGCCACGGACCCGACGATGTGGACGGCGACCACCTTCCTGCTGGATCGCTATCTTCGATACTGGTTATACCACCCGCCTTATATGGCGGGTTGGACTTACGGCCGCCGCCAGGGATACTTCCTCGCGATCGGGAAACCCGAAGAAGCGCGGCGCACTTTTCAGACCGAATTGAAAACACTTAATGGCGAGACAGTCAAAATTCCTGAGTCATCCGAAGGCAAGTGGACCGTGATTTCGTTCGTCCCGACCGCCGCGGGTAATGGGTATCTGAGGCGATACGCCTCCTTTGTTTCGGCCCGACCTTTTCAAGACA